>LFCP01000008.1 GCA_001189155.1 Parcubacteria bacterium C7867-006 | reverse complement strand
TGATGCATGGCCGTCGTCAGTTCGTGATTTGAATTGTTCCCTTAAGTGGGGTAACGAACGCAACCCTCGTTGTCTGTTACAAGTGTCAGGCGAGACTGCTCAGCTCTTTGAGCACGAGCGGACTTAAAGTAATAGAAACGAGATGAAACGATATCTATAAAAATAAGAAGTAGAAAGTAGAAGAAGGAAATTGATTCGGGACGTCCCGTTTCTGTCACTTTATGTTCGTTCGCGAATAAAGAGCTGAGAGGAAGGTGAGGATGACGCCAGGTCAGCATGTCCCTCTGATACCTTGGGCTACACACATAATACAATGGCGACTACAACGGGTCGCGACGGGGAAACCCTGAGCTAATCCTAATAAAAGTCGCCCCAGTTCAGATTGAGGGCTGAAACTCGACCTCATGAAGTTGGAATTGCTAGTAATCGCGGGTCAGCTATACCGCGGTGAATACGTTCTCAAGTCTTGTACTCACCGCCCGTCAACTCAAGGGAACCGGGAATACCCGAAGGCCAGTGTATACTGGACCACGGTAAATTCGGTAACAGGGAGTAAGTCGTAACAAGGCACGGGTAGCGGAAGCTGCTCGTGGATTAATTCAATTTGAAACCTGTATCACTTAGTGATACAAAAGTCTAACTTCTTCGGAAGATAGAATGTGAGTCGGTATTGTGTGCTTCAATTGAGCACATAATGGACTATGATTGTCGTCCTAAAACAATCTGGAACCATGGAAGAATGGAGTAGAACGGAACAAAATAAAGGATGATATTCAAAAAACTGCCAGAAATGGCGGTTTTTTGTTGTATAAAATAGGTGTAATAACTACTTGACTTTTATATATAATATGTTGTATAATTATTGATAGAAATGTGGGGATTAACCCACTAAAGTCGAGAGGTCAGAATGAACACGAATGTTCGCCAGATCACTGGTTCGTTGTTCGGCTCAATGGCGGTCGTTTTGTTCGGTGCACTTTTTCTGCTCGGCAAGGAGTGGGAAGAGGTGATCGTCAAGACGGTTGCCTGGCTTGCGGTTCTCAGCCTTCTTCTCTCGGTCGCGTTGATCAAGTGGGAAGACTTCAAGTCTTTCCCAGGAGATCTGCACGAGCTCTTCACAGACGATGATTCGGTCAGTGTGCATCCCGAGGTTGGTGAGAGTTATGTCAACCGGGATGTGCGAACTGAGCCGTCGAGTCAGATTGTTCGACGGCAACAGTCTCGTTAGACCGGGAATTTCGTTTTGGGTCAGCGCCATGCGCTGGCCCTTTTCGTTTGTTAAAAATCACTTTTTCTGTTATATTTTGCAGGTATTTTAGTAGCTTGTTTTTGTGCGCGAAAGCTTTCGTTGGCTCCCGCGCTCGACAGCTTCATTACATGAACAGTACACCTTTTGGATCTTTTTCAGAAGAATAAGTATTAATTTGTTTTGTGCGCGTATAGCTCAGTTGGCTAGAGCGCTCGACTGATACTCGTGAGGTCCCAGGTTCGAATCCTGGTACGCGCACAAAACAAAGTAGTTTAGAATTATTCTTCTGAAAAAGCTCACAAAAGGTCTTGTGAAATGAAAACATCATTTCTCACTCGTGAGGTAAAAGTTTCGCCTCCTTACAGGAGCAGTACACCTTTCGCTTTCTGATTACAGAATGCTCAAGGTTTTACAATTGGGTCCCAACCCAATTTCACCTGGTACGCGCACAAAGTAAGTTACACAAAATCCCCGTAAGGGGATTTTGTTGTTACCAAACTTTATTTCCTGTATAATATTTTTTTTAATAATTTAATTTATAAATTCCGTGCAAAAAATCACAAAAGTCATTGGTAGAGAAATTCTGGATTCTAGAGGTAACCCAACAGTAGAGGTTGATTTATTTTTACAAGATGGCTCATTCGGACGAGCGGCTGTACCTTCAGGTGCGTCAACTGGTAGTCATGAAGCTTGTGAGCTCAGAGATGGTGATAAGAAAAGATACGGAGGCAAGGGAGTTTTGAAAGCGGTAGCAAATGTAAACACAACTATTGCAAAAACATTGAAAGGAAAAGCTCTTGATCAGAAAGTACTGGACACTATGCTTATCGAACTAGATGGGACAGAAAACAAAACAAAACTTGGCGCAAATGCAATCCTTGGAGTTTCAATGGCTTTTGCAAAAGCACAGGCGGTTTCAATGAAAAAACCTCTTTGGAAATACTTTAAAGATATTTCAAAAACAAAAGCTGTTTCTCTTCCAGTACCAATGATGAACATTCTAAATGGAGGAAAGCATGCAGAGAATTCTACAGACTTGCAGGAGTTTATGGTTATGCCAGTTGGGGCAAAGTCATTTGCGCAGGCTCTGCAGTGGGGAACTGAAATTTTCCACGAGCTAAAGAAACTTTTGAAGGCTAGAAAACTAAACACATCAGTAGGTGATGAGGGTGGATACGCGCCGTCACTTCCTTCAAACGAGGCTGCTATCGAGATAATACTTGAGGCTGTAAAAAATGTAGGACTTACTCCAGGAAAGGATGTTGGTATTGCTATCGATGGTGCTGCAAGTGAGCTATACAAAGATGGAAAGTATCACTTAGAGACAGAGGGAAAAGTTTTGTCATCTGAAGAGATGGTTGCATTCTATGCTGACTGGGTAAAGAAGTTTCCTATTGTTTCTATCGAGGATGGACTTTCAGAGGATGACTGGGAGGGTTATAAACTAATGACAAAGACGCTTGGTGGAAAGGTGCAAATAGTTGGAGATGATTTGTTTGTGACAAATATAAACCGACTAAAGATGGGAATCGATCAGAAAGCTGGAAATTCTATTTTGATTAAACTAAACCAGATAGGCACTGTTTCTGAAACAATAGATGCAATCCAGATGGCACGAAAAGCTGGATTTACGTCTATTATTTCTCACAGATCAGGTGAGACAGAGGATGCAACTATTGCTGACTTTGTTGTTGGTCTAGGAACAGGACAGATAAAAACAGGTTCACTTTGTCGTTCAGAGCGAACAGCAAAGTATAACCAATTGCTTCGAATAGAGGAGTCTCTTGGTAAGAAAGCAGTATTCCCAGGCAAGAAATGTTTTAAAGTAAACTAATATGGCTAAACTATTTTTGGTAAGACATGGAAAGTCTGAGTGGAATAAACTAGGCCAGTGGACTGGTTGGACTGATGTGGAACTTGTTGAGGAAGGTAGAGAAGAAGCTAGAGCCGCTGGTGAGTTTCTGAAAGATGAAAATATTGATGTTGTTTATACATCTGATTTGAAAAGGACACATCAAACTTTTGAGGAAATAAAAAATTCTACAGGAAAAAATCATTTAACAAATATTCCAAGTGAAGCTCTTAGAGAGCGCCATTATGGAATCCATACCGGAAAAAATAAGTGGCAAGTAAAAGATGAGGTTGGAGAAGAAATGTTTAATTCAATTCGAAGAGGGTGGGATACAAAAATTCCAGAAGGTGAGACGTTAAAAGATGTTCATACTCGGGTAATGCCTTACTATGAGGAAAATATAAAGAAGGATTTGATGAGTGGTAAAAATGTTTTAGTGGTTGCTCACGGTAACACTCTGAGAGCTTTAATAAAACATTTGGAGAGTTTAAGTGATTTGGATATTGAAAATGTAGAGGTTGGTACAGGAGAGGTTCATTCTTATAGTTTTGATGAGAATGCTACGGTTTTGGGAAAAGAGGTGAGAGGTGGTACGGTTGATAAAAAGTAAAAAATAGGTTAGAATAACGGCTTCGTTTCGGCACATTTTACCGTTTACGGATTTTATTATTGATAAAAATTTAAAGATGAAAAAGACAAAGATAGTTGCAACAATAGGTCCAGCTACAGAGAGCGAAGAAATGCTTACAAAAATGTTAAAGGCTGGTATGAACGTTATGAGATTAAATTTCTCACACGGAGATTTTGCTGAACACCAAAACCGAGTAAACAATTTACGTTCTGCTATGAAGAAAACAGGTATGAGTGCTGCTATCCTGCAAGATTTGTCCGGACCTAAAATTCGTCTAGGTGATTTTTATCAAGAAAGAGTTGAGTTAAAAAGCGGAGATAAAATTATTATTACTACTGAAAAGGTTGTTGGAGATGAGAAAAAAGTTTCTATTAACTACAAGGAATTTCCAAAGGAAGTTAAACCTGGAGATAAGGTTATGGTTGATGATGGAAAGAAACAGTTTGAAGTTTTGAGTATAAAAGGAAATGAAGTTACTTGTAAAATAATTGTTGGTGGAAATACAAAAGGAAGGAGAGGAGTTAACCTTCCTGATACAGATATCTCAATGAGTTGTTTAACTGAAAAGGATCTAAAAGATGTAGAGTTTGGTATAAAAAACAAAGTTGATTTCATAGCCCTATCTTTCGTAAGAAAGCCTTCAGATATTGTTGAGCTTCGAGAAATATTGAAAAAGAAAAAATGTAATGCTGGAATCATTGCCAAGATTGAAACTCCACAAGCTGTAAAAAATATTGATGAGATTATTTCATTAGTTGATGGGTTGATGATCGCTAGAGGAGATTTGGCTATCGAGGTTCCATATCAGAAAGTTCCAAGTTATCAGAAAATGATGATTCAGAAATGTAATGATGCTGGAAAGCCAGTTATCACTGCAACTCAGATGATGGAGTCTATGATAAAAAGCCCTGTTGCTACTCGTGCAGAAGTTTCTGATGTGGCAAACGCTATTTTGGATGGTACAGATGCGGTTATGCTTTCAGAGGAAACAACATTAGGCGAGTTTCCTATAAATGCTGTTACTGTTATGGCTACTGTTGCAGCTGAGATAGAGGCAAATTATCCTGAAAGGGAAATAGTGAGAGTTGGAGTAAATGGTGATACAAAATTATCTGATTCTATAACAAGTTCAGTTGTAAAAACTGCACACGATGTTGGTGCAAAAGTCATTGTTGCTCTAACTGATTCTGGTTTTACTGCTCGAATGGTTTCTAGACATAAACCACAAGCTACTGTACTCGCACTTACTTCACATGAATCTACTTCAAATAAATTAAGTCTTTCTTTTGGTTGTAAAGCAGTAACAGTTCCTAGATATGATTCTATACAGGATGTTATAAAAATGGTTAGAGCATATTGTTTAAAAGAAAAATTGGTAAAGAAGGGCGACAAAGTAGTTGTTACAGGTGGAGTTCCTTTTAACACAAAAGGACTATCTACTAATATGTTAATGGTAGAGGTTATATAATTTTGCGAAAAGTTGTGCTCAATGTATAATATCGGAATGATAAGCAATAAGAGCACGTTTTTCCTGGGAATATTTGTATTCATTATTCCATTTCTTGGCTTCCCTGGTTCTTGGAAGACTGCTTTTATAATAATCTCAGGAATTACTTTGATATTTTTATCTGTAAAAATATCAATACCTAAAAAGCATTCAAAAGCTAGGTCTAAAAAAGAAAAAGTCACTCCTGTATTTGTGGAAAATATTCCTATTTATCCAAGAGATAATACTGTCGAGTCTGGATTAAGAGCAGAAAGAAATAAAAATATTTCTGGATTGGAATAATTATGATTATTTTAATCAAAAAAAACAAACTGATAATTATTTTATCTGTTTGTATTATTGTGTTAATTTCTTTCTTCACGGTTTTACCAAAAGTTTTGAGTAGTCACTATTCTTTCCAAGAGTCGGCTTTATCAGTCGAGTCTATTTCTACTAGTTCCAAACCAAATATTCCAGTGTTTGTTCCAACTTATGTTAGTACTCCAGAACCTTTAAAAGCCATTTATATGACTAGCTGGGTAGCATCAAACTCTAAATTAAGGAATAGTCTTGTGGACATAATAGATAACACAGAGATAAATAGTGTGGTGATAGATATAAAAGATTATAGTGGAAAGATAGTTTTTTCGGTAGGAGATAATTCCACTTTGAAGGCTTTTGGTTCAGAAGAAATCAGAGTTTCTGATATGGCTCAGTTCATAGATTCTTTACATAAAAAAGGTATTTATGTAATAGGTCGAGTTGCTGTTTTTCAGGATGCTTATTTTGTAAAACACAGACCAGATTTAGCGGTAAAAAATTCTAAAGGAGATCAGGTTTGGAAAGATAGAAAGGGTATTTCTTGGATTGATGTTGGCTCTAAAGAATATTGGGATTATATAATTTTAATATCAAAAGAAGCTAGAAAGATAGGGTTTGATGAAATAAATTTTGATTACATCCGTTTTCCATCAGATGGAAATATGCAGGATATATCTTTTCCTTGGAGTAGTACGACACCAAAATCTATCGCCCTGAGAAACTTTTTTGAATATTTACATAATCATTTGAAAAATAGTGGTTTAAAAACATCAGCAGATGTTTTTGGTATGGTTACAACAGCAGAGGATGATATGGGTATAGGCCAGGTTCTGGAGAATACTTTTCCGTTTTTTGATTATGTAATGCCTATGGTTTATCCATCTCACTATCCACCATCTTTTATGGGTTATAACAATCCAGCCAAATATCCATATGAGGTTGTTCATTCTGCTATGGAGTCTGCAGTAAATCGAGCAAAAATTTCTAGCACAACACCAAATAAACTTCGCCCTTGGCTTCAAGATTTTGATTTAGGATCTGATTACGGTCCAGCAGAAGTTAGGGCTCAAATAAAGGCGACAAATGATTTAGGTTTAACATCGTGGGCTTTATGGTCAGCTTCTAACAAATACACTCGAGAAGCATTAAAATCAGAATAGTTTTTGTGTGATAGAAAATAAAACTTTGTGTTATAATACATAAAACTATGGATCCTAATGCTATTACATATTTTGCCGAGACTGATGCTCGAAATAAAAAAATCAAGTTTGGTATAAAGGCCAAAGATAGATTAAAACACGTCTACGTTATTGGAAAAACCGGAATGGGTAAGTCAACTCTTCTGGAAAATATGGCTATTCAGGATATTCAGAATGGTAACGGTATTGCTTTTATTGACCCGCACGGTGGTACAGCTGAAAAACTTTTAGAGTACGTACCAGAACATAGAATAAAAGATGTTTTATATTTTGCCCCATTTGATATGGAGTATCCTATTTCTTTTAATGTAATGGAGGATATTGGCCAGGATAAGAGACACTTGGTTGTAAATGGTCTTATGTCTACTTTTGAAAAGATTTGGGTTGATGCTTGGTCTGCTCGTATGGCATATATTTTGAATAACACTCTTCTTGCTTTACTTGAATACCCTGGTTCAACTCTTCTGGGTGTAAATAGAATGCTTTCAGATAAAGAGTACAGAAAAAAAGTTGTTGAAAATATAAAAGATACTTCAGTTAGAGCCTTTTGGGTTGATGAGTTTGGAAAATGGACAGAAAAGTTTATCGCAGAAGCTATTCCAGCAATTCAAAATAAAGTTGGTCAGTTTACATCTAATCCATTGGTTAGAAATCTTTTAGGACAACCTAAATCTTCTTTTGATATAAGAAAAATGATGGATGAAAAAAAGATTTTGATTGTAAACCTCTCAAAAGGAAGAGTGGGAGAAGGAAACGCAAACCTTATTGGTTCTATGCTTATCACAAAAATTTATCTTGCCGCCATGTCTCGCGCTGATAAAAATGAACATGAACTAGCAAAATTACCAAACTTTTATCTTTATGTTGATGAGTTTCAGTCTTTTGCAAACAAGTCTTTTGCAGATATTTTGTCAGAGGCTAGAAAATATAAACTTAATCTAACTATTGCACACCAGTATATTGAGCAGATGGAAGAGGAAGTTAGAGATGCAGTTTTTGGAAACGTAGGAACCATGATCTCTTTTAGAGTTGGAGCTTTTGATGCCGAAGTTTTGGAAAAAGAATTTGCTCCAACTTTTGAGGCGGCTGATTTGGTTAATCTAGGTTTTGCACAGATTTATTTGAAACTTATGATAGATGGGGTATCTAGTCAGCCATTTTCAGCTACAACAATGGGTCCAATAGCAAAACCAGACATTAGTTTTAAAGATAAGGTAATTGAAAGTTCTAGAGAGCAGTTTGCACACCCTAGATCAGAAGTTGAAAAGGGAATAGTTGATTGGCACGACTCTGGGACTGGTAGAGAAGTTAGAGTTCAACAAAACCAAAATGAACAAATTCAAAACTCTGATAATAGAAGTGGATCAGATAGAAACTCTCAACCATCTCAGAACAACAGAGAGAACCATAGAGAGGAGCAAAAAGTTGATGAAAATAAAATAGCTTTTATGAAAGCGGCGGAAGAGTTGAAGCAAAAAACAAAAGAAATTGAAAAAACTATCCCTATTGTAGATAAAAAAACTGAAACAGTTTCTCTTTCTAGTTTAAATAAAGATAAGAAAAATCCAACAAAAGAAAATTTAAATAGTTTAAAAAACGCCTTAGCTGATGTTATTGGTAAAGTAAAACCAACAGAAAAGGTTTCTATTGAAGACAAAAAAAATGAACAACCTAAAGAAAAACCACAACCAATAAAAGAACATATACCAAAGAACGAGGTTCCGGAAGATATTTTAAGGCAGTTACTCAGTATGGATGGGAAATAATATGGAAAATTCAGACAAAAGAAAGATTTTGATTTTCTCAACGGCATACCATCCATTTGTTGGTGGAGCGGAAGTGGCTATTAAAGAAATAACTGATCGTATAGGTAACAATTTTGATTTTGATTTAATCACAGCAAGATTAAGAAAAGATTTACCAAAAGTTGAAAAAGTAGGGAATATTACAGTTTATAGGATTGGTAATGGTAATAAAACTTTGGATAAATTACTTCTGCCATTTTTGGGAGCTATAAAGGCTTGGAAGTTAAATAATATTAATAACTACTATTGTATTTGGGCAATGATGGTGACTTTTGGTAGTGGAGCGGGGTATATTTTTAATATTTTTAGATTTTTTTCTGGTAAAAAAACCGTTCCTATTATTCTAACTTTGCAGGAAGGTGATTCTGAAAGCCATCTGAAGTATAAGTGGGGAGGATTGATTGCGTTGTCTTGGAAAATTGCTCTCAGACAAACAACAGTTTTAACAGGTATAAGTAATTTTCTTTTGGATAGAGCTAAGAAAAATGGATGGAAAAAAGATGGAGTTTTGGTCCCAAACGGGGTTGATTTAAAAATATTTTCAAAGGAAGTTTCTGAAAATGAAAAAAAAGATATTGAGATGAGTTTACAAAAAACTGTCGGAGATGTGTTTTTGGTTACAACAGGAAGACTTACATCTAAAAATGCAACTGATGATATTATCTCAGCACTGACTTATTTAAATAAAAATTTTCATTTAATAGTTATTGGTAAGGGCGATGATGGACCAAAATTGCAAAAATTGGCAAATGATTTAGGGGTCGCTTCAAGAGTAAAGTTTTTGGGATTTTTACCTTATGATCAGATACCGAAGTATTTTTCAGTCTGTGATATTTTTATAAGACCAAGTAGATCGGAAGGGTTCGGTAATTCCTTTATAGAAGCTATGGCGTCTAAACTTCCTGTCATTGCAACACCTGTTGGGGGTATACCAGATTTTATAGACGATAATGAAACTGGAATTTTTTGCGCTCCAAATAATCCTCAAAGTATAGCCAAAGCTGTAGATTTAATTTCAGAGGATTCTAGTCTAAAACAGAAAATTATTAACAATGCTTATAATATGGTTACAGAAAGATATAGTTGGGACACTATATCTCATAAAATGAAAGCCGTCTTTGACAAGGTCTCTTAGAGGAATACAATAACCCATATGAAGATACTAATAGCTACTGGCATATATCCTCCACACACATCTGGTCCGGCTCAGTATGCTGAAAAGATGTATGAATTATGGTCCGAAATGGGTAACAAAGTTTGGGTAAAAACTTATACAATAGAAAATAATTTACCAACAGGTATACGGCATATTTATTACTTTCTGAAAATTTTACCAAAAGTTATTTCTTCAGATGCGGTTTTTGCTTTAGATACATTTAGTACCGGATTTCCAGCAGTATTAGCAAGTAAGATTTTTGGTAAGAAATCAATCATAAGAACTGGGGGTGATTTTCTTTGGGAAGGATATGTTGAAAGAACTGGAGACATGGTTCTATTGAAAGAGTTTTATTCAACCAGTACAAAAAAATTTTCCGTTAAAGAGAAAATTATTTTCTCACTTATTAAATGGACTTTAAACAATGTCAGCGTTTTAATTTTTAGTACTGAATGGCAAAGAGATATATTTTTGAACCCATATAAATTAGATATCAAAAAAACAAGAATATTAGAGAATCATTTTGAGAGATTGGATTTGCAACGTGAATTAAATGATAATAATCATAAAATAAAAAATTTTATTGCTGGAACAAGGCCGTTAAAATGGAAAAATATAGATTTTTTAAGAAATATATTTAAGGATAATGATTTGGTATCTAGGGGGGGCGTTATTGATTTGGCGACTGCTCCGCATAAACAGTTCTTAGAAAAAATGAGTAAGGCTTATGCTGTGATACTGGTATCTCTTGGTGATATTAGTCCTCATATGATAATCGATGCCCTGAGTCTAAATAAACCTTTTATTGTAACCAAAGAAAATGGAATTATGAACCGTATTGGTGAGTATGCGTTGACCGTTGATCCAAAAAATGAAAATGATATTAAGGAAAAAATATTATGGCTTTTAGATGAAAATAATTATAGAAATCAGGTCGAGAAAATCAAAAACTTTTCTTTTTCTCATACATGGAAAGATATGGCCGTCGAGTATATAAATATATTTAAAGAATAGTTATGAAAGTATTATCTATTGGAACAGACAGGAAATTATTTGAAGATAGTAGCACTGTGCTTTCTAGGATGATATCCTATGCATCAAAGGTAGAGGAGATGCATATAATAGTTTTTACTAAAAAAGGTTTTAGAGAGAAAAATATTGGTAATCTACATATACATCCAACAAACTCAGTCAATCCTCTTTATTATATTTTTGATGCAATAAAGATAGGGGAGGAAATAATAAAAAATAATAATCTATCTTTAACAAACTCTGTATTATCGACTCAGGATCCATTTGAAACTGGAGTGGTAGGGTATTTTTTGCACAAAAGACATTTTTTACCTTTTCAGGTTCAGGTTCATACAGATTTTTTAAGTTCTCACTTTAAAATAGGTTTTATAAATAAGATCAGAGTTTTTATAGCTAGATTTGTAATACAAAAAGCTCAAGGAATTCGTGTTGTTAGTGATGTGATAAAAGAATCTGTAAAAAACAAATTTCCTAAATTAAGTGTCAACATAGAAGTTCTCCCTATTTTTGTTGATATTCAAAATATAGTTAATTTTGTACCAAATGAGAGTGCAAAGAAAGTTTTTTCGAATTTTAAGTTTACCATTTTTATGGCCTCAAGGTTGGCAAAAGAAAAGAGAATTAATATTGCTTTAAAAGTTCTGAAAAATATAGTAATTGAGTTTCCTAAAACGGGACTTGTTATTGCTGGTAATGGTCCAGAATTGGTTAAGCTAAAAAAACTTACTGATAAATTAAGTCTTCAAAACAATGTAGTATTTATCGGGTGGCAAAATGATATAGTTTCTTATCTCAAAGAAGCTGATTTGTTTTTACTAACTTCAGAGTACGAGGGATACGGTATGACTTTAGTAGAGGCTGGAGCAAGTGGATGTCCTATTGTTACAACAGAGGTTGGGTTGGCTAAAACAAGTTTATTTAAAAATAATGAGAATAGTCTGGTTTGTCCGGTCGGTGATATTAAATGTATAGAAAAGTCAGTTTCATCTTTAATTCACGATAATTCAAAAAGAGAGTTGTTTAAAAGAAAGCTACAAGAGAGTTTAATAAACACATCAATCAGTTTTGATGATTACACTACAAAGTATGTAAATATTTTGAAATCCATGCTGACAAATGTCTAATAATATTGCTAAAAATATATAAAAATGTTCTTCTATATAAAAGGTCTATCTTAATGCTATAATCAAGGAATGATAATAGAGTTAATAGATAGATTTACGAAACATGTTGCTATTAGGTTTATAATCTCTGGAGGAACTTCTGCGTTTGTTGATTTGCTTGTTTTGTATATTCTTAACTCTGTTTTAGGAATTCATTACCTAACTTCTGCTGTTCTAGCTTTCATATGTGCTTTTGGTGTTAGTTTTACTTTACATAAATTTTGGACATTTAAAAGTCATGGTGAAAGCACCCACAAACAAGTGGTGATGTATTTAGGAACCTCACTATTCGGTCTATTTTTGAATACTTT
>LFCP01000005.1 GCA_001189155.1 Parcubacteria bacterium C7867-006 | reverse complement strand
ATGATTTACCTAAAAATGTTACAGTTTATTCTCTCGGTAAAGAGAATAAAGTTTCTCATATTGGTTATATAATTAATTTATATAAATATTTATTTTTAATTCGTGGTTCATATGACAGAGTTTTTGTTCATATGAATGAAGAGTACGTTTTGCTTGCTGGTTTGTATTGGAAAATATTTTCAATTCCAGTTTATATGTGGAGAAATCATAAGGATGGAAGTCTATTAACTCACATAGCAGTCTTTTTTTCAACAAAGCTTTTTTGTACATCAACCGATTCATTTACAGCAAAATTCAGTAAGACTGTAATAATGCCAGCCGGCATAGATACCAGCCTTTTCAGACCCGTTCCAGGAGTTGTAAGACGAAAATATTCAGTTTGTATGGTGGGTCGTATCGCCCCAATAAAACATATAGAATTAGCACTTTCTGCAATAAATAATATGATTTCGTCTGGCGAGCAGGTCTCACTTACTATAGTAGGTTCGTATTTGGAGAGGGATAGGATTTACTACGAATCACTAAAAAAACTTGCTTCTGAAAGCACAATAGCTTCTTATGTTCAGTTTGTTGATGGTGTGTCTCCAGACAAACTCCCAGAAATATATAGTAGTCATGAAGTTTGTTTAAATTTTACTGATTCAGGTTCTTTTGATAAAACTATTGTAGAGGCGGCGAGTTGTGGAGCAATTCCACTTATTTCTAATAAGTCTTTAAAAAAATTAGTTCCAGAATATTGTTTTGTGGAACCTGATACAAAAATGATTGCTTTGGCAATAAAAAGACTTCTTGAGCCACATGAGCAAATAGAAATACATAAAGAGTTAGAAGTTTTTGTTAATTCTCAAAGTTTGTCTGGTTTAGTAAAGAAACTTTTAATTGAAATGAAGTAAAATGTATAAAAATAAAAAAGTAAGTGTAGTTTTTGGAACATATAATGAAGCAGATTCTATAAAAGCAGTTATAGATGGTTTTTTTGCTACAGGATTTGTTGATGAGGTAGTAGCTGTAGATAACAATGCTTTAGGAAATACAAAAGAGGAGATTGCTAAAACTAAGGCTAGGCGTGTATTAGAAAATAAACAGGGTTACGGTCACGCTTATATGCGAGCCTTGAGTGAAGCGACAGGGGATTTGATTGTTATGACTGAGGTAGATGGGACTTTTGAGCCGAATGACTTACATAAATTTTTATTATACAGTGACGATTTTCCTGTGGTTCTTGGTACTAGGACTTCTAGAGCGGCTATATGGTCAGGAGCGTTTATGCCGTGGTCTGTTAGATTTGGTAATTGGGCGGTAGCAAAAATATTGGAAGTATTACATAACGGCCCAACATTAACAGATGTAGGATGTACGTATAGGTTGTTAGACAGAAAATCTTTAGAGGATATAAAAAAATATTTTTCAATGTCTCACGGTGATGGAAAATTTTCTCCAGAAATGATGATATGGCTTATTAGAAAGGAAAAAAGAGTAATTGAAATTCCAGTTATGTACAAACCTAGAGTTGGTGTTTCAGGTTATACTGGTAGTGTATGGAGAGCAGCAAAACTTGGTTTCAAAATGTTGCCGATGATCGTTAAATATAGATTTATAAAATTATAAAAGCTGAGCCCGCCCCTTTTGCAAGGGCGGGCTTTGTTTTACCACGTTGGTTGGCTGAAGTTTACCTTCGCCATCCTGCGTGGTCCGTTACCCCAGTAAAGGGGGATAAGGATAATGTTTACTGGAAGCCAGATTATCCAGTGGCGCTGGGTCCACATTGGATTTCCTGGGTCAGATCCATCAATTGGATTGATGGATGAGGCGTATACATAACTGTTCTGGTGGAAGTACCGCCAGACTTTCATGCAGCGCCTTGAATGACACCCTTCCACAACAACCACAATATTCTGTGTGGTATTGGGGAGGTACTTGCTGATAGCTTCACACTCGTCGGTTGTGCTCGTTACCGAGCCGACGCAAATGTGTTTCAGTCCTCTGAAGAGTCTGTCCTTAAGAAACTTTTCGGTTGTTTGGAAAGTACTCTTTCCAAAGAAACCCCAATAGAGCGTTGATTCCGGGTGTTCTTTGGCCAAGGAGGCTGCCTTGAGAGCAACTTCGCTGGAGGCTCTTGTCAGTCTCGTTTTGGTTGACCCATATGAGATGACAACGATCGCATCGATCTTTTCAGGTGGTCTGTCGTTCGAAGACATCTTATCCAGGATAAACCGGAGCACTTCTCACCTCTCTTCATGCGATTATATCACATTTTTTTAAAAAAGCAAGTTATTCCATAGCTTTACTTAAAATGCTAATATGATTTTTACATTATGAATTTAGTTAAACTCAGCAAGAAAGACTGGATAATCTGGTTTTCAGTCATCACCTTATTTATAGGGTTACATTTATTCGGCTTGCGTTCTCCTTATCATCAAGATGAATACAAATGGGTTTTGTATTCTCATCCAGAAATAATTACTCCTGGCACAGTACCACATCCACCTTTAACAGAGTTTATTTATACAAGACTTGGCCCAATTGTTGGAGATTATAATTTTAGAACCATTCCTTTTATTTTTGGTTTTTTAAACATCTTTCTACTTTTTTATTTAGTTAAATATTTGTATGATAAAAAAACAGCTTATATAGCAATTACTATTTTTACATTATCTTTTTACTCGTTGCTCGCATCATTGATGGTTGATGTAGACGGTGCGGTAATGCCTTTTTTCTTCCTAATTCTTTTGATAGGTTATTTAAAATGGAAAAACTCGAATTTTACTTTTGATTATAAAAATTATAAATGGATGTGTTTAATTCTGATAGGAGCTATCGGAGGATTTTTTATAAAGATTAGTAGTGTTTTACCAATACTGGCTGTATTTTTTGATTTCATAATTTTTAAAAAAGCTTTCACTGACAAGAAAAGGGTGTTTAAATACACGGGGTATGGTTTGCTCGGTTTGGTTTTACTGTTTGTTCTTTTATTATTGTCTAAATTTATATTTCCATTTTTTAATTTTGAATATGCCTTAAAATATTGGGAACATTTTATAGTTTGGGATCGTGGATGGTTTCAAACTATTATTCAGTGTATAAAGGCGGCACTTTTTTCCTCCCCATTCCTTATTTTAGTTCCATTATTTTTAACAAAAGAAGATTTTGTTAAAAATAGAATTTTCGTTTTCTTCCTTTCTTTTGCATTCATTTTTTACATTATTTTGTTTGATTTTTCTATTGGGGCATTGGATAGGTATTTACAGTTACTTGTTATACCGCTAACAATTCTCTCATCGGTTGTTATTTCTAAAATTTTGGATACTAATGATAGAAGATCTAAAGAATTTTTATTAATTGGAACTATAGTTTCACTAATATTAATTATGGTCCAATCTTTACCTCATTACGTACCACCTCTTCATCCTAAAACCGAGTGGGTATCAAGAATTATCAGTTTGAAATGGAATTTTCTTTATCCATTTTCTGGAGGTTCTGGTCCAGTAGGTTTTTATGTATCTTTTCTGTTTATGGCATTAGTTTGGATTATCTTTATCTGTGTCGTTATTTTTGTTATCTGGAAACCTCAAAATAAAAAGAGATTTATTTTGTTCTTAATTCCTTTAGGCATTGTTTATAACGGGATGTTTATAGAGGAATATTTGTTCGGTTTCTACAACGGTTCTGCTCCAAGATTGATCGCTTCATCCATGGAATATATAAAAAATAATCCAGATATCAAAATGGTTACGACATATAATGATAATGCAGGTTTTGAACTTCAGTGGATTGGTAAGTATCGAAAAAGATTATATATAGATCCTAAATTTGATTTAAATGATAAGGTGGCTAATTTAAATAAGTATAAAGAACACTATTTTGTATTAGATATTCCAAGAATTGATCCAATAAGTCCTTATCAAAAATATTTTGATTCTTGCAAGATAGTTTATGAAAAAATTGACAGATCTATTTCTGCCAAAGTTTATGACTGTAGAAGAGCTCCAGACTTAAAAGTTTAATATGGAAAATATATTTATAAAAAATAGAAAGTTCGCTATCTATTTTCTAGTTTTTCTTTCGTTTTTTCTAGCATTATTTAGATTCACTAGTACTCCGAAGGTTTGGGTTGATGAAGGAGTTTTTACTAATATAGCTAGAAACTTAGAGGATAATGGGGTAATTGGTATTCAAACCTCTCCTGGAAATGTGTCTGAAGTAAAAGGATGGGTTCTTTCTTCAAGTTACCCAGTGCTATTTCCGGTGGCGTTGAGTTTTAAATTATTTGGGGTAGGTATATGGCAGGCTAGGTTACCTATGGTTATTTATGTACTGCTTTTTTTGTTTGCATCATATCTTTTTGTAAGAAAAAGATATGGAGATTACCCAGCTTTTCTTTCAACTCTCCTTTTGCTATCTTTTGCTCCTTTATACGGTAATGGACGACCTGTCCAGGGAGAGGTCCCTGGTTTATTTTTTCTAGTGCTTGGTTCATATTTTTTACTTATTTTAGAAGAGAAAAATTACAATAGTACTAAATTTTCACTTCTTTCGGGGTTAGCATTTGGTTTATCTTGTGCGACTAAGGCTATTTATTTAACTTTTATTTCAGTTTCTTTGATTATTGCACTAGTTATTTGGTATAAAAAAATTAATAATAAAACTATTTTGTATTTTTCTTTAGGTTTCTGTATTCCAATCTTACTTTGGTTTTTTATGCATTTTCCGACGATTAAATTAATGTCTGGAATGGTTGGTTCTTATTTATATTTTGCTGGTAATCATAGTTCGGATTTATCAAAATCTATTATTATTTGGAATAATTTTAAAAGATTTTTTACAGAGTCTACACCTATATTGTTTTCATTCATCTCATTTTTTGTTTTATCTTCTATCTACATTAGATTTTATAAACAAAAAGATAATGTAGTTACAATCTCTGAGTTTATTATCTTCTCATTTATTTTCTTGAACTGGGCAGGATATTTGAATGGTACGGGATGGTACAGATATTTTTTTCCAGCCAACACTTTACTTTACATTGTTTTTATTGGATCCGTTTTATCGCTAGTTAAGTTTTTTAAAAATAGAATATTGATAAATCTCCTAGCGATAATTCCTATTGCATTGGTGGTATTTCAATTTTATTATCTTGTATTTCTTTCAGATGTTTCTTTTGTTGTTAATAGGACTAGAAATTCAGAATTAGCTTCTGTTTTAGGAAATATTTCAGTTAATAAAAGTGTTCTATTCTACAATTCTATTGAGACTATTGTCTTCCTTAAATCGGATAATTACTTTCAATATCTACAAATGGATGATTTTTTAGTTGTAGGAGACGAAAAATCTTTGTCTAAACCTGGCCCAGACTTTATTTTGACTGACAAGAGCCAGCGTGGTAATGTTGCATTATCTTGTTATACAGAAAGACCATTGAGCCAGTATTATTTTTTAGAAAAAACGACTAAATGTAAAATATGATTAAGCTAATTAAATCTACATTCTATAATGAAAAAATAACAAAGAAAAAACTTTGTAATTTCATTATGAAAACCGAGCAGATGTCTATCGGTAAAAATGTTAGCCAGTTTGAAAATGATTTTTCAAAATGGCAGGGTAGGAAATATTCAGTGATGTTTAATAGTGGTAGCTCTGCCAATCTTGCCTTGGTACAGGTTCTTGTAAATTTAGGAAAAATAAAACCAGGAGATAGTGTGGGGTTCTCAGCATTAACTTGGGCAACAAATGTTATGCCTATCATAACGATGAATCTAAAGCCCATTCCTATTGATATTGAGACTGATACTTTAAATATTTCATCTAAAAAAGTGATAGAGTCTTACAATAAACATAAATTTAAATGTCTTTTTATCACTAACTTGCTTGGTTTTTCTGATGATATAGATAATATAAGAAAATTCTGTATATCAAAAAAAATACTTTTGATTGAAGATAACTGTGAATCACTTGGTACTGAATATAAAGGGGAGAAATTAGGTAATTTTAGTTTAGCTTCAACTTTTTCTTTTTATGTTGGACATCATCTTTCTACTATTGAAGGTGGTATGGTTTGTACGGATGACAAAGAGATAGACACTATGCTTAGAATCGTGCGTTCTCACGGTTGGGACAGACATCTTACTTTGGATGAACAATCAGCTCTCAGAAAAAAATACAAAGTTGATGATTTTTATGGAAAGTACACTTTCTATGATATTGGTTATAACTTTCGCCCCACTGAAATCCAGGGTTTTCTCGGTTCAGATCAATTAAAATATCTTGATGCTATGGTTAGTAAGAGAGAGACTAATTATAAGAAATTTGAGAAAATATATTTAAACTCTGATTTTATAAAAATGGATACCTCAAAACTAACAAAAATTTCAAATTTCGCTTTTCCTCTTATTTGTAAAGATAAAAAAACCAGAGACAATTATATTGAATTAGCAAAAAAAGCAGAAGTGGAAATTCGCCCTATTGTTGCAGGAAGCATAAATAATCAGGCTTTTTTCGGTAAATATGTTAGTAAAAAGTTTTTATTAAAAAATGCAGAGATGGTTCATAATAATGGTTTTTATTTTGGGAATAATCCAGATCTTACAGAAAAAGAAATCCAAATTTTGGTAAAGACATTTTCATAACTTTATGGAAAAGTTAAACATTTTAATCACTGGGGCTAACGGTTTTGTTGGAAAATCCTTAGTTGAAAAGCTAATAACTAATAATTTATTTTTGGTTTCAAGAGATAGTGGTTTTAAGTATTCTGGTGCGCACGTTTATTATGGAGATCTTTCTGATGAGGGTTTTTGTAAAAATATAGTTAAAAATATTGATATAGTTTATTATCTAGCTGGTTATAAAGAAAATATAGCTTTTCACACAAAAAATCCAAACGATTTTGTTGTGGGGAATGTTAAACCAGTAATCTCTTTTCTTGAGGCGGTTAAGGGTTCATCTGTAAAACAGATTATTTATTTAAGTTCCACAAACGTTGGTTTATATAAAGATGGAGAAGAAGATGGTTATGTTGTTGGTAAATACATAAATGAGTTAATTCTGAAATCTTTCACAAAACAGTTTGGTGTTGATATAAAAATTGTAAGAAGCGCTGGGATATATGGCCCAGGAGATAATTTTAATCCAGAAACTGCAAACTTTATACCATCTATGATTAATAAAGTATTTAATAGTAGTGGAGATATATCTGTATGGGGAACTGGCAAACGACAAATGCAGTTTGTCTATATTGATGATTTAGTCTCTAGTTTAATCGAAGTCAGTAATCTAAAAGATAACTTTTTTATTGTCGGCAATGAAGAAGTATTGACTATTAATGATATTACCTCCAAAATTATAAGGTTATCAAATAAAGGTGTTGGAATAATCAATGATCCAACAAAACCAGATAAACCTACAAAACTTTTTGATTTTAACAATCCAACTTCTCCAAAAATTGATTTTGAAAACGGTTTAAAAAAGACTATTGAGTATTACAAATCTATAAAATAATATGAGACCAAAAACACTGATAATTATCCCCTGTTACAATGAGAGCGAGAATATTATTAGGCTGGTAGATATTCTTCTTAAAGAAAATGAAAATACGGATGTTCTCGTTGTTGATGATAGTATAGATAATACATCTGATTTAGTTAAACAAAGACAGGTTAATGAACCTCGACTTCATTTAATAAAAAGAAATGGAAAAGGCGGAAGAGGCACCGCTGTTTTGGAAGGGTTTAAATTTGCTTTGGCTAGAGACTATAAATTAATAGCAGAAATGGATGCAGATTCATCCCATAATCCTCACGAGTTCTCATCATTAGTTGCAGTTTCAGGAGATAATACTCTGGTTATAGGTTCGCGTGATTTGAAAGACAGTAGAATAGTTGGGTGGCCAATGAATAGAATTATATTTCATAAATTAGCTAATTTTTACGCAAATATAATTTTAGGAATAGGAATAAAGGATTACACAAATGGTTATAGGGTTTATGGTCGAGCTGCTCTGGAAAAACTTGATATGTCAAAAATAAAAGGAATAGGGTATATAGTTTTGTCTGAAATCTCATATCAGTTATTTAAAAAAGGTGTAAAGTTTGTAGAAATTCCGACAGTTTTTAGGAATCGAAGTAGAGGGGTGTCAAATTTTTCACTTAAGGAGGTGAAAGAAGCTTTTACTTCTGTGGTAAGAGTTAGATTAAATTATAATAAATAGTCAAATAGACTAAAGGTATTAGTTGGGCTAGAATGGTATCTACATTATATTAATTAGATTTATATGAAAAAAGCCCTTATCACAGGTATTACTGGTCAGGACGGATCATACTTAGCAGAGTTTTTAATAAAAAAAGGTTACGAGGTTCATGGAATGGTAAGAAGAAGTAGTACGTTTAATAGGAAGAATATCGAACATATATTTAATACGCGGGAAACTTATTCTCACGAGCTGCATTATGGAGATATGACCGATATTGATTCTATTTTAAGAATATTGAGAGAGGTTAGACCTGATGAAATATATAATCTAGCTGCGCAGTCACATGTTAGAGTTTCTTTTGATATTCCTTTTTATACAGCACAATCAGATGCTATAGGTGTTTTGAATATGGTTGAAGCTGTAAAAAACCTTGGTTTAAAAACAAAGATCTATCAAGCGTCAACATCAGAATTATTTAGTGGTGACCCAAAAGAAGCTCCTCAAAATGAAAAAACTCATTTTAAACCAAAAAGTCCTTATGGTGTAGCAAAACTTTACGGCTATGAGATAGCTAGAATATACAGAGAAAGTTACGGTATGTTTATTGTAAATGGCATTTTGTTCAATCACGAGAGTCCTAGAAGAAGTGATAATTTTGTTACAAGAAAAGTAACTATTGGTTTAAATGAAATAAAAGCTGGTAAAAGGGATAAAATATTGTTGGGGAATCTGGATGCTCATAGAGATTGGGGTTATGCTCCTGAATATATGGAAGCTGCGTGGAAAATGCTTCAACAAAAAAAGCCAGAAGATTTCGTTATATCTACTGGTAAGACCCACTCTATCAGAGAGTTGGTTGAAGAAGCTTGTAAAGTTTTAGATATAAATATTGTATGGAAAGGTAAAGGTTTAAAAGAAAAAGGAGTTGATAAAAAAACTGGAAAGGTTATTGTGGAAATTGATCCGGGGTATTTTAGACCAAATGAAGTGAATTATCTTTGTGGGGATTCGTCAAAAGCTGAAAAAGTTTTGGGTTGGAAACCTAAAACTTCATTTAAAGAGCTTGTAAAAATTATGGTAGAAGCGGATCGGATTAAATAGGGATAGAATATCTGATATAATTCTTTCATAAAATATAATGAACAAAATAAAAACCGAGACACTTATAATCGGTGCTGGACCAGCTGGTCTTGCCTGTGCAATGGAATTATCTAAAGCTGGTAAAGATTTTATTGTCATTGAAAAATCTTCACAAGTAGGAGGATTGGCTAAAACATATACTTTTAAAGAAACAGACGGTCTAGTTTTTTATACAGATAATGGACCTCATAGATTTTTCTCCAAAAATCAAAACCTCTACTCTTTTATTGAGGGACTCATAGGAGAGGACTGGATAAAGGTAAGGCGCCAAACTAGGCAGTTTATAGACGGTAAGTTCTACGACTATCCAGTTAATCCAGTCCAGGCTTTGGTCAATATTGGCCCTATAATGGCTTCTAGGATGCTTTTAGACTACTTGTGGGCAAAAGTGGTCTACGGGGTGTTTGGTAAGGAAATCAGGACTTTTGAGGATTATGCTGTGGCTAATTTCGGTAAATCTTTGGCTGATTTTAATATCATAAATTACACTGAAAAAATCTGGGGAATTCCTTCTAACGAGATTCATGCTGAATGGGCTGTGCAGAGAATAAAAGGTCTAAATGTTACCAGTGTTTTGAAAAATTTTATTTCAAAAATATTTTCTAAAAATAAAAACAGCACTCCGAAAAGTTTAGTTGATGAATTTTTCTATCCAGCAAAGGGAACTGGTCTTATATATGAAACAATTAAAAATAAACTTGAGAAATTAAACTACAAGTTTTTTATGGAAACATATCCAGTTTCTATAAAACATAAAGATAATTTAATTTACGAAGTTGTTTTAAGGAGTAAAGAAGGGGATTTTATTATAGAATGTAAAAATTTAGTTGAATCTGTTCCTGTCACAGAATTTATCTCTATATTAGGACCTTCAGTTCCAAAAGATGTCAAAGAGTCAATTTCAAAACTTAGACATAGAAGCCAGGTTTATTTGTTTATAACTTTAAATAAAGAATCTCTAACTCCCGATCAATGGGTTTATTTCCCAAGACAAGAAAATAAAGTTGCGAGAGTAAGTGAGATGAAAAATTTCTCAAAGGAAATGAGCCCAGCAGGAAAGACTTCTCTTTTTATTGAGTTTTTCTGTTTTGAGAATGATAAAATATGGAATAGCACTAAAGATGAGATTTTTGAAATTGCACTTTCTGAGCTGTCTTCTGCTGGTTTTTTTGAGAAAAATGATGTTAGAAATTATTATTTAATCAGACAGAAAAATGTCTATCCAGTGTATGACTTAGATTACCAGAGATATTTATCTGTAGTTAAGAGTTATTTAGACGGTTTCAATAACTTATATTATATAGGCCGTCCAGGACGGTTTAGATATAATAATCAGGACCATTCTTTAGAGATGGGAATGTTGGCTGCAAAAAGTATAATAGATGGTGTTAAATATAATATGGATTCTGTAGGTGAAGAGAAAGAATTTTAATTTTAAAACCTAAAATAGTAGGGGATGGTCTTGATTATTTGAATTCAATAAATTTTTTGGAAACTGGTCAAAAGTATATAGATTTTTTACCAAATAGGATTTTAACAACTTTCGGGGGTCTTGCTTCAGTGATTTTTTTATCAAAAATATTTAGATCAGTTACTTTTTCTTGGATTTTTATAAATACTATTTTTTATTTTCTTTTTAACTTTTTGTTCTACAAAACAGTATTGTCTATTCATAAGAGCAGGCAAGTTGCTCTAGTTTCCACACTTTTTCTGGCGACTAACTATGCTTTGATTTCTTTTGGTTTAAATTTTCTTATGGATATGGGAGGATGGTTTTTTTATATGTTGTCTATATATCTAGTATTTAAATATTTAGAGACGGATTTAAGAATGTATATACTATCGGCATCTATTTCAGTTGGTGTCGGCCTATTGTTTAAGGAGTATGCTGTTTTAGGGGTTATTCCTATCGCTACTGTTTTGGTGTATCAAAATTTTGATAGGAATTCTTGGTTGTATTCATTAAAAAAAATATTTTTAAATTCTATAATTCCAGCTTTGTTTGCTGTCATTCCAATAATAATTTTATATATTTTTGTGTATACAAAATTTCACTATACGTATATAGATTGGTTAAATACTAATAACGAAAGATATAGTGATTTTAATAAAATAGTAGAATATATAAAATCTTACGGTTCGCTATTGAACGTTTTAGGTTTAATTTTTATTGGAGGATTATATTATTTTTTTAAACAATTCAAATACTTGGACAGTAAAATAAAGTTGTATGCTGTGTCTGTAATTTTATCTGTTCTCCCAATGTTAGTTTGGCCAGGTATTACACAGAGAGTTTTATTTGTTTCAGTTCCTGTTATTACCATCATCTCATCATTTTTTATAAAGAGATTTGAGGATAATATTTATTTTTTTACACCACTACTTTTGGTATATTTTCTAATTAATATTTATATGGATTCTTTTATTCTTAATTATGTTAATCTTCCATTTTAATAAAAAAGGTGGGGCGTGAGCCCCACCAGGTTTGATCCATTCTCTCTATTCAATCGGCCACGGATCGAGACCGAGCACTGCGAAGTCTGACTGGACTCGCCGTATCCAGTCACGAATGTACGCGAAGTGGGGCCTACCGAACTCGATTGCCTTTGGTAGACGTAAGCAGAATGGGGCACAGGCCTCGGGGCCTTCAGGATCCCACTCCAGAACCCCAATGAGGTCGTCGTGAGTGGATCGGGTATTCCGGTAGCTACTTTCCGGATGACGAGCAAAGCCTAGATGGCCGAGCTCGACCGCCGGAACAGTCGACGTGAATTGCCCAGCTCTAATCAGGATGATTGATTGGGCGTTTGCAAGTCGGTCAGCATCCTGGAGAATCTGCTGAGTCAGCGAATCGTTTTCACCGTTCGCCTTATCGTGGTTTCGGAGTGCAAGTCGGATTTCCTTCTTGACTTCGGTACCCATCACTTTTTCGGAGACGAGCGAGAGGAGTTCTGTAAGAGTATCTTCCTCTTCCTGCGGTGACATAAGCCTGTCCAGGCTATGTAGCAGTGCCGCGACCCATGCCCTTTCACAGGCAGACTTGTCTTCGTGGATAAGAAGGCATGTCTGGGCTACTGGCAGGTCATGACCGAAGAAGTCGTGCCCAATCATTGGGACCTTCGCTTCTAATAATCGTTCGTGGAGCGCTACACGTGCATCGTACAGCGGTCTGTACCGATCCCGTAGCTCAACGAAGGCTTTTCTTGGGTTGTTCAATTGCCGCTCCTTTGACTGACGTTCTGTACAAAGAATAGCATAAAAGTATGTATATGTCAAATGAATATTATTACAAAAAATGTTATAGTAAATTCTGCTGAAAAGTAAAATTACTATGGCAAAATCAATTCTTAAAAAAATAAATTCTCTTCCAATTCCGTTAACAATAAAACACTATTATGCCTTTGGTGATATTGGATCGATACTTAAGAACGGTAAATTAGACTCTGTCGATTCATGGAATACATTGCGTTCTAGCCATGATTCATTTTCAATATCCACAAACCGTGCCGAATGGCTTAAAGCCTGCGAAATGGAGATTAAGAAAGATGGTCAAGATAATGGCCTAAAACAAAGAGCGCTGGATATTGTTAAAGTTTTGAATAATTCTGGAATACAGTTACTTTTTTCTACAGGAGTTGGAGGTGCAGGTCTTGAATATAACATAAAGAAATATAAACCAGAATTAAAATTGATATGTTCTGAATATTCTGCTGTCAGTGTTGAAACTTTACAAAAAGTTTTTATTGAAGCAGATTCAATAGAATTGTTTGATATCTCTAGCAAGGAATGGCCAAAGTATCTTAGCGAAAATAATTCAATAGCTATGATTTATAGAGTAGACGCCAGTTTCACTGATAAAGAATGGAGGAATATATTTATCAATATGCACAATTCAGGTGTGAAAAACATACTATATATTCCTACGAATTTTTTGACGATATTTTCTCTATTCATAAGAATCAAGAGAAGAATAATGTGGATGCTCAAAGGAGAATCTTTTGCATTTGCTGGTTATTTGCGGACAAAGACAACTTTTCAGGGGTATTGGAAGGATTTATACACTGTAAAGGAAGATAATTTTGGTGGATTGAGAGGTTTTGTATTAAAGAGAATTAATACATAAAAAATTTATGCATACAAAAAAATGTCAATTATGTGGAGGAAGTAAACTTGTTAAAATAATAGATCTTGGATTGCATCCATTAGCAGATACATTTTTACCAAAAGAGTGTGCCGATAAGCCAATCACGCTATATCCACTCAATGTGCTTTTATGTAAAAGTTGTGGTCATGCTATGCTGGGGTATGTTGTTCCTCCAGAAGAAAGGTATCAAAAAATTGATTACAGTTATACGGCATCAAATTCAAAGGTATCTGTTGAGCATTTTGCAAAAATGGCAGAATCTGTTGGTACAAAAATTTCTCTAGGCAGTAAGGACTTGGTTATTGATATTGGTAGCAATGATGGGACTTTACTCAAATCATTTAAGTCTCAATTTGGTACGAAGGTCATTGGGATTGAACCATCAAAAAATATTGCCAAAATTGCAAAGAAAAATGGTATTACAACAATAAATGATTTTTTCAATACGAAAACTGCAAAAGTCATTTCAAAGAAAGAAAAAGCAAAAGTAATTATAGCCACAAATGTATTTAACCATATTACGGATATGAAAGCATTTGTGAAAGACATTTCTCTTGCGCTCGATAAGACAGGATTATTTATATTTGAAGTTCCATATTTTAAAACTCTTGTTGAACAAGGAGCATTTGATACCATATATCTTGAGCATGTCTCATATTTCAACGTAATGCCTTTTCACAAGTTTTTTAAAGAACACGCCTTATATATTCATAGTTTGGAGAAAAATGATTATATGGGTGGTTCGATACGAGTGTATGTTTCAAAGATAAAGCCGAAAGATAGCTCTATTGTAAACGAATATATAGATGAAGAAAAAAAATATGGTATGTATGATTTGGCAACATATGCAGATTTTACTAAGCGGATCATTGATTTCAGTGGAAGATTAAATTTTGATTTGTATAAGGCCAAGGCGTCTGGGGAAAAAATTGTAGCTATCGGTGCTGCGACGAAAGGAAATACCTTGCTTAATTATTGCAAGATAGACTCTACCGTTATAGAGTTTATTACAGATAGTTCTCCGCTTAAAATTGGGAAATTTGCACCTGGGTCTAATATCCCAATTCGTCCTGATAGTGATATTTCAAATGAAATATCACACGCATTGATCTTGCCGTGGAACATCGCTGATTTTCTGGTTTCAAAACTTTCGCACTTGAATCTCAAATTTATAATTCCTAAAATGAAATAATATGAATATACAAAAAACAAAGGTAAACTTTAAAGATGCACGTGGTGAGATTAGAGATCTTATTACAAAGACTGCTGTTGATGCAGTTACACTAATAACTTGTAATAAAGGAAGCGTAAGAGGTAATCATTACCACAAAAAAACAGTTCAATACGACTATGTAATATCAGGAAAGTTTGCATGTTATACTAAGCTAATGCCAGGTGGAAAAACTACACGTCGTATTTTAAAGGCGGGAGATGTTGCATTTCATCCAGCAATGGAAGCTCATGCATTTAAAGCTCTGGAGGATACAGTTTTTATATCACTTACAAAAGGTCCTCGAAATGGAGCTGATTATGAAAAGGACACGATTAGGTTAGAGAAACCATTAACGAATTAATTAAAATAAAATACTATGTTTGTACCAGTATCAAAACCATTTTTAGATGAGGTGGAAATAAATAATGTAACTGAGGCTATTACAAAAAAAGACATTTCAGGTCTTGCAGGAACATTTTTACCAGAATTTGAGGAAGGTTTTGCACGATACTGTGGTGTAAAATACGGAGCCGCTGTAAATAGTGGTACAACGGCATTGCATTTGGCTGTCGCTGCTCTTGGAATAGGTAAAGATGATGAAGTCCTTGTTGCTACAATGACTAATATGGCAACTTTTTTTGCGGTTCTTTACCAAGGTGCAAAGCCGATTCCAATTGATTGTGAGCCCGATACTCTTAATATTGATACTAAGCTCATTGAAGCTAAAATTACCTCTAGGACAAAAGCCATCATTGTTGTTCATTTATACGGTCATCCAGTTGATATGGATCCTATTATGGAGATTGCAAAAAAACATAATCTATTCGTAATTGAAGATGCAGCTGAAGCTCATGGAGCAAAGTATAAAGGAAAAGTGGTTGGAGGCATCGGTCATATCGGTTGTTTTAGTTTTTATTCCAATAAGATAATAACGACAGGTGAAGGAGGTATGGTTGTAACAGATGATAAAGAGCTTATCGAGAAGTGTAGACTTCTAAAGAATCTTGCTTTTGGTGACAAGGATAAATTTATGCACCAAGCGCTTGGCTTCAAGTATCAGATGACCAATCTTCAGGCTGCTGTTGGTGTTGGGCAACTTAAAAAAATTGAAAAAATAATTGAGCGAAAAAGGGAAATCGCTGACTACTATATCAAGCATCTTTCAGGGGTGAAGGATATTATTCTACCGGTTGAAAAGCCTTACGCATATAATGTATACTGGATGTTTAATATCTTGCTTACAGGAAGTCTTTCTGGAAAAAGACAAGTTCTCATGAGTAAACTTCTGGAGGGTGGAGTTCAAACCAGGGAGGATTTTGTTCCATATAATGAGCAAGAAATATTTTTGAAAGAAGGTATTGTAGAAAAGGATTCATGTCCAGTTGCAAGTAGTTTGTATTCTGATGGTTTATATTTGCCAAGTGGGACTGATATAACAGAAGAAGAACTTGCTTTTGTAGTAGATAGATTTATAAAAGTTATAGATAATTTAAAATAATATGAATATTTTGATTGCCGGAACTACAGGAGAGAGTATGCCCCCACCATATGGAGGTGTGCCAAAACTTGTATTGTTTTATGCAGGTATATGGAAAGAAAAAGGACATAATGTTGCTGCTAACTTTCCATATGACTCTGCATCGGGTAAACGGGATGATCTTGGGGCAAACGCAGAATATTTTTTTGAATATACCAAAAAACCTACAAACTTTGATAAAGGAGTTTTTCTATTGAAGCACTTTCTTAGAAGCCCTATTCTTTATACGAATCTTCTTGTGAGTTATGTTCGGATTGCACCAAAGATTAACAAAGAAGTTTTGTTATATGCAGCATATGGAGTATTTATTGATGGAGTTTTTAAAAAATTTAAACCAGATATAGTGTTGGGTGAAGGAGTTCTCATAAAAACATATATGGCTTCTAAAATTGCTAAGAAATGGGGTGTGCCAATTGTATTTGATTCATATGCTGAGGTCCATGATGATTCTATGGGAGTAAATAAGTGGCTTATAAATGGAGGAAGAGAAAAATACTGGCAGACCTTCCTTGATTTGGCAGATTTTGTCATTACTCCAGGGCCATATTGTAGTCGAGGGCCGTTAAAATATCTTCCAAAAGAAAAAGTTCAATATGTGTATGATGGTAGTGATTATGGTGTGTTGAAGTTTGATATACCAAATGACAAAAAAGTATTAAGAAAATCCCTCAATTTGCCAGAAGATATGTTTCTTCTTGTTTCTGTTGGAGCATTTGAATATAGAAAAGGCCATGATCTGTTGATCAAAACTGTAGCTAAGCTTGCAAAAGCAGGATTGAATATAGGTGCTGTAATTTGCGGCGGCTCTGGTGATCCAGAAAAGTGGAAAACCCTTGCCAAAGAGGAGGGTATACCTGATCGACTTTTCATCTTTAATCGAATTCCAGAAATACAGCTTGCAAAAATGTATAAATCTGTGGATGTATATTGCGAACTAGAAAATACACCTCGTGCATGTGGTTTCACAATGGCTATATTGGAGGGTATGGCCAGCTCACTCCCAGTTATTATTTTTGACAACGAAGACATGATGGAGGCTATTCAGGGTGGAAAAAGCGGTTTTGCAGTTCCTATGAACGATACAGTCGCATTGTATAAAGCTATTTATGAAATGTATAACTTATCTCCAGAACAGCGAACGATAATGGGCGAACTTAATTCTAAATTGGCAAAAAGTATTGATATTCGATATACATCTCTCAAGAAGCTTGAATTACTAGAAAAGGTTAAAAAAAATTATATTAAATCATAAAAAGCATAGTAGTATTTATTGCTTTTGTATACTTGCCTATAATCCTTATAAAATATAATATTCAAGTATGAAAATAGTAATAATCGGTTTCGGTTGGGTTGGTCAGGCAAATGCATTATCTTTGGCAATAATGGGGAATGATGTTTCATACTTTGATCCAGCTAATCCCAATCTGCACTATAAAAGCACATATGCTGACACATATAAGAAAATTAAAAGACTTGGTTCTCCTTTAGAAATAGATGCAGAAGATGTTGCATATATAATATGTGTAGGTGACAAAGTCTCTCCTTCTGGTGAACAGGACATATCATTAATCGAGAGAGCATTGAGTGCGGTAAAAGGTACAAAAGGTAGTGTTATTTTAAGATCGACAATAATTCCTGCAACACTTAAAAATCTTACATTTGATTTTTATGTTCCTGAATTCTTGCATGAAAAGCTTGCTGTTGAAGAATCTATTAAGCCATTTTATTTTATTGTTGGCAGGAACACAAACAAACCTGAGCCCGCGTTTTTTGAGGATTGGAAAAAAACGGCGTACAAAACATTTTACGGAACTCCTGAAGAGGCCTCACACTTAAAGTATTTATCAAATCTTTGGAACTCCGTTCGAATTGCATTTATAAATGAATTTGGAGATTCTATTATAGAACCGAATACAAAAGAGGATGTAGCAAAGATTGAGAAAGTTATTGATTGGATGTTTGATGGAAAGTTTTATATGAGGTATGGAAGAGCATATAATGGCCATTGCTTACCAAAAGATACTCTTGCCTACCATAGTTATTATGCAAAGCAAAACCACCCAATGCCACTTCTTGAAGGAACACACAGATCAAATGAGTTAAGAATTGCAATGCAAGATACTCACCCAAATCTTTCTGAATGGTATTCAGCGTGGCAAAAGCCAAGTGTTTCTGGTAAAGAGGCGGCAAAGCACCTTTATAAAGCAACAATACGAAAGATAGAAAAAATCTTTATAAGGAAATAATTTTATGAAAAAAATACTTATAACAGGTGGTGCAGGTTTTATTGGTTTTCATTTAGCAAAAAGTCTTGCTGTGAATAAGGATAATAAAATTGTCATAGTAGATAACCTTCAAAGAGGTAAAATGGACGATGATTTTAATGGTTTGTTGAATAATGAAAACGTTGAGTTTATAAACGGTGATTTAACTTCTATAGATTTTTATAAAAGTTTAGATAAAGATTTTGAACATATTTATCATTTAGCAGCTGTTAACGGTACAAAATGGTTTTATAAAATGCCAGAAGAGGTTTTAAGAATAAATACAATTTCATTATTTAATATATTAGAGTGGATAAAAGGTTTTGATAAAAAACCAAAACTTTTGTTTACATCTTCTAATGAAGCATATGCGGGCGCATTGTCTGCTTTTGATCAACTTCCTTTGCCAACTCCAGAAAATGTTCCTTTGGTTGTTGAGGATACATATAATCCAAGATGGACATATGGAGGAACAAAGCTAATCGGAGAATTATTTGTTATCTATTATTCAAAAGCATTTAATATTCCAGCAGTTATTGTTAGACCTCATAACTTCTACGGTCCTAGAGCTGGTTTTGATCATGTAATACCAGAGATGTCTAAAAGAATCATAGATAAACAAGAACCTTTTGATATTTTTGGTGCTGATGAGTCTAGAACATTTTGTTATATTGATGACGCTGTAGAAGCTATGGTTATGCTAATGGATTCACAAAAAACAGATGTGGGTATTGCTGAGACTATCCATATAGGAAATACAGATGAAATTACTATGGAAAATCTAGCCAAAAAATTCTTTAAAATAGCTGGATGGCAACCAGTTGAATATAAAATTAATCAAGGTTTGCAGGGGAGTGTTAAAAGAAGATTGGCTGATATAAGTAAAATTGAGAAAATGGTTGGGTGGAAACCAAAGACTAATTTGGATGATGGATTAAGTAAGACTTTTGAATGGTATAAAAACTACTATCAAAATTTTTCTAAATGAAAATAAATTACGTAACAAATGTAAGAATACCAACTACTCGTGCTCAAGGCTACGCGATAATGAAGATGTGTTCAGAGTTTGCTAATAATGGATGTGATGTTGAACTTTTTATCCCTAATAGAGTTAATGCGGATAAAATAAAAGAAGATCCATATATTTTTTATAAGGTAAATAAAAATTTTAGTATAAATAGAATATTAAGTACTGATTTATTAGCTAATTCTGGAAAGTTTGGTATAATTTTTTACTGGATAGATATATTATCTTTTATTTTTTCTTTGAAATTTTTAACAAAAATACGAAAAAGAGGTTTTTTGTATACAAGGGATTTTGTTATTCCATTATTTTTTTCTAAAAAAAATAATATTATTTTGGAATTGCACGATATTCCTAAATCAGTTTTTTTGTTTAAATTTTTAATTAGAAAAGTTAGTTTTTTTGTTGTTATAAGTAATGGTTTAAAAAACAAGTTGATAGATTTTGGTGTTGATGTAAATAAAATATTAGTATCTCCTAGTGGTTTTGATCCCAATGATTTGAAGACTGATTTGGATAAATTTGAGGCGAGGAAGTTTTTAAATCTTCCTTTGGATAAAAAGATAGTTATGTATATAGGATTATTAGATGATTGGAAGGGATACCAGACTTTATTAGATGCTTCAAAAGGTTTATCCGAGGGTATTCAGGTCGTTATTATAGGTGGCGAGAAACAACAAATAGAGAGTTTAAAAAAAATTTATCCAAACGTCATTTTTTTAGGTTTTAGACCTTATTCGGAATTATCCATAAATCAGGTTGCTGCAGATGTTTTGATTGTCCCAAATTCCGGCAAGTTCAATATTTCAAAGTTTTTTACGTCTCCATTAAAGATGTTTAATCATATGGCTAGTGGCGTTCCAATAATAGCTTCTGATTTACCTTCTATTAGAGAAGTAGCAAATGAAAAAAATTGTTTTTTTGCTAAGCCAGATGATTCAGAATCTTTTAGGACGCAAATAGAAAAAGTTCTTTCAGACTACGATTTTTCATTAAAGATTGCTGATCAAGCTAAGTCTGATGTTAAAAAATACACATGGGGTAATAGAGCAAGTGAAATTTTGAATAATATAAAAATTAATGAAAAGTAAGTACTTTTATCTAACGGTATTGTTCTCTGTTTTACTGGCTGTATTACCTTTTTTGTTTATATTAAAAATTTCTAACTGGTCTTATCCAAAAATTCCAGTTCAAATTACAGATGACTCTATATTTTATTACACCAGAGCTATGGATGTTTATAAAGGTCATCCATTTATAGGTAATCCATATGTATCAGAATATAAAGATTCTGTTTCTGCTAATTTTTTTGTAGCTGATTGGTTATGGTCCGCCCCTTTATTTTTAGGATTTTCTATTAATCAAACAACATTTTTAAATCAAATAATTTGGTTTATTATTTTTTCTTTAGTATTGAGCAGAATTTTTGCAGAGTTTGATTTGGGTAAAAAAGCATCTCTTTGGGGTGTATTAATAACCATCTTTTCTATTTATTGGTATTTATCTAGACCAGTTGCTATGCAGGTCGTTTACCCATTTTTTTTGGGATTTATTTTACTTTTATTTTTGTTTATAAAAAATCCTAACTCGTGGAAGAGAAGAATTGCTCTTGGGATATATTCTGGTATTGCCCTGTATATGTATACATATCTAGCCTATATAATGGCTATTATTTATGTATTAGTGTTCGGTTATTATTTATTTAAAACTGATAAAAAGAGTGCTATTTCAATTTTTATTTCAGGTTCTATTTCTTTAATTTTAGCTATTCCATTTATTTACTATACTTGGCTACAAACTACCCAGTTGTATTATTCTGAGACTGTTACAAGACTAGGTTTACTCTATACTCATTCTTTATCAAGTACTAGTTTGGTGTATTTTTTTATTTGTTTTTTAATTTTTATTAGTACCTATTTGTATAAAGAGTTTTTTACCAAGGAACAGATTTTTATTATTCGTATAGTTGATATAGCTTTAGTTTTAGCAATACTCAGTAATACTGTTATAGGTATAGATTTTGAGTTGGCTCAGCATATAGGTAGATTTGTCGACCTATATATCTGTATATTTTTATTTATTTTCTTTGTTAAAGTGTTTAAAAATGGCCATTGGCGTACATTTAAACAGTTGGTTCCTGGAGTAATTTTTGTATTTATTATAATAAGTATTATCGGCGGTCAGGTTGGGGTTTGGAAGAGGATAAATAATAAATTGTTTATAAATGACTCTTATGCTGAACCCTTGTCTTGGCTTAAAGATAATACGAAACCAGGGTCTGTTATTTTAGCCAATGATAGTATATCTGAGTATATTCCGCTTCTAACAAATGACTATGTGGTTTTTAATAACTATGTTGGTTTTCATATTATGTCAGACGGAGAAGTCGAGGACAGGTATCTTGTTTCTAGAATGTATAGCGGGTTAGATTTAAGTCAGATAAAAAATGATTTTAGAAAATTTGCAGGAGTTGGTAACGCCGTTCACCAGTATAATCTAGCTAATCGTAATTCTAAGATATGTTTTATTTTTAAAAGGTTTTTGAAGGATTTATCTTGTAAACCATTGATTGGCCCTTATGACATAAAAGGAGAAGAATATTTTAATGATTTAAAATTAAGTTATGATTTAATTTTGGATAAAAAAAATGATAAATTAAAAGAATATGGTGTCTCATATATATTAGTTGATAAAGAATATGATAAATGGAATTTTTTAAAATCAGCAAAATTAGTTTGGTCAGATGATAGGTATTTTATTTATAAAATATAGTTATTTTTTAATTGCGTGAAATAGAGATTTGTTGGTTCCTATGTATTTGATTTTGTGTGAAAATTCTAGCTTGTTGATAATATTAGCCGATGATTCATTGGCCTTTTCTGGATGAATTTCTCCAATAATTTCATTTACTTCATTTATTTTATTTGAGATTTTGATTGCGGAGAATTCTGCTCCTTCAATATCTATTTTTATTAAATCAACTTTTTCATTAACAATATTAATTGCATTGTCTATTGTAGTTGCACTAACATATATTTTATTTGAATTTGGGATAGGGAATTTTGATGAAGAAAATGATCTTTTTGATATGTTGAACTCTATTTTTTCATTATCAGTGTCTGAAATTGCAAGATTATAGAGATATACATTATTAAGATTTGAGATATTACTTTTTAATACATTAAAAATTTCAGGATTGGGTTCGTAAGCATGAATTTTTGTGTTTGGATAGTTTAGTTTAAGCCATATAGTAGCTAGTCCAATATTTGCCCCCATATCTATTATTGTGTTTGGTATTTTTTCTGGTTTATAACATTTATCTATAAATATTTCAGTTAGAGCATGTAGCTCATCTAAAGTTCCGGTAAAATTCACTTTAGTTTTTTGTTTATTATCTCCAATCCAAACTGAAAAATTGGCTGGTTTTATGCGTATTATTTTTTCAGATAGTATGATTATTGAGTTTGCTAGAAGTATTAATTTTGATTTAAGATCAAAATTTTTCTTAATAAATATGAAGAATATCCAAGTGAAAATATTCTGGCTATAAGTCTAGATATTATAGCTCCCCATATCCCGTAAAAATAAACTAAAGGAAAAAGAACTAAAATATTTATAACATTTGTATATATATTGTATTTATAGAGTTCTTTTTGAGCTTTTTGTGATTCAAGTACTGTAGCCAAGAATCCAGCTAGAACTGCAAAAATAAGTGATACAGACATTACTTGTGAGTAAATGATTGATGCTAGGTATTTTGGAAAGAATATTTTAAATAAGAATGGAATAAAAATAATATATCCAGTAGCTACTATTATCATTATGAGTGATAGAATCCAAACTTTGTGCCAAATACTATTTTTTATTTGCCCTACAGTTTTTTCGGAAAATTTTGGCATAGCAAGAGAGTTTATGTTTTTCAATAGACCTTTAACCTGATCTGTTGGAGCAACTGCTAATGAGTAAATAGCTAGATTAACAGCTCCTATATAATGGAAAACAAGAATTTTGTCTAGTTGGGCAACAAGTAACCCAAGGAGTCCTATTATACTCAGGTGTTTACCATACCCAATAGCATCTGGATCAATTTCATTATTCTCCTTATATATTTTTTTTGTTCTATTTATGAAAAATAAATTTGGTAAAGTTAGTGCAAGTAGATAAGTGGCTAAAACAATATATAAATTTTGAGTTATAAATAGAGCAAGCGTTGTTGAAGATAAAATAATTAGAGTATTTATTGCGTTGTATTTTGCTTGTACATTAAAAAGTTTTTTACCCCATAATAGAGAGTTGTAGATGTCTGAACTTTCAGTAAATGGTACAAATATAGATATTATTCCAAAGCAGAGGGCTAAGATAGTGTTTCCTTGTGTCAAATAATATACGGCTACAATAATTGAAATTATTGAACCTAAAAATCCCCATTTCATTTTTATTTTAAATCCCGCTTCCATTGTGCCATCAAAGCCTCTTGAAACAGCTTGTGTGACAGCAGAATCCATGCCGGAGAGAGTGGTTATTAGAATAAGAGAGTTAATTGATAGTACGAATTTGTACAAACCGTATGACTCTGGAGATATTAGGTTTGCAAATGCAACAGATAGAAGAAAGGCGGATCCTGTGGCTATAAACTGACCGATACCCAGCCAAAAACCTCCTTTAGCGAGGTACACCATATCAGTTTTTGTATATTTTTCTAGGGACCGGAGAGCTTCGATAGACCTATTTTTTAGTCTTTCCATATTCCGTCATATTACTCTATTTTTAGCCTTATTACTAGATACTGGACCGGAGTTTTGCTATACTTTGAACCATGCAAACATTTAAAAATATTCTTAAATATTCAGTATTGGCTGGTTTATTTATTATTCCTTTTATTCCTTTTATAGTTCCACAGGCAATGTTTTTCCCGTTCATTACAGGAAAAGGTTTTGCCTTCAGAATTATTACAGAGATAATTTTCGGTCTATTTGTGATCTTGGCATTTATAGATAGTGAATATAGACCAAAAATGTCATGGATTACAAAGTCTGTTTTACTTTTTACTTTTATTGTTCTGGTTGCAGATATTTTTGGAGTTAATCCATATAAGAGTCTTTGGAGCAACTATGAAAGAATGGAGGGTTTTGTTTTAATTTCTCATCTAGCTTTGTTCTATATCGTATCAACCTCAATGTTTAACTCGTTTTCAAAATGGGTAAACTATCTAAATTTAAATATTGGAGCTAGTGCGTTGATGTCTATATATGGTCTATTTCAGTTAGCGGGGAAGGCAACTATAAATCAGGGTGGAGTTAGAGTTGATGGTACATTCGGAAACGCAACTTATCTAGCCATTTATTTGGTGTTCAATATTTTCCTTTGTTTGTATTTTTTGGTTGATTCTAGTAAGGCTAAATGGCAGAGATGGGTCTATGCTTCTATTGGTTTACTTGATTTGATAATTTTGTATTACACAGCCACAAGAGGAGCTATTCTGGGTTTAATTGGTGGCCTTGTTTTGGTTGGTATAATCACTGTTTTTAAGGAAAAAGAAAATTTAGCTTTAAGAAAAATTTCTTATTCTCTATTGGCTATTATATTGGTCATTGTTGGTGGTTTTATTTCTGTGAGAAACACAGATTTTGTTCAAAAAAGTCCAGTTTTGTCTAGATTTTCATCTTTAGGTTTTTCTGAAATAAAAAATCAGGGAAGATATTTTGTTTGGCCAATGGCTATAAAAGGATTTAAAGAGAATCCTGTACTTGGTTGGGGTCAGGAGAACTTTAACTTTGTTTTCAATAAAAACTATGATCCAAGAATGTATGGTCAGGAGCAATGGTTCGATAGAACACACGACATCTTTCTTGATTGGCTTATTGCTGGAGGTCTTTTGGGTCTTCTATCGTATTTGAGTCTATACGCTGCACTTCTCTATTATATTTGGAGAAAAGAAAGTCAGTTAAAACTTTCAGAGAAAAGTATTCTAACTGGTCTTGTTGCGGCATATTTATTCCACAACATATTCGTATTCGATAACCTTATCAGTTACATTATGTTTTTCTCTGTTTTAGGATTTGTTCATTCCATTAGTGTTAATAGGAATCCTTCTTTGGAACAGTCTAGCTTTTACACAAAAAGATTTTCAGATGATGTTGTATATTATGTTGTTGCTCCTATAGTAATTATATTTACTGTTCTTGGAGTTTATTTTGTAAACATTCCAGCTTTAATTGCTAATCAAACTCTTATTCAGGCAATGACTCCACAGTCTGCTGGTATAACAGAAAATTTTAATCTATTTAAGAAAGTATATACTTATGATTCATTTGGCAATTCTGAAGCCACAGAACAGTTGATTCAGATCGCTTATCAAGTCAATGGTGCAAGTGGAGTACCAGATAATGTAAAACAACAGTTTTACGAATTAGCAAAATTAAAAATTGAGGAAAAAGTTGCACAAACTCCTAACGATGCAAGGTACCTTGTTTTTGCTGGTAGTTTCTACAACAGATTTGGACAATATGATGATGCAATAAAATACCTAGAAAGAGCTATTGTTGAGTCTCCAAATAAACAGTCTATATATGCTGAACTTGGTTCATCATATTTAGGTAAAAAAGATCTAAACAAAATGTTTGAGAATATGAAAAGAGCATATGATTTGGCTCCAAACTCAAAAGAATCTCAAATTATTTATGCTCTAGCTGCAATATATACAAAAAACACAGCTGTTTTGAGTGAGATGTCTAAAAAAATAGATCAACAAACTATTTTGACTGACAATAGATTTTTGCAGACCTATGCTGCTATTGGGGATTACAATGCTGTGATTTCCATATTGTTAACTAGAATTCAACAAGATCCAAATAATAAAGACTATAAACTTTCTTTGGCGTCTACTTATTACACAATGGGTCAGAAACAAAAAGCGATTGATGTAATAAACGCAATGATAAAAGAAGATCCGAGTTTCAAAGAACAAGGAGATCAATACATAAAACAAATTAACGGAAACTAATAATAAAAAAATAATCTCGAGAAATCGAGATTATTTTTTTCATAAAATTTTAAAAATATTTTTTTTCATAAATTTATTTTTGTAAGTTATCCACAATTTTTTTGTAAAAAATATTTTTTATATATTTTTATGTAATATAATTATCGTAGGTCGGAAGAGTGAGATAAATTTTATTATCATTCTAAACTTTAAAAAAATAATTTCTGTGAGATCGCTCTTAGCAGGGCGGCTTACAACAAAATATCATGGCAGCAAAAAAGAAAGTAGCAAAGAAGAAAGTAGCAAAGAAGAAGTCAGCTAAGAAGCGAGCTTAGTCTACGCCACTTCATTCGAAGTCAAAAAACTCATACTTAGGTATGAGTTTTTTGTATTTTATGCTATAATTTTGCCTGTTATGTCATTTTTAACTAGTATATTTGGAGACGAGTCATCAAAGGTTTTAAAGGAGATTAAACCTTTAGTGGACAAAATAAACGCTCTAGAGAGCGGTATTTCAGTGTTGTCAAATGAAGAACTAAAGGCAAAAACTACTGAATTTAAAGAGAGAATTAAGAATGGGGAGACTTTGGACTCTATTTTGCCAGAAGCATTTGCTGTTGTTAGAGAGGCTTCAAAAAGATGCCACAATGAACGTCATTTTGATGTTCAACTTATGGGAGGAATTATTTTGCATAGAGGAACTATTGCGGAAATGCGAACTGGTGAAGGTAAAACTTTGGTTGCAACACTTCCAGCATATCTTAATTCTCTTACTGGCAAGGGTGTTCATGTTGTAACTGTAAACGATTATCTTTCAAGACGTGATGCTGTATGGATGGGTGAGGTTTATGATTTTCTTGGCGTTTCTGTTGGTATCATAAATCATGATGAATCTTTTTTGTATGATCCGACACACACATCTGAACTTGATAAAGAACGAGATCAGGTTGCGTCATTTAAAGTAGTAACAGAATTTTTAAGACCTTGTTCAAGAAGAGAAGCATATCATGCAGATATTACATACGGAACAAACAACGAGTACGGTTTTGATTATTTGAGAGATAATATTGAATATGAGGAAAAAAATCTTCGACAAAGAGAACCAAATTTTGCGATTGTTGATGAAATTGACTCTATTTTGATAGATGAGGCCAGAACTCCTCTCATTATATCTGCTCCTACTACTGAGTCAGACGAGTTATATAAAAAGTTTGCTGAGATAGCTAAAAAACTAGAAAAGGGAGAGCACTATACTGTAGATGAAAAATTCAAAACTATTGCTTTAACAGACTCTGGTATAAGTAAAACAGAGGAACTTTTGGGTGTTGAAAATATTTATACAGAAAAAGGTATAAAATATGTTCATCATTTAGAGACTGCGGTCAGAGCAACCGCTCTGTTTAACAAGGATAAAGATTATGTTGTAAAAGATGACGAGATTGTGATTGTAGATGAGTTTACAGGAAGACTCCAGCCAGGAAGAAGATGGTCAGAAGGTTTGCATCAAGCTATTGAGGCAAAGGAGCACGTAAATATACAAAAAGAATCTAAAACTTTTGCATCTGTTACTTTCCAGAACTATTTTAGGCTATATAAAAAATTAGCGGGTATGACTGGTACAGCTTCTACTTCATCTGAGGAGTTTTATAAAGTGTATGGTTTAAACGTTGTTTCTGTTCCTACAAATAAATCAATTGCCAGAATTGATCATAATGACCTTATTTTCCAAACAGAGACTGGAAAGTTTAAAGCTATCAGTAAAGAAATTAATGAAAGACATAGAAAAGGTCAGCCAGTTTTGGTCGGAACAGTATCCATTGAAAAAAACGAGCTTCTTTCTGAATATTTGAAAGCGGAAGGAATTCCTCATGAGATTTTGAATGCTAAAAATCATGGTAGAGAAGGTGAGATAATTGCTCAAGCCGGAAGAAAGGGTGCAGTAACTATTGCAACAAACATGGCCGGAAGAGGAGTTGATGTTAAACTTGGTGGAAATCCTGGAAGTCCTGAAATGTATGAAGAGGTAAAATCTCTAGGAGGACTTTTTGTTTTGGGAACAGAAAGGCATGATGCTAGAAGAATAGACAATCAGCTACGAGGACGTTCTGGGCGACAAGGTGATCCAGGAGAGACACAGTTTTTCGTATCATTGGATGATCATCTAATGCGTGTTTTCGGTGGAGACAATATTAAAAATATGATGGGCAAACTGGGTATAAAAGAGGATGAGCCAATTGAAAACCGGCTAATAACTCGCTCACTTGAAGGGGCTCAAGAAAAAATAGAAGGTTTTAACTTTGATGCCAGAAAACATGTTTTGGAATTTGATGATGTTCTAAATTTCCAAAGAAAAATAATGTATAGCAGAAGAAGAGATATTCTTTTAGGAAATCCAGAAAAAATAAAGTCATACATTCAGGAAATTTTAATTAATTCTAGTCCAGAAGAGAGAGGGGTTATTGAAGATAAACTTACAAATGCAGATGCTGGTTATATGGACGCATTAAGACGAGTGATACTTCAGGCTACAGATATGTTTTGGGTAGAGCATCTAGAGGTTATGGATTATATGAGGTCTTCTGTAAATCTTCGAGCTTACGGCCAAAGAGACCCTCTTATAGAGTATAAAAAAGAAGGATTGAAGTTGTTTAAAGATATGGAATTTTCTATTGGTCAGGAGATTTTGAAAATTATTCCTCAAATAGTTCCAAATCAGACATTTTTTAATGAACCAGTAAAAATGGTTGAGACTAGGGAAGACGCAAAAGATTTAACTAAAGAGTCTATACCAGCTGTTGAAAAAGAACGTGGTCCAGACGGTGAAAAAATTGGTAGAAACGAGCTTTGCCCTTGTGGTTCAGGAAAGAAATATAAAAAGTGTGGAGAGTTAAATACAGAGGAACATCAGAGGAGAATGGTGGGGAAGTAGAATTGGAAAGAAGGGTTGTTTTATGATATTCTGGTTGTAACTATAACAATTAAACAAATGAAAAAAATTATTTATATTCTTATTGGTATTTTGATTTTAGGAGGTATTGTTTGGTTAGTTAAAACTCCGGGAAAGGCTGGAAAATATGATGATTTTGCTAAGTGCATAAAAGATAGTGGTGCAAAGTTCTACGGCGCTTTCTGGTGTCCACATTGTCAGAAACAAAAAGCTATGTTTGGTAAATCTTCACAATATCTTCCATATGTAGAGTGTTCTACTCCAGATGGACAAGGTCAGACTCAAGTTTGTAAAGATCAGGGTATAACTAGTTATCCAACTTGGTTTTTCCCAAATAGTTCAAGCTCAACTCCTGAAAAAATGTCTGGTGAAATTGAGTTGGATGTTTTGGCAGAGAAAACTTCTTGTGTTTTGCCACAATAATTATGACTTCATTTATACAAGCAAACGCAACTTCAACTATCGGTTTTCTGACACTACTATCCAATATTATTTTTGTTGGAGTTTTAGTTGTTATTCTATCTCACGCTGATTCTAGAAAGCATTTATACAACTTTGTTCATAAATATATTCTAGAGTTACTATTTTTCGGTATTCTATCCGCTGTTGTTGGAAGTCTTGTCTATTCTGATATTGTAGGGTTTCTTCCTTGTGATTTGTGTTGGTGGCAGAGAATATTTATGTATCCGCAATTAGTTATCGTGGCTCTTGCTCTGTATAGAAAAGATAAAAGTATTATAGATTACCTGGTTCCTCTTTCTGTGATGGGGGCTGTTCTTGCTCTATATCAATCATTTGTGCAGTGGGGGTTCTCTTTTGGTGTGACTGGTGGATGTGTTGCTGTTGGTGGAGAGTGTGCAAAGGTATATTTTACACAATACTCATACATCACAATACCTTTTATGTCTTTAACAGTTTTTGTCTATATAATAGCTCTAAAGTTCGTCTACTATCATAAGTCTTGGAAATTAAAAAATGGATGGGAATAAAATTTCGATAGTCACACATAGCTCTGGGTTCCACACTGATGATATTTTTGCTGTAGCAACACTGTCTCTACTATTAGAGAAAGAAGGAAAGGGTTATACGATAACTCGTTCAAGAAATATGGAGATTGCTGAAAAGGCAGACTACCTTGTAGATTTTGGAAGTGTTTATGATCCATCAATAAAACGTTTTGACCATCACCAGGAAGGTGGTGCAGGAAAAAGAGAGAATGGAATTCCATATGCTTCATTTGGGTTGGTTTGGAAGGAATACGGAGTTGATATTTCTGGTAGTCAAACTGTTGCTGAAAGAATAGATAAAATGCTTGTGCAACCGGTTGATTTTGTTGATGCAGATCCAAAAGGGATGACATTGTTTGAATCTCCAGTTAAAGACTTGCATCCATTTGATCTTGGGATGATAAAAATCTTGTTTGCCCCAACGTGGAAAGAAGATATTTTGAAAATTGATGAAACTTTTTTGACTTTAGTTTCTTATGCAAAAGCTTTGTTGAGTAGAATGATTACTTACTATTCAAATGAAGTGGAAGGAGAAAAGTTTGTATTGGAAGCTTATAAAAATGCTGAAGACAAGAGACTTATACTACTGGAAAATAGCGAGTATCCATGGCTTAGAGTTTTGCCTGAACTTCCTGAGCCACTTTATGTTGTTTATAAAAATATAAAAAATGATACTTGGTCCATTAAATGTGTTAGGGATTTTTGGTCATATAAAGCACGAAAGGATTTACCAGAGTCTTGGGCTGGAAAGAGAGACGCTGAGCTAGAGCAAATATCCGGAGTTCCTGGAGCCGTATTTTGTCATAACGCCAGATTTATGGCTGTTAATAAAACAAAGGAAGGTATATTAAAAATGGCGGGAATCGCTCTTAATTCTTAGTTTATGATAGTAGACCTGGAATATATAGTATAATCATACTAATAATCATCAGTATTGATATTACTTTCCATATAGTCTGAAATCTTTTTTGGTTCTTTTTCTGGAATAACATATAATTGGTTTTATACTATGATGCTTGATTTTCAACAAAAACGCAAGGTTAGGGGGTTTTTATACAACCGAATTACTATAGGTATTCTTTTTTTGATTTTGCTTATTGTTGCTCATTCAACTTGGGTTGTTTACTGGAAAAAAGTAGAGAGTGAGGAAATGATGAGTGTTTCTCTTAAAGATGTCGAGGCTTTAAGAGTTAGAAGTGAAGACTTGCAGTATAAAATAGATAGGTTGGCCACTAAACAAGGTGTTGAGGAGGAAGTTAGATCCAAATTTAGTGTAGCTAAAGAGGATGAAAATATGGTCATTATAGTTCAAGATGAATCCAGTACATCAGAGGATGTAAAAAAATCTAGTTTTTGGGATAAAATCGGAGAATTTTTTAGTAAAAAATAAAAACTTGTTTGAGATTGTATTATTAGATATACTATTTGGACATTAAAATTATTAGCCGCTGAACAGTCATTATAAATCTATAACCAATTAAAACTATGAAAAAAGTAACAGTATATTCAACACCAACTTGTCATTTCTGTAATATGGCTAAGGAGTATTTCAAGGCAAATAATGTTCCTTTTGAGAGTTTTGATGTGTCAGTTGATCCAGATAAAAGGAGGGAAATGATGGAAATATCTGGTCAGCTTGGTGTACCAGTGATAACAGTAGATAATGATGTTGTTATCGGTTTTAACAAACCAAAACTAGCAGAGATTTTGGAAATCAACCAACCTTCTCAATCAGTTGCTGCTTAATTGAATTAAGTAGAATTTAAGACCCAAATAAGTTAGACTTCATTTGTGGTCTTGCCGCTGTAGTTCAATGGATAGAACAGTCCCGTCCTAAGGGATAGATGCAGGTTCGATTCCTGCTGGTGGCACCAAATTAAAATACTCAAGTTCGTCTTGAGTATTTTAATTTGGTCAAAGGAATCGAAGCCCGATTGAGATTTTATAGGAATGAAATGAACTATAAAATCCAATTGGGGTACTGAAACTGTAAGTTTCGATTCCTGCTGGTGGCACAAAACGGCTTTGATTTTTGTTTAAGTTTGTTATAATATAGCTCATGCAACCAGATGAAAAAGCTTTGCTTAGGAGGACTGTAGAGCTAGAAGAGGAGAATAATAGCATGTTGCGCTCTATACAGCGTTCCATGCGTTTAGCACGATTCATGAGCATTCTTTATTGGGTTTTTATCATTGGTTCGGCTGTAGGTGCGTATTACTTGATACAACCCTATATAGACGGTATTACAGGCGCCTATACAGGCACTAAAGACACTGTAAATAGTAATTTGAATTCTGTTCTGGACACATTTAAAGATTTAAGTTTATAGAGAATTGCCAAGATAGCTCAGTTGGTAGAGCGCTCCCCTGAAGAGGGATAGGTCCCCAGTTCGACCCTGGGTCTTGGCACCATTTGATAATCAAAAACCACTCAACTATGAGTGGTTTTTGATTATAAGTTAATTTTTTACCCTTTTACTTTTAGTCTAGTTTGTCTGTTTTTATCTATTTTCGGCAGTCTCATTATTAGTAATCCATGTTTTTCAATAGCGTCAGCTTCTTCAACATCTATTTCTGCCGGGAGCATTATTGTTCTTGAGAATGAACCCCAATAAAGTTCCTGATGAAAATAATCTTCATCTTTTACAAATCTTTCAGTTTCTCTTTTTCCTTTTATTGTTACTGTATCTCGAGCAATAGAAATATCTAGATCTTCTGGTTTAACACCCGCAACCATGCTTTTTATTATTATTTCTGTAGGAGTTTGGTACATATCTACAGTCAGCTGACCCTCTTCTGGCTCATCATCAAACCAAGGCTCACCGTTTGGGCCCGTTTTTCCAGGAAGTTTGTTTGAAGTTTCTTCAACTGTAGAAGTATCTTCATCTAGTCTGACACTTCCAGTTAATTTTTCAAAGAATGATCGGTTATCTTTCATAAAGTTTTATTTTAATTTTGAAAATTCAAGTTATTAGTTCTTATATGTTTTATTTTCTCAAGGAGTAACAGAAGAATAACTATGCTTAACCATACCGCTCCGAAAACAAAGAAAATATTTCCTTCACTTTGACTAATTATAAATAAATTAAAGGCTGTATGCAATACAATCGCTATAATAATTCCGGATAATGTATACAATATTTTTTGCTTTTTTGATTTATAGAAAGCTAAAGCCATACATATACCTATTGTTGCAGATGACATTGTGTGAAGTAGGCTAGCTCCTATAAATCTCAGGTTTCCGTGTATTATTGTGTTAACAAGATCTCCGTTTCTAACTAGATCCATCAAAAATAGTGTGTTTTCTAAAGTAACAAAACCTAAAGCCGATACAATAAGGTAAATAATGTCATCAATAGGTTCATCTGTAACTTTTTTGTTTCTGAGTGCTATAAAATATACAAATATAAATTTAGCAATTTCCTCCAGTGATGCCCAGAGAGCAAAAGATAGAGAACCATCACCACCAAGTTCGTTGTAAACAATTTTTTGAAGTGGTAAAACAACAACAACAGCTAACATACCACCAAGAAATGAAAGAGTGAGCATTTTTGCTGGTTCATGATGTCTATCTTCTTTTAACCAAAACCAAAGCCAAATCATAGCTGGAACTATTCCAACTATAAATGAAAGAACGAAAGGATACTGTTGTATTTGGCTAAGGAACATTTTTGTTTCTTATTTTGGCCACTGTGTAACCATGAGAAGTTTTTTGTTTTCTATTTCGAGATGAGACCAGATTTCCTCTGTAATAAAAGGCATAAATGGATGTAAGAGTTTAAGAGATGTTTCTAGTATATATCTTAGTGTATATTGTGCCGATGTTTTTATTAAAGTATCGTCACTTTTTAGACTCTCTTTTGACTCTTCTATTATTTTATCAGCAAAAGTGTGCCAAACATAGTGGTATAACTTTTCTGCAGCAAGATAGAATCTATAGTTATCCATATCTTTGGTCACATCTGCAACTAGTTCATTTAATTCAGATATATTTTTTGTTGATGATTCAGATAGGTTATCTGGTTTTTTACCGTCCCAGTCTTTTGTATTTTCAAGAACAAATCTAGTTATATTCCAGATTTTATTTCCAAAGTTTTTGTAGCCTTTTACTTTGTCTTCTCTCAAAGCTAAGTCTGTTCCAGGAGTGTTGCCAATAACCAAAGCCATTCTGAGAGCGTCAGTTCCATATTTATCAGTTAGGGTTAGGGGATTTATAACATTACCTTTTGACTTACTCATTTTTTTACCTTGAGCGTCATTAACTAAACCATGTAGATAAACAGTATTAAACGGAGCTTTTCCACCAAGATAAAGTCCAAATATCACCATTCTTGGAACCCACTTAAATATCAAATCATGACCAGTTTCCATTACTTGTGTTGGGTAGAATTTTTTAAAATCTTCTCCATCTGGAAAACCTGTAACCATAAGTGGCCATTGACCTGAAGAAAACCATGTATCAAATGTATCAATATCTTTTACCCAACCATCACCCTCTGGCTTTTCTTTACTTGCTGCAATTTTATCTCCATTGAACCAGGCTGGTATAGGTATTCCCCAAACTATTTGTCTTGAGATGTTCCAATCAATACTGTTTTCCATCCAGTATCTAAAGATTTTCTCATAGTTGTCAGGGATAAATTTAATTTCACCTCTATCAACAGAGTCCAGCGCCATTTTTGTTAACGGAGCCATTTTTACAAACCACTGGTCTTTTGTTTGTGGTTCTATAATTGTGTTGCATTTGTAACAACGTTTTACGACGTTCGTGTATTTATCATCAACTCTTGTAACCAAACCTTTTGCTTTGAGTTTTTCTACTATTTTAGGTCTTGCATCTTTTATATTCATTCCAGCAAACTCTCCTGCGATCGGTAGGAGCTTTCCTCGCCAGTCTATAATTTGCTCCATATCTAGGTTATGTCTCTGGGCTATCTCAAAGTCTATCTGAGAGTGCCATGGTGTGATAGTCATCACTCCTGTTCCGAACTCCATATCAACAGCTTCATCTTTTATAATTGTCGCCTCAATTGGTCCATTAATCCACTCCAACTGTATTTTTTGTCCATCCTTGTATTCAGAGTATCTTTTATCGTTTGGATGCATAACTACGTATTTGTCGCCAAACTTTGTTTCAGGTCGAACTGTTCCTATTTCAAAAGGTCCGTATTTGAAATAATAGAAAGGAGAAGATTCTTCTACTGACTCAGTCTCAACCTCTGATAGGGAAGTTTGGTGTTTGTAACACCAGTTTATTGTTCTCTTTCCTCTATAGATCATTCCATCGTTGAACATTTTGATGAATGTATCCTGTGTTTTACTTACAACATCTTCATCTAGTGTAAATTTTTCTCTAGACCAATCACATGAGGCTCCCATGGATCGAACCTGGGACTCCATATTTTTTTTATTAAGAAGTGTGAAATCAAGTATTTCTTTATATAAATCATTTGGATCCATTCCAAATCTTGAGCGTCCTTCTTTTTCTAGTTTCTTTTCATAAACTACTTGGGTTTCAAAGCCTGCATGGTCTGCTCCTGGTATCCATAGGGTTTTAAAGCCAGACATTCTTTTATATCTGGTCATTATATCTTCTAGTGTTATGAATAGTGAGTGGCCTGCGTGTAAATCGCCATTTGCATTTGGAGGAGGCATAACAACGGTAAAGGATTCGGAGCTTTCATTTGTTACTCCTTTTTCTACACAAATATCTGGATTAAAGAATCCACTTTCTTCCCATATTTTGTAAATTTTTGATTCCGTATTCGTCGCACTGTATGGGGATAAGAATATTTCATTCATTTCTCTAGATTATCATATAAATTAGCCACTTGGTAGTTTTTGAGCATATTTTTAGGTTTTTTGTTATAAAAGACATAATATATGGCTAAAACATCAAATGTCCTTTATACAATTTTTCTGAACAAGCACTAAATAGTTGAGTTTAATAAAATCTAAAGGACACATTTTTGCTAATAAAAGACATAATTCATAAAATGGCTATAAATAAGGGTATAATTAAGCAAGAGATTTTTTGGTGGGTATTGACATAAAAGCGAATTAAGCGTATACCATAGTTACATTAATAGTAAATTTATTTCAAATCACTGAGGTAAAACAGTCAGGATTTTCTGGCAAAAATATGAAAAAATTATCACCAATTTCAAATAAAATCACTAAGAAAACATTAGCTTTTGCGGTTATGTTTGTTCTTATGTTTTCTTATGTTTCTCCAAATGCCTTTGCAGAGGATGTTATTTCAAGCACTCCATGTGTGACAACAGATACTCTTGGTGATACACATGTAGAGGATGTTGGAACAAGCCCTGAACCAACATTTGCTAGTATAGTTTCTGATTACGGTATCTCTATTGGATCACAAACTCAATACCAGATTTGGCATACAAATAAGGCAACAACTACTTTTGAAATAACATTTTTGAACGGTTACACTGCGGCTGGTGATGTTTTCGGATATTACAAAAAAGGAAATATAAATTCATTTGTTCCATTGTTTAAAAATGGATCAACTAACTCTGTTTATCCTGCTGTTACACAAGCAAATCCTGGACAAGTTTATACAGTTACTCTTCCTGCTGGAGATTATGGTTTTGCTATGCACATGGAGTTCGGTGGTCACGCATATAGAACTTCAGAAACAAGTTTAAATGAAAATGGTGAGGATAATATAATATCTTACAATGTTTCTAATTCACCACAAACTTATATTCTTGGTTTAGAGGATCTTCCTTTTTCAGTTTCAGATAGAGATTACAATGATATTGTTGTTAAAATAAAAACAGTTTCTTGTGAACAGCTTTAGATCAGGAAGATGGTGACATAACACCAAACATTGTCGCTACAAGCACAGTTAACACCTCTGTAGTTGGTTCATACACAGTTACTTACAATGTGAAAGATTCACAAGGTTTGGCTGCAACTCCTATCTCAAGGACAGTGAATGTTGTTTCAGCACCATTAACATCATCAAACATATTTGCTACTAAAATAGTTTGTGATTCTGAAACAGATTTACCAAACTGGGGAGATAAAAGTGGACCAGATATTGCTAGTACAACAGCTATAGATTTTTTGAGCACTCATCCTAATTGTCATTTGCAAAAAGATTGGAAGTTCCAGTGGGCTGTTAATGCTGAAAATCCTGGAGATAATGTAATCGGAGAAGTTGGAAGTCCTTGGACAACATTTGGTCCTACTAATGTGGATGGAGTTACTATGACTTCAATTCCCGCAACTACTTCGATGGTTTGGTTCCGAGAGGTTATGGAAGAGGGTTATTTTAAATTTACTGGACAGAATACTGATAAAAACGTTTCTGCAGAAATGTATTGTAATACCGACCACTTGAATTACGATAACTATGATTTTATAAGTAACCCAGAAGCAGGAAAAACATACTACTGTGTTGCTTTTAATGTTATCAACCACGCACCAGTTATCACTCTAGTTGGAGCAAACAAGCACAGTTAACACCTCTGTAGTTGGTTCATACACAGTTACTTACAACGTGAAAGATTCACAAGGTTTGGCTGCAACAGAAGTTACTAGAGTTGTTGATGTTGTTCCACAGGATACAGTAAAAATAGTTGCTACTAAAATAGTTTGTGATTCTGAAACAGATTTACCAAACTGGGGAGATAAAAGTGGACCAGATATTGCTAGTACAACAGCGACAAATTTTCTATTAAATCATCCTAATTGTCGATTGCAGGCTGGCTGGGATTTTGAATGGGCTCCGAATGGAACAGCTAATCCAGGTGACAATATAACAACACCAGCTGGGGGATCATGGACTACATTTCCTGATTCTACAAATGCTAGTGGTACAACAGAGGTTTCAGTACCAGTGGACTCTTTGATCTGGGTAAGAGAAATAATGAGAGAAGGATACGTAGGTTTTACTGGTCAAAATACAACAGAAAATATTTCAGCAGAAATATATTGTAATGCTGATCATCTAAATTACGATAACTATGATTTTATAACTCCAGTTATTGCTGGCCAGACATATTACTGTGTTGCTTTCAACGCATTGAAGGAGGTGCCAGTTAACCACGCACCAGTTATCACTCTAGTTGGAGCAAACCCAGCAACAGTAATAGTTGGAAATACGTACACAGATCCAGGAGCAACAGCTTTAGATCAGGA
>LFCP01000002.1 GCA_001189155.1 Parcubacteria bacterium C7867-006 | reverse complement strand
ATAACAGGCTGGTTGTGCCTAAGCGTCCATAGCGACGGCACAGTTCGGCACCTCGATGTCGGCTCAAGATATCCTGGGGGTGAAGAAGCTCCCAAGGGTTTGGCTGTTCGCCAATTAAAATCTTACGCGAGCTGGGTTCAGACCGTGGAGGATTCCATTTTTTTAGCTTGCTAAAAGTTTGGATTCTTCCACAATCTGAATCCTTAGAGGAATTTTCGTTTGTGAAATAAGAATTAGTAGATCAACCAAATAACGGCGGCATTTTGTGGTGACACAAAATTGAGAAGCTGGGTATTTCGGTAAAATCCATTTCTAAAATGGACAATGCCGAGGGCGATTATTATCGCTTGTAGAGACTACATACCAGCCATCCATCAATAATATTATTAGGGATGAGCGCATAGTCCGAACCTCTGAGTAATTAGAGCAACATAAGCGTGAGACAGGTTGGTCTCCTATCTACTGTAGGCGTTGATTCTTGAGAAGATTTGCCCCTAGTACGAGAGGACCGGGGTGAACTGACCTCTGGTGTGTCTGCTGTCCTGCCAAGGGCACCGCAGAGTAGCTATGTCGGGAATGGATAAACTCTGAAAGCATCTAAGAGTGAAACCAACTTCAAGATTAGGAATCGTTTGAGGCCCGTGAGAGATGATCACGTGATAGGCATTAGGTGGAAGCACAGTAATGTGTGGAGCCGAGATGTACTAATTAGCCGATTTCTATTAGGAAATTTAGATGCCACTGCTTTGTCCTGTTACATGGAATTAAAAATTTCATGACAGTTTTACTTTTACTTGAAAATTAAATACAAAAGTTCAATTGAATTTTTTGTTTTGGTGCTTTAACGCAGAGGTCACACCCGTTCTCATTCCGAACACGGAAGTTAAGCTCTGTAGTGGCGATGGTACTACTATGTGGGAGAGTAGCTAGGCGCCAGAACAAAAAATTTAATTAAAAAAAACACCAACACATAACTGGTGTTTTTTAGACCAAAATTTACCAAAAGAGTCGATTAGAAATTGGGAGTACTCTTGTGGTATTATTATGTATATATGCAAGGATCTTGGGCCACAAAAAGAAGATTAATACAGGGAGGGGTTTTTCTGCTTGTGGTGGCTCTTTTGTTTGGGTTAATTTTTTATAAAATTTTCTATAAAACTCCAACTTGTTTTGATGGTTACAAAAATGGTGACGAGACCGGTGTTGATTGTGGTGGTAGCTGTATTAACCTTTGTACATCAGATACTTTGAACCCCGTAGTTTTATGGTCAAAAATCTTTAATATTTCAGGAGATGTTTATACTGCAGTGGCTTATATTGAAAATCCAAATTTAAACTCAAACAATAAAAATGCCAGCTATCAATTCAGTATTTTTGACGACAAAGGCAATCTAATTATTACAAAAGACGGAACAACTAGTATTCCAAAGGGTAAAAAATTTGCTGTATTTGAAACAGGTATCGTGCTTAAAGGTAGTAAACCAAAAACTTCTGATTTTAAATTTATTAAGTTTGGTCCTTGGGAAAAAGATTTGAGTAAGGAGCCAGAAATTACAGTAAAATACGGTACTTTATCTGCTAGTTCAACAATTCCTAGAATCACAGGTACAATATCAAATGAATCATTGCAAAATATTTCAGGACTAGAGTTGGCAGTTTTTGTTTTGGATGGTAATGAAAATGTTGTTGCAGCTTCAAATACTTTTATAGACAATTTACTAAAACGCACGACTCAGGACTTTGTATTTACTTGGCCAAAACAGTTTGATCTTGGTGTCGAATCTTGCTTGTCTCCAGTAGATTTGGCTTTAGTTTTAGATAAGTCCGGAAGTATGAGATCGGAGGGAGATAATCCTGCTGAGCCATTTACAACTGTGTTATATACAGCTCAAAGCTTTATCAAGAATTTAAAATCCGATGACCAAGTTTCAGTTGTGTCCTTTGGGAACAATAGTAAAATCGAAAGTTTTCTTTCTGCAAATAAAAATCAAGCCATAAATGCCGTTGAAAGTATGTCACTAAGCACTAGTTCAGAACAAACAAATATATATGAGGGATTATTGGCGAGTATTCAGGAGTTAACTTCAGTTAAAGCAAAACAAGATAACAAAAAAGTTATTGTTCTTCTAACGGACGGTGTCCCAACAGAACCAAAAGAGGCAAATATTGAAAATTATCCAGTCACATCTGCTCAAAAATTAGTTGAAAACATTGGTAGTACAAAAGGCATTGAGATTTTTACGATCGGTCTTGGAAAGAGTGTTAGTGAGGATTTTCTTAAATCCATCAGTTTCGATAACAATCATTACTTTTACGCACCTTCAAAGGAAACTCTAAATGATGTATATTCAAAAATTTCTAAAAATCTTTGTCCTAGAAAACCAAACGTAATAAATGTTATTTATAGAACTATAAAGTAGTATGTTTTTATCTTCGATACAGAGAGCTTTTTTATCTTTATTTAAGGATGTTGACTGGGTACTGTTCCTTAGTGTTTTTGCTGTATCCATGGCTGGTTTGATTAGTATGAACTCGTTTGTAAGTAATAGCAGTTATTTTGAGAAACAAGTTGTGTGGTTGGCAGTTTCTATGGTTGTTTTTTTGATAGCTAGTACAATCAACTGGAGTTTTTTAAAAAATACAAAAGTTATCGTAATTTTATTTAGTATTTCGGTAATAATGCTGATTTCACTCTTTGCGGTTGGTAGTGTATTCAAGGGAGCTCAAAGTTGGTTTAGTATCGGTGCTTTCGGTTTTCAACCAGTCGATCCAATAAAATTGGTTGTTATATTGATTTTGGCTAAATATTTCTCTAGACGACATATGGAAATAGCTAACATTAGACACATTTTAGTCTCAGGGTTTTATGTTTTTGTTATTTTTACACTTGTTTTTTTACAACCAGATTTTGGTTCAGCAATTATAATATTTTTTCTTTGGCTCGGAATGGTTTTGGTTTCTGGTATATCAAAAAAGCATCTCCTGGTTGTGTTTTTTATTGGGCTAGTTGCCTTTGCCGGTCTGTGGCTTTTTGTTTTTAAACCATATCAGAAAGACAGAATAAAGAACTTCATAAACCCACTTGCAAACATACGAGGGAGTGGATATAACGCCTACCAGTCAACTATTGCTGTTGGTTCTGGACAACTTCTTGGAAAGGGAATTGGCTATGGTACGCAAAGTAAACTTCAATTTCTTCCTGAGTATCAGACAGACTTTATTTTTGCTGCTTTTGCCGAAGAGTGGGGATTTGTTGGTGTAGTTTTGTTGTTTGTTTTATATGGAATAATTTTTTATAGGATGCTCAGGATTTCATTTTATGGAGGAAGTAATTTTGAAATTTTGTTTGGTGTTGGGCTGACTCTTCTCTTTTTGATTCACTCGGTTATACATATTGGTATGAATATTGGTCTTCTTCCGGTTACAGGTAACACATTGCCATTTATGAGTTATGGAGGCTCGCATTTGTTAACTGAGTTTTTTGGTTTGGGGATGCTTATGGGTATGAGAAAGTCATCACGATCGGTACATAAAGACACAGCCCAAAACGAGTTAGTTATCTAGGAACTTCCAAATTTGGCGAACTCCTCGTTCCCAAATTAAAAATACTCGTCACCTTAGCGCTAACTAAGGCTCCTCATATTTTTAATTTCTCACTTCAGATTTCACTCAAATTTTGAAAGTTCTACAAATACAATAATAAGGTTTTCTCGAGCATCTGATCAAAAGAAAATTCCTTTTCAACTTTATTTTGTAAATTATTTCCATACAGATTTCTTGTCTCAATGTCGTTCATTAGTTTTTCTATAGATTCTTTTATTCCTTCAACATCTTCTTTTTCAGTTAGTATTCCTGTTTGAGTATCGATTATGTCAGGAATTCCCCCTGTATTTGTCGCAATAACGGGTAGGGAAGCTAAGCCTGCTTCAAGTATAGAATACGGTAGACCTTCTTTAAGTGACGTTAATGTAAAGATATCAAAGGCTTTCAAATACTGTGCCGCATCTTTGGAACCAACCAAAAATACTTTTTCTTCAAGTTGATGTTCTTGGATTACATTTTCTAGATTTTTTCGCTCCTCACCTTCTCCTATTACTATAAAGACAAAAGGTTTATCTATTTTTGAAAGTGCTTCTAGTGTATATTTTAAGCCTTTATTTTTTGTGAGTTCAGATATGGTTCCAATCCATATGGTGTTTGTCTCTAGATTTTTGGATAATTCTGGCAATAAGGCATTTCTTGCTTCTTCTTTTTCTAAATAGTTTATTTTTTCTACACCGTTTCGAATGAGTTTTATTTTTTTGCTAATAAACGGCATATACATCGCTTGGCGTTTTTCTCTGGTAGCTATAACAATAACTTTGTGACAAAGAACTACAGTGATCCAAGATAGAACCCATATTATTGACTTGCTAAGAAAGTTTCGATTCTCGTTAAATGTCCATCCATGGGCAGTAAAAATAATTTTTTTAACTCCCAAAAGCCTTCCTGCCAAAGCTCCAAGCCCACTAGCTTTTGCGCTATTTAGGTGGATCACATCCGGCTTTTCAGATTTTATTATTTTATAAAGTCTTGAGAAATTTTTTATTTCATCAAAAACAGAAATATCTCTTTTGAGGTTTTGAATACTTATGACCCTAACACCACTTGATTCTAGTTTATTTTTCAAAACCTCACCTTCTCCACAGACAACGACTGCTTCAAATTTTTCCTTTGGCAGTTCTGTGGCTAGGGAATACACGTATTTTTGGGCACCACCCCAGACTCCTTTAGTTATGATGTATAGGATTTTAGTCTTTTTATGGGTTTGCATATAGGGGGATTTTATCATATTATAAGGCTACTTCATATGAGTTTTCTATCTAGAAAGGAGGCAATAATTCTCTTTTTGGGCGATATAATAATTTTCGTTTTTTCTCTTTGGGTGGCACTCTACCTACGTTTTGGCCAGTTTCCAAATTTAGAAAGATTTAACACCCACCTTGCTCCATTCTCCATTCTATTTTTGGTTTGGTTGATAGTGTATTTTATTGCTGGTTTGTACGCTAAACATACTCTTATTTTAAAGAGTAAACTTCCAAGTATTATTTTTAACTCTCAAGTTATTAACTCGATACTTGCGATTGTTTTTTTCTATATAATCCCAGTTTTTGGTATTACACCTAAAACTATTTTATTTATATATCTAGTAGTCTCTTTTATTTGCATACTTGCTTGGAGACTGTATGGCATCGCGTTTCTTGGTGCGAGAGAAAAACAACCAGCTCTTTTGATTGGAGCAGGTGAGGAGATGAAAGAACTTTTGCGAGAGGTTAATGAAAACACAATATATGATCTTTCTTTTGTATCATCAGTTGATGTTAATGAAATTGATTCTATAGATATTCAAGAAGATATAGTTAAAACTGTGTATTCAAACGATATAAAAATTATTGCCATAGATTTTTCTAATGAAAAAGTTTCCAATCTTTTGCCACATCTATACAACCTGATTTTTTCAAAGGTTAGATTTATTGATTCTCATAAAATATACGAGGATATTTTTGATAGAATTCCACTCTCTCTTGTAACATATAGTTGGTTCTTGGAAAATATATCTGTCTCTCCGAACTTTGCTTATGATTTCCTAAAACGAACTATGGATGTGATCCTGGCATTTACTCTCGGGGCAGTGTCACTCGTAGTCTATCCTTTTGTTTATTTAGCAATAAAGTTAGATGATGGAGGACCTATATTTTTTAAACAGAAACGTGTTAGTCAAAATAATAAAGTAATTGATTTGCTAAAATTTAGAAGCATGGCAGTTCATAATGAACTGGATGGAATATCAAAAGAAGCCAGAACAACTAGAGTGGGGAATTTTGTTCGTAAGACACGTATAGATGAGTTGCCTCAACTATGGAACGTATTTATTGGGGACCTTTCTTTGATTGGACCTCGCCCAGAGATCCCAGCATTAGTGGATTTGTATGAAAAAGAAATCCCATATTATAACGTTAGACATCTAATAAAACCTGGACTTTCTGGTTGGGCTCAGATAAATCAGGAAAACCATCCACACCACAGTGCGCATATAAATTTAACAAAGGAAAAACTAACATACGATATTTACTATATTAAAAACCGTTCATTTTGGCTTGATATAAAAATTGCTTTAAAGACGATAAAGTCTCTACTTTCGAGGACTGGGCTATAGACTTAATACAAAACACATTTGGTTTTTGGGGCCTAAATTAGGTCTTTTTTGCATACTTGCCCTCTAATACTTAATGTGTTATGATTAAGCCAGTCACGGATTGTTCAATTCTAGTTTCTGGCCCGATGGCCAGTGGAGGTATCGATGCGTATCGTTTTCGCTGTCGTGTTCGCCCTGCTGGCTCTCGTAGTCAGCCCCGTCTCCGCTCAGGAGACTCGTCCCGCAAGCTGGGACATCGTCGTGTCGGGTTCGCCCGATATCAGCATCCCGCTCATCAGCGTGGAGCACAGCAATGGTCCGACCACGCGCGTGGCGTCTCCCGCCGGTTCCTCGTACGAGGTCACGTTCCTGCGCGACCTCGGCGGCAACAGGTCGGAGTACGGCGTCATGCTCGGCTCCAGCAATGGATACGGCACGGTGCAGGGTCATTGGTTCAACCCCTTCGTCACGAAGGGGGCGTTCCAGCTCGGAACCACGGTTGGCGCTGGTATTGGGATGCAGAGAGACGGTCTTCGTCTCAACGCTCCGGGCCTCGCCTTTCGCGGGGATCTGACGGCTGCTCTCAAGGCGCCGCATGGAATCATGAAGGTGAGTGCGGGTCTCGACTCGCGCGACGTCTTCGCGATTCGAATCGGTTTCGGCATCGGCATCTAGTATGCCAGTCTCGGCAGTGTGCCGAGTGTTCTGTAGGAAAGGGTGGACTCACCGTATGTGTGAGCCACCCTTTTTCTGTATTTAAATTTTAAGATTGACAAATGTATTTTTTCTTGTACTATTTGAAATGGAAAAGTTCAAAAAAACCTATGTTGGAGGTGGCCATGCGCCGCTTACTCTGTTTAGTCTGTTTTGTTGCACTGGCTGTTTTTTCTACAGCTTGCGACAACTTCCTTAGGTCGGTGGTGAGTGGAACAAGTGGTTGCTCGGTTGAAGAAATCGGGATCACTAGTCCCAGCACCAACCAGCTTTCATTTGTTGGCGCAGAACCCCTCTGTGTCTACAAGCCACTGTTTCCAAACGATTTTCTAGGTGGTGTGTATTTCAAGTCAGCTCTGTTGGCCGAGACTTCACCCGCTAGAGGAACAAAACTGATCATCACTGATGCTGACGGTCGATTTCGTTTGAAGTATCGGATGGCTGTTAGTATGTCTGGTGCTCCAGAAGGTACATCAGACGCAGTTGTTTCTGTTTGGACTAGTCCAGACGGGTATAGTCTGGGTGACGAAATCGGCAGTGCAATTGTTCACAACGGCGAGACGGTCGTCATTACGAACAGTAGACAGGTCTACATAAACAGAAGATTTGTCGACAGTCTCATTGTGAAGGCTGTCTATGAAAGGGGACCAATAAGCTGGGAGACGACCAGAGTGCTGGTTGAGGCAAGAAGCGAATTTAGCGTCAAAATAGGGTAGTTTTACCAGTGGGTTGGGGCCGTTTCGGCTCCACCTGCTTTTTTTATATATTGATTATCGTCCATTCCTTACCAAAGATGTTGAGTCCATAAACATCACCAGCTTTTTGGTCTGTAATGTATCTGTACAAAAGCTTTCCATCATAAGCATATTGAAATAATCCATCGCTTCTTTTTATAATAGATATCTTGTCACCAAGGTTATAATTTTTTGATAGGAAGCTTTCATCACCACCATAGGCTAGATCGACAATAAATGGTTTCCATAATTTCATGCAGTTATAGTCACAAGCTGAATCTGAAGTAGGATTTTCAATATTAATATATAAAGTCATATTGTTACTATCAGTTAAATACTTGCCAAATTTATCAGAATTTTGCGTGTTTATTACTAAATGTTCAACTACTTTTTGGCTTTTGTTTTGTTTATATATTTTTACGGTGTAGTAACTTAATGTTGCTAACAGAATAATAATTAATACATATAGGATGTTTTTTTTCATATAGTAAATGATATTATATTTCATGCAGTATAAAAAGCTAACTTTTATGGTATGTGGATAACAATTTTGCATACCTTTACATATAATCAAAAAAGATGTACTCTTTAGTTAGAAACTGACCATAGGTCAGGGAAATAATTTTAGTGGGGGTGTCAGATGCTTAGGTGCCGTTCGTTCGTCGCCGTTGTGTTCTTCACCCTCATTTTGGGGGTAATTGTTGCTGGTTGTGCTAATCCCACTCCAGGCCCTTCTGGAAATCCAGATGTCGTGGTAACACCACCAACGAGCAACTCGATTTCAATCGAGAGTATAAATCCTGCGACTTCTGGGGTCGTCTTTCACTACGACGATCCTGTATTCGCAAGGGTTTATTACTCATACTCTCAGGCAGATTGGTCTACGGCCACAAGACCGGGCTTGTATATCTGCTCAGGGAGAGCCCCAGATCGTATTATTGTCACCTGTTCAGGTCGTGGAGTTACCAGTCAGTCAGGCTACGTCGACCTCGCTGGAGGCGGAGTCAAAAGCTACTGGCCCTTTAACACCATTACTGAAACAGAGTACATTGTCATCATCCAAACCAAGGATACGCTCGTTTCCTTGTTACCAAGTGGTATGGATGCTGAGATGTCGATGAACCTCCCTATCTCTAGTTTTTTGAGGCCACCTGCGGCCTATGAGACTAGAGAAGTTCACATCACATGGGTTCAGTAAATTTGTTCCCACGAGTTGTTTCTGTCACGGACAGCATAAGTGAAAACTTAAGCTGTCCGTTTTCTTTTTGCTAATTTTGCATTATAATTATTGCTGTAACTAAACTTTTAAATTCAAAAAATGTTTAAAAAAAATATAAATTATATTTTATCCATTTTTGTCTCTCTGTTTTTTGTATTTTTACCATTCAGTGCTTCTGCTTCTGTGTATTGTAGTATGAATTTAAGTGTAAATCAGTCTAATCGTAGCGTGGGGGTTAGTACTTTGGTCCAGTCAGATATCGGGTCTGATTTTTATGATATATATTTAGATTTTGGTGAAGGAGGTGGAAGTCAGATTATTGGTAAACTTGATGGAACCTTAAATGAAAATAGAGGCTATTTTACACACACATATTCATCATATGGTGATTATGAAATAATTCTTAATTCGGGTAATTGTGAAGTTAGAGAAGTCGCCTCATTTCCAGCTCCTCAGCAAACCCAAGGTTGTACGGACTCTAATGCTACCAACTATAACCCTTCAGCTACAGTTGATGATGGCAGTTGTACATATCCATACGTAAACTTAAACTTTGTTGTGGGAAATAGTTGTGGTGGAGCTATATCTGGAGCTTCAGTCGGAATAAATCAGAATTTTGGAAATGGAACAAGTCGAACGACAGACGGTTCAGGTTTTGCTAACTTTGGTGTATACAGCAATACAAATGTTGGGTGGTCAGTTAGTGCTTCTGGTTTCGGAGGAACTTCTGGAACGGTGAACAGTGGCGGTGGAACAACTCTTTATCCGTCTCTAACACCTACTGGAGGTTGTGTATCTGCCCCAACAGTTACCATTTCTGCTTCACCAACTAGTGTATCAAGTGGAGGTTCATCAACTCTAACTTGGTCATCAACAAATGCAACATCTTGTACTGCATCAAATGGATGGAGTGGTTCTAAGTCAACTTCTGGTTCACAGTCAACTGGAGCTTTGGTAGCAAATACTACTTTTACGTTGACATGTTCAAATGCAAGTGGAAGCGGATCAAACAGTGCGACAATTACAATTTCCGGGTCTTCATTGCCAGATCTGACCTCGAGTGTGTATCTTTTTCCAACAACTGGTTATGCTACTGTAGCTCAAAACTTTACAGCTTTAATTTCAAATATAGGTACTGCGTCTACTGGAGTTGGTTTTAGTAATTTTTTCCAAGTAAATAGCGGTTATAATGGCTCAGGCACAAGTTATGATAGAACTCCTATTTCAGTATCAGCTCTATCTTCAGGGGCACTTGTTAGTATTGTAGATTCTATAGCTTTTACATCTGCTGGTAACAAATCAGTAAGAGTTTGTGCAGACAAAACTAGTTCAGCTGGAGGTGGGGTAATCACAGAATCAGATGAGTCTGATTCAAGCAACTGCACAGGCTGGACGAATGTAACAATAGGAGCTGCACCAAGCGGGTATTCTGTTACAATCAACCAGTCAACTGGAGGAACTGTTAGAAGCAATGACAATATTTTAAACTGTGGTTCTAGTTGTTACAGCGCATATGCTCAAAACTCATCTGTGACTTTGCAGGCCTACCCAGCATCTTCTTATTGGAAGTTTGATGGTTGGACAGGGGATTGTGTTGGAACTGGTATATGCTCACTTATTGTAAATGGAGTGAAAAATGTTACAGCGTTATTCTCTCTCCGAGGTTTTGACTACAGTGAATTCTAAGTAATTCTATTTAGAAATTTCTTGTTCTCTATCCTCAAAAAACTATATTTGTTACAATTTTGATATGAAAAAAAATCTTTTGATTTCTTTAGTTATAATTTTATTATCAGTTGCTATTGGGCTTTCTATAAAATTTAACTTACATACAAAGTTATATAATTATTTCAATAAACCTGTTAGACAAGAGTTGCCTGATGTGCCAGGTGCTAAGTCATATTCAATAAATGGGGTAGTCAACTCTGTATCTGGAAATACTTTGAAAATAACAGTAAGTAGACTTTTTGCTGGTCCAAATGGAAACTACATTGCTTCTGAAGACAAGACAGTAAAAATAATTGATACTACAGAAATTCAGTTTACATATATTGAAAATGCAAAGTTCGTAAAAATACCAGCAACACTTTCTGATATCAAACCTGGAATTACTATCGTATTATATTCAGACAAAAATATTGCTCGCATGGATTCATTTACACCAGATAAGATAGATATACCTAAAAAATAGTTTTGTTTTAGTAATATTTACATACTTAGATAAAAGATGTATTGTTAAGCCAGAACCGCTAGCTATTGAGCTAGCAAATTTTAGGGGGTGTCGTCATGCGTCGTGTATCTTTTCTCGTCGTGGTCGTCGCCCTCATAGGGGCTTTGTTTGTCAGTGGTTGCACTGCTGGGGGTGGGTCCGGAAATCCATTTAACCCTACTCCTGTCACTCCGGCAACGGTCACAACCGTCACACCGGTCCTGCCGATTATGCAGGGCAACGGGCTACCTGTTGTTGATGGAATTACGATTCCAGCCTCAGGGTCCGTTACGATCAATGTCACTTCTATCCTGTCTTCCTCAGATGGTGGTCCAAACTTTATGATTGGGGCGAGTCCGATCATTAGTTTTGCAAACCGAGAGACAAGGACTCAAGTGTCCGTTGCCGAGCAAACACCAGATGAAATCACTGCTAGGGTGGCCAGTGGTGAGCTTGCACCGGTGACCTCCTTTGTCACCGGGAATCTGCATGGATACCAGCCAAGCGACCAGTTCATTCTTTCTTTCAGTCGCATGGATCCAGGATCCGTTCCATCAAGTATTCTTGGGTACGTGGTATTCGCGGTGAAGCGACAGGCTCCACCAACGACTGATCTTGCAATACCCGCTCGGTCACCGTTTTATATGATAACCGACCTTGCGGAGGTGGTCAGTCTGCAGATGGTGTTGGTCAAGGTGAATATAAGCAAACCCTAGACCACTTTGCTTGGGCACACCAGCTCTAGAAAGAGCTGGTGTGCCCAAAGTTAAATTTTTCAAATTGAAACCCTTGTATTTGTATTATATACTTTAGTTATGTTTAAATACGAGCTAAAGTATTTTTTAATTATTTTTTTTATTTTTATCTCGTGTCTTTTTTTTAATCCTTCTGTGGTTAAAGCGACTATTTATTGTGATGTTGTTGTTTCATCAATTTCTGATAAGACCGTCACCACTTCTTGGCAGGTACAGAGTGACTCAGCCAATCAATATTATAATGTCAGTTTTCAGTGGGATAATAATGGAGTTTATTTTATAGGTAAACAGGCTGGCGTTTTTGATTTTCAGGTTACAGGAACTGAAACTTATACTTATTCAACTTATGGTAGTCACTTTGCAACAGTTTCTTCTGGCAGTTGTGTTAATAGTGTGGATTTTGATATTCCAGACCCAACCCCTCAAGTTGGTACTATCTGCGTAGATGCAAATATTTCAACACAGGTGACAATCTCTGGTGTTGGAGTCGGTAATCCTTCAAGATGTGACAGTGTTCCTGCTGGAACATACACAGTTACTGGTGCGTCCGTATCAGGATATTCTGGCCCTTCATACAGTAACGGCCAGTCACTAACAGTTCCTGTGGGTGGAGCAGTTAGCACTTTTTTAACATATACACCAAATCCAACAGGAAGATATAAATGTCTAGCTACAAATCAGTGTGGATGGGATCCAAATGATAGTGGTCCTGATCAGTGTAATACAAATGCAGATTGTGCTGCTTCAAATTCTGCACCAAACGCTCCAACAATCAGTGGATCAACATCTGGTTATACAAACACGTCATATACATATTCTTTTTCTGCAACAGACCCAGATGGTAATCAAGTAAAGTACGGTGTTGATTGGAGTGTGCCAGCTGACGGTGTAGTAGATGAATGGGTTCCTTCTTCTGGACTTGTTAATTCAGGGACTTCACGAAGTACAAGTCACAGTTGGACTACAACTGGAACAAAAACAATTAAGGCTTTAACTCAAGATTCAAACGGAGCTAATTCAGCTTGGGCTGGTCCATACAATGTTTCAATCACAACAGCTCCATCTAGTATAAATGGTGCTTGTGGTCCTAATGCAACGACTTTTTCTTCTGCTAGCACAGACTACTCAGGGACATCAAATACAGATTTCTGTTCAGCAGGAACAGCATCTCCACCATCACCAACTTTCCCGTCAGCTGGCGGTTCGTCATCTTGGTCTTGTCTTGGTTCTGGTGGTGGGACAAATGCTTCGTGTTCAGCTTCTAGGGACTCATCTCCATTGGGTGATTATTCTCTGAGGGTAGATAAAACTGTTGGTGGTTTTGTGCAAAGTACTACAGATAACTCAATAGATTGCGGTTCTACCTGTTCATCAAACTATGCTCAAAACTCATCTGTAACTTTGCAGGCTTACCCAGCATCTTCTTATTGGAAATTTGATGGATGGACAGGAGACTGTACTGGAACTGGTCTATGTTCACTTATAATAAACGGCGCAAAAGCAGTTACAGCTACTTTCTCACTCAGATCATTTAACTATAATGAGTTCTAAGCTTTAATTGCTTTTTTGGCCTAAATAAATATAATAGGACACTAGTTAACAAGTTAAAAAGTACCCAGTTGGAAAGCGTATTAAAGGCCTTCTGTACCTCTTTATAACTTCTAAACTTTATAACTTTTAAACTAATTTCATGCTGAAACACAGGGTTCTATCCTTATTTTTAATAATTGTTTTCATTCTTGTAGGTTTGTTCGTGTACAAGTCAGAGAAAGCTACAGTTGACCAGTCACCTAGACTAGCAAAATATGCTTTCAAGCTAGGTCTTGATCTTAACGGTGGAACTCAGCTAACTTATAAAGCTGATGTTTCAAAAGTTCAATCAGGTGATATCAACGGTGCTATGGCATCTCTTCGAGATGTAATAGAGCGACGAGTGAACCTCTTTGGTGTTTCAGAACCTGTTGTTCAGGTTGAAAATCCAGGTGTTGTATCTGGTGGTGTTGATTATAGATTGTTGGTAGAACTCCCAGGAGTTACAGATATTCAGCAAGCCGTAGCTCTTATTGGTAAAACTCCTTCACTAGAGTTTAGACTTTTGAGACCAGAAGCAGAAAAGTTTACACAGGAAGAGTTGGCACAGAAAAGTGTCGATGAAGTTTTTGCACAAACTGGTCTAGATGGACATTATTTGAGTAGAGCAGAACTTCAGTTTACTTCTGGTGGAAACGGTCAGCTTGGTGGACAACCAACAGTTGGTATTACATTTAACTCAGAAGGAAGAGACTTGTTTGCAAAGATTACTCGAGAACACAAAGGTGAAGTTCTTGCTATTTTCCTTGATAACCAAGTTATATCAAGCCCAGTTATTAGAGATGAAATAGCAGATGGAAAAGCTGTTATCTCTGGAGGTTTTACTGCAGACGAAGCTAAAAACTTAGTTAGAGATTTGAACTACGGAGCGCTACCTTTGCCTATTGAACTTATTTCTACACAAACTATCGGTGCTTCTTTGGGCCAGGATGCAAAAACATCTGGAGTTAAGGCTGGTATAGTTGGCTTTGCAATTCTAGTTATCTTTCTTGTTCTTTGGTACAGACTTCCTGGTATTATCGCTTCTATATCTCTAATGGCGTATATCATTTTGTCACTTGCTATATTTAAACTGATTCCAGTTACATTTACAGCTGCAGGTATAGCAGGATTTATATTGTCTATCGGTATGGCGGTGGATGCAAACGTACTTATTTTTGAGAGAATGAAAGAAGAATTGAAAAAAGGAAAGTCAGTTAATGATTCTCTGCACGAAGGATTTTCTAGAGCGTGGCTTTCTATCCGAGACTCAAATATTTCTTCTATCATCACAGCTATCATCTTGTTCTGGCTTGGAACAAGTGCTATCAAAGGTTTTGCTCTAACACTTGGACTTGGAGTTATTATTTCAATGTTCACAGCGATAACTGTTTCAAGAACATTCTTGTTTGCAATCGCGCCAAAACCTACAAACCATCCAGGTGGTAGTACAAGTAAATTATCAAGATTCCTGTTCTCTAACGGTTTCCACTTTTAATTTAAATTATATGTTCATAGTAAATAACAGAAAATTTTTCTTTGCTCTATCAACACTGTTGGTTGTAGGTTCAATCATTGCGATTTCAGTTTTTGGTTTTAACCTAGGTATTGATTTTAAAGGTGGCTCAATCTTGGAAGTTAGCTACTCTACAACTAGACCAGCTGGAGAAGCTATCAAGGCAAATCTAGATGAGTTAAATCTTGGAACATACGTTCTTACTCCATCAGGAGATTTGAATTATATCTTGAAAACTAGAGACATCACTCCAGAGGAGAAAGTAATGGTAATGAGTGCATTTCAAAAGGATGCATCAAACATAGCCAAAGAAGAAAAGTTTAACTCACTTGGTCCAGTAGTTGGAACTCAGCTAAAAAATAAAGCGCTTGTAGCTATTGCTGTTGTGATTTTGTGTATTGTGCTTTTCATTACTTTTGCTTTTAGAAAAGTTTCCTTTCCAGTAGCTTCTTGGAAATACGGTTTGGCTACTATCATTGCTCTAGCTCACGACGTTATTATTCCAACAGGAATTTTTGTAACATGGATTCATTTTCATGGTGGGGAAATCGATCTTCTGTTTGTGACAGCACTACTCGCAATTTTGGGTTACTCTGTTCACGATACTATTGTTGTGTTTGATCGAGTTCGAGAGCATCTAAAAACTGGAAACAACAAACAACCATTTAACGAAATCGTTGGAGACTCTGTACGACAGACAATGGGGCGATCAATCAACACATCACTCACAATCTTTATCGCTCTTGCAGCTTTGTATTTCCTAGGAGGGGAATCTACTCGAGATTTTGCTTTCGTTCTACTAGTTGGAGTTATCGCTGGAACATACTCATCTATATTCGTGGCATCACCACTACTGGTTACTCTGAAGAATCTGCAGGATAAGTAATATTAGCTATTTACATTATTTAATTTTAATAGTATTCTAATGATAGACTCGGTCTTTCTCTTGGGAGGAGGTGGTTTTATGAGCGGAGAAGCTAAGGTTCGACCAGGTACAGGTACCATCGAAAAGAGCGCGCAGGATTTGACATCTGCGGGCTTCGTTGTCCTCAAGGAGGGTAAGGCGGGGCTGCGTTTCGGTCCTGTCGTCACTGGTCAGGTCGCACTCGGTAAGGACGGCTGCGGTTACTGACTATCACATCGCGCACGAGGATTGAGGGGGGCTACTGGGCCTCCCTCTATTCAAATAGGAGGCATGCTTTGGTTGTCATGAGTGAATTTACGATCAAGGCTCATGGTGAGGGAAGTACCATTATCCTGAAGAACACGAAAACTGGAGCTGTTGTTCGGTTGTCGAACAAGCAGTTTCAGGAGCTTCAGGAGTGGCTTTCCAATCAGGAGCTTATGTCGCCGAATTTCGTCACAGACCTTGTAGGTCAGAATGGTATTCTGGTCGATAAGGTAGTTGATGAATTCGTGGAATGGAGGGATCAACTTGTGGATACGCGAGACAATCGCGCCCGCATTTTTTCTCTTCATCTTGAGCCAACGATTCAGTGTCAGCTTCGTTGTGGATACTGTTTCGAAAATGGGATTGATCGAGGAAAAGGTATGACTGAAGAAGTCTTCCTTCAATCAATCGAGTGGCTCGACAAATACTTTGTCGAGCATCCCGAAGTAGAGGTTCTTCGCCTGATTTTCTTTGGCGGCGAGCCTCTCCTGCGCAAGGACATTGTGAGGAAATCCCTGAGTGCGTACTCCGAGCTTGCCAAGCGGCATCGACTCGAGTACATCACGGAAATCATCACAAACGGCGAACTCCTCACGGAGGACGTCGCACAGCTCTTCTCCGGTTACAACTGGAAACGTGTGCAGATCACTCTTGATGGGCCTCGAGAGGTTCATGACGCCCGGCGACATGGAGAAGCCGGCAGGCCGACATTCGACAACATTTGGCGGAACGTACTCATGCTCGCACGCACGAACTACGTTCCTGCGATCGACATACGGTTGTCGATGGACAAGAGTAACGCTGGAGACATTCCGCGACTGCTCGAGTTCATGGCTGCTGCCGGTATTCAGGACAAGATTCGTCTAAGCATTGGCTTCATCGAGTCATCGATGTACATAGCTATCAAGGGTCTTGAGGAAAAGTGGCAGGCGAAGTATGCACTGCATATCTGGGAAATTGCTCGCAATTTGGACTTCAAGATTCCAGATGAGTACGCCTCCGGCCCCTTGTGTGTTGCCCAGGCAAAGCACTCAGCGGTGCTTCAGCCTGACGGTAACCTCCAGAAGTGTTTCTGCACGAGCGGACAGAACGAGCACGCTTTCGGCAGTGTCTTCAGTGACACGGTCGACTACACTCGTGATGTGCGTTACGAAAACTGGAAGCGACTCGACCAATGCATTGAAGAAAAGTGTGCCTATCTGCCGATTTGTGGTGGTGGGTGTACCTATCATGCAGTGGTGGAGCACGGTAAGACGACAGAAGCGTTTGCCCAGCGTCACTGCAAGAAAACGCTGTTGGCGGATATGAACGAAGGTCTGCTTCGTCTGTCGTATTAGCGAATGTGCGAATGGGGAGATGGGGGCGACAACGGTCGCCCCCTAATTTATAATATTAAATATGTACGAGCAAAATATTCCATTTTATATAGATTTGTTTAAAAAATATGATTGGTCCATCTACGAGACGGAGCACTATGTTTTTCGCGTTCAGAAAGGTTCACTAGCAGAACAAGATATTGAATTCATAAAAAACCGACAAGAATCTGCATATAAAAAAATAGTCGATACTCTTAAACTAACCCCTACTTCTAAAAAGATACAATATTATTTTTATCCAACACAAGAACTGAAAGCTGAATTAATGGGAGATGGTTGGTATGGACAGACAATATACAATGAGTACACAATACACGCTATATACAATAGTGAAGACAAAGTGGTCGGAGAGCACGAAGATACACATCTTCTTTCTCTTGTGTGGGGTCTTCCAATCAGTTTATTTCAAGAAGGCTTGGCCGAGGCTATGGTTGGAAGAAGTATGTTTGGTAATAATCATAACGAAATTTTAAGAAATGGCGTTAGTCGAGGCATAAAAATTGATATTAAAAATCTCATGTCTCAACAGGGATGGTTAGATACGCCAGATGACGAGGCCGAGTTTTTTTATTCACTTGCTGGGTCACTAGTCTCATATATTCTTTTGGTTTTTGGGCTAGAAAATTTTAGAAAATTATACTCAGCTATGGACCGGGCTAATTCCACAGAAAAAAATATTGAACTACTCGAGTTGATTACAGGAAAAACTATAAATGCTGTTTGTGATGAATGGCTTAAAATAGCCCTAAAAACCTAGGTTTTTGGCTGGGATAAGCCACTTGACTCTTATTTGATTCTGGCTATACTATACGAGTGCTTGAAATTGCCTGAATAAGGCGATTTTCATTCATAAGAGTTCATTGAAAATTTGTTACGAAAGAACGTAAATATAATATAGTGCAAGTTTCCGTCAGGAAACAAATATTTTTTACAAATGATTTCGGGATGCCAGATGAAAGCAATAGCAACATCTGGCCTTCAATAAACAACTCACAAATAAAAACGCGCAAAACCGCCGGCATAAAAATAAGAGATATTATCTTCTATTTTGTTCCGTTCAACTTATAAGTTTTTGATTAAACTTTTTTTAAGAGTTTGATCCTAGCTCAGGATGAACGCTGGCGGTGTGGATAAGGCATGCAAGTCAAACGGCCGCAAGGCAGTGGCGAACGAGGTAGTAACACGTGGGTACATCCCTTTTAGTCAGGAATAACTAGTCGAAAGATTAGCTAATACTTGATAGTCTCTTCGGAGTAAAGATTTATCGCTAAAAGAATGGCCTGCGAAGTATCAGCTAGTTGGTAGTGTAATGGACTACCAAGGCTATGACGCTTAGGGGAGCTGAGAGGCTGACCCCCACCGATGGTACTGAGACACGGACCATACACCTACGGGTGGCTGCAGCCGAGAATATTCGACAATGGACGAAAGTCTGATCGAGCGACACCGCGTGATGGATGAAGACCCTCTGGGTCGTAAACATCTTTTATGAGGGAGAAAGTTTATTGATAGTACCTCACGAATAAGGGGTTGCTAAACTCGTGCCAGCAGCAGCGGTAATACGAGTGCCCCGAGCGTTATCCGGAATCATTGGGCGTAAAGGGTGTGTAGGTGGTAATGTTAGTCGGCTGTTAAAACCTGGGGCTCAACCCCAGATCTGTGGCCGAAACGGCATAACTAGAGGATGGCAGGGATGTATGGAACTCATGGAGTAGGGGTGAAATCCGTTGATATCATGGGGAACACCAAACCCTCCGAGAGGCGAAGCTAACGCGTTAAGTTGTCCGCCTGGGTAGTACGACCGCAAGGTTAAAACTCAAAGGAATAGACGGGGACTTGCACAAGCAGAGGATTATGTGGTTTAATTCGATGATAAACGAAGAACCTTACCAAGGTTAGAAATCTAGCTGAAGACAGTAAGAAACTATTGTCGTCTCACAAGGACAGTTAGACAGGTGATGCATGGTCGTCGTCAGTTCGTGATTTGAATTGTTCCCTTAAGTGGGGTAACGAACGCAACCCTCGTTGTCTGTTACAAGTTGTCAGGCGAGACTGCCCAGCTTTTTGGTCAGAATGAACAAAAAGCTAATAAGACAGCGTGAACGGAAACGAAGTTTGGATGATTGATTAAACATTTTTAAGTTAAGTATTTAAGGAATAGATCGGAAGACTCCGTTTCTGTCACTTTTGTTCCATTGTGAATAAAAAGCTGGGAGGAAGGCGAGGATGACGCCAGATCAGCATGTCCCTTTGATACCTTGGGCTACACACATAATACAATGGCGGCCACAACGCGTTGCGACGGGGAAACCCTGAGCCAATCGTAATAAAAGCCGCCCCAGTTCAGATTGGGGGCTGAAACTCGACCCCATGAAGTTGGATTTGCTAGTAATCGCGGGTCAGCCATACCGCGGTGAATACGTTCTCAAGTCTTGTACTCACCGCCCGTCAACTCAAGGGAACCGGGAATACCCGAAGGCTAGGTTTGCCTAGACCACGGTAAATTCGGTAACAGGGAGTAAGTCGTAACAAGGCACGGCTAGCGGAAGCTGGTCGTGGAATAATTCAATTTGAAACCTGTTCTACTTTGTAGAACAAAAGCTTAACTTCTTCGGAAGATAAGATGTGCGTCGATATTGTGTCTCTCGATCGAGGACAGAATGGACTATTGTTGTCGTCCTAAAACAACATGACTACTGGAAAGACAGTATGAACGGAACAAAACAAAGGATGATATCTTTATAATATTTCGAAAAGCCACCCCAAAAGGGTGGTTTTTTGATGTGTAATAAGTACTTGACTTTTATATATAAACCATGTTATAATGTATGGGTAAAGTACAGGCAATGAGGCCAGTATTTAGGGAGACACACAATGAAGATTCAGAAGGTTCAGTTCATCATGGCTCTGGTAATTCTGGCCATGATGGCGGGGCTCCTCGGTGGCTATGAGATGCGTGAGCAGGAGCTTGACTCCAAGTTCTTCGCCGGTCAGGCTTTCGGGCTCCTACTCATCTGTGTCGCGTTCGCCGACCAGATCCTTATCGCGGTGTCGCGCAAGTTCAACAGCTTCAACCGGTTCATGGACGAATCGACGTTCAGGATCCCGATCGGTCGGCGACGACGTGTCGAGACCGTCGACGGATGCCGACCATGTGAATACCGGCTGAAGATAAAGGGGACCTAGGTCTCAAGGGCTAGACTCCTCCTACAAGCGAGTCATTCAGGGCTGGGTGCTGCATTGTGATGCACCCGGCCTTTTCGTTTGTTAAAAAGAGCTTTTTTTGTTATGGTATTGAAGTTAATTCTGTTCAAAGTGCGCGCATAGCTCAGTTGGCTAGAGCAATCGACTGATACTCGGTAGGTCCCAGGTTCGAATCCTGGTGCGCGCACTTTGAACAGAATTTTTTGTATATAAAAAATATTCATGATTCTGGTAATATTGTATCAATTCTTGTATAATTTCTTTTTAATATTTAAGTTATAAAATTCTGTGCATAAAATATCTAAAATTGTTGGACGAGAGATACTGGATTCACGAGGTAACCCTACCGTTGAAGTAGACTTGTATTTGAGTAACGGTTCCATGGGTAGAGCTGCTGTGCCATCAGGAGCTTCGACAGGTAGTCACGAGGCCTGTGAACTTCGAGATGGCGACAAAAAAAGATATGGAGGCAAGGGGGTACTTAAGGCGGTTGTAAATGTGAACACAGCTATTTTAAAAGCTTTAAAAGGAAAAAACTTTGATCAAGTATCTTTAGACGACACTCTAATTAAACTAGACGGCACAGAAAACAAAACCAAACTTGGTG
>LFCP01000006.1 GCA_001189155.1 Parcubacteria bacterium C7867-006 | reverse complement strand
TTCCCATTCACATCAGTAGCTGGATACAACTCAACTAACACAGTCATCGGATTCACAGCTGGACTATTCTCAACAGCATCATCAACATTCTCTGGAGCATTAAACTTACCAGCACTATCTAATGGTGGTCTAGCAGTATTTGGAGGAGTAGTATCAAGTGGTGCTACAACAACAGCAGGTACAGGACTTACATACTCAGGTAATGCATTCAACGTTAACACTACACAGAACATTACAAACCTTTCAAACCTAACATCTAATGGAGTAACATACACAACAGGATCAAATGGAACACTAAACACAGTAGCTACATCATCGGTAACAACTAACTCATCACTTTCAGTATCAGGTACACTAGGAGCTCTACTGGGTGGTTCTGCTTCTACAATCTCACTTAACCTAAGTAACGCTAACTCATGGACAGCACTACAGACATTTGCAAATGCTTCATCATCTCTATTCTCAGCATACACAGCATACTTTGGTGGAACAGCAACATCTACATTTACAAATGCAGGATTCCTAGGTGTTGGAACAACTACACCTTGGGCACAGTTGTCAGTAAATCCAAATGGAATAGGTTCAGGAGTTCCAGCATTTGTTGTTGGTTCATCGACTGCAACAATATTTGTTGTCACTGCTGGAACTTCAGGTAATTCAAATGTTGGTATTGGAACAACAACACCAACCACAAAACTATATGTTGAAGCAAATGACAATAACTCAACGATTGGTGCAGGAAATCCAAATGCTCCAACAATTGCAATAAGAAATTCAAACTCAACCGCTGGTAATAGGAGTAGCTTGTATTTCCAAAACGCAAACGGGTCTACTATAGCAGGTCTAGATGCTGTATATCTGGATCATTCTGCAACAACAGGATCTGGAGATTTATCATTCTTTACAAGAATAAACGGAAGTAGCTCATCGAAAGGTAGATTTACTGGAACAGGATATTTCTTGGTAGGAACTACAACAAGCGGTAATTATTTAACAACTCTTTCTTCTTCAACTATTCCTCAACTCTCACTCTCAGCTGGAGCAGGTGTCGCACAGTTCACATTCAGAAATGCAGGAGGTGATCTATTTATCTCAACAACAACAGTAGCAGGAACAGCAACAACATCTACATCAGCTCTAACTATCTCAGGTTCAGGATTCGGTACAACAACAGTAAGAGGTTTGAATATTTCTGGTCAAGCTACATCTACATCTAACGTTGGATTCAACATCACTAACGGATGTTTCGCAGTTGGTGGTAATTGTCTAACTTCATTTGTTAATACAATTGCAAATGGAGGAACAGGTTCAACATCATTTGCTCCAAACTCAATCATCACATCTAACTTTGATGGTTCTGCTCTAATAGCTACTGGTACACAGCTTACAGTAGGTAACTTACTTGCAACATCTACAACAGCAACATCAACATTGATGGGCGGACTATCAGTTGGCGGTTCAAATTTGGTTGCTGATATAAATACAGGATTTGTTGGGGTGGGTACAGCAGCTCCTACAGGAAGACTGCATGTTCTGGCTCAATCAACAGATTCATCTGTGTTGGTTGTAGATCAGGGTGCATCATCTAACCCTTGGGCAATTCAGTTTAGTAGAGCAGGGTTCTCTGACGCGTATGTTCAGCTAGTTGGAAACTTCCAGCTTGGTTGGCAAGCATCTCTAAATCCATATTCAGATAACAACTCAAACTTTACTTTGGGCACTCCAACTGCAAGATGGAGATCAATAAGTGTCGGAACTGGTTCATCACAGTTTGATGGAAGTGTTTCTCTACAAGGTGGTACAACAATTGGTTCATTAAACGGTCCTCTACAAGCAAATGCTGGAGTGGTCTCAGCAACAACATCTATCGGAGTTCTATACGGAGGAACTGGAGCAACATCATTCTCTCCAAACTCAATCATCACATCTAACTTTGATGGTTCTGCTCTAATAGCTACAGGCACACAGTTAACAGTTGGAAACTTGCTTGCGACATCAACAACAGCAACATCTACATTTAGAGGAGGATTGATGGTTGGGGCGTCAAATCTAGTTGTTGATTTTTCAACAGGAAACGTTGGAATAGGAATATCAAATCCAGTAACAGCTCTTGATATAACTTCAGCAAATGGAGTGACAGATAGTTGGGGTAATTTAAATGTTGGTTCAGATGACGCATTTGCAATAAATAAGGGAGGACAGATAACCCTAAGTGGAATGTTTGATGGAAGTAACAGAGTAAACTTTGCAACAGTTGCTGGTAGAAAAGAAAACAGTACATCAGGAAACGGTGCTGGTTATCTAGCATTCGGAACAATCTCGGATGATGGAAGTCTAACAAATACAGAGAAAGCTAGAATCACTTCTGGTGGTCTACTAGGAGTAGGTACATCATCACCATCAGCTAGACTAGCAGTGAACTCAGTAGCAGGAGATGAATTCTCACTATGGGTTGGATCAACAACAGCTCCATGGTTACGAGTATCTAACTCAGGATTCGGAACAACAACTCTATCTGGTCTAAACATCTCAGGCTCTGCTACATCAACATCTAACGTTGGATTCAACATCACTACAGGATGTTTTGCAGTGAATGGAACATGTATCTCAGCATCATCTTCAGCATTCCCATTCACATCATTAGCTGGCTACAACTCAACTAACACAGTCATCGGATTTACAGCTGGATTATTCTCACTATCATCTACAACACTAAACGGAACAAAACTATCTGATGTAGCACAAGGATACGCATTCATCGGATCAAACGGTCTAGTATCTACAGTATCTACATCAACACTAGCTTCACAAGTGTTCTCAGCTACAACATTCTCACCAAACTCAATCATTACAACTAACTCATCAGGTAACCTAATAGCTACTGGTACACAGCTAACAGTGGGGAATTTGATTGCAACAACTACTGCGACGTCTACATTTTCTGGAGCAGTAGGAGTAGGAACAACTACGCCTTGGGGTAACGGATTATTCACTGTCGGTACATCCACACCTGCACTGTATGTAGATAGGACAACTGGGTTTGTTGGAGTAGGAACTGCGGCTCCAACGACAAAACTCAATGTATATGGTGCTACAGGTCAACAAATCTTGAATGTTCAGTCAAACACTACACAGTTATACATGTATGCAAATGATGGGTCTGGGGGATTTGCGACTATTGGTACAGCAACAAATAATCCTCTATTGTTGCAGACAAATGCCACAGAAGTTGCAAGATTTACTACAGCAGGAAGGTTTGGAATTGGAACAACTACACCTTGGGCATTACTTTCAGTAAATCCAAATGCACTAGGTAGTGGTGTGCCAGAATTCGTTATTGGTTCCACATCAGCTACACACTTTGTAGTGGATGGGGCAGGACAAGTTGCTATTGGTACAGCGTCAACATCAAATGTAAAATTAACTGTTACAAACAACACAGCGTCTCTTCCTGCTGCATCTTTGGCAACCATTGCCACATTCTCAGGAGCGGACAGTTCTCCAACACGAGTTACTATTGAATCTTTCAATAACAATACAAACCTAACATTTAGACGATCAAATACAGGAGCCGCAAACCCTTCAGCATTGGCAATAGACAACAACATCGGACAAATATCTTTTATGGGTTATGGCACCACAGGATTCCTTGGTGCGACGGGTGTTATTAGAGGAGTTGCAACTCAAGCATTTACTGATTCAGCAGGAGGAACAGCTCTTACTTTCTTAACAACTCCAAACAACTCTATTACTGCTGTTGAAACTATGAGATTGGATCAGAGTGGTCTTCTTGGTTTAGCAACATCAACTCCAAATTATCTTGCAACATTTGCAGGTGATCTATTTATCTCAACAACAACAGTAGCAGGAACAGCAACAACATCTACTGCAGCTCTAACTATCTCAGGTTCAGGATTCGGAACAACAACAGTACGAGGATTGAACATTAGTGGTCAAGCCACATCAACATCTAACGTTGGCTTTAACATCACTACAGGATGTTTTGCAATCAACGGAACTTGCTTAAACCTATCAGGAACATTCCCATTCACATCAGTAGCTGGATACAACTCAACTAACACAGTCATCGGATTCACAGCAGGACTCTTCTCACTATCATCTACAACACTAAACGGAACAAAACTATCTGATGTAGCACAAGGATACGCATTCATCGGATCAAACGGTCTAGTATCTTCAGTTTCAACATCAACACTAGCTTCACAAATATTCACATTTACATCATATGGAGCTTCTACCTCTACAACACTAGGTCTACTAAACGGATTCTTCTCAACCGCTTCATCAACAATCAGTGGAGCATTTAGACTACCAGCACTATCAAACGGAGCTCTTGGGGTAAATGCTAGCGGTTTAGTATACAGCTACTCAACATCTACATGGACATTTGCATCATCTACACTATTGTCTGATACTAACTCATTTACAGGAGTAAACAGATTCTTAAACGCTTCATCGTCTATATTCTCAGCGTATACTGCATATTTTGGAGGAACAGCAACAACAACAATTACAAATGCTGGTTACATTGGTGTTGGAACAACTACACCTGTGGCTCCTATTTCTCTACAAGCAACTTCTGCACTAGCTGATAATTCAACTTTGTTTGCTATTGCTTCATCAACATATTCACCTTTGTTTACAGTTTTGTACGATCAAGATTTGACAAATGATGGGGCAGTTGCGATTGGCTCAAACACTAACATAGTATCTGGCACAGCTTATAGCCTTCATGTAAATGGTGGTAATGGTGCAGGTGCTTACATAAATTCAGGATTGCTTGTTAATACTGGTGGGGTAGTTTCTCAATCTGGTTCTTCTGCAAACTATGACGGTTTCACTTTGTATAACTCAAACAGAACTGATGGTGATACTGGTACATTTAAATTCAATTTCACTAACGTAGGATTCAGTGCATATACTGGTGCAAACATCCAAGCTCTTCAGGTTTCAACCACAACAAGTGCAGAAACTGCTGACCTATTATTCAGTTCTCGTTACGCTGGTACATTAGCAGAAAGAATGAGGCTTACAGGTAGTGGGAATCTTGGTATCGGAACAACTACTCCAAAGTTCAATCTAACAATCGCTTCCTCAACAGCACCTCAAATCTCACTCTCAGCAGGAGCAGGACTAGCACAGACAGCATTCAGAAACGATGGAACAAACTTCTACATTTCATCAACAACAGTAGCAGGAACAGCAACGACATCTATATCAATGCTTGAAATAGCACTAGGTGGATTCGGAACAACTACAGTAAGAGGATTGAACATCAGTGGCCAAGCCACATCAACATCTAACGTTGGATTCAACATCACAGCAGGATGTTTCGCAATCAACGGAACTTGCTTAAACCTATCAGGAACATTCCCATTCACATCAGTAGCTGGATACAACTCAACTAACACAGCAATCGGATTCACAGCTGGACTCTTCTCACTATCATCTACAACACTAAACGGAACAAAACTATCTGATGTAGCACAAGGATACGCATTCATCGGATCAAACGGTCTAGTGTCAACAATCTCAACTTCAACACTAGCTTCACAAGTATTCTCAGCTACAACATTCTCTCCAAACTCAATCATTACAACTAACTCGTCTGGTAACCTAATAGCTACAGGCACACAGTTAACAGTGGGGAATTTGATTGCAACAACTACTGCAGATAACACATTTAATGGAAATATAAATATTGCTGGTTCTTCAAAAATGTTGCAATTTGGTGGGTCAAATAATCGAATTTGGATGTCTGGTACAGATATGTTGTTTGGTATAGGTGGTTCAGATATATTTAAGATTGCAAATGGTGGGACTATTTATGCAAATTATAATGGAGGGGTTACTTATATCGGTACGTCAACTCAAGGAATAAGTAACACACAATTAAGTATTCAAACAGGAAACGGTCCTCAACTAGCAATCTCAGCAGGAGCAGGACTTGCACAGTTCACATTCCGAAACGCAGGAGGAAATTTCTATCTATCAACGACATCTGTTGCAGGAACAGCAACATCAACAAATGCTCAGTTAAGTATTAATGGAACAACAGGGGCTGCTACTTTCAGTAATACACTAGCTTTTGAAGGAGGCACTTTCTCACAAGATTCAAGTACAAGAGGTATGAGATATACAAACGGAGGCTTTAGTGAAATATTTACTGTCGGTCAATTTAGAGCTACGGGTGGATTTAACACAAGTGAAAGTTCAAACGGCCTGGTTATGAGTGATATGCAGATACAAAGAGGCACAAGTGAAAAGTTGACATTTGGTAGTCCTGGCGGTGTTGATGCTTTTGAGTTTGATAGTATTGATGATTATACAACTAATGCTATTTTTAGTGTTAAAAATGCTGGAACACAAAGATTGAAAATAATGGCTTCAGGAAATGTTGGCATTGGTGCAACAACAACTCCATGGGGTCTACTATCTGTAAATCCAAACGCTCTCGGTTCAGGAGTTCCAGAGTTTGTGATTGGTTCGTCATCAGCTACACGGTTGATAGTTACAGGAAATGGAAATGTTGGTATCGGTTCAACTTCTCCAAGTCAGAAATTGAGTGTTGCTGGAAGTATTGATTTAACTGGTGATATTGATGGACCAACAAGCTTTACTATCGGAGATAATCAGAATGTTGGAGGACAGATTGTTTTCGGTACAGGTTCAATTGGATTTAAGTCTACAAGTTTGGCAGCTGCTAGTATGACACTGGGTACTGGCGACCTTACATTGTCTGGAGGAGCAGGTGGAAATCAAGGTTTTCTAATTGTAGATAGAACTGATTTCCCAACTACAGGACCAAACTTCCCAATAGCAACATTCCTTAGTAACGGAACTGAAAGAGCCAGATTTACTCATGGAGGCTCTCTTGCAATCGGAACTACAACTGCATACTACGGTGTAACAATTGCATCATCTACTGGTCCACAACTCTCACTTTCAGACGGAGCAGGAATAGCACAGTGGACATTCCGAAACGCAGGAGGAAACCTATATGCTCAAACTACTACAGTTGCAGGAACAGCAACAACAACAGGATCAGGAGCTGCAACATTGTTTACTATTTTAAATGGAGGAGCTGTTGGAATTGGTACAGAAAATCCATATAGTACTTCTAAACTTACAGTTTCAAACTCTGGTAATGATACTCAGTTGTTCGTAAATACAGCGCAAACAAAAACAGCATCACTTGAGTTTGGGCGAGATGGCGCTCCAGGCGCAGGGGGAATTAGATATATTGATAACGCAGATAATCCAGGACAGAGAATTTCTATTTATTCTTCAATAAATGAAGCCATAAGTATTCCAACAGTAAATACTTTTGTTGGTGTTGGAACAACAACTCCCGTTTATAGATTAACTCCGTTCTCCTCAACAGCACCACAACTCTCACTCTCAGCTGGAGCAGGACTCGCACAGTGGGCATTCCGAAACGCAGGAGGTAACTTCTACCTAGGAACAACAACAGTAGCAGGAACAGCAACAACATCAACATCAGCACTTACAATCAACGGAACAACAGGAGCAATATCACTAGCGACATCAACAGCAGGTTGTCTAAATGTAAACACATCTGGATTAGTATATTCTGCATCATGTGCGGCTGGAGGTGGTTATAACTTGGTACAAGATGAAGGTGGGTCACTTACAGCTAGAACTACTCTAAACTTTGTAGGTGCTGGAGTAACAGCTTCTGATTCTGGTGCTGTTACAACAGTAACCATTTCAGGAACATCGTTTACAGGAGCAGCAAACTCAATAGTGACAACTGATGCTGGTGGTGCACTTATGGCGACAGGTACACAGTTAACAGTAGGTAACTTGATAGCTACAACAACAGCTACTTCATACTTCTTGGGCACTCTTGGTGTTGGAACATCAACACCATCAGGAGGAGTAATGGAAGTGGTTGGAAGTGGATTAGGATTGATGCTTACAGAAATAGGTACACCAGCTGCATTTAGTGGAAGATATGCAAATGGAACTATAGGAGCCGCAACAGCAGCTTCTTCGGGAAACCTACTTGCTGGTTTGGGTGGTTCCGGATATACAAACACTGGTTGGAGTTCAGCAAACAAAGGTTTGATTGGTATATACGCCGCAGAGAACTTTAGTAGTACAAATCAAGGTACATATATTAATTTCAGTACAACTGATATTGGAGGAACAACACGTTCAGAAAAGATGAGATTAACTGATGATGGTAAGTTGGGTATCGGAACAACATCACCGTTTGCAAAACTTTCTATTGATACAAGTGCTGCAACAGCAACACCTCTAGCGATAAAAACTAATGGATTTGTTGGTGCATATGCTGCAACAAGTACAGGAATATTTATGTATGACAAGGCTGGAACAGAAACTTTGAGAATAGTTGCGGGGGATCCAGATGTAACAGGTTCTAACTGGAATACATGGAACTTGTATGTTGGTGCTCAGGCTGGAAATGCACAGCCAAGTGCTAACGACTCTGGCTCTGGTTGGGCAAATACGGGTGTAGGTTATCAGTCTCTATACAGCAATACTTCTGGAAATCAGAACACAGCATTCGGTTCTCTCTCAGCACTATATACAACTACAGGAATTCAAAATACAGCCATCGGCATGAGTGCACTTCAATACAATACAACAGGACGATCAAACGCTACACTTGGAAGCTATGCATTAAATAACAGTGTTACAGGTTCATATAATGTTGCGATCGGTCATAATGCACTTTATAGAAATAGTTCAGCATCATCTACAGTAGCAGTCGGTGCATTTGCTGGAAGTGGTACTGGAACATATAGTAATGCATCAAGTACATATGTCGGTTACCAGGCTGGGTACTCAGCCGGAAATGGTTCAAATGCAAACACATTACTTGGTTACCAGGCTGGATACGGAGTAACAACAGGAGCATTTAACACAATCATTGGATTCAATGTGGATGCTCCAAGTGTGACAGGTAGTCAGCAGTTGAACATTGGAAATGTATTGTATGGTACTAGTTTGTATAACGGTAGCTCCGTATCATCAGCACCAGTTGCAAGTGGAAAGATAGGTATTGGAACAACAACTCCAGTATATAGTTTAACAGTTGGAAATAGCGCTATTAATTACGGACTTGGATTTACTGTTGATTCAAATACAGATACTACTTGGTATTTCAGAACTCAGGTTGGTGAGCTTGATATTATGGATATAGCTCAACCAACAAATGCAATATATAGATTTGGTCAAGGTGGTATTTTGGGTCTAAACAGAGATGCTGGAGCAATTAACTTCGGTGCGTTCGATGGCGATACTCAGATTGCTCGATCTGCTGCGGGCGTTCTAGAGATAAATAATAAAACAACAGGTCAATATCGAGATTTGAATTTGAGATCACTCAACCCAACTTCAGGAAATGTTGGAGTTGCATCAACAACTCCGTGGGGACTTCTTTCAATCAATCCAAATGCACTAGGTAGTGGCGTTCCAGAGTTTGTTGTTGGATCATCATCAGCTACACACTTTGTTGTGACAGGAGGTGGAAATGTGGGAATTGGAACATCAAGTCCTAGAGCGAGTTTGGATGTGTCTCAAAATGGTTCCTTAACAACACCTTCAATAATGATTGGTAACGATTCAGCAAATGGATATGCTTCAGGTCTTTATTATGACGATGTAAGTAATGTATTGAAAGTTGCAATTACTGGTGGCGATAAGTGGAATATTGCTTATAATGCAATCACTACTGCTGGTGGAGTTGCTGGACCAGGAATGCAGAATGTTACAGTTTCTGCTACTACTCCAGGCTTCACTCCATATTATGGAGATAATGATACTGGTATGGGTTGGGCTAGTGATAATATTCTGTCTTTGATTGCAGGTGGAATTAATTCATTGAATATAAACAATGGTTATACAGGAGTGGGAACTACCACAGCCACATATCTTCTGACATCTGCTTCATCAACCGCTCCTCAACTCTCACTCTCAGCCGGAGCTGGCCTCGCACAGTGGGCATTCCGAAATGCAGGAGGAAATCTATACCTATCTACTACAACAGTAGCAGGAACAGCAACAACATCTACATCCGCTCTTACAATCAACGGAACAACAGGAGCAATATCACTAGCAACATCAACAACTGGATGTATAAACGTTAGTTCATCAGGTTTGCTATACAGTGGCTCTTGTGGCTCCGGCTCATCACAATGGACAACTGGAGCAGGAAGTGCGATCTATTACAACACAGCTAATGTTGGTATTGGATCAACAACTCCATATGCAAAACTTTCTGTTGAGGAAGCTGCAACAATGAATGTGCCTTCATTTATTATCAAAGATACTACCGGAGGAAATGAATTACAATTCTTTACAAATTCAAATGGTTCAAGTATTCAGGAGATGAAAACGACAGCGGGTACACTTATAATTAGTCAGGGAAATGGTCAGGCAATTAGATTGGATCAAAATGATTCAATAATCTTCCAGCCAGCTAATGGTTTAACAAAAGCACTCCTTAAGGCAAACGGAAACTTTGGTCTTGGTTCAACAACGCCATGGGCACAGCTTTCAGTTAATCCAGACGCACTAGGTAGTGGCGTTCCAGAGTTTGTTGTTGGATCATCATCAGCTACACGTTTGATTGTTACAGGAAACGGTAATGTTGGAATAGGAACTTCAACACCAGCAGGAGTCTTAAGTGTTCAGGGAAGTTCATCAAATACAAACCCTCTTATATACCTAAAATCTGAAAATTCATCTGCGGCGCCTAAAATACAATTTGAAAATGCTGGTGGAAGTTTGTGGCATATGGGAGCTAATGGTGCACTTGATAAATTTTCATTTGCCAAGACTGGAGTAGTTGATGCGATTGTTTTGGATAATACTGGTTCTGCGATGCAAATAAGCTTTAACCCAGGAACAGGTGGAAAGACAAATTTTGTTAACCCTGTTGGTTTTGGGACAACAACACCTTTCTATGATCTAACAATCGCTTCTACAACTGGTTCTCAATTCGCACTCTCAGCTGGAGCAGGACTAGCACAATGGGCATTCCGAAACGCAGGAGGAAATCTATATCTATCTACAACAACAGTAGCAGGAACAGCAACAACATCTACTGCAGCACTAACGATAAGTGGAACAACTGGACAGATATTAGTTCCTTCAGGAACCGCAACAGCTCCTTCTTATTCTTTCACAGCGAATACAAATACAGGTATTTTCTCTCCAGGCTCTAGTTTAATTAGCATTGCGACAAATGGTACTGAAAGGCTACGTGTGAATGGTAGTGGTGATATAGGGATTGATGCGATGAGCCGGATTTACTTCGATGGTGTGGGTATGGCTGGAGATACATTAATACATGAAGTATCATCCAATGTTTTGCAAATAATTTCTGGAGGTATCGCCACTTTGAACGCTGTGAGTGGAAAGGTTGGTATTGGAACAACAACACCAGCTTGGGCATTGACTGTTGCAGGATCAACTGCACCCCAACTTGCTCTTCAGGATGGTGTTGCTGGTAATCTGTCATATGCATTTAGAAGTGTTGGTAACAACTTATATTTGAGTACCACTTCTCCAACAACATATGCAACTTCAACAAATCCAGTTATATCAATCCAATCAAACGCAGCAACTACAACAATCGGATTCTTCATGTCGACAACAACAGGTCTTACTGCTGGTGCCGGAACACCTATGATTAAAGGTAATCATGTTTGGTTTGGAAACGGTCTTTCTTCTACAACTATTATGATTCCTAGAGGAAACATCTGTGTTGACTCTGACGGTTACTGTATAGCCGCTACATCTACTGGTGGAAGAGTCTATTCAAGAGGGTTTATTACAGCAGCTTCCGACGTTGCTGAAATGTATCTAACAAATGATACTGTTGAAACTGGAGACATAGTTGCTATCACAACTCCTACAAACTTTGTAAAAATAGCAACAAGCACAAACACAACAGCTCCTCTAGGTATAATATCAACAGACCCAGGATTAACTTTGGGAGGTGATCTTGATGAATATGATGCAAGAAAAGTTCCCGTAGCACTAAACGGTCGTATTCCAACAAAAGTAAATACTCAAAATGGACCAATCAAAGCTGGTGACTATATTACACTTTCATCTACTCCTGGAGTTGGTATGAAAGCAATCAAGGCCGGTCAGGTTGTTGGTCAGGCTTTGGAAGATTGGAATGGTCCAGGTCAAGGTAAAATATCAGTATTCGTAAAGAATACATACTACTCTGGTTCATTTAAAAACTTTGGTCTTACAGTTACTGGAAATGTTCCTACATCAACAGATTTATTAACACTCTTTAATTCTGTTTCAACAACAACATCTTTTGATCAATCAGATATAACAGCGGATAGACTTTCGGCTAGTCAGGAAATAGTCACTCCAAAACTAACAGCACAAAATATTGATACTACAATTCTACACGCGGACAATATTACTGGAACAGAGATTGATTCTATTAAAGCCAGACTGGCAACTCTTGAGGCTATTGCTTCATCAACATCAAATATAACTGAAGTTTCTGGAAATGTTGGAATCGGAACAACAACTCCAACAACAACTCTCGCAGTTCAAGGAAATGTAACTTTGGCTGGTCTGTCTACTACATCTGTAGGTTCATCTGCAGTATGCTTATCTAACTCTAACGAGTTAACTGTGAATAGCGGTTCAACAAATTGTGGAACACAGAGACGGGTTGATATGCAAAATATTGCATCATCTACATCAGGTCTAGAGTTGGTAAAGAAATTAAATCCAGTAGAGTTTAGTTATAGCAACAGTAGTGAAGGCCATTTAGGATTTATTGCTGATGAGGTCGATCTTCTTGAACCACGACTCGTAAATCATGATGCTTTCGGAACTTCTACATCTATAAGATATGATGAACTAACTTCAGTTCTTGCAAAATCAATACAGGAACTAGATATGAAGATGACAAGTATAGATGCAAGACTAACAAATCTAGAGGCAATAGTTGCATCATCAACTCCTACAGCATCAGGAATAACATTTAGTGATGTAATGCAGGCATTTGTAGATCAGTTTGATACTATAGGTGCAAAGTTTGTCGCTGGTATCGCATACTTCAAAAACATAGTAACAGAGAGTCTAACAATAGGTACAAGCACAAAACCAGCAGGTATTACTTTGTATGATGAAGTTACAAATGAACCATACTGTCTAAAGATGAGAAATGGCGCGATGGTTTCTATAGCTGGAACTTGTGAATCTATATCAACATCAACGCCGCCTACTACAGCAACATCAACAGATATTACATCACCAGTTATATCTATGATGGGGAATAATCCTGCAGTAATAATGTACGGAACAAATTACGTTGATCTTGGTGCGACAGTTACAGATACAGATGAAAATGGAAATGTAAACAATAATCTAGGTATATATTTCAATGTTGATGGGGTTGATATGTTGAATGTAATGATAGACACAACAGCTCCAACAACTACACCAGTAGCTACAACAACTCACACAATTATCTACAGTGCGGTTGATGGTTCTGGTAACTGGGGTTATGCGACTAGAACTGTAGAAGTAATACCACAATAAATTTATGAAAAATTATAATCAAATATTAATAGGAATAGTCATCTGCATAGCATTGGAGTTTGTTGTCTATAATTTGAATCACAAATATCATTTTTTCACTCCTATATTTGAGTCTAAAATTTCCAGACTAACTGAGAAGCATGAGGGTGGTGGAGTGTTTACTAGTCCACTTTTAGAGTGTTCAAGTGATGGAGGTGATGGGATATTTGATCAAATAAAAATTTCAAAACCCGAAATGATAAATTTTGTTAACACTCTTCTTGCTAAAAATAAGGTGGATTTTATCTCCGTATATATCAGGGATTTGAATAATGGTCCATGGATAGGAATAAATGAAAAGGAGGAGTTTATCGGCTCCAGTCTTTTAAAGGTTCCCATACTTATTTCTTATATGAAATTGGCTGAAGATGATAAAAGTATTCTTGATAAAAAAATAAAATATACAACAAAGATTTTAAGTGATGATCAGTACTATCCTTCAGAAAAAGTCTTAGAGGTTGGTGGGGAATATACAGTTAATGAATTATTGGAATATATGACATATTATTCTGATAACAATGCAGCAGATCTTTTGGCTGAAGAGATTGATGATTCTAAAATGGATAAAGTTTTTGAAGCCCTAGGTTTGGGTAAACCACAGTTTAATGTTCCATATCCTGTAAACGTTAGAAATTATGCAGGATTTTTCAGGATTTTGTTTAACGCTTCATATGTAAACAAAGAGTATTCGGAGAAGACACTGGAGATGCTCTCTCGCACTAAATTTGATAGAGGATTAACAGCTCTACTTCCTAAAAATATAGTCGTATCTCATAAATTTGGTATTAGAAGTGACAACGGGCTAAATCAGTTACACGACTGTGGGATTGTTTATTATCCAGATCATCCATATTTGATTTGTGTGATGAGTAGGGGTGGAAGTTTTGAGGATCTTTCCTCGGCTATAGCACAGATATCTGAGTTTGTTTACAACCAAGTGAACAACAATCACTATTAGTAAAAATATATGAAAATTATTATGAAAAAATCAAAAAAAATACACAGCAAAATACTTTCCATAGCACTGATGATGCTGGTGTTTTCTAGTTTCTTGTTTCCTGATCCAGTAGCTGCCGCAAATGCATGGAACATACGACAGGAGATAAACATAACCGACGGATACTTTGCAGCAGCAGCAAACACGGTTGCTACCTCATCCGCTATTATTTATTTTGATCCAACAAAATATTCAGGAACCGTGACTGTATATTTTGAAGCTGTTGCATCGACATCTGCGAGTTTTACAAACACCATCACACTTCGTAGAAATGGAACAGGAACAGATGACTGTACGATAAACATTCCTGGGGGAACGACTAGTTATACTCTCATTCGTTCGTCTGCATGTACGATGCCATCTACTGCAACAGAATATGTCGCTCGTATCAGCTCATCTGCAAGCGGAACAACAGGTGTAAAAGCAGTTCGACTCGTTGTGCTTCAAAGTTTTGCTGATACAGCAAGCAGTGCTGCCACTTCGACACAGACACAGATTGAAATTGGAAATGAGGAAACATACAGTAACACTGCAACATCAACATTTGCATCGCCAAAGTATTGGACATATGACTCTACAAAATGGGATGGGGGAACAACTTTTTATGCAGAGATAACGTATAAAACTCTTCAGGCGGTTGCATCGTCCACATTGTACTCAACAGCTGGAACTAAAACCGTAGTTATTCCAAGTGGTACAGCGTCTACATCGATTCAGCTGTGGGGTGGAGGAGGTGCTGGAGGTCCAGCTGCAGCTAACCCAAGTGGAGGAAGTGGAGGTGCTGGAGGTCAATATGCCAGTTCGACTGTCTATGGGTTGTCAGGATTAACTAAAACTCTTGTTGTCGCCGCTTCAACAGCTGGATGTACCTCTGGTACATGCGCTACAGGGGCTAGTTCAACATGGGATTCGACTGTGGTGGTTGCTGCTGGTGGTGATGGTGGTGGACAAGTTACAGCGTCGACAACTGGAAACACAACAGGGTGTGTTGCTGATACTTGTATCGCGGGTGGTGGCGGTGGAAGAGGAACAACAACATATGGTGCTGGTGGAGGAGAGGGTGCGAGTGGAAGTGGCACGGGAAATAGTGCAACAGGTGCAGGTGTGGCTGGTACAGGTGGTCCGGGAGGTGATGGTGGTGCTAAAAATACAACATCTAAAACTGATGGAAATGCAGGTAATGCTCCTGGAGGAGGTGGAGGAGGAGCTTTTCGAGCAGGTAATGGAGGTACGGTGACTGGAGGTGCCGGAGGTGCTGGTCAGGCATTGATTGTAAATTATATAGCTACTACGACTATTGCTATTCAGGAAGATGATGGCTCTTTTGGTAGTTGGACTGACAAGGCTTATATTCTAACTGGTGGTGGATACGCCACATCAACTCGAATACGATCTTCTGCGTTTACTCCAACAAACGGACGACACTATAGAATTGCATTTAGATCTGGTGATAGCCGAACCGTACATGCAATATATAATTCAAAAATTATAGTAGATTCTGTGAAGGGGTCATCCACTGGTTTTGTGTCACTCGGAGAAACATCACGAGGTTGGATGGGTATGTCAGTTGATTCATCAAATCAGAATGTTTATGTAGTTGTAGATGGAGGTGATATATATAAACAAACAGCAGGGTCTGGAAGTTTTAATGCATTAAGTCAAACTAGTCGTGGTTGGTATGGAGTAGCAGTTGACTCCTCCACACATGATGTGTATGCAACAGTATTTAATGGTGATATATATAAACAAACAGCAGGGTCTGGAAGTTTTAATGCACTTAGTCAGACTACTAGACAGTGGTGGGGCATAGCCGTCGACTCTTCCACACATGATGTGTACGCTGTAGTACTTAGTGGTGATATATATAAACAAACAGCAGGTAGTGGAAACTTTGTCGCTCTCGGCCAGACAAGTCGTTTTTGGTCAGGTATAGCGGTTGATTCATCGACTCATGACGTCTATGCGGTTACACAAGATGGAAATGTTTATAAACAAACAGCAGGTTCTGGTAATTTTAATGATACAGGTGTCACTGTCCCGGAACCATACTCACTTGCCGTGGATTCATCAACACATGATGTATATGCGGGAAGTAACAATGGTAATGGCATATATAAACAATCAGCAGGGTCAGGAAATTTTAATCAAATTCGTAGTGGAGATTCATGGTGGGGTATAACAGTGGATTCATCGAATCAAAATGTATATGCAGCTGTTGTTAACGCGGATATATACAAATTAACAGCTTCTAACTTTAGTGAACTCGAGTCACAGTATCTTTTGGCCAACACAAAAATATCTTCTGGAACATCACTTCAAAATTTTTTAACAAAGTGGGATTCATCGGAATGGACTGGTGCGACTAATACATATCTGCACGCAGTTGATGCCGCAGATAACTCAACATCTGTTGTGACGCTCAACACTTCTGCGGGGACACTCCTCACAAACTCAACAGTTACATCTCCGGATAACCATGCGACATCAACGAGTGCTGTGACCATGCCGGCAAACGGAGACCTCGACACAAAGGCAACAACAAACAACAACGATGTATATGCATCGCGTATTTTGGTCCAAGCATCGCAAACAATAGCTACGGTTACAATTTCAGGAACGTTGTATGGAACAGATGAGTCCACTCCGATCGCTACAACACCGAATGTAAAGATGTCGGTAAACGGTGGTGCAGCAACAACAGTCGCGGCAGATGGTTCAGGAAACTTTAGCTTTACTAATGTAACACCAGCGCCATCGGCAGGGGACATTATCACCATATGGATTGATGGTGCGACAGAAAAGGGAACTCTTGTTTTTCGATATGGTTCATCATGTACGGGCTACTCCAGTTGTACAGGTCTCTCCATCTACCGCGATGAGATAATATTTGATAGTAAAGATGGCTCAGCTCTGACGAACACAAATCTTTCAAGTTGTGATAATGATTCTGGCACGGGTTGTTCTACAACAGATATTGGATTCACATCAAACTTTGCATCTGGTCAATGGAGAGTGAGTACAGCGAGAACTATTCGTCTCAAAGATTCCACTGCGATATATGCACCAGGTGGGCAGATGACTACAACCGGATCATATAATCAATCACTCGGATCATTTGATGGTGGTAGTGGGTCAATTTCAGTAGATAATTTTACTTTATCTGGTGGAACTTATACAGCCACTTCATTTTTTTTCTCGGTCAGTGGTAGCTGGACACATACTGGAGGCGGCACATTTACTCATAACAGTGGAACAGTGACATCTACAAATACTAATACGACTTGGGATGTAGCTACTAATGAAACTTTTTATAATCTTACGTTGAATGCGGGTGGTATGCTAACTATCGCATCAGGGGACACTCTTATTGTTACTGGTACATATACTGCTACTGCAGGTGGCATCAATACCGGTACAGTTGAAGCTCAGGGTGGTGTAACAATCGGAAGCTCATCTACATCAGGTAGTGGCACAGTGTCATTCTTGGTCGCGGGGGATCAAGTTATAACTAACTCCGGAGGTGGAGGAATTGGCAAAATTAATATCAATAAGCCATCAGGTACAGTCAGTATAACAGGCGGAGATCTAACTGCTGACTCTTTTACTCTTGCAGGCGGTACTTTCACTTCTACATCTGGTAATCTTAATGTTGCCGGCACATGGACTCACACTGCAGGGGGAACGTTTAATCACAATAATGGTACAGTGACGTTTTCGTCTGGAAATAATACTTGGGACTTTGCTAGTAGTGAGACCTTCTATAATTTTACAGTAAACAGTGGTGGTACACTGACTATCTCATCAGGAGACACCCTTATCGTTACGAGTACATATACTGCAACTGCTGGTGCTAGCAATAGTGGTACAGTTGAAGCACAAGGTAATGTGATTATTGGTAGCTCGTTTAGTGGTGGCACTACAGCTTTTAACTTTACAGGCTCCGCATCACAAACTATCACTAACTCCGGAGGAACAGCCCCAACCGGCATGGTTAGTATAAACAAGACCAGTGGTGCTAATACCGTAACTCTGGCTTCTAACTATACGTTTACAAATGGTCTCGTAGTGAATACAGGAACTTTTTCACAAGGCGCGAGTTACAACTACACTACAGCGAGTACTACTTACATCGGTGCTAGTGGTACCTGGTCAAACGTTGGAACAGGAGATATTGTACTCGGTGGCAACGTAACTAACGCAGGAGTCATCACACTCAATTCAAGTAACGGTTCACAATGTACCGACGGAACAAACGACATCGCAATCACATCATCATCTGGTGGCACACAACGTACATGGTCTGGGGCAGGAACATTTACACTTTACAACCTCGCTGTGACAGATATGTTGGGAGCACTCACTCCATACAACTCGACAATGACAAACTCCAACTGGACCAACGGTGTGTGTACTGTGGCTGTATCAGGAACTGTGTACACGGACGAGGGTAGTACGGCAATGGGATCCGGTAGAACAGTGCGTATCAAAGTTTCAGGAGCAGGAGACTACACAACAACTACAGGTGCTGACGGTACATATACAGTATCTGGAGTAGTGATGAATGAAGGAGATACCATCACAGCATTCCTTGATGGTGCAACAGAAGATGCTGTAACAATTTCTCGATCAAATCAATCAAGCGGAACTCTCACTGGATTTAACCTCTACCAAAACTTTGTCATTGTGAGAAATGAATATGCTTCGGCTATATCAGCATCTGAATTTGATCTCTATGATTCAGGTCAGGATGCTGATATCAATTTCACCGCAACAGGTGGAGCACTCACAGTTCTCAACACAAATACGTTGTATGTGTTGAGTGGAACGTTTACACCAGGGGGGAATGTAACAACGCTTCCATACAAACAGGTGGGAGGAACATTTAATGGAGGATCAAGTTCTGACAATTTTAGAAGTTTTGTTTTAACTGGAGGAACATTTAATGCTACCGCAGGAACAATGACAATCGGTGTAGCTGATGATATTGGAAATGATAGTTGGACGCATACTGCTGGAGGCACATTTGTACATAATAGCGGTACAGTTAAGTATGTAGGAGATAATAGTACATGGGATGTAAGCACAAGTGAAACATTCAACAACTTTGAGATCTGTGTGTATGGTTGCGGTGGCAGTCCAAGTAGGGGGCTGACTATTGCATCTGGAGACACATTAATAGTAACCGGAACATTTACCCAAACTAATGGTTTTTTTAACACTGGTACTATAGAAGCACAAGGAAATGTAGTTATCGGAAACTCAAATGCAGCAGTTAGTGGTACAGGTGTGCTTTCGTTCCTGGTTACTGGCAATCAAACGATAACTAGTAGCGGAGGTGGTACGAGCCTACTTAACATTAACAAGTCATCCGACACGGTAAGTGTTACAGGTAACCTCACCATTCGTGGTCTGACACTTTCTAGTGGGACCTTTACCAGTACAAGTGGAACACTCAGTGTTGGACTTGTAGACGATGTGTCTAATGACCCTTGGACGCATACTGGGGGCGGGACATTTAACCACAATAACGGCACAGTTAAATATATTGGTGATTTGGGTAATACTATGGACGTGACGACAAGTGAAACTTTTTACAATTTTGAGTTGTGTACGTATAGTTGCGGTGCATCTGCCAGAACTTTAACATTAGGCACTGGAGATACTCTCATTATCGAGAATACATTTACTCAAACCTATGGAGCGATGGATACGGGGATTGTGGAAGTTAGAGGTAACGTTGTTATTAATGCGAATGCTAATGGTGGTACAACAGCTTTGTCTTTTACTGGTTCCGCTGCGCAGACTTATACTGATAATGGAGGAAATGAATTGAATGGAAATATTACGATCAATAAAACAAGTAACAGTGACACTGTTACTTTGGCATCGAATGCTGATTGGAATTCTTCTGGTCAGACTGTGACAATAACAAAAGGTGTATTATCTCAAGGTGCTTCTTACAACTTGCTTACGGGTGGAACATTAACTGTTGGTTCAAACGGCACATGGTCCAACACAGGAACAGGAGATGTCATCCTAGGTGGAAATGTATCAAATGCAGGAACAATCACTCTCAACTCAAACAACGGTTCACAATGTACCGATGGTGTAGACGACATAGCTATCACCTCATCAGTAGGTGCTACACAGAGAACATGGTCCGGAGCAGGAACTTTCACGCTTTATAATCTTTCCGTTACTGATATGCTTGGAGCCTTGACGACGTATGTATCTACATTCTCAAACTCAAACTGGACCAACGGTGAGGCTTCTTGTGGCGCAAGTCGTGGAGGTGGAGGTGGAGGAATAGACGGTGGAGACGGTGGAGGTAATCTAGTTACTGGTGGAAATGATGGTGGAGGATCAACTAATGGCGGTGGTGATGGTGGTGGAGGCGGTGTTAGTGGTGGAACTCCAGGTGGTGGTGCTGGAGGAGCTGCTCCGTAAAATACTATTTACAATCAATAATACTTGTTGTATTATTGATTTGTTGTGTTGGGTAGTTACTTCCGTTTTTGCGGGGGAGGAAAGTCCGAACATTGGGTTATTTGATTAACATGGGTAGTGGGTAACGCCCGTCTGGAGCAATCCAAGAGATGCGAGCAGTGACGTCCAAAGCGAAAGCAGAGGAACTCCGCAAGGAGTAATCTTGTAGAAATATAAGAGTGAAACGGCAAAATTCTTACCTCAATGCAAGGCCGTGCCACAGCAATGTGGAGTGCCGCTTGATCACTACAGCAATGTAGATGACAGATAAATGACTATCGCCACACGAGATGCTTCGCAAGAACTATCTCATGTGGTACAGAATTCGGCTTATAGACACAACAAATAAAGATGAAAACCACGTCCTAAAACGACGTGGTTTTCTCTTTTTATTTTTAAATAATTTTATCAACAAAAAAGTAAAAAGTTTGTTTGAAGTTAGCCATATTTTTCTATATAATATAGGGACGAATTTTAATTTATTAAAAATTTATTAATTGAATATAAAAAGAAATATATGGAAGGAAACCACATGAATCCAGTAAGTGCACCAGTCAATGTAACAAACGAAAGTCGTGTCGAAGCGAGTTCTGTAAGTAGTAAAAAATCAATTTTTGACAAAATATCTTTTGGAATACTTTTGGCTGTGACAGCTCTTGCACCGTTATTTTTTGTGCCAGTTTCATTTATATCTACTCAATTCGGCACAAGTCTTTTGTTTGCCTTTGGAGTTATTATTTCCATTTTGATATATCTAGTTTCCGGATTATCAAATGGCTCACTTGAATTTCCAAAACCAAGCAAATATATAATTGGTTTCAGTGCAGTTGTACCTTTGGTATATGTTTTGGCTGGTGTATCAAATGGTTTCTCTAGGATGTCTTTCTTTGGATATACATTTGATATAAATACAGTCGGGTTTATCGTTCTCGCTTTTGTTTATATGTTTCTTGTTTCTTTGATATTCAAAACAAAAGAGAGAGTGTTTAACGCCTACTTTGCATTTGTGGTTTCATCTCTAGTATTTTCTATTTGGCTTTTGGTTAGAATATTTTTTGGTGCAAAAGTTCTAGCCTTCGGCTTATTTACTGATGTGACTTCTACAGTGCTCGGAACTTGGAATAATGTCGGAATATTTTTTGGAATATGTGCAATTCTTTCTCTTGTAACATTCCAAATGTTAAATGCTAACAAGATAGTAAAAATAGTAGTTTCTATTGCACTAGCTTTATCTTTATTATTTTTGGCCTTAGTTAATTTCTCCATAATTTGGATTATATTAGGAGTCTGTTCATTCTTATTTATTCTCTACAGCGTTTTTAATATTGAAAGTTCTGAAGGTGAGAGTGTTTCTTTTGTTGCTAGGTTAAGTCGCATTCCACTTTACCCTTTAATAGTTCTTGCAATTTCAGTTATATTTGTTTTATGGGGAACAACAGTCGGAGCTTATTTGGCTAACAAGCTTTCTGTAACAAATATAGAGGTTAGACCATCTCTTTCTGTAACAATGGATATTGCTAGAAATACAATAAAAGAAAGACCTCTGTTTGGTTCTGGTCCAAATACCTTTGTTAATCAATGGTTGGTTTATAAGCCAAGTGACATTATTACTACTGTTTTTTGGAACACAGATTTTAATAATGGTATTGGACTTATACCAACATTTGCTGTAACAACAGGTTTAATTGGAGTTTTGTCGTGGTTACTGTTTCTTGGTTTCTTCGTTTATTTTGGAGTAAAGTCTATTTTCTCTAGATTTAGTGATTCGTTTGTTAAGTATATTTTAACATCATCTTTCTTTGTATCACTCTATCTATGGATAATGACATTTGTTTATGTGCCTAGTACTGTAATATTTATTTTGACATTTTTCTTCACAGGGCTATTTTTTGCTTCAGTATATATTGCGGGTCTTGTGCCAGTAACAGATAGAAAGTTTTCTGCTAATCCTCGAACAGGCTTTATCTCATCATTCTTTATTGTTGTATTTATTGTTAGTGGTGCAGCTTTGGGATACGGTTTATTCCAAAACTCAAAATCTCTCTGGTATTTCCAGAAGAGTTCTTACGCTCTTAATACTTCTAAAGATTCAAAAATATCAGAGGAGTATATGTTAAAGGCGATCAAAACTGTACCAATGGATATTTACTATAGAGCTCTTTCTGAAATTGAAATTTACAAGTTAAATGAGGTTTTGTCTCAAGACACAAAAAAAGTAAAACCTGAAGATGTACAGAAACAGTTTAGTGATGTTTTGACTTCTGCAATCAAGGCTGGAATCGGAGCAAAGGATGCTGATTCATCTAATTATATGAACTGGGTTTCTTTAGGTAGAGTTTACGAGGCAGTTTCTGTTCCACAGCTAAATGTTCAAGGTGCGTATGAGAGTGCCAGTCTGGCTTATCAGGAGGCATTAAGACGAAATCCAAAAAATCCTGGGATATTTATGCTTTTTGCTAGATTAGCTGTAAATCATAACGACCTAAAGGCTGCAGAGTCTTATGCTTTACAAGCTATACAGGCAAAGAATAACTATCTAGATGCATATTTCTTGTTATCACAAATAGAAGTTGCAACACAGAATATTCAAGGAGCTATTAGTTCTGTAACAGCAGCATCTGTTATTGATCCAACAAATCCAGCAATATTTTTCCAGCTTGGTTTACTTAAATACAACGCAGGAGATTTTACCGGTGCTATACAGGCTCTAGAAAAATCTACAACAATGACTCCAGATTATGCTAACGCTAAGTATTTCTTGGGATTGTCATACGAGATGACAAAACAACATGATAAGGCTATCGCTCAGTTCCAAGATTTGGCAAAGACTAATCCAGATAGTCAGGAGGTAAAAACTATTCTAGAAAATCTATTGGCTGGTAAACCAATATTCACAAACGCAGAAGAGGAAAAACCAGAAAAGGCGAAAACTTTACCAGTAAAAGAGAAGCAACAGTAGATAAATGGTTAAGAGATTCTTTAATTTATTAAATAAAGAGATAGTCGGCCTACACCAGGCCGCTTATCTTTTGGGCTTCTTTGCTATTTGTTCACAGGTTTTGGCTTTAATTAGAGACAGAATACTGGCGGCTCAGTTTGGGGCTAGCAATACTTTGGATTTGTATTATTCTGCATTTAGAATTCCAGATATTTTGTTTGTAACAGTGGCTTCTATTGTTTCGGTTTCTGTTCTAATCCCATTTCTTGTTGAGCGTTTTGAGAAAGGGGAAGGAGAGGCTAAAGAGTTTATTGATACGGTTTTTTCTTTCTTTTTTCTATTTATGTTTTCAGTTGGTGTTGTTGCTTATATAACAACTCCTTATTTTATGAGTGTACTGTTTCCACTTTTTGCAAAGTCTGATTCATTTCCAGAATTAATAAAATTAACCCGTATTCTACTGCTTTCTCCGGTCTTTCTAGGTTTCTCTAACTTGCTGGCGAGCATCACACAGATCAATAGGAGATTTTTTATCTATGCTATCTCTCCGGTGGTGTATAATCTCGGAATCATTTTTGGAATAGTTTTTCTTTATCCAATATTTGGTCTTTCTGGACTTGGTTTCGGTGTTGTAATTGGTGCATTTTTGCATTTCGCTATACAGATACCCTTCATTGTTTCCCAAAAAATGTTTCCTGTATTCCGTTTTCCAATAAAACTTAGTTTTATTAAAAGTATCGTTTTTACATCTTTACCTAGAACTATCACAGTTTCATCTAACGAGTTAGCTGAGCTGTTTCTTATTTCCTTCGCTTCGTTTTTCACAGTTGGTTCAATTTCGGTTTTTAATTTCTCATTTAATTTGCAGTCAGTTCCATTTAGTATTATAGGAGTTTCTTATTCTCTTGCAGCTTTTCCAACTCTAACAAAACTGTTTTCAAATGGAGACAGGGGAGAGTTTGTAGAACAGATGATAAATTCTTCTAGGCATATTATTTTTTGGTCTATTCCCATATCAGTTTTGTTTGTGGTGTTGAGGGCACAGATAGTTAGAACAGTTTTAGGGGTTGGAAGGTTTAATTGGGATGACACTAGACTAACGGCAGCAGCGTTAGCTTTGTTTACAATGTCACTTGTTGCTCAAAACCTAGTTACTCTTTTTGTTAGATCATATTACTCACAAGGCAAAACAAAAACTCCATTGTTTATGAATATGTTATCAGCTGGACTGATTGTTATCGGTAGTTTCTATTTAGTTCAATTTTTCAATCACAGTCTATTTTTCAGAACATTCATAGAATCAATGCTGAAAGTTAACGGTATTCCAGGTACAGTTGTACTAATGCTTCCTTTGGGTTACTCAATTGGTGTCATTGTAAATCTTATTATCCACTGGTGGGGTTTTAGTTTACATTTTCCAAACTTTTCAAGACCAGTTAAAAGAACTTTGTTTGAAACTGTTTCTGCTTCAACAATAATGGGTTATGTAACATATAAAATGTTGGGGATTTTTGATGGGTTGTTCGATATAAATACTTTACTGGGAATATTTTCTCAAGGATTATTTTCTGGTTTGGTTGGTATTGTGGTGGCTGTTGGGGTGTTATATCTACTGGGTAGCAGAGAGCTGTCAGAAGTTTGGGTTACATTACATAAGAAAATATGGAAGGCGAAAGTTATTGCACCAGATGCCGACTTGCAATAATAATTTCTAATTTAGTTGATTTTGTGCTTAACTATAGCCAATGGAAAACATACGGAATTTTTCAATCATAGCCCATATAGATCACGGAAAATCTACTCTAGCAGACAGAATGCTCGAGATAACGGGTACTATAGAAAAGCGGAAAATGCAGGATCAAGTTTTGGATTCTATGGAGTTGGAGCGGGAACGAGGCATCACTATAAAGATGCAACCTGTGCGTATGAAGTATAAATACGAGGGGAAAGAGTATATTCTAAATCTCATAGATACTCCTGGGCACATAGATTTTTCTTACGAGGTTTCTCGAGCTCTAAAGGCTGTAGAGGGCTCTATTTTGCTTGTGGATGCGACTCAAGGAGTTCAGGCTCAAACACTAACAACCCTAGGTATGGCTCGTGAGTCAGGTTTGAAGATAATACCGGTTTTATCAAAAGTTGATTCACCTCTAGCTAGGGTGGAAGAGATAAAAGCTGAAGTTGTAAAGTTACTAGACTGTGACCCGAGCGAGATACTAGAGACATCTGGAAAAACAGGTATAGGAGTCGAAGATCTTTTAAAGGAAGTAATAAATAAAATCCCAGCGCCTACACCTATAGAAGGAAATGCTTTTAGATCTCTTATTTTTGATTTTAAATATTCAACACACAAAGGAGTTATAGTTTTTATTCGTGTGATGTCTGGCTCAGTTTCTAGAAACAACCAACTTATTTTTAAAGTTGCAAAAGAAACTTTTAACTCTATTGAAACTGGAATATTTTCTCCGGATGAAAAGCCGGTTGATTCTCTGTCTGCTGGTGAGATTGGATATATTGTTACAGGTATTAAAGAGCCAGGTATTGCATCAGTTGGAGATACTGTCGCATCTTTTAATGATACTAACCCTCCACTTCATGGTTATATGTTACCAAGACCTGTTGTGTGGGCGTCTATCTATCCAGAGAGTCAGGATGACTTTACCACTCTTAAACAATCTCTAGGAAAGCTTAAACTATCTGACTCTTCTTTTACATTTGAAGAGGAATCATCGGGGGCCTTAGGTCGTGGATTTCGATGTGGATTTTTGGGAATGCTCCACTTGGAGATAATTACAGAGAGACTTCATCGTGAGTTCAGTTTGGATTTGGTTGTAACAATGCCGACCATTACATATGAAGTGACATATAAAAATGGGCCAAAATCAGGGAAGACAGAAATAATATATTCACCAGCATATTTTCCTGATGAAGGTCTTTTGAGCAACATACGAGAACCATGGGTTGTTTGCACTATTATTACACCATCAAGATTTCTTCCAAATCTTATGCCGCTTTTCTATGAGCATGAGGCAGAGTTACAGGACTCAGAAAACTTTGGAGGGGATAGAACACGACTTGTTATGAAAATGCCATTGCGAGAGTTGATGCGAAACTTTTTTGATAAGTTAAAGAGTGCTTCTTCTGGTTTTGCGTCTATGTCATATGAGATAGAGGGGATGAGGGATGCAAATGTTGTGCGTATGGATATTCTAGTTGCAGATGAGGTGGTCCCAGCTTTTTCAAAAGTTATTTCCAGAAGAATAGTAGAAGAAGAGGCAAAATCTTCTGTAGAAAAATTACACAAAATACTTCCACGACAGATGTTTGTTATGAAGATTCAAGCGAGGGCTCTTGGGCGAATTATTTCTTCAGAGACTGTGAAGGCGTACAGTAAAGATGTGACTCAACATATGTATGGAGGAGACATTACTCGAAAAATGAAACTACGAGAAAAGCAGAAGAAAGGAAAGAAGAAAATGAAAGAGAGGGGGATGGGGACTGTAGACATACCACACGATGTTTTCCTCAAAATGATGAGAAGTTAGTCTTTGTGGTCTTTTTGTCCGATTTCTGCGTTGCTCGCTCCGCCTGTTCCCGCAGAGTATATTTATACACTTTAGTCACAGTACTCACTCGCGCCTTGAAATCGGCCAAAAATCCTCACAAATACTTAACAGATAATTTATCATTTAGTATGTAACAGGAAACGGCCGGAACAGTTTCCTGTCCGACCGGCGTCGCTAGATTTTCATCATGTAGAGACTAACAAAACCCGGAAAGAACAGCAGCGCGATGATCTTCAGGTCATTTACTGTCGGCATTTCAGTAGTCACAGCGACCATGAAAGTTGCAATGACAAGAAGTATTGCTGCCGCAGTTGCAGCTCTCAGAGCCCGAATTCTCATATAGCTTCTCCTTTTTGTAGTAAATCACACTATCTCTGTATTGCAAAGTGTGTGAGGCCGATGGCTATAGCGTCGAACTCGTCGTCACTACTTTTTTTACAATCTACAACTATTAGTTTTTTTACCATATCTATCATTTGTCTTTTTTCACTTCTGCCGTATCCAGTGATGGCGATTTTCACTTCATTTGGTGTGTATTCAAAAATAGGGAGTCCAGATGAGCTTCCTGCGTAGAGGATAACTCCACGAGCTTCTGCCACAAGCATTGCCGTTTTCTGGTTACCAGAAAAGAAAAGCTTTTCAGTGGCAAGTAGCTCTGGTTTATATTTTTTAATCACTTCTTTTATTCTGTCTCCAATTAGGGTTAGTCTTTCGTTGTGGGGGAGCTTGGCTGAAGTTTTAAAACATTCAGAAAAAACCAATTCTTCCTTTTTACCTTTATCTTTACTGATTACAGCAAGTCCCAGCCTCTCGTAACCAGGATCTATAGAAATCATTTTCATATTTAGTGGTTATTCCGCATTCGTATAAACATCATTAACTTCATCGTTTTCCTCGAGTTCGTCAATTAGTTTAGAAAGTTTTTCTCCATCTTCCTCAGATAGTGGAACGGTTGATGTCGGAATCCATTCCTCGCCAATGTTGTGAGTGAATGCCCAGCTAGCTGCACCAACGCCAGCCATCGCACAATCGTGTTTTGCTAAAATAGTTTTAATTTCTTGATTTGCACGGTTTTTTGCATCAGTCAAAGCCTCTATTATCATTGCACATCCTCCTGGTCCGTATGCCTCGTACACAACCATCTCCATCTCTTTTGATTCCGCAGATTTTTTGATAGCCCTTTCAATGTTATCGTTCGGAACGTTCATTGATTTTGCTTTTTCTATCGCAGCTTTTAGTCCAGGAGAAGAAATATTACCTCCAGCTTTTTTTGCTTCAACAGAAATAAGTTTAACCATCTTTCCAAAAATCTTTGACTTTTGACCGTCAGTCTTTTCCTTTTGTCTTTTTATTTTTGACCATTTATTATGTCCTGCCATATTTGTATTTTATAACAAACTCTTTGGTGTAAGTCCAAGGTGCTCATAACCAGATGCTGTCACTGTTCGTCCACGAGGTGTTCTATCAAGAAATCCAAGCTGTATTAGGTATGGTTCATTGAACTCCTCAATAGTTGCTTGCTCCTCCGACATTGCAGCGGCAAGTGTATTGAGTCCAACAGGTCCACCAGAGAATTTATTGATAATAGTGTGGAGTATGTCTCGGTCAGCAGGAGAGAGACCGACCTCATCTATACCGAGTAGTTTTAAAGCCTCATCCACAGACTCTTTTGTTAAATCAGTTTTGTTTACCTGTGAGTAGTCACGTGCACGTTTCAAAAGATAGTTGGCAGTTCTAGGAGTATATCTTGAGCGTTTTGCTATTTCCGCACCAGCTTGTTCGTTTAGTTCTATTCCCAAAATTTTTGATGATCGTTCGATAATCTTCTCTATTTCTTTGTTTGTATAAAACTCTAGTTTAAATATTCCTCCAGAGAAGCGTGATCGAAGAGGGGAGGAAATCATTGCAATACGAGTCGTTGCACCAATGAGAGTAAATGGAGGTAGTTCTAGTTGTATTGTTCTTGCGCTCGGACCTTTTCCAATAATAATATCCAATGAACCAGACTCCATAGCTGGGTAGAGAACTTCCTCAATAGTTTTATTTAGTCTATGTATTTCGTCTATAAAAAGTATGTCGCCAGCAGAAAGGTTTGTAAGAATAGATGCAAGGTCGCCAACTTTTTCTATTGCAGGTCCTGATGTTACTTTCATCTGTGCATTTATCTCTTTTGCGATCAGGTGAGCGAGTGTTGTTTTACCCAAACCAGGAGAGCCATAAAATAGTATGTGTTCTGGTGGGTGATTGCGTTCCTTCGCTGCAGTTAAAAGTATCTGCAGATTTTTTTTGATGTTTGATTGACCAATGTAATCATCCCATCTGGATGGTCTGAGTGTTGTGTCTAGAAATAGAGCGTCTTTATCTATCTCATTTTCATCGATTTTCTTTGCCGATTTATTCATAGATACAATTATACTATAAAGTTTTGGTTGTCTATCACCCTAAAATGGTGTGGAAATGGTAGTTGACAAGAAAAATAATGTATGCTAAACTACCAGTCTCAATAGTATTCATTGAAAAGAGGCAGTTTTTGAGATCACCTTCGGGTGATTTTATAGCTCCAAAATATAAATCTCTAAGCAACTAAGCATTTTATGTTTACGAGTGTTCCTGCGAGGACGTTCTGGGTATTACCTTGTGTAATACTCTGGAGTTATCCTTTGCGAAATACTTAGCTTTTGGTATCGATTATTAAAAGTGTTGCTTAGAGATTTATGCTTTGGAGTTTTTTGTTACTCCTAATAGTAATTATCCATATGAAGGTGTCTTTAGCAAGTGTATAACTAATTCAGACACAAAACTGACACTTTTAGCAATCTTGATTTTTTTAAAATGGTCATACGACTGTAACCGCACGAAGTCGAGCAATGGTCGAATGACCACTCGACTTCGTGCGGTTGTTATTCTTTTTCGATATCTATAACTCTTCGTAGTTCTTCTAGTGTTGTAATTCCAGATAAAACTTTTAATATTCCATCTTGTCTCAGGTTCAGTAGTCCTTGTTTTTCTGCTGCTTTTTTAATTTCTCTTTCACTCGAGTTTTCTCGAACAATAAGTTCAATGTCGTAATCCATTTTTATAGCTTCGTGTATTCCTATTCTCCCTTTGAATCCAGTCATGTTACATTTGTCACAACCAACTGATTCCCATACGTGTGTTAGGTCTACATCCTTCAAATAATTTTTATCTGATATTGTATTTACAATGTCATCTATGGTTTTTTTATCTTCATTTTCTAGATCAATCTGTTTTCTACAGTTTGTGCAGAGTTTTCTAACAAGTCTCTGAGCCATAGCTAGATTTATTGCTGATGAAATAACTTTAGAATCAACTCCAAGATCAATAAGTCGCGGAAATGTTCCAGCAGCATTGTTGGTGTGTAGAGTAGAGAACACCAGGTGACCAGTAAGGGCTGAGTTTATCGCGATTTCCGCTGTCTCGCTGTCGCGGATTTCACCAACCATGATTACGTCTGGGTCCTGACGTAGTGCGCTACGTAGACCCTCTGCAAAACCATATTCTTTTTTTTCATCTGTTTGAGTTTGAACTATTCCAGACAGATGGTATTCGATAGGATTTTCTATGGTAATAATTTTTATTTCTGGAGTGTGAACCTTTTTTAGTAGGGCATATAGAGTTGTTGTTTTTCCTGAACCTGTTGGTCCTGTGATCAGCAACATTCCATTAGGTTTTGTTATTTCATGATCAATAACTTCTAGAAGTTTAGGATGGATACCAAGCTCTCCTAATGGAACTGCAATTGACTTTGGGTTTAGAACTCGAAGCACAACAGAGTCGTTGTATGCGCCAGGCAGAAGAGAGGTTCTGATTTCTATTTCACTATCACTAACTTTTATACTGAAACGTCCATCCTGTGCTCCAGAGATGTTTAGTTTTAGGTTTGAAATGAGTTTTATTCTTGAAAGTAAAAGTTTGTATGTATCCAAATCAAATTGGAGTATTTCTGTTAGCATTCCGTCTAGTCTGTATCGTAGTCTCACAAATTCTTCTTCTGGTTCAAGGTGAATATCAGAAGCGTTTGTGGCAAGAGCTCCAGCAATAATGATTTCCATTATTCTAGAGATTCTGTAACTTTTTTTCATCTGCAAAACTTCACCGATAAGGTTCTGTACATCTGGGATGGTGTGTACCTTGGAAAGGAATTCCGTGATTTGTTCATTGGAAATATCTAGAGCACCAGATTTTGTTTCAAATGAGTACGATAGGTCTTTATATCTTTCCCAAACTTTTTTCAAACTTGTTTCTGAAACCATAAACAGTTCCACCTCGTATCCTTTTGATTTGATGGTTTGTATGATTTCTTTTGTTTTTGGACTTTCTGGTGCGAGAGCTCCAAGGCTTACTATTTTATTTACTTCATTGAAAACAGCTACATTTGATTCGCGAGATTCAGCTTCATTTATAATACGTAGAGCATCAATATCTAGTGGGGTAGTGGTGAGGTCGATATAAGGAACCCCATATTTGGATGATAGGGTTTGAGCTAGAGTTTCTTCTTCTTGTTTGTGCAGATCTTCTACTCGTTTATTTTGTTTGTCTTCATCAAATTGGACCATAGTTTTGTCTAAATATAATATCACAAATAAAGCCTTAAAATAGGCGGTTTTTAACATACTTTTAAATCTATTGACAAAAGCCTATAAAATGGTGTATAATTGTGGCAGGAGGGTGCCCAATGCACACCATTTCACGTTTGTTTGTTGCGATCATGCTCGCCATTCTGGCGACGGGATGCGCAAGCTCTGAGTCAATCAGACAGCGCAGGGCACTTCGGATGGATCAGCCCGTCACCATGAACGGGGTCGAGACTATCGAAGAGTCGATCGCTCGACTCGAAGTTGAGCCGAAGGATGAGTCCGCAAGGGACAGAGCAATCCGACTCATCGCGCTTGAGAAACTTTACAAGCAGAGAGATCTGCACGAGGCTTCACTCAAACAGAAGAGCGAAACTCCTGTCGAGCGCGAAGCCCGACTGGAGTACGACAAACAAGTTCGTGCGAGCGAAAGAAAAGATCACGCTCGCACGAAGGCCATTATTGACACTGGGCTTCGTTGTCAGAATCCGGACGATGAAGATCTTGTTTGGATCAGTGGAGCAGTCAGTCGCAGATGGGTTGCTTCGACACATACCAGCATGTTGATCTCGAACGAGACTTCTAGCTGGGTCAAGATTCGCCGAGTTGCCGGCAACGGCGGGCCAGTTGTTGTAGAGGATTTGTGTCCTGGTGGCACGATCAATCTACAGGAACGACTGAGCCCTTTGGATGGGTACTCGGTCGTTGGTTACAGCGCAATCATCCAGTCTGACAAAGGTGTGAGGACACTGATTTCTCCGCAGATCTATATGCGGAAGTGCACCTCCATCGGCTGTCAGTACGAGTTCTTTGGTTACTGGAATATCAAGTAGCCGAGGATTAGAACATTTCCGCGGGGGCAATAGTGCCTCCGCGGATAAGGCCAGCAGATGCTGGTCTTTTTTCATACTTAAAATATGGTAGTATCAAAGTTATGAAATACATCTCTCATAGTATTGAAGATACACAAAAAATCGCCAATGATTTTGTTTCAAAACTTTATACAAAAGATAGTGGCGCAACTGTTGTTGGTTTATCTGGCGACTTGGGCGCCGGCAAAACTGCGTTTACAAAATGTATCGCAAAGTCTCTCGGGGTAGAAGATACGGTTACGAGTCCAACTTTTGTTATTGAAAAAATATACGAATTGCAGAACCAGAAGTTTACGCATTTGATACACATAGATGCATATAGGTTGGATAAATCAGATGAGCTTTTGAATCTTGGATAGATCGGAAGAGCGTCGT
>LFCP01000007.1 GCA_001189155.1 Parcubacteria bacterium C7867-006 | reverse complement strand
ACCGGTATTGTATTTTCACCGAGCAAATCCCCGAGACAGTTCTCCAGTCATTATACCATTCGTGCACGTCGGAACTTACCCGACAAGGAATTTCGCTTTTCGTTTCCTATTGCATACGAAGGACCATATCTTCATCTACTAGAGATGCACGGCGTTTGGTCTCTGAGGGATCCGAATAAATTCGGACTTCCCTGCTGATCGTCTGTAAATTGCAGACTTACCAGCATATAGCCATGATTTTTGGACCTCGCACATATCGCTATGTACTGAGGCAGCTTTGAATGATTATAATGATTTTAATTGTTATTTCGTTTATCAATTCCTTTAACGGCCCCAGTCCTTGTGCGGGCAAAATAAATTGTCCGCACAACCTTAGGACCGTTATAGTTACGGCCGACATTCACCAGGGCTTATATAGTCAAGATAGCGTCTTGCGACATTCTCCTACCATATTTGACCTTCTGGCATTGGTCAGGCATCACCCCCTATACATCCTCTTGCGAGTTCGCAGGGAGCTGTGTTTTTGATAAACAGTTGCCAGAGATACTTTAGCTGCGGCCCACATAAAGTGGGCAAGCCTTATTCCGAAGTTACGGCTGCTTTTTTGCAGAGTTCCTTGGGGATCTCTCACTCGTTCGCCTTGGTCTACTCGACCTGACTACCTGTGTCGGTTTACGGTACGGATCTCACACAATTAAGCTTAGAAAATTTTCTTGGAAGCGCGCTTTGTACTATCCCCTTTGACGTATCGCCAGGTTTAAATACTGCTTGAATTTATCATTTAAGATAGCTTGCGGATTTACCTACAAGACATTCTGACAGCACATACTCAAATCCAATAATGAGCTGTACATACTGCACTCCGTCCTTCCATCGCATTGTGTAAAAGTGCTGGAATATTAACCAGCTGTCCATCGGCTGCGACTCTCGTCATTGCCTTAGGCCCGACTAACCCTACTCTGATTGACATTGAATAGGAAACCTCAGTCTTTCGGCGTACAGGGATCTCACCTGTATTGTGGTTACTTGTGCCAACATTCTTACTTCGCATCGCTCCAGCATGGGTCACCCCTTTGCCTTCACAGCAGATACGAATACTCTCCTACCACTCATTTCTTCCGAAGAAGAAATAAATCCTCAGTTTCGGTACTACGTTTAGCCCCGATTATTTGCGGCGCGAAATCTCTTACTGAGTGAGCTGTTACGCTATCTTTAAAGGATGGCTGCTTCTAAGCCAACCTCCTCAGTGTCTGAGAAATTTCACCACCTTAAGCGCACTTAACGTAGATTTAGGGACCTTAAATAGAGATCTAGGCTGTTTCCTTTTTGACGTACGGAGCTTAGCCCCCGCCGTCTAACTGCCAAACTTTTAATCTTCTGTATTCGGAGTTTGATAGGTCTCGCGAGATTTCTCCCTGTCGAGACCTTCCAGTGCTCTACCCCAGAAGGGAACATTTGACGCTAGCCCAAAAGCTATTTCGGAGAGAACCAGCTATTACCAGGCTCGATTAGCTTTTCACTTCTTATCACAAGTCATCCCAATGTATTGCACGGCATATGGGTTCGGGCCTCCCTTCTGATTTCTCAGAAGTTCACCCTGCTCATGACAAGCTCGCTCTGGCTTCGGGTCTGATGCATACTACTTATTCGCGCTATTCACACTCGGTTTCCCTTTGACTCCATCCGGTAAAGGACTTAGTCGTGCAGCATACATCAACTCGTTGGCTCATTCTTCAATAGGCACGCCGTGACGGATAATTTCACTGTCCTTATCGGACTTCTTTTCACCTTTCCCTCACGGTACTAGTTCACTATCGATCTCAAAATGTATTTAGCCTTACCGGTTAGTTCCGGCAGATTCCTCCGAGCCACACGTGTCTCGAAGTACTCAAGAACAAGAACAAAGAAGATATTATATTTTCGCTTACGGGACCATTACCCTCTAGGGTCGTGCTTTCCAGCACATTCAACTAACATAATATTTTGTAACTTCTCTCATAATAAATTATGACGTTCCTGCCTTACAACCCCACCCCGCTATCCTCGCTTATGTCTTGCGACACAAACAAAGATAGAAGGGTGGTTTGGGCTTCTGCGTTTTCGCTCGCCGCTACTTGCGCAATAACAATTGTTTTCTATTCCTCCGGGTACTGAAATGTTTTACTTCCCCGGGTGCACGCTCTACGTAATTCGTAGAGCAACGACATATATAACTTATCGCAGCCATGCTACGTCTTTCATCGCCATTTTGAGTCAAGGCATCCACCATACGCTCTTAAATTTCCCATTAGGAAATTTAAAAACCACAAACTTGAAATCACGACCACTCGCAATTCCAAGTCTTTACTTTGTCCTGTTACATATAATTAAACATATAACAGTTTTGTTTTGTATTCCTACAATCAGAATACAAAACTATTTTTTACTTTTACTTCCATCTACATCTCCGAAAAGACCCCGCACCTAATACTTTGCAGTACTGGCACGAATTCTAAAAAGTGTGATGGCATGAACCCTTGGGTAGGACTCCGTCAAACCCTTGGGAATATTTTCAAGTTACTTTCAGATCCTTGTTAAGAAAAACTGCTTCTTTTAAAGCAGTTTTTCGGACAACACTCAAAAAAGAGTATTACCTATACCGCTTTGAAATTAAGTGATTTATTAACATATCTGAGATAAGGGACAGTATATACTAGTGCATATATAGTGTCAAATAATCAATAACCCCCAAAAGACCTATTTATAAAGCCATATTTTGAGTAACAAAAAACACCCTTTCGGGAGTATTTTGTTAAGTCTGTTTACAAACTTAGTTGTGTGAAATGCTTTGCTTTACCTTATCAATAGTTTTAGCTGCAGCCTCCTGTCCTCCAAGTCCGAAAGATAGACCTAGAGCAAGTGACACTGCTACAACAAAACCTGTAAATAGAGTCTGGATAAACGCTCCAGCAATGCCCATCTGTGATAGAGCAACTAGAATAGCAAAAACCCAAACTGCCCATTTTGAAACTGTACTTACAAATCCAGCAGATGTTAGACCTGCTGATTTTGCAGAAGCTGAAACAATTCGAGCGATTATATCCCCTACTACACCTCCAACCAAAAGAACTAGTGCAGCAACTATTACGTGTGGAAGATAATCAACAACAACTCCCTTTAGGAAACTTGTTACTTCATTAAGACCTAGAACATCAAAGCTTGCGATTAGAAATACAACGATGACGAAGTATTTTACTAAAGAACCCAAGAAGTGTCCTGAGTTTAGCTCTAGACCAGCTTTCTTTGTTAGATCTTCAAAACCAGCTTTCTTCAAAGCCTCATCAAACTTTATCATTTTCATAAAGTGAGAAATTGCTTTTGAGATAGCAGCTCCAACAGCCCAACCAATGCACAATATAACCAACGCAACTACCAATTTAGGTATAAACATAATTATACCTGTCCATAGATTAGCGAAGGAATACTTCAAAACATCTACCCATGTTTGTAAAACCATAAAACTTATATTAAATGAATAATACCTTTATTATAACATAGGCTATTTTCTATTTTCTACCCCTCAAGAGACATATGTGAATAAGAAAAGCGGGCTAATAAAACTTTAAATTAGTCTATATTTAGCTTATTTAAAATCTTCTTGTGAGGATAATCTAATATATCTCTAATCAATTTATCAAACATACTGATACGATATTTAAAATCATCTGTAGTAAAGTGGGCATACCTCAATTCCTTACCTATTTCTGCCTCAAGAGTTTTTATTAGATTTTCTAAACTAGCTTTTTTAATCCCATCTCCAACAATAAGCAAATCTGCTCTACTCTCTGCCTCTTGAAGAAACACACCAGCAATGATTATAAGTTTTATACTTCCAACCTTAGAAACCTTTCTTATAATCTCTTTTGGTTGTAATGGCTCAATATTTATTAGAAAATTTTGTAACTGTAATAAATAAGGAAACTGTGTCTCCAAAACAAAACCATGCCCCCCTCTTTTTTTAGCTGAAGATCTTCTTTTAACCAAACCCATTTTTTCCAGGTTGGACATCTCTCTTCTAACCTTCGGTGGTTCAACTTTTGCTCTATCTGATATTTCTCCTGTATCAAAAACAGTCTCTGGATTAAACAGAAAAAGTCTCATTATTTTTACCTTTGCCTCGGATCCGAATAACTTCCCTAATGTTTCCATAGTTTTTGATTATAACAGCTCTTTTAATAAAAGCGATAATTGACTTTTTTTTGATAAATTACAGAAAAATAACGAAAAACCGAACAAATTGTTCGGTTTTTCGTTAAAACTTTAAATAAAGTGATTATTTTAGTGTCACTTTGTCACAGATATTTTCCTTGCCGACGCAAGGAAAATTCTGCGACCCCGCCTCGGCTGCGATTGCTACTGCAATCGGCTTCGCGCCTGCGGCTCTAAAGTAACCTGAAATAATTTAATAATTATTTCAGTGTTACTTTAGCCCCAGCTTCTTCTAGAGATTTCTTCAAAGCCTCTGCATCCTCCTTCTTCATTCCATCCTTTAGTTTACTTGGAGCTGCATCAACTAGATCTTTAGCCTCTTTCAAACCAAGACCTAGAGCTTCTTTAACAATCTTGATAACTGCAATCTTTGTTGCACCGCCATCTGTTAGTTCAACATTAACTGTTGACTTCTCTTCTGCCGCTGCTGCACCTCCAGCTACTGGAGCTGCTACTGCAACTGCTGCTGCTGAAACACCGAACTTCTCTTCTAGGTGCTTTACTAGCTCGTGTAGATCTAGTACTGACATTTTTTCTATAGCTTCAACTACAGCCTTGAATTTTGCTGGAGTTTCTACTACTGCTTTTGTTGTTTCTTCCATATTATTTTAATTAATTATTAACTGTTTGCTTCTTTACTTTTTGCTATCTCACTTAGCGCCATAACAAATCCCTGTATAGGTGAATTGATAAGGTTGACGAACTGAGCTTGTAGAGTTTTTAGTCCTGGGATTTGAGCCACAGAAACCATTGCCTCCATATCCATAAACTTACCATCAAACACTCCTCCAAGAATTTTAATTTTTCCATCAAACTTCTTTTGGAATGTATAAATCTCTCTAGCAGAGTCCAATGGATCTGCACTATATACTATTCCTGTTTCTCCAGGCATATCTGGTAGAGTTCCCTCAAATCCAGCTTCGTTTAAAGCTTTCTTTGTTAGAGATTTTTTTGCAATAGTATATCCCACACCTTTAGTTCTAAGAGTCTTTCGAATCTCAGAACTTTCAGTTACTGGAAGAGCGTGAAAGTTTATAAATACAATTGATGAAGAATCCTTTACTATACCTTTTAGTTTTTCAAGAATTTCTCCTTTCTTTGCTTTTGTAATTGCCATAATTGTATTTTTTGATAAATAAAAAACCGACCTAAGGTCGAGAAATTTCACAAGTGACTATTGTCTTTTGTGAGTCTCGGGCGGAAATTAAGGGTTAAAACCCACCACCTGTCTTTGACCTTACAGGCATAACAATACAGAAAAACCACAATGAAGTCAAATGAAATTATTCAACAAATAGGTGTTTTATAAAACTAAAACCCCTAACCGGCCAAGACATTATCTGTGCAGAAAGACCATTTCTCTGTGGAGCTTCAAAAACCTGAACAACATTAGCTAACTGGTCCTCATTTTTAGGAGTCTCTGGAGCTTTTTCTGTTGCAACTTTTACCGAAGGTTTTGGGTTAATTTGAGTTGAGATTTGAGAGACTGTATTTTTCACTTCATCTATTTTAGCCTGAATTTTCTCAACATCAATAACTTCAGTATTGCTAATATTTGCTCCAGCAACTAAACCAATATTGCTCGTATAGACTGCAAAAGACTTCCCTAAAGGATTTAAAAGTTTTACTTCCCCATCCATTAAACCAGTTATCTCGTCAGCAAAAACTATTTTCTCTCCAGATGGAATAAGAGTATCTGCGGGAAAAACAAAAGATTTTTTGTCACTTACCAGACTCCAGTCACCCAAATTAATCTCAGATTTTGACTTATTTGTAACCTCATATCCACCAACAAGCCTTGATATTGTTAGCTCTGACAAAACAACTTTAATAGATATTCTGCTTACAGCTTGTTTATCAGAATATGAGCCATTCAGAACCACATTATAATTTCCAGGAAACCTATATGAGTGACTAACTGTGCTACCCAAACCAACAGTTCCATCCCCAAACGACCAAGCGTAGGAGATGTTTTGTTCTGAAACATTTTGAGTCTTTGTTGCTACGGCTTTTAAAACAACTTGATTACCAACAGATGTTAGTCTGTCCCGACCAGCCGATATTTCAAAATCTATTTTATTTTCAGTTGTACTAAGTGGAGCAGGTGATGAATGTGCCGAATAATTATTTGTCTGCGGTGGGGAAGTCGAAGTCACCTCCTCTTGTGTTGTTGTTGCTGTATCTGTGTTACCAGAGGCAGAAGATCCAACAACAATCTGTTGGCTTGCAGAAAAAGTTTTCAAATTTGTCCTACCTGTTGCTGTAACTGTAATTGTGTAAGTACCAGGAGTAGAGTCTTTATACAGAAAATTCTTATTAGCTGTATTTTTTGACATTGTTGTTGTAACAGGATTGCCAGAAGTGCTTAGAAACTCCCCTGTTCCGGAAGTGGATGAAAACACCAAATCATTTGTCTCTGTTATATTTTCGGAGATACCATCTGAATTCTGAGACTGAATAGTAATGGTTTCAGAGTTTGTGTTAACTGGTATTATTTGAGGTTCTGTAATAAAAACAAACTGACTAACTTCTGCATAAGCAGTATTGAACGAAAGTAATAAAACTATTAGAAGCAATCGCCTCAACATATGTTTTCTATTTATTAATCGTTTTTATAACAGCAGATGTATTGTCTTCCGCCAATGAAGACTGAGTTTGATATAACCTAGCAGCAATTATGATAATAATACTGACAGATAGAATAGCAGCAAATCGCAAGAAAAATTTAAAAAAATCTTTATCGAAATACTGTGACATAACAAAATTATACCAAACCAATCAAAAACACTCCATATGGAGTGTTTTTGATTGGTTATTTCAAGTTATTAGTCTTCCACTCCAATAAACCCTTATCATCAGGCAAGTTTTTTAAGCCTTGATCTATTATAGCTCTTGCCTTGTCCATATCTTTAAAAACATCCTTATAAACACCAGCAAGTTGAATATAGAGGTAAGCTTGTTTCGGAGCATTTGAAATAGCTTTCTTGTAACTTGTTTCAGATAATGCATTATTTTTAAGGTAATAAGCATACAAATCACCTAGGTTGCCGAATGAAATATAATCACTTGGAACAAGTTTAGTTACATAAGTCCAAGAAATAGCAGCGCCATCATAATCCCCCGCCATCTTTTGATAAATACCTAAATCAATCCAACCAGTAACAAATGTCGCATCTTTTTTAAGTTGAGATTGAAGATCTTTAACCTTAGAGGTAATAATATCTTTCGCTTCTTGAGTTAAGTTTAGAGAAGATAAAAAAACTAATTTTCTATTTAAATCAGGTACTGGTTGTGGCAAAACTTCCCTTCCTTCATTTACTGGTACTTGCTCAATTTTATAGTCACCTGTTCCTTCTGAACTTATTTGTAAACCGTTTTGAGTGGTAGTGGTGGTAGAAACATTTAATACACCATCAGATGCATTAGTCAAAGTTTTTGTTTTTTTATACAGTAAAAAACCTAGCACAACCACAATAATAATGAACCCGAATATTATAATGATTTTGTTTGTTTTTGATATCTCCATAGTTAACCATGCTACCATAACTATTGATTTATTAAAAACTAAATTTTAAATAATAGTTTTGCCAAATTTTAGTTTTTAACAACAAAAAACCACCTCTTTCGAAGTGGTTTTTTGCCTATCTAGCTATGCTAGCTTGGTATATCTAGTAATCGTTAGATTATTTTGACAATACTTCAGCTGACATGTTGCTTGATGGTAGACCAACGATACCGTAACCGTTTGTCCAGTCGTTAGATGCATTAACTGATGTAGAAGTTGCATTTGGTGACCAGATAAGATCGTTATTTGATCCTGCATCGTTGTTGATCTGAAGAGCTGTACCCATGAAGCTTGAAAGCTGTGGATAAGCTGCATCTCCTTGAAGTTGTGTCTGTACAGAAGCACCTGTTGAGGCACTAGCAACTGTACCGATAACATCAAAGTATCTTGTAGCACCAGCTGGGACCTGAACTGTTGTAGAAGCTGCTGCAGATGTCTGAGCGAATACTTCTAGATCAGTTGAAGATGAACCCCAAGCTGTACCAGTAAGAGCTGTTGCTAACAATGATCCATCAGATGACAAACCAGAAACTGGTGTTGAGAATCCTGAATCAGTGTAAGCTCGGATGTTGATACCAGTTACAGTAGCAGTTGTTGTAGCAACTCGAACTGTAAACTTGTAGATACCGACATCACCAGCTGCGTTAGCAGTTACCTTAAATCTTAGCAATGATTGTTCACCATTGTTTAGAGTGTTTGTAGGAACTGAAACTTTAGCGAATGTAGGGAATGATCTGAATAGTCTCACTCCTGCCACTGCTGTTGAAGCTGTTGAACCTGATGTTGCAAGGTTGATTGTAGAACCAGAACCAGCACCTGTACCTTCTGTACCTGTTGTGTCAGAACCGTTTACATCAATTGCAATCAAGTGACCCTGTGTACCAGGTTGTGATGTTCCGATAGCTGCAAAGTCAGCCTTGATTGTAAGAACCTTAGCTACATCCTTTGTAAGAACTACAGGTGAAGTGAATGTTGATGTTGCAACTGTGTTTGCACCTGTGAAGATAGCTGAACCTACTTGTGTAGCTCCATCCCAGATTGACACTGCGATTAGGTCAGATGCTGAAGATGATGCTGAGTTTGTAAGTTTCAATCCAATCTTGTTCAAGTTTACAGTTTCATTTGCAGCTGTAATCTTGAATCTTCCAATTTCATTTCCTGAAGTACCAGCTGCAGCAAGTGCATATGAAGGTGAATTAGAATCAGTAGTTACTGTTAGGTAAGCTGCACTGACTGTCATCGCCTGACCATTAGAAGCTGTAACTGTTTCTGTAACATCGTTACCTGATGTAACTCCTGTAACTGTTATAGAAGCTGCTGTTTTTATACCCCACTGAACAACAGAACTGTTATCCATTGAACTTGCAAGATTACATTTTAGAGCAAGAGTTTTAACTGTTCCCTTTGGAATTGTAAACTGCTGATCAAATGTAAATGTAGGTTCATAAGGTGTTGATGTTGCTGTAGCTGTTGAAGGATTAACTACGTTTGAACCTGTGTTCAAAGCTGTAGAACCATCAAACAACTGACATGATGTCAACTTAGACTCATCTGCTGCTGCTGCATTTGAAGCTCCGTTGTAGTAAAGAGGTACAGATGAGAATCTAACATCCTCTCCTGACTGTGAAGCATCAAACTGATAGTTAGCAAATGTAAATCCTTGTGTTCCAGGAACAACTGACTGAGCTGAAGGAGTAGCTGAAACTGTAATAGCTAGAGCTGCTGCCTTAACTGTCATTGTGTTCATTGAGAATACACCGTTTGACAATGTAATTGTGTTACCTGTTGTCTGACCAGTTATGTTTGACCAATCAGATGAAGGTGTAGTTGAAGCCACAATTGTTGTTCCATTAGAAAGACCTGAAGGCAATTTACCCTTCAATGTATAAGTCTTAACTCCAACTGGAAGTGTAACTGTGTCTGTGAATGTTACTTTTTGTGCAACACCACCTACGTTTACAGCATCTACTGGACCTGCAACTATCGCACCGTTCTCATCAACGAGTGATACGTTAGTCAAAAGGTATGAAGAAGCTGCTACTCCTGAACTGTAATTAAAGTTGTATACCATACTCTGTACAGAGATAGGCTCACCCTTAATATCAGTCTGGAATCCTCCAAGTACTTGGTTAGGAACATTAACTGCTACGTTCTGAGCAGCAACTGAAGTTGCCTTCTGGATTGATGTAGCTGAACCTCCTGTAACTGTTACTTGAGAACCAGAGAAGAATGGTGTTCCTGAAGTAAATTCAGAAGTTGCCACATTCGCTGTTCCATTAGCACTTTGTGTTGGAGTAATTCCATATCCATAAGTCACACCTGATACATAGATATCAGTTGCTTTATAGATATCAAACTCTATTGTTCTTCCAGAAGCACTTGATCCAACAATATCTCCCTGGATGTAAACATCCTTTGAGTTACCCTTGTCAATCAATAGACCTCCTGAGAAGCTAGCTGAATAGTACTTACCGTCTGATGACACTGTTGTGTCATATGCAGTACCATCTACATAAACTTTTATGTTAGCAAGATCTTGTGATGAAGCAGAACCTGTCTGGTTCCATCGGATAGACCATAGTCTAACTTGTTCAGCTGAACCAGCTGTAACTCGAACTCCAGCAAACTTGTAGTTTGTTGTTCCGATTTCTTTATTAGCTGATGTATCTGGGTCATATGAAGACTCAGACATTGTAGCTGTACCGAGCGTAAGCGTACCGTTTGCTGTATGCTGAGCTCCTGTTATAGGCATTGATCCTGAAACTGATGCTGAAGTATTAACTGCAACAACGTTTAGAGATGCAACTTGTCCAGCATAAGTTGATGAAATTGTACCTATGTTTCCAGCGACTGTAACTGTCTTTGAAGTACCGGCTTTAACAACGAAAGGCTCACCTACCATTGCCTGGTGGTTTGAGTTAAGTGTTTTTGCGATACCAATCTGCATTCCGTTACTGTCCAAGAGAACAACTCCTGAGAACATAGCATCTTGTGCCAAACCTGATCGCTCTACTGTTATAGAGTTTACTGTCACATCAGATGATCCTGCTGTTAGGACAACTGTTGTGAAAGGTAATCTCGCTGCATTTGTTGGTGCAAGAGAATTTGCAGGTTGTGAACCAGCTGAAACTGAAAGTGATCCACCTTGTGGATTACCTGGAGTTACTACTGGAGGAACTGTTGAACCACCCATTGAGTTAAGTTTAGCTCGAGTGATTGCTCCTACATAACCAGCAGCTGGTGAAATTCCATACTTAGTCTGGAATTTGATAACAGCAGCCTTTGTAGCTGGACCAAAGTATGATGTCTCCATTCCTGGTGAACCATTTCCTGAGTTAGCTACTTTTGTATCAGCACTCATGTTTAGAACCTTTTGTAGATTCATAACATCAGCACCAGTACTACCTACTGTTAAGTTTGTGTTGAACGTGTAGCCAGTTGAAACTGATGAGCTACCTGTTGTCGCTGAAAGTTGTGCTTGCAATGATGAAATCGTTGCTAGCAAGCTGTTGATCTGTGCTTGTAGGTCAGATGCTGTATCAGCACTTGCTAGAGTTGGAGCAACAATGCTCAAAGCCATAGCAAAACCTACAAAACCAGCAGCCAACTTTGCAGTTCGTGATTTTGTTAAATTCATATATATGTTTTTAATAATGAAACAACTCTTTCTATTATTATTAATAAAATTTTAGATTGAGTTGTTGGAAACGATTAACTACTTAATAATTTTCCGATGTGGCTGTGTTTATGTTTGCAAACATTTTTTACAATATTTGCAAACATTTTCCACAGCCACATCTTCATACTAAATCTCTTGCTCCATATTTCATTCATATCTCCACATGGTGGCGGAGCCGAATGTTTCGACACAAAACAAGAGACTAGATGGTGATGTTTAGACTGAGTTTCTAGAGTTTCAGAAAATTAAGGATTATTCTGTACGGCAGAAGGCACGATAAAAATCGCGCTTTAAATTGAAATCCATATTGACCTAAATATTAATTTCTTAATATTTTAAGTATTAATGTCAAGGGACTTACAATTCTGAATAGACGTGGAAAATATCAGTATCTTACGTATAAAGTCAAAGACTCTATACGTAAAACATATTATATATTTTACCACCCCCACTTTCAAATCTGACCGTGTGGATAACTCCAATTTTTAAGCCCTTTTCTGTCGATTGGGCGCTGAAAAACCGGCAAACCCGCACCAAGCCATTATTCCAAAAAATAACTCAAAAGTCAAACTTATATGGGCCAAATTTGGTTTATAAATTCAAACCAAAAACGGACAAAAATTGTAAGATTTTAAGACAAAATCGCAAACCAAAAAATTAATCGTCTAGGACAAAATATCTGTCCTTTAAACTAGTGAGTACTTACTCCATCGTCTTTCTCCAGTTCTCTTTAAGACACCAGCATCTATAAAAGAAATCAACTCTCTTTGTATGGTTTTTTCACTACAATCTTTTATAACCTGAGCTATGTCTTTTATAGTTAACTCTTTCTTTTTCTTTAGTAGACCTAAAATAATATTCTGGCGATTAGATCTTTTAAAACCGTCTTTATCAGATGCAGGTTCTTTGTCTTTAATGTGAGAAACGTGTGTGTGATCATGTGAACTCATTGATGTCGAATACACGTGATTTTGATGTCCTTCATGAACTGCAACTCTGTTATCAGGAACACTAAAGAAACCTTTTGAGAAGCTTTCATGAACGGGTTGTTTTACAGCTGAAAAATGAGAACTGAACACCTCTGATAAGTTATTAAACTCTTGCTTTATGATAGTAAAATTCATCTGAGATATCAGCCCTGCTCGATAAGATATTTCTAGCATAGAAACTAACTCAAGAATTTTTGATTTAACGTTATATGCGAAGTCATTAACACTTGAGTCTTTTACATCTTTGTATTCAAGAATAAAAGACACTAGATCAGAAACCTTCTTTCTAAGAGTCCATTTCATTGGCTCATTATCAGAAAAAAGATTGGTTATCATATAAACAGCTGAAGCGAGCTTTTCTGTCTTTTTGTACGCAAAAACAAAACCTGCATCTTTTTCAAAATAACTAATAGGTTCTTGGTTTTTATGAGCTAATTCTGTTGTGTTTATTTTATCTGCTTCCATAGCCTTATTTTTAACTGTACTTTAGATATGTCTGATACTGTCCTTATTGGTGTCTTATGTATGTCCTATATAATACCAGATGTCTTTAATGCCGTCAAGTGTGTCTATTATACTCCACTAAAAGACTTTGGTGCAAGTCTTTTAGTGCTATTTTAGGCTACAGACAACACCTAAAGATACCAGTCAAAACAAGTAAAAAATTAAGTTTCCAATTGTTTAAAAAAGATCTTGAATCCTAGCCACAAAACTATGAAATATTTTTGTATTCACAGTTTTATCTGTTAAAATATAGGTATCATGGCACGAAAAAAATCTAAGGAAGATAAGAAAGAAAAAGGTAAAAAAGATCTAGACGAATCAATAGAAAAAGAAAGCTATTTAAAAGAAGAAACAGTTAGGGCAATAGTAGCAGTAGCGTTTTTTGTTATATCAGTATTCCTATTAATGTCAGCTTTTAATAAAGGTGGATTTGTTGGTGAAAAAGCTTTTGAACTGTTCTCATATTTGTTCGGTATTGGCTACTATTTAATGCCTACTATTTTCTTTATTCTTTGTGTTTCATTTTTCAGAACACTACACAAAAGACTAGCCCTCACCCACAGCATTGGTGGAATTTTATTTTTCGTTTCTTCCCTTTCTTTGGTAAATATTTCTTTGCCTGGACGTGGGGGAGTTGTTGGGGGATTTATATCTGGACCATTAATAGGAATGTTTGATACATATGCGAGTGTGCTAATACTACTGGCATTGCTTGTTGTATCTATTCTAACTATATTTGATGCTCCCCTACGATTTACTTTTATTACTTCCCTATTCAAGAAAAAAGAAATTGAAACAGAAGATGGCGAATCAGAACTTATTATTGCCAACGCAGAGCAACTAGAACCTGAAATAAAACCTGTAGCACAGACTTCAACTCAGGAGGAAGATAAAACTGGTGTACTTAAAAAACTTCTAGGAGACGATAAAAAGGATGAGTTTGGTATCAGCCCATTACTTTTGAATGGAAAAGAGTTTGTTCCACCACCACTTTCATTACTTGAAAAAGATAGAGGAAAACCTGGAGTTGGAGACATAAAGGCGAACTCAAATATTATAAAAAGAACTTTGCAGAACTTTGGTATTACTGTAGAAATGGATGAGATATCTATCGGACCATCCATTACTCGTTATGCGCTAAAACCAGCTGAGGGAGTTAAACTTTCAAAAATCGTTGCCTATCAGCAGGACTTGTCTCTTGCCCTAGCAGCTCACCCAATCCGTATCGAAGCTCCAATCCCAGGAAAATCTCTTGTTGGAATAGAGGTTCCAAACAGCACAAAAACAACTGTTGGTCTTGGATCACTATTAGGCTCACCTGAATTCCAGAATTCAGATAAACCACTTATGATCTGTCTTGGTAAAGGAATATCAGGAATGTCATATTTTGATAACCTAGCTTCTGCTCCTCATATGCTCGTAGCTGGTGCAACCGGTGCTGGTAAGTCAGTAACCATACATACTATTATTACTTCCCTTCTATATAAAAACTCACCAGACAACCTGAAATTCATTATGGTTGACCCAAAAAGAGTTGAGCTCACACTATATAATAAAATTCCACACCTACTTACTCCTGTTATAACAGATGCAAAGAAAGCTATACTAGCTCTAAAATGGGCAGCAAAAGAAATGGATCGTAGATATGATGTTCTTCAGGAACACTCTCTGCAAAATATTTCCTCATACCACAAAAATGTAGTTGAACCTGAAATAAAGAGACGTAAAAACAGCAAGAACAGTTCGGAGACAGATGAAAAACCGATTGAGACAATGCCTTATATAGTAGTGATTATTGATGAGCTTGCAGATATTATGCAGTCTTATCCAAGAGAGTTGGAAGCTGGTATTGTCAGACTAGCTCAAATGTCTAGAGCTGTCGGTATACACCTCATACTTTCAACACAGAGGCCTTCTGTTAATGTTATTACTGGTCTTATCAAAGCCAACATCCCAACAAGACTTGCACTACAAGTAGCAAGCCAAATCGACTCAAGAACTATTCTTGATATGGCTGGAGCAGAAAAACTACTTGGAGCTGGAGATATGCTATACCTATCTGGAAAAATGTCTCAACCACAACGTATACAGTCTGCTTTCATATCAGAAGATGAAACAAAATCTGTTGTTAAATATCTGGTAGATAGTTACGCAAATGAAATCCCTAGTGAGATAAACCTATCTGGTGATAATCAGAAAAATAATATATTTGAAGCAACTATTGATGATGAAAAAATGGAAGAAGATGATGATTTGTATGAAGAAGCAAAACAAACAGTAATTGAAGCTGGTAAAGCGTCAACATCATATCTTCAAAGAAAACTTGGTGTTGGCTATGCTAGAGCAGCAAGACTTATAGATATACTAGAAGAACGTGGAGTTATAGGGCCAGGTTCTGGAGCAAAACCTCGAGAAATACTAATAGGAGGATCCTCTGATGTAGAAACACCAGCTCCAGAATTTACAGAATAAGTATGAACAGGAACGCTATATCAATTCTCAGGACCAGCCTTATTTCTCTACTGGTCATAGTAATTGCTGGATATTCCCTATTCCAAGCCCAAAAACTGATTAGAGGCCCTGTTATAGACATATATACCCCCGAAAACGGAGCTACATACAACCAAACATTAATAGAAATAGAGGGTCGAGCTCGTAATATTGCCTATCTAAACCTAAACGATAGACCCATTTTCACAGATAAAAATGGATACTTTTCTGAGAAATTGCTCCTATCCCCTGGCTATAATATAATTAAACTAGATGCTCGCGATAAGTTCAAGAATTATACGGAAAAAAGGTTGGAAATTATATTAAAAGAGTATTAACAATTAGAAATTTCGTTGACTCATAACTTTTTTGGAACATCGCGGAGTGCATGAAGACACGAGCGCGAAGAAAATTTTCAGCAGAAAATTATTCTGTTTCCAAAAAAGTTATGAGGAGAAAAGAAATTTCTTAACAAAATAATAAAAATGAAGAAAAAAACAGAAAAAGAACCTAAGAGAGATCCTGTGGACAGCAAAGGTGGAGCTGCGGCAGTAGAAAATACTCTTCGCGAGATACGAACTAAATTTGGCGATGACTCTATTATGATGCTTGGCGACAAGCCTCACGTTGATGTTGATTCAATATCAACTGGCTCAATCGGACTAGATGCTGCACTCGGTGTTGGTGGACTTCCTCGTGGAAGAATAATAGAAGTGTTTGGCCCAGAGTCATCTGGAAAAACAACTCTCACTCTTCATGTTATTGCAGAAGCACAGAAAAAAGGCGGTATCTGTGCATTCATTGACGCAGAACACTCAATGGATCCTGAATACGCTAAACGACTTGGAGTAAACATAGATCAACTACTTATCTCTCAACCAGATAATGGTGAGCAAGCACTCGAGATAGTCGATTCCCTTGTCCGCTCTGGAAAACTAGATGTTATTGTTATCGACTCTGTTGCAGCACTAACCCCAAAGGATGAAATTGAGGGAGATATGGGAGCACACCACGTTGGAAAGCAGGCTAGACTAATGTCACAGGCCTTAAGAAAATTAACAGCTATTGTGGCTAGATCAAAAACTATAGTTATATTCATCAACCAAATCAGAATGCAGATTGGTGTTATGTTTGGCAACCCAGAAACAACTCCCGGAGGAAAAGCTCTAAAGTTCTACACTTCTGTACGTATCGATATCCGCCGAATAGCCCAGATAAAGAAGGGTGAAGAGATTATGGGAGGACGTATCAGAGTAAAAGTTGTAAAAAACAAAGTTGCTGCTCCATTCAAACAAACAGAGTTTGATCTAATGTACAACGAAGGCATCTCTCGCGAGGGTGAACTTATCGCTCTTGGTGAAAAGATGGGGGTTATCACAAAGTCTGGGACTTCATACTCATATGGTGAGGAGAAACTAGGCCGTGGCTATGATGCTACTCGCCAGTTCCTAAAAGATAAAGCAAACAAAAAAATCGCAGATAGTATCCTAAAAGATATTCGTTCTGGTTTGGCAAAAAATGGTGGGTCTGTAGTGGCTGTTAGTGGTGGCGAATCCCCTAGCTCTGAAGAATAAAAATAATTTAACAAAGAGTTGATTTATGCTCATAAATAGGCTATATTTTTACTCTAATTAACCAAACAAATTTATGGCAATGCTAGATTATAGTGAAATAACAGAGCGAAAATATATCGTTTTCAACGGTGAACCTTGGGAAATCATCACTTCTCACGTATTCCGAAAACAGCAGAGAAAACCGGTTAATGCTGTGAAAATGAAAAACTTAATAACTGGAAAAGTAACAGAGCAGTCTTTCCACGTATCAGAAAAAGTTGAAGAAGCAGAAATTGATAAGATTGATGCAAAGTATTTATATGTTAATCGTGGAGAATTCTGGTTCTGTGATCCAACTGACCCTAGTAATAGATTTCAAATTTCTGCAGAAATACTTGGCAACAGAGGAAAGTTTCTAAAACCTAATACTGTTATAAAAGTTTTAAAGTTTGGAGACACAACTATTGGTATTGATATGCCTATTAAAGTAGAACTAAAAGTTACAGAAGCGCACGAAGCTGTTAAAGGTAACACTGCCCAAGGCGCAACAAAAGTAGTTAAACTTGAAACAGGTGCAGAGATAAACGTACCGATGTTCATAAAAGAAGGAGAAATCATCAAAGTAAATACTGAGACTGGAGAGTACACTGAACGAGCTTCTGCAGGATTTTAATCACCTCTTAACAAAAAACCTCTGGGATATCCCAGAGGTTTTTTGTTATTCCAAACTTTCATAATCTGAGTGAAGTTCGAAGTTCGCAGATTTTACTTTCGACCAAGCTGTACATTTAGTACTGCGCGTGGAGAAAGTAAAATCGAGAACAAAGAAATTCGCCAGATTTGGAAGTTTTATCGAGAAACATACGGCAATAACCCCATAAATCGAGCTCGTTTAACTGCATTAGCTATATTTCTCTGGTTCTTTGCTGTTATACCAGTCCTCTTTCGAGAAATGATTCTAGCATGAGGATTTAGAAACTTCTTTAGAAGATCTACATCCTTGAAATCAATATATTTTATATTGTTCTCGTTGAAATAATCTTGTTTATTTGAATTCATTTTAATAATTTATTTTTAATTTAGAAAGGAATGTCCTCCGGATTAATCTCCTCTTCTGGATACTCAATAGTATCTATCGCCTTCTTGTGATCATCATCTGCTGGTGATGAAGGATTGTAGTTTCCAGGTGCTCCCCCTTCTTTTCTTGGACCAAACTGGATTCTGTCAGCAATGATCTCTGTTCGATACTTCTTTGTACCTCCAGCATCATCCCAACTTCGTGTCTGCATTCTTCCTTCAACCAGTATTGAACTTCCCTTCTTCATATATTGACCCACAATATCCGCCTGTCGTCCAAAAACAACTACATTGTGATAATCCACATTCTCCTGCTTTACCCCGTTTTTGTCTTTCCAGACTCGGTTTGTAGCAACAGAGAAACTTGCGACCTTCACACCTGATGGCAGAGCTTTTATCTCTGGATCCCTTGTTAGATTTCCTATGATAATCGCTTTGTTTAGGTACATATATTTGATTATAAAGTTCTTAAGGTTTTAATTTACTCAACCACAATCTCATCAATGCTCTTGTCTAACTCTTCTGGAGCAACTTCTTTCAAAGCTTCTACAGGAACATCTTCTAGAACATCTTCATCTTTAATAAACTTCTCCTCTTTCTGGAATTTCATTTTTCCATTAAGAAGTGTATTTTCTCTAACTGTTTTAATAATTAAATACCGCACTGTGTCTACGTCAGCGTCCAAAGCCTTTTTTACTTTTTCTACGTCCCCAGCTGTCATTTCGAACTTAATCCAACCAAAGTAACCTGAGTTTGCTTTGTGTCTTTCAGTTCCAACAACCTTTACCATAGGATAAGCGAGATCGATAAGAACTGGGTTCTCATCGGAAATCACAGTACCGCCTAGTCTAGTCATCATCTCTTTTATAGATGAAGCTTTACCAGGAACTTGCTCTACGGCAAGGGACGGAAGAAGTAAATATGAGACCTCATAAACAGTCGACATATCACCCTTTTCTTTGTTAATTTCTTCCATAGACCCAAGACTACCACAATAGCTTAAGGTAAGCAATAGTTATGAAATACGAGGAAAATAGGCCTTTACATTAGCCAAAATAGCCTCTTTTACGGTATGAACCGGCTCTCCACGAATCTCTGCGATCTTCTCTACTACAAGTGGAACATGCTGTGGTGAATTCCTACCCTTTCTGTGTGGCACTGGAGCAACAAAAGGACTATCAGTTTCTGACATTATCCTATCCAATGGCACAGCTCTAACAAACTCATCATAATCATTTGTAAAAGTGATAACCCCAGTAAATGAAACTGCAAAACCAATATCTAAAAATCTTTTCAAAACCTGCATATCGCCAGCAAAAAAATGCGCGTTACCTTTTAGTTTGTTACCAGATATTTTGTAGTGATGCTCTAGTATATTCAGTGCATCGTTGTATGCATCCATTGTCCCCTTACTTGCTCTAATGTGTAACATAAGTGGTAGATCTTTTTCCAAAGCCAGATCAATATGATACTCAAAAATAGTTTTCTGAATTGATTTCAAAAGAATGTCGTCCACTTCCATACGAAAATAATCCAAACCACATTCTCCTATAGCCACCACTTTTTCGTTATCAGCCAGAGTACGAAGTCTCTCATCAAAAACTGAATCTTTATTCAAATCCCCAGGGTGCTGACCAATACAAGCAAAAAGGTTTTGGTGCTTTTCTGCCATTTCAATAGCTATTTTAGAAGACTCGAAATCAGTACCGATAGTTATGGTACCAATTTTATGTTTCTTCATTTTCTCTATTTCTTCTTCCCTATCTTCATCATAGTCTTTGAAATAAAGATGAGAATGTATATCAAAATATTCAAAGTTCATTTTAGTCTTTTCTAACAAACAAAGGTGTTTCCGGAGTTTTATTCTCCTTGATCAATTCTAGAATACTAGATGATGTATCAGGCATAACAACTTCTAGCATTTTAGCTACTCCATAAAGTCTTGTGACTAGTTCTCTTATCATTCTTTCTCCAGACTCTTTATCAGTTTTTATTAATTTAAATGGTTGATTTTCTTGTATAAAACTATCCATCTCTCCAATATTCAACCAAATCAAATCCACAGCCTTTAATATCTCAAAAGAGTTTAGATGTTGAAAAAAAGATGATAATTTCTCCAAATCAAATGAAATACTGACAGGCTCTGTGAGATTAGCACTCGCCATTTTCATTACTCTACTTGTTAGATTACCGATGCCATTTGCTAGTCCTGAGTTGTATGATTCTTTAAATCTCTCCATGGTAAAAGGACTATCTTCAAAGTTAGAAACTTCTTTTGCTACGAAAAATCTAAAAGCATCAGCTCCATATTCATTTACAACATCTATTGGGTTAATAGTGTTTCCTAAAGACTTAGACATTTTTACTCCTCCGTCTCCAGTAAGAAAACCGTTCACAACAACCGTTGATGTGTTTGGAAGATCTGCGGCCATTAGCATTGCCTGCCACATAGCAGACTGCTGGCGGAGGTTATCCTTTCCACAATACTGAACAGGTGCTCCATTCTTCCAGAACTTTTCAAACTGATCCATATTTTCTGGCCATCCTAGAGTTGATATATAGTTCACTAGTGCATCAAACCAAACATACATAACATGGTTATCATCTCCTGGAACAGGAATACCCCAAGACATTTTTTCTTTTAATCTAGAAATAGAAAAATCTTCAAGCCCCCTTTCAACAAAAGCTTTTATTTCATTGAAACGAAAATCTGGTACAACAAAATTTGGATTTGATTTATAAAACTCCAAAAGCTTATCTCCAAAATCAGAAAACTTGAAAAAATAGTTCTCTTCATCTCGCAGTTCTATTTCGAGCTTTGGGTGAAGTGGACATTTTCCATCTACCAACTCTGAATCGGTTTTTTCTAACTCACATCCAACACAATACTTTGTTGTGTAATTCTTTTTATATATGTAGCCATTATCAAAACATCGCCTCCAAAACTCTTGTGCTGCTTTCTCGTGATGACTGTCTGTTGTGCGTATAAAATGTATATCTTCCAAAACACCAAGAGCTTTAGGTAAACTCTTGAAAGCCTCAGCGTAACTATCAACATATTCCTTTACGTCTCTACCAGCGTCTTTTGCTGCAGTAAAAAGTTTCTGTCCATGTTCATCTGTGCCTGTGTTAAAAAAGACATTATAACCTTGTAGTTTCTTGCTTCTAGCTATTATATCCGCCCGTACAAGCTCCATAGCAAAACCTACATGAGGATCAGAATTCACGTAAGGCAAAGTAGTTGTTATATAAAAATTTTTATCCATATTCAGTACTATACCAGAATTTCTACTGGGTGGAAGCGTTCATTCTTTCCAAACTTTCTATCTTATTTTTCTCAAAATCATCAAAGAATTCAATGATTACAGCAGCTATAGGAACAGAAAGAATTAAACCAACAAACCCAGCCAACTGCCATCCAGCAGCAAGAGCTATAATAGAAACTATTGGCGATACACCAACAACTTTCTTTACCACTAGAGGGTAAATAAGCTGATTTTCAAACTGATGAACAATGAGGTAAAGTCCAATAACAACCAAAGCCATTGGAAATCCCCCACTAACGAAAGCAATCATAACTGCTGGAATAGAAGCTATGATAGGACCAAACAATGGAATAATTTCAAAAGCAGCAGCCAGAGCAGCAAGTAGTAGTGCGTTTGGAACATTAATAATCAAAAGCCCAAGATAAACCAACATACCGATTATAATCGCCAAAACCAACTGTCCCTGCATCCACAGTCCAATCTTTCTCTGAGATCTTTTCCACAAATCAACAACATATGCCTCATGTTTAATAGTAGTTATCGCTTTAAGAAACTTTCCAACTCCATCCTCCTCCACCGCAAGATAGAAAGACAATATGGCCATAAGAAAGAAGCTCAATAATCCTCCGAAAAATGCAGTAACCGTACCAAATGCATTTGTAGATATAGTAGCTATTGCTGAATTAATATGCATTATTACTTCCTCAATGTTCAAACTATTTGTTAAACCTGCAACAAAACCCGTATCACCTATAGTGTCAGAAACTATATTTGCATTAAAGTATATAGGGAAATTCCTCAAAAAATCACTGGATTCTGATAGTAGAGGTATGAGCAAAAAGAAAACTGTACTAGCCAAAGCAACTCCAATAAACAAATAAATCAAAATAACTGCAAAAATTCTTGGAACTTTTCTTTGTATAAACCATTGTGTCCCCGGTTCAACAGCAGAAGCTACAACAATAGAAACGAGCAGAACGAGAACGAGATCCCTTAATATAAAAAGAGCCGCGAAGAGTAGAACTATTACTATAGATTTAGTGATAGTTCCAATACTAATAGTGATATTTTGTTCTCTAGTTTCCATCTAGTTTTGTTAGCTAATAATTAAGTCAATTATAACACACAAACAAGGGAGACGTTTTATAACGACAATTCTTTCCGAGCGAATTCAATAAACTCTCCAACCGTCATTCTTTTTTGTTCCCCAGTATCTCTATCTCTAACTGTTACACCGGCATCCTTTTCTACTGTGTCAAAATCAACAGTAACACACCAAGGAGTTCCTATCTCATCCTGTCTTCTATATCTTTTTCCAATATTTCCGTTATCATCAAACATTACAGCTCCAAACTCTTTTTTCAATAATTTATAAACTTCTTTTGCTTTATCAACCAAAATTTCTTTGTTTTTAAGTAGTGGAAAAACAGCAACTTTAACTGGAGCAACTTTAGGAGAAAACTTTAAATACACTCTTTTATCATCACCTTCACCCTCCTCTTTATATGAATCACTTAAAACAGCAAGAATTGTTCTATCAACTCCCAATGAAGGTTCGATAACGTGTGGAATAAATCTTTCTTTTGTTTCTTCATCAAAATAAGAAATATCTACACCAGATGCAGACGAATGACTTTTCAAATCAAAATCTGTTCTATAAGCTAGACCGTAAAGTTCTTTTCTACCAAATGGATAATCAAACTCAAAATCTATTGTTCTTTTTGAATAATGGGCTCTGTCTTCGTCTGCAACTTCAAGCTCGTGAACATGGTTCATATCAAGTCCGATTTCTTTACACCAATCAAGCACAACCCCCCTCCACTCTTCAAAAGCTTCTTTCCAATTCTCTGGTTTAACAAAATACTCAACCTCCATCTGACGAAACTCTCTAGAACGAAAAACAAAATCTCTTGGAGCTATCTCATTTCTAAAAGCTTTACCAATCTGACCTAAACCAAAAGGAATTTTTGGATGAATTGAATCCAAAACATTTTTAAAATTAACAAACATTCCACCAGCAGTTTCTGGTCTTAAATAAGAAACAGAACTCTCGTCTTCTGTTGCTCCAACATGAGTTTTAAACATCATATTGAACTGTCTTTCCTCTCCCAACTTTCCACCACAATCAGGACATTTTATTTTATCTTCTAGTTGGTCTGCGCGAAACCTGTGATGACACTTTTCACACTCAACAAGTGGATCTGAGAAACCAGACACGTGACCTGATGCCTCCCACACCTTTGGGTTCATCAAAATTGCAGCATCTACACCAAACATATCTTCTCTATCAGAAATAAATCTCTTCCACCAAATATTTTTTAGATTATTAGCAAGCTCTGCACCATAAGGACCATAGTCCCAAGTACCGGCTAGACCTCCATATATCTCAGAACCTTGAAATATAAAACCTCGTCTCTTACATAAAGAAACTATTTTCTCCATTAATTCATTGTTTTTTGTAGATTTTTCAGCCATATGAGTATACTACCCCGACTTTAGATTTTAGCCAAGATAGGCTCTATTTTGTAACTATTTCTTTGCCTGGGACAAATGATGGGTCAGAATAACGAGTAGTAACAGCTTGCGCACTAGAACTGATTGATTTTTCTGTATATGTATCCATAGCTGTAGCTGATATGTTAGAAGTTAAAGACGGAACTGAGCCAATTTGATTTATGCTTGGAGCCAAACCAACTTTAAATGACACTTCTCTAGGAGCAAAAGAGTAACCAACACCAGCAGAAACTCCGCCCACATTCCAAGTTATAGTTCTGTTGTCTGAATTATAATCTATTTTCTCATTAATCGGAGAAGTCTCACCCTTCCAAACAATACCTGCAGGCAAAGTAGCTGAAACAATAGTATTTTTAACATCGTTTGTAGAGTTTAAAAGAGTCCAAGTCACTGTATATGTACTTTCATTATCTGCACGAGGAGGAATAGGTCCAGTATTTGTAAAAGGCCCAACGTCTCTTAATGTTTTAGCTTTTATTCCAAGATTAGATGCAATTTTTATTGTCACGTCTTCTTCAGAAAAAATAGTTGTCGCATCTGTGCCTGAACGATCTCCCGACATAACAACATGCAAATCTATATGAGGATTTTTAATTAACCTACCAGAAGTAAGATCTGCAATCGAAGAAAGAGTAAATGAAACTTGATTAGAATCTCCAGGTAAAATAGACAAAAGACTATTTGTACCATTTTTATCCCAAACTATCATATTATTAATGGACTGATAAAAGCCTCCTCCACTTGATGTAACTTTATTTCTATCAAAAGCGTTGCCGGATATCGCAACCTCTATTTTATTATTTAGTATTTTATCTGGAAGAGTATTCTGCCATTTTATAGTTACTGGAATATACTGACCTGCGGTATACGCGATGTCATTATCAGCTGTAACAGTTAGATTATAGAAAGATTTTCTTATACCCATTGTAAATATTCCTGTAGCCAAAGGGGTTTCAAAATCTTTTAGATTGTCTGAACTTTGAGAACCAGCAGAAATCCTGAAAGACCTATCTTCCAAATTTTGTCCAACCAAAACTCCACGTATAGTTAAAACTTTTTTATCTCCACCTTTTAGATCACCGAGATTCCATATCGAATTATCTCTGTATGGATTTATGTTTGAATCTTTATAAGTAAAGCCATATGGATATTCAACTTTAACCAGAGTGTTTTGTATTGGAGCAGTAGAGTTTGATGTCAGACTTACGTTAATGGTTATTATCTGTCCAGAGTTTACTTCTTTTGGATAATCAATATCCATAATGAGTGGAGATGAGCCTATAGAAACATCGAAGGTTTTCTCCTTTGAGAAAATAGCGTTAGAGCCTTTAACTTTATATTCCAATTTCAAGATAAATGTTTTCACTGCATCTTTTTCTCCAAACAAAACTGCATTTATTGTATAGTCAGCAGATTTACCTTTAGGAATAGTGCCTAGATTAATTTTGTCATGAGTTAGTATTTTATTCTCTTCTCCAGTGGCAGCCGCTCCATCTGGATAATCAATAAATAGAGCCACCTCTTCTAGGTCTGTTCGGTTACCATTCACAACAGAAAGACCGGCAGACAACTCCTCTCCAGAAGACACAGTGCTTGGAGCTATGATGTTTATATCTAGATTGTTTGAAGAAATCATATTCAAACCCCCATAAAATATGAAGAGTGCTACAGCCAAAGATAGGATAAAAAAACCTACTGAATACATCAAAAACTTATTAAAAAATGAATTATTTTTCTTTACCATATCTTCTGTATTTAGATTAAAAGATGGATTATCTCCCCAATCACTTTTTACCTCCAGCTCATGAGGAGGTACAGGAGTTCTCTTCTCTTTTGGAACAAGAGCTTCATTTCTAGAATAAAGATTTCTTTTCAAACGCTCTATACTACTTTCTTCGGAGTTTGGTCCCATAGAAAATAATTATAACACAGACCAAATACATTTTGAAAACTATAACTGACTAGCTTTGAGTGAATTATTTATAACACTAACTAGTTTGATTTTATCTGTTGAAATACCGGACAAGAACTCATCATCAAAATTTAATTCTGCGTCGATATATTTTTCTGAGACAGAACTTTTATCAACGTATCCTAATTCAAATAAAACTCTTAAAACAACAAGAATCTCAAAATTATCAACACTCTCTTCCTTTAGATTTTTTATATGAGTAAAAGCCTCTTTAATAATCTTAAAAACATCTGGGTTGCTTGCCTCCCCTGGCATCATTTTTATAAGAAGTGAAACAATGTGAGCAAGAGTTTTGTGAGTGTATTCTGGATGATCAAAATAAAAGTTTTGTAGTGCTACAACATTTGTAACTTTCCACCCACCCTTACCTTTAACACAAGAGAGGGTCACATTAGTGTATTCCTGTAGTGCTGGACGAAGCTTTGAAACAGCCAATCTAGCAGAGCGAGCAGAAGCAATGATAAGACCCAAATCAAAAGTCAAAATATATAGAATTAAGTTGGCCTCTCCGAAAGAAGTCCTTTTTAGAATTATGCCTTCAGTAGTATATATATGGTAGGACATATTGACCCTACTTTATCACAGAGAAAGATGTCTTACCTTCAACCTCAACAACGTAGTTTTGCTCATCGTTTGAGTATGATATTTCAGTCACCCCAGTTGGAGATTTTATCATTTCCATATATTCATTTACTATTTCTTTTTTGTCTGTACTTACTACTAGTTTTATCGCGTCACTTGGGTTTAGGTTTTCTTTCTTTCTTGCATCCTGAATTGCTCGAATAATATCTCGAGCTATTCCCTCTTTCTTTAAACCATCTGTTAGTTCGGTGTCCAGCTTCACTTCAGTTCCTTCTATAACAACCTGTTTTACATTTACTTCATCCGCAATAATATCCAGAAGTTCCTGTGAAAGATTCTCTGGAATAGAAAGTTTTGCTAGTGGCTGTCGAACCTTGTGTCCTGATTTTTGTCTTATCTCTAGTGCCGAAGTTACAACCTCCCGAACCTTTTTCATACTATCTATTATTTCAGTATTAACTTCTCCCACCTCTGGCCACACACAAAGATGTATACTCTCTGCATCATCTGGTGACTTAATTTTCTGATAGATTTCCTCGGCAAAAAATGGAGTGAATGGCGCCATATATTTTGCTAACTCTTTAAGCACAAACAATGTTGTACCCAAAGCATCGCTTTTTTCTTTTGCATCATCTGATTTAAATCTTTCTCTTGATCTACGAACATACCAAGTTGAAAAATCATTTGTGAAATCCCTAATAGGACGTGCGGATTCAAAAACTTGGAACTTTTCTAGTGATGTTGTTCCATTTTTCAAAAGCTCGTTTAGTCGTGACAGTATCCATTTATCCAAAATATTTTCGCTTTTATTGTGTGCAACAATACTCTCATCTTTATACAACTCATAAAAAGCAACAATATTTAGAAGTGGATTGAAAACTTTTTTTACAATTTCATCCACTGTTTTCTCATCAAAGTTTTTTGAATCTCCAGGGCTATTAACTGTGTACATCCATAAACGCAGAGCATCTACTCCGTATTTATCCATCATTAACCATGGGTCTATAATATTTCCTACTGACTTAGACATTTTTTTACCTTCAGAATCTAGAATATGACCTAAACAAATAACATTTTTATAGGCTTTACCCTTACCCATCAAAACTCCTATAGCGTGAAGTGTATAAAACCAGCCTCTTGTTTGATCTATTGCTTCTGAAATAAAATCTGCTGGGTACAAAAGCTCTCCTTTGTTCCAAGGATAATGATCTTGAGCAAAAGGCATAGCTCCAGAATCAAACCAAACATCCATAACTTCTTTTACACGAGTAAGAGTGTTTCCATCTTCATCTACAAGCTCAACACCATCTATATATGGTTTATGCAAATCAACCTCGTAGCTCGCGTTATGTGGTAACTGAACAAAATCTAATTCATGAATCTCTGCAGTTTTTATAAACTCTTCTTTATCTTTTGCGAAATCAACAGTCTGTTTTTTGTTATATCCATATGCAGCAGACTCCAAAGCCCACGCTGTATGTTCATGCGCAATTATAAGTATCGTTTCGTTTTGATTTGCTCTGTCTGCCTCATAGATAAACTGTCCTGTTCGAACCTTAACATCAAAAAGACTCTCTCCTCCACCAGCTTTCATTTCATATATGCCCTCATCTGTCTTTGCTATTTTGTGATACTCATCAACACTCTGTCCACTTAATGTTCCTAGATTATGTTCTCCCAATCTATCATCAAAAGAAACTTTATCTTTCTCTAAACCTAAAATCTCTCTGACTATTTCAGCGGTCTCCACAGTCCTTACAAAAGGAGATGAAATAATTTTTGTAATTCCCTTTTCTTTTAAGCTCTCTGCAGAAACTTTTACCTGCTCTCTACCCTTTTCTGTCAGATGGAAATTATCATCTTTTTTAGAGCTGATTATATTTGCAACATTATGTTCTCCCTCTCCATGACGTATTATGAAATACTTATTACCAGACTTTTTTGAATATTTTTTCAATTCATCAACACTTCCTATAACTTTTATTTTTCCCTCCTCGTTTTTCCAAATAGGAAGTGGTGTTCCCCAATACCTCTCTCTGGAAATCGCCCAGTCTTTTATCTCGCGAAGCCACTCGCCAAAACGTCCCTCTTTTATATGAGCTGGTTCCCAAACAATTCCCTCGTTTTCTGCAACCAATTCATTTCGGAGTTTTGACATTGATATATACCAAGAGTCTCTCGCGTAGTAGATAAGTGGAGTTTTACATCTCCAACAATGTGGGTATGAGTGTTCATACTTTTCTTTTTTGAAAAGCAAACCTCTGTGAGCTAGGTCTTTTATAATATCAACCGCTACCTCCTCATCTTTTACAAACCTATCAGAAAGAAAATCCATTCCATCTAAATAATGACCGTCATCTTTTACCAAGTGAAACTTCGGTAAACCGATCTGGTTTCCCAAAACAAAGTCATCCTGTCCATACATAACAGCTGTGTGAACGATACCAGTTCCATCTGTTGTTGTAACAAAGTCTGCAGCATATACCTTGTATGCTTTTGCAAATGCTTCTGGATTTTTGTCTCCAAACTTTTGTTGCATAAAAGGATAGAGAGGTTCGTATCTCATCTTCAAAAGCTCACTCTGAAAAATATTTTCCCACTGATTTTTGTTTTCAGGATCAAAATCTGGAAAAAATTTGGATGCCAATTCTTTTGCAATAATAAGTTGTTCACCGTTCTGTTTATATCTTATATATTCAATATCCTTCCCTATTGCTAAAGCAACATTTCCTGGTAAAGTCCAAGGTGTAGTAGTCCACGCGAGTATATACGTGTTATCCTCACCGACAACTTTAAACTTTGCAGTAACAGACAAATCCTTATCATCCTGATAACCTTGAGCCAACTCGTGTGAAGAAAGGGCTGTCCCACATCGTGGACACCAAGGCAAAACTTTATAGTCCTTATACAACAAACCTCTTTCGTTTACAGTTTTCAAAATATTCCAAACAGACTCGATGTATGGTGTATCAAAAGTATAATAGGCATCCTTTTTATCAACCCAGTATCCTATTCTGTCTGTGAACTTTTCCCAATCAGAAATATATGTAAAAACACTGTCTTTACACTCTTTATTGAACTGCTCAACACCATAGGCTTCTATTTCTTTTTTAGATTTCAGTCCAAGTTTTTTCTCAATCTGCAACTCAACTGGAAGTCCGTGAGTATCCCAACCAGCTTTTCGCCTAACATGAAAACCCTGCATCGTTTTGAAACGAGGAATAATATCTTTAAAAACTCGAGACTCGAGGTGGTGGAGCGCTGGCTTTGCATTTGCTGTTGGAGGACCTTCAAAAAATACAAACTCTTTTCGTCCCCCTAAACCAATTTTTGAAAGAAAACTTTCATGAACAGGTTTGTCCAAAGTTTTTTCAAATATTTTATTTTCATTCCAAAACTCAAGGATCTTCTCCTCTTTCAAAGCCACCTCGCCTTTTTTATTTTCTTCGGTCATATTGATAAATTTTTTAATTTACTTTTTAATGATAAAAATAAATATATTTATTTTTATAAAAAATTCGTCCTCGCACAGGAACATACTGTTCCTAAGCAAGGACGAATTTCTTCGTGGTACCACCTTGTTTTCTGCCTTATCGACAGATCTCATTACAACTATAACGGGCTTACCCGCTAGGTTCTACTCACCAACAGGCTTTCTTCCTAGTTAGCTCGGGGTTGATTATTCCCCTCAATCGCTAAAAATACTATAGCATAACTACATTTTTTCTGGAACTTTTATTCCGAGCAAATTTAATCCAGAAAGCATTACTTGATAGAAAGCTTGCGTAAGAGTAAGTCGATATGGAGAAGTTATATTCCCCTCGTCTATTATTTTGTGACTAGCATAAAATGAGTTGAACTCCCCTGCTAGTTCAACAAGATAAGTCGCTATGTAGTGCGGAGCGTATTCACTTCCTGCTCTAGCAACAATATCTGGAAATCGCTCAAGAATTCTTTCTAAGTTTGTCGTCTCCCAACTATCTGGAATATTTTTTGACACACTTACCACCCCCTCTGCTTTTTTCAAAATTGAGTTTGCACGTACAGCAGAGTACTGAAGATATGGACCAGAGTCTCCTTCAAATGAAATAGACTTATCAAAATCAAAAACAATATCCCCTCCGATAGCTTGATGAAGAATTGAATATTTTATCGCTCCTATCGCCACCAATTCAGCAATGTTATCTTTTTCTGATTCAGAAAATTCAGAATCTTTTATTTTTTCTCTGACCATCTCCTCAACATCATTTATCAGAGTCTCTCCAGTTATAGTGTTGCCTTTTCGAGAAGACATCTTTCCTGTTGGAAGTTTTAAAATACCATGCGCTAGGTGCTCTGTCTTTACAGCTATTTCAGGGTTAACTTCTTTTAAGGCTCTCAGCACAACTTTGAAATACTGACTTTGCTCGTTTGCAGTAACAATAATAGATTTATCAAACTTATATGTTTCATATTTTCGTAGAGCATGGGCGATATCCTTTGCTTCATACATAGGAATACCCTGACTGCTTATAAATACTCTAGTGTGAAGCTTTGGATCATACTTCTCACCCTTGAAGACAACAGCGCCATCACTCTCCTCAAATACGCCTTTTAACAAAAACTCTCTAACTATTGTGAGTGCACTATCGGCAACTTCACTCTCAAAGAAATAATAATCAAACTTTGTGCCCAGCTTTTTATACAACTCTTCGAAATGATCCAGTGAAACTTGTCTTCCCCACTTATAAATATCATTTAGATTTTCATCTTCTTTTTTAAATATTTTTTCATTCAACTCTTTTATTTCCTTCTGTGCATTCTCATCATCATCATATGAATTAGAACCTAGAGCATATGCATCACCTATGTACTTTGTTTTTTCTGAAAGACTGCCTTCTATTTTTCCCCCAGACTTTATTATCCCCCATACTGCTTTTGCAATATGTAGCCCACTATCACCTTGGTAGTTGTTTCTTTTAACCTCGGCACCCTCAGCTTCAATAATTCGTGAAAGTGACTCTCCTATCACATTACCCATTAAGTGACCTATGTGCATTGGTTTTAATACATTACACACTGTGTACTCAATGATAGTCTTTTGACCTTTTAGATTCTCGTTCTTTCCAAACCTCCCCCCCTCCTCAATTATTTTTGAAACATTATCTCCAAAATATTTTTTATCAAAAAAGAAATTGATGAAACCATCAATATTACTAGATTGCACTCTACCAAGACTGGGAGATTCTATCGATTGCCTAATTTCTATTGCCAAGTCAGAGGGTTTTATATTTAGTAACTTAGCATAAACCATTGCGACATTTGTCGAATAATCAGCAGAAAATTTTGAATAGTCAGAAGGCGCCAATTTAACTTTAGGATTTTGAACTCCTTTTTCTTTCAGAAACTCTTCAATTTTTTTTATTATTTCTTCTTTCATTTTATTTTTCAAACTATTTACCAGTACTACCAAAACCTCCAACTCCTCTACTTGTATCATTTAATTCATCTGACTCGATGACTTCTACCCTTTCAATTTTTTGAATTAACATTTGAGCTACTTTGTGACCTTTTTCAAACGTGTATGACTCTTTACCAAGATTTATCACTCCTATCATAATTTCTCCTCTGTACCCAGAATCAACTACACCACCCAATGTCTTTATACCATGATTTATTGAAAGACCGCTTTTATCCCAAACAAGACCGACGAAACCATCTTGAATTTCTAATGACACACCTGTTTTTACTTTTCCTGATTCTCCTGGAGCTAGAGTTAAATCTTCACCAGAATATATATCTAAACCTGCATCACCTGGATGAGCATAACTTGGTAAAATCGCATCAGACTCAAGCCTTTTAACCTTTAAAATCATTTTTAAATAATAGCATTGACCCAGTAGTTTATAAAGTATAATATCGAGCCCAGAGAGGACACGATGAAAATCACAATGATCGTCGCGATGGCGCGACTTGGAGTAATCGGCAAAAACGGAAACCTGCCGTGGGCAGGAAAACTCCGTGCCGACATGGACCACTTCAAGAAAGTGACCATGAATAAGACTGTAGTCATGGGTCGGAAAACCTTCGACTCAATCCCCGCCAGATTCAAACCCCTTCCTGAAAGAGAAAATGTAATCCTCACAAGGGATTCAAACTACTCCCAACCAGACTGTCTCGTTCTTCACCATCGCGATGAAGTTCTGCGACTGGCCGAACTGCGAGATGAAGTCTTCATCATTGGCGGTGCAGAAATCTACCGCTTGATGATGCCCTACACATCAAGACTCATCGTCACCCACCTATTCTCCCTCATCGAAGGAGACACGTTCTTTCCTCCCATGCCAGGAAACTGGAATGCGGAAACACTCTTCAACCAAGAGGTGGACGAGAAGAATTTCTTCCCCTTCTCTGTCGTTGAATATACCAGAGACTGAAAATCATCTGGGTCAGGCCGCACATCTGTGCGGCCTCGTCATTTGACGAGAAATACCATAGTAAGTAGTATCAGCATAGGTTCGTACCTTAGAAAGGACTAAAGAATGGATCCGAAATATCTGCCGCTGGAACAGCGCGCAGTCAACACTCAGTACAAGAACCGCATGAATCAGATTCTGCGACGGATTCGTCGCCCAGGGGTTTTGACCAAAAACCCCTTTCAGACGACCGGAAGATACAGCGTGAAAACGCTCTCTCCGATGGTCTTCAACCTCCGGCATGGCTTTCCTGTCATGACGGAACGGGACATCTCCGCATTCTGGATGACGCCGATTGGTGAACTCCTCGCGTTCATCAACGGAGTGCGTGACGCCAAGGCTCTTGCCGACGTCTGGGGTGTGAAGTGGTGGCTCAAGCAGTGGGCAACACAAGATAAGTGTGCACACTTCGGTTTGGAATACCCTGACCTGGGACCTGGATCCTACGGCGGGGCCTTCCAGTACATCGCGCCAGACGGTAGCACCTACAATCAATTCAAGGAGGTGCTGAGGCAGATGAAAGAAAGACCGGATGTGACAACACACAAGATCACGAGCTGGTTGCCCCACTACACCATCGGCTACACTGGCAAGGAACGGAAAGTCATCGTCGCTCCATGTCATGGAGATGTGGAGATGTACGTCGTCGATGGAAAGCTGACTCTCAGGATGGATCAGAGATCAGCAGACTTCCCTATCGGCGTTCCGTCGAACACCATCCAGTACGCGGCACTCACGGTGATGATTGCACATGTTCTCGGTCTTGAACCGTACATGCTCATCCATGCAACCCACGACAGTCACTTCTACGAAGATCAGCTGGAGAACGTGAAAGAACTCGTGAGGCGACCGTCGTACCGGTTCCCGAGTGTCTATCTCACAGAAGAAGGCAAAAAGGTCGAAAGTCTCTTCGATTTCAGGCCTGAACATCTTCGTCTGGAGGACTACCAGTCAGGACCGTCGATGCCGAAGATCCCTGTCACGACATAGTCCAACATCAACAACCAAGCCGTCCCGGCGTAACCCAGGACGGCTTGTCTTTTTTTGTAAAAATGATAGAAAGGCTCTAGAAGAGGTGACGATTGGCAAAAATGCAGATAGACAACGCTAGACATTCCGAGCAGGTCGCCCGGATGCAAGAGGCAGAGAAGAAGAATGAGTGCTTCTTCTGCATCGACTTCACTTCCAGAGGAGCTTCAGGCAAAATATGGGAGAATCCTTTCTGGTTCGTGAAGCCGAACGACTACCCATACAACGGGGCGGAACATCACTACCTCGTTGTGGCCCAGCGCCACGTCACGGAGATTCGAGAACTTTCGACTCACGAAAAGCTCGCTCTCTTTGAAGCCGTTGAGTGGATCAAGAACAGATTCGAACTCGATGGTTTCTCGGTGTTTGTGCGCTCAGGCAATATGCGTCGCACTGCAGCTACCATTGACCACTTGCACTTTCATGTAATCGTAGGTGGCGAGAAGGTTGGCGACGAGAAGAACAAACTCGAGGACCTCATCGTCGCACCTGTCGGTTTCAAGAAGAAATAAAAACCCCCCACCGTCGCTTACGCGACGGTGGGGGTTCTGACTACCTGGATGATCTCGATACCACGCGAACGTAGAACATCTTGCGCATTTAGGACCGAGTAACCAGATTCAAAGAACACTTTCTTCACTCCAGCCTCGCGAATTTCACGTGCACAGTCTTCGCACGGAAATGTCGTAACATAGAGTGATGCACCCTCGAGTCCGATTCCCTTACGTCTAGCACACTGAGCAATTACCGCTCGCTCAGCATGGAGAGCAACGTACCTACCGGGTTGACCCGCGTCTACGTTAAGCCGTGGGTCGCCGAAGATGTACGTTTCGTACTCGTTGGGCATGTGGGTGTTGCAAGCAACTGCGATACACTCGTCGTCGAGCCACGCAGCAGCTGCTATCTGTCTCCACCAGTCGGGACTTTTGATTGCTTCCCGCTGTGCAGCTCTCATTCTGATGATGTCCAGAGGAGAGCTTGAAACTACAACATCAGGAATGATCGGCTGTGCTTTGTGCACCGCCGTCATATCCCACCGGGCCCAGATCATCTCGAACTCAGCAGTTTTATCCGCCGGGTACAAGTATTTCTGAGCGACGATATGTGAGATATCTTCGTCCGGCAACACCCAGCTTTTCCAACCGGATGCACCAAAAGGATGGTTCTGCTTGTGTGAGACTAGACGAGGGCTGTCCTCATCAGGCTCAAACAAACAAACATCTTCCACCACCCCAAGCGACTTGATCATTGTTTCCATCGCCTGAGTCGGAACCCCCGCCATATTTCTAGCAAGGCGAGGGAGAAGCTCCTCTGCCATTTTCTGTGTGACAAGAAAAAGCTTACTCCGAGGGTGACGCTCGAACCAGCTCAGGTGACGCTGGTTCAGAGTTGGAATGTAACCGATGAGGTTACTGCCCATCAGTTTCCCCTTTCAACGAAGACTCGACGAGAGAGATCACGTCTTCTGCGAACTCGGTGACTTTCTGTTTCACCGCAATCGAAAAAGGTGTAATTCCCTCAATCTTGAGACGGCGCAATTTCGCCGTTGTTGACGTTGCTGCTTTGGCTTCGAGATGTCTGATGGTACCGCAGTACTCGTTCAGAACACGTTTGTCCTCATCACCGAAAGTGCGAGTCGTCTGCGACATCACGAGAACATCAGGCTTGACGAGCTTGATGAGATCGTACATGTGCTGGTCGACATCACGCTTAACGATGACGTGAACGCAGGAGAGCATCGCCAAAATCTCAATCCTCTCCTCGAAGGTGTCGAATGGTCGAGTGGGACCTTTCATCGACCGTGTGAGCTCGTCTGAGTCCACTCCGACGATGAGGATGTCCGCATGAGTACTGGCCTCCTCGAGGTAACGTCCATGGCCGACATGGAACATGTCGTAGACGCCCTGAGTAAGTCCGACCTTGTAGCCACCCTGCTTTGCCGCCTCGACGATCTTCTTCAGATCATCAAGGTTCGGGATGTACTTCTCAGTAACCCCGTGTTTTGCCTTGAGGATGGATTTCAAAGTCCAATCCGATTTATTCACTTCCATTCAATCTCCTTTCAAGAACACTGTTCTGAAACAAAGTATTATCTGAAATAACAAAAAAAGACACTTTACATCAGTGTCTTTTTTTGTTTTAAATTTTTATACCTATTTCACATCAACCCCCATACTTCGAGCAGAACCTGCAATAATTTTCATTGCGGCATCAATATCATTAGCATTCAAGTCTGGCATTTTCTTTTCTGCAATTTCTTTTAGCTGTGCCTTTGTAATTGAGCCAATTTTTGAAACTGCGTTCTTTCCAGAGCCCTTCTCCTTTCCAAGAGCTTTTAGGATAAGTGATGATGCTGGAGGAGTCTTTAATACAAAAGAGAATGTTCGGTCCTCATAAACTGATATCTCAACTGGAACAATATCTCCAGCCATTTTAGCTGTAGCATCGTTGAACTGTTTTACGAATTCACCAATGTTAACTCCAGCCTGTCCCAAAGCAGGTCCTGTTGGAGGAGCTGGTGTTGCCTTCCCTGCTGGGATGACCAATTTAAGCTTTTTTGTAATTTTCTTTGCCATGTTTTTAGTTCTGATAGATTAATATAAAATACACCAAATTGCAACCTATGATTTACGTACCTGCAAGAAGTCTAGCTCTACTGGTGTCTCACGGCCAAACATAGCCACAAGAACCTTTACCTTACCTCTTTCCTCATCTACCTCTGAAACTTTACCCTCTAGGTCTTTGAACGGACCGTCAACAATGATAATAGAGTCATTTACTGACAAATCTATCTTGTGTTTTGCAGTGTGAGCATTCATTCGTCCAAATAATTCTTCAATTTCTTTTGGATCAATTGGAACTGGGTAAACACCAGAACCAACAAAACCTGTCACACGTGGAGTGTTTCTTACTACGAACCATGAGTCCTCTGTTACGATCATATCTACCAAAATATAACCTGGATATATTTTCTCTTCTTCTTCTACTCTCTTTCCTCCTTTTATTTTTATTTTCTTTTCAGTAGGAACTATTACATTAAAAATTTTATCCTCCATTCCAAGAGACTCGATACGCTGTTTAAGATTTCTCATAACAGCATTCTCGTATCCAGCATATGTATGAATAACGTACCAGTTTCTTCCTGCTTGTGGCTGTTGTTTTGACATATTTATTTTAAATTAGATTACAAACTTACCAAGAACCAATTTGAATAAATAGTCAAAAAATCCTAGGTAGAAAGAAACAAAAACTGAAACAATAACAACAACAATAGTAAAACCGATAGCCTGACCTCTAGATGGCCAACTTACGTGTTTTAACTCTCCTTGTGTATCTTTTAGATATGTAATTAGACTCATAGTTTTTTATATTAGAGATTTTTCTCTGGTAGTAAAAAACCCCGCTGGGGGTTATTTACTATAGTATATTAGAATATTAGAAGAGTCAATATCTAAACTATTCTACCTCATAAGTTATGGTTACGTTTGATACTACCTTATTTTCCCCTGTTGGAAGAGAGGGTGAAACTGGAGCTGATGCATTCATTGTAACACCACCTGCTCCCATCATTGAATCTTTTGCGTAGTATATAGGTGTTGGATAATCTCCAGATTCATAGAAATTGACTACTTTATTTAATCTGACTCCCAAAGTTTTAGCTAGGACTTTCGCCTTTGCTTTTGCATCTGCAACTGCTTTTTCTCTAGCCTGTGCTTTAACTGACTCAATATCATCAACCACAAAATCCAAGCCAGAAATATTTGAAGCTCCCAGCTCACCTACTTTAGTTAGAATATCTCCAGCAATATCTGTTTTTCTAACTTTTACTGTTATCGACTGGCTAACCTCATAACCAGTTAGTATTTGTCTTCCTGGAGGACAGTATCCATTAATACAAGCAGAACCTGTGTACTCGTATTTTGGATAAGAACTATATCCAGTAGTTTTTATGTCTTTTTCATCAATACCAAAAGCTTTTATAGCATCTATGGTTGAGTTAATTTTCTTTGTTGCCTTGTCCTGAGCATCTTTTACAGTTTTACCTTCCTCTATAACTGAAAAAGAAAAAGATGCAATATCTGGAACAGCATAAACCTCACCTGTTCCTGAAATCGCAATAACATTTGATGGGTAAACACCTTTACCTATATAGGAGTTTTGCTTTATAGCATTTAAAGTAGCGGCTCCAAGAAAAGTAGCGAGGAGGATTGTTGCAACTATCAGTGCGTTTGTAAATCTTCTCTTTTGTGTACTATCGAAAAATTCGTTCATATAATAAATTATTAATTTTTAATTGATACGCCAATATAGACTATTATATCACTGATTTCTTACAAACTAGCTGTGGATTTTCTAAAAACCCAAACTGAAAAATAAACAATAAAAACACCTAAAATCATCCCGAATAAAACATCACTTAACCAATGAACCCCAAGGTATATTCTAGAAAACGATACTGTAAACACTAAAGTTAGGCAGATAATATTAAAAATTACTCTTAAAAATGAACTGAAATAGTTATCGAAAATATACATAAGTATTACAAAAAATACAGTAGCCATCGTTGCATGATAACTAGGAAAACTTTGCCCAAAAGCAACAAAAACTCCATCTGTTGGTCGTGCAATATTAAAAAATATTTTGAATAGATAAACCAAAACTCCAGTAGAAACAATTGTTAAGAAAAAAAGTATGGCGTATCTAACTCCTCTAAACAAATAAACTAAAGCGGTAATACAAATAAAAACTATGAAGGAATAAAAAGATACATCAAAAATATTGCTTATAATATACATGTACTCTGTCAGACCAGCAGTTCTAGCCAATGAAAAATATTTTTGAACAGATGTATCTATAAAATTCATATTATTATTTTGACCAACGGGAATATATTCCACACGGAAGCATTCGGCCGGATGACTCTTCTATCGTGAGCTCACCGCAAGATAGATCCCCGCCCATATCATTTGTTATAGATTCAAGTAAATTCCTGTAAGAACCCGCAGAATACACAGAAGCGTAACCATTTAAAACAATAGCCAATGGATTATCTGAAACTATTTTTTTAACTCTCAAAAGAAAAGGTGTTAAATCAGTTTCTATTTTCCATACTTCTTTCTTTACCCCCTTTCCATAAACAGGTGGATCCATCAATATGATATCGTATTTATTTCCCCTTTTTATCTCTCTTTCAACAAACTTTCTAACATCATTAATAATAAAACGCACTGGTTTTTGAGAAAGCCCAGATAGCTTTAAATTTTTATGAGCTAAATCAACTGCAAATTTTGAAGCATCAACATGAACAACCTCCGCACCCGCTTTTGCACAAACCAAACTTGCTCCACCAGTATAACCGAACAAATTAAGCACTGTAACTTTTCCGCCTCCTCGGCGGATCGCCGAGGAGGCGATTTTCTCCGCAATCCATGTCCACTGAGATGATTGTTCCGGAAAAACTCCTAGATGTTTTGACGGTAAAAGCGAAAGAGAAAAAACAATATCATTTAATGTAATACTCCAAGACTCATTAATTTTATTTTTTATATTCCACTTTAAAGTTTTTTCTCCATGAGAAAAAACTGCATCAGCCTTTGACCACTCTGATGAACCTAGCTTCTTTCCCCAAATAGCTTGAGTATCTGGTCTAGATAAAACGTACTCTCCATATCTCTCAAGTTTTTGCCCGTCACCACTATCTAGAAGTTCATAATCCTTAGATTTTTTTGTAACTAATATATCCATACATTAACTATACCTAAACTAAACTCTTTCCCCAATCTGCTGTCTCCACATTGCGTAATACAAACCTTTTTGTTCAAGTAGTTCTGAGTGGGTTCCGTTTTCAGCCACCAGACCTTTTTCCAAAACATATATTTTATCTGCATGCATTACAGTTGAAAGTCTATGTGCAATAAGAACAGTTATATGATTGTGGATCTTTGAAATATCTCTAATTGTCTTTTCTATTTCTCCTTCGGTAATAGAATCCAAAGCACTAGTTGCCTCATCAAAAATCAAAATATTTGGATTTCGGAGAAGCGCCCGAGCAATAGATAGCCTCTGTTTTTCTCCTCCTGATACTTTAACCCCACCCTCACCTATGACAGTATCCAAACCCTTTCCTCCACGTTCTAAAAGATTTTGACATTGGGCCTTGTTTAACGCATCCAAACATTCTTCGTCTGTTGCTCCTGAATTCACAAACAAAAGATTTTCACGAATAGTGCCGGAGAAAAGTTGTGTTTCTTGAGTCACAAAACCAATTTGACCACGAAGCTCTTCTTTATCGATTTCTGTTTGAACTATATTGTTATAAACAATATTACCCTCACTTGGCTCATACAAACCTACCAAAAGTTTTACGAGAGAAGTTTTACCAGAACCGGATGGCCCAACAAAAGCAATAGTTTCTCCTGTTGATACTTTAAAAGATATTTCGGAAAGTGCTTTTGTTTCAGAAGATCTATATTTGAAAGATATATTTTCAAATAAGAGATCTGTAACCTTCCCCAAATGTTTTGGTTTTAAAGCTTGAGGCTCAGGTTCGGTATTCATTAACTTGGAATAGTTTTCCAAAGAGGCTTCGGCCTGACGATACGTACTAATAAATGATGTAATTTGCGCCATTGGAAAAAACAGCCAGAAAGAATATATATTGAGAGAAAAATACTGTCCAAATGTAATTTTTTCTATAAAAATAAGATAAAACAAGAAGAAATAAAGTCCTGCACGAATAAAGTTTGTTGCCGTACCTTGTATGAAATCGAGCATTCTAAGATATCGAAGTTTTTTTAGTTCAAGTGCGAGAATTTTTTCTGTTACTCCGTTAAGCCTTTCCACCTCTTGATTAGCGAGGCCGAGAGCTTTAACCAACTCAATATTTCGTAATGACTCAGTTGTAGCTCCAGCTAAGGCTGTTGTTTCCTCAACAATAGTTTGTTGAACCTTTTTAATTTTCTTGGAAAAAAGAATTGTAATTGTACTTACAACAGTAATCATGACAACAAAAATCACTGGAATAACCCAATACACAAGAGCTGTATAAACTAAAATAAAAGCGAGGATGATAACAGATATAAAAACAACATTTATTGTGTCTACAACAAGTTTCTCAGTATCTTGTCTTGCCTTCTGTAATTTACCTAGTGTTTCTCCACTTCTCTCGTCCTCAAAAACCATATACGGCAGACTAAGTGAATGCTTTACTCCTTCTCTGTACATATCTGCACCTGAACGCTGACTTACCGTATTTAGATAATAGTCCTGAAAATTCTTTGCAATACGAGAGACAAAAGCATTACCAATAAAAACAAGAAGTAGCAAACCTGTACCACGAAGAAATACAGTCAAGCTAATTTCATGAAAACGTAATGCATACTCATCTACAATCCACTGGAAAATAATTGGTTCAAATAGAGAAAAAACCTGATTTACTATAGCCAGTAAAATAACAGCTACACAAAGCTTCCAATATTTTTTTAAGTATTTCCAAAGTATATCCATATGGATTATTTTTATTTAATTCTGTTTTGGAGGAGTATCCATACCAGCCCACAAATCCATTGTAGAAACATAAGCACCATTAGATTTCATATACAGAAATAACTGCATTCTATATGCCGCAAAATTTTTTAAAACTCCATCTATCAAATGCTCTACTTTTGTCTTTATTCCATAGAAATCTACATCCTGTGTAAAGGTATGATATTCACCATAAACTTTTATATCACCTGTTAAAATAGCTTTCATTGTTCCAGCTCCAGATATACTCAAATACTGCAGAAGCTCTAAAGTGCTTCTCTGTACCGGTGTTGGCCTATAATCCATTGTTCCTTCTGGTATCTTTTTTGCTAAATTTTTTATTATCCTTACTTCATTCTTAAGTGACTTTATAAAATTATCTTTTGTATACATTCGTTCTGATGGTTATAAAATAATTAAAAAAAACATTATAGCACAGACAACAAAATACTTTCTTAGGTCTTAGTCTTGATAAGATTATACTGACGATTTCTGATACCGAATAAATGCAGAATCTCTATACACGGCTTCAGTTTATAAAAGATTTGCAGAAAATTACTTAATAAATTCTGATGCGTCAGTTACAACTAATTCAGAAGCAGTTTTATCCGTTTTTTTCAAATAATCTTTTACTATATCAAAACCAAGAGAATATCCTGCCCATCTTGGAATATTTAAATCCCTTGAACCAAAAAACCATGCTGAGTGATTATATTTATCGTTATTAAAATCTTTCTCTGCTTTCTTTTTTAAATCTTTCAGTTCTTCATCTTTTATTGCCACACTCCAAGGTTTGGGTTTTTTATTATTAACCTCAATATCAAAGTTATCTGCTAAACCTTCTGAAACTAATGCTTCCAGAAGAGTTTTACCATACCCAATTTTTTCTGTACGAGCACAGTGATGCAACTCATGAGCTAGAGTACTTTGTATTTCATCAAACAGAGTCTTTTCTAAATCAGAGAACTCTGGATTTATATTTATATAAACTAAATTGGCTGTTGGAGCATAACCACCCACTCCAGTCTCTGGAATAGAAGAACCTGGATTATCTGAAACAACGACATCAACATTTGGTAAAATAATTTTATTTTGTATTTTATTAATTCCCTCCTCAAATGATTTCCGAATTATCTCTTCAAATGAATTTAATCTAGTACTTTGTTTTAATATATGCAATTTAACATTCATAGAGAAAGTATACCAAAAGGAATCTTAGTACTCTAACGAGAACCATTATACTTTTTTGACACTAAAATAACCTTGCTACACAAGGTTATTTTAGGAGGTATATTTATGTTCCTTTTTGGGTGGCTACTGGGAGTTGAACCCAGACTAAAAGCTCCACAAGCTCTTGTGCTACCGCTACACCATAGCCACCATTAAACTTTCAAATGAAAGTATATAAGTTGTAACACAAAATCGTTATCAAATCTAGACTCTAGTTTTTTTACTATTTTTCTTAAAAAACAAAAAAGAAAGGGTTGCAAAAATTATTATAAATACTATCTTTTGAACTAAAGATTCAACGTCACCTGTTTTTTTTATAAATTCACCCAAAACAACTACACCAGCATAACCAAAGTAAATATAAATAAAATCCCTAACTAAAGAACCTAAAAAAGTTGACATAATAAAAACTCTCTTAGAAACTCTTAAAACTCCACTACCAACAGAAATCAAAGAGCTCGGTAAAATAGGCACCGCTCTCAAAAAAAACATTATAAAATAATCTTTATAACTACCGTTAAATTTATTACCAAAAGATTCTATTTGTTCATGATTTATACCAAAATATTTTTCAAAAATCCCAGAAAAAACATCCTCAATCTTGTCAGCCAAAAAATATACAACAACAGAACCGACCGTCTTACCTATTGCACCCAATAAAGTCAAAAACAAAAGATAATAGAAACTCACATCCTGAATTTTAGCCATAGAGCCAGTAATCGTCATAGCCAAAGGTGAAGGTATTGGAGCGATTATTTCTTCTACCAAAGAGGAAGTAATAGAAAAGAACCAAAGAGGAACCTGGTTAGATACAGAAAAAAGTAATTGCTCTATTTGTAAAAACATATTTTGGTGCCCAGGAGAGGACTCGAACCTCCACACCTTACGGCACACCCACCTCAAGGGTGCTTGTCTACCAATTTCAACACCTGGGCAATAGAAGCAGTATATTGGAGTTTAATTTTTATTTCAATCAAAAACTCCCTTTCGGGAGTTTTTGATTATTCTGCTTTTGCCTCTTCTGCTGGAGCTTCTTCTACTACTTCTTCCTCACTTGGAGTATTGTCTGGAAGAGCTCGAATATTTCTCATTTGTCGTCTAATTTCCTTTGCTGCTTTATCTCTTACGTGATACAACTTTGCTCGCCTTACTTTTGATCTTTTTACTGTTTCAATAGAATCAATCATTGGAGAGTATAGTGGGAATATTTTTTCAACTCCTACTCCAGATGCTACTCGTCTAACTGTAAAAGTAGCTCCAGCCTCTTTTCCATGCTTAACAGCTATAACCAAACCCTCAAAAGCCTGAAGTCTGATTTTGTCTTTTTCCTGAATTTTTTGCCAAACACGAACTGTATCCCCTGATCTGATATCAAAGTTTTTTCGGTCAGCGATTTTTACTGGTGACTGAATTTCCATAAGTAGCTAGTAATCTAACACAAGACTAGACGCTTTGCAACAGAGCCACAGCTCTAGAAAAATCCTCTGGATACGGGGCTGTTATAGTATGACTTTGTCCATCTAAACCACTAAAATTAACCCTATATGAATGCAAAGCTGTTCTTGCGAATCCAAGCTTGTTTTCCTGTGTTGGGGCATATAAAGAATCTCCAACCAATGAGTGGTTTATAGCCTTAAAATGGACTCTGATTTGATGGGTTCGGCCTGTTTTTGGTTTTACTTCAACAAAAGTATAGCCGTCTTTTTTAGCCAAAACTTTGTATTCAGTTATTGCCTCTCGTAGCTCCCCCCTTGCACCTCTCTGTGCAGACCACATACGGAAATCTTTACTACTTCTGCCGATAGGTCTATCTATTACACCCTTTTCTGTTTTCATTTCACCCAAAACAAAAGCATGATAAGTTTTTTCCACCTCATGATTTTGAAATTGAGATTTTAGATTTTCAAAAGCTTCCTGTGTTTTTGCTACAAGCATAACACCAGAAGTATCTCTATCTAAACGATGAACTATTCCGGAACGCAAGACTTCTTTTCCCTCACTATCTCTTCCATGTTCCCCAACTGTTTTTATTTCTGGATATTTTAAAACAAGCCAATCAACTAAGTTTGGTTCTTTTGTTTTTCCGTCACTATGCACAACAAGTCCAGCTGGCTTGTTTATAGCAAGCAGATTGTTGTCTTCATATAAAATAGTTGGCTCCATATTATTTACCTAGTTTTATCTCTCTATCGTTATACTCTGTTAGAATTTTTTCAAATTCTTCTTTAGAAAAATCTGGCCAAAGTGTTTTTATGAAAAATAGCTCACTATAAATACTCTGCCAAGCTAGGAAACCTGAAAGCCTCATTTGACCAGATGTTCGAATGATAATATCCGGATCAGGCATTCCAGAAGTCCATAAATTCTTACTTATATTTTCTTCTGTTATTTCTTCGCCAGAGTTAATAAGAGATTTTACTGCTTGTGTTATCTCTGCCCTACCACCGTACGACATACAGGCCCATAAAGTAATACCCGAATTATTTTCAGTATCTTTTTCAGTACTTTCCATTGCTTCCTGTAAATCTTTGCTAAATCTTTCTCGTTGACCCACAAAACGAATCCGCACCCCTTCCTTTCCAAGTTCACTTATTTCATTTTTTATTGAACTACGAAAAAGATCTAGAAGATATGACACCTCTAATGGCTCTCTTCCCCAGTTTTCGGTAGAAAACATATAAACAACTAGATGCTTAACCCCAGCATCACGGACAAAAAGAGTTGTAGCTTTTAGTGTTTGAAGTCCGACCCGATGCCCCTCTAACTTAGGCAGTCCTTTGTTTTTAGCCCACGTTCTGTTCCCATCCAATATAATCCCAACGCAGTTCGGTATTTTCATTTAAAACATTGTACCCTCATTTTACAAAAGAGACAATCTAGGTTATTCTGAATTCACGCGCGGTTAGCTCAGTTGGTAGAGCAACCCGTTTACACCGGGTAGGTCACAGGTTCGAGTCCTGTATCGCGCACCAATGCTCTCGTAGTTCAATGGATAGAACCGCGGACTTCTAAGCCGCTGATGTAAGTTCGATTCTTACCGAGAGCACAAAAAATACCTATACAAAGCACGCATCTAGATAAGAATCGAAAAACTATAAAGATGGGTCTGATGGAATATTTTTACCATCTTTTACACGTTCAAATACAGTTTTTCGAATATTAATATCAGCAACAGCTTTATCAAAAAGAGGCCTATTTATTTTAATTTCTCCATCACTCATATCTGGTGATACTGAAAACAAACTCCCATTACTGACCTGAAAATAGAAAAAACTGGCGACTCCACCAAGAATAACTAAAACAAAAAAAGTTGTAGTCAAAATAACTCGCCAATCTCTTGTTGGTTTTATTTCACCCTTTTCATAAGAGTTTTTTGTTTTGGTTACCTTTTTAAACCAGTCTTTGATTTGTTTAATTTTATCTAACATTTTATTTGTATTTTAATACAACCATTTCAAAATTACTTTTCCACTCCCCTGTACTTTTTGTAACCTGATCACCCAAGTCGGTTGTCTGGCTAACTGCAGAAAATTTATTTATTTTTACTTTATATTGCATAGACTCTAACTTTGAAATAAAAGCATATGTACCAGACCAAGGACCAGAAGTATTGGCTTTTATTTTAAAATTAGTAACATTACTATCTTTCAAAATAGCACTGTCCTCAAACGATAAGTTATCAATTTTTAAGTTCACTCTGTTTTCTTTTGCTAAAGATTCTAGGTACTCAATAAACTGAACATCAGCATCACTTGATACTACTGAGCTATTAATGGCTTCAACATTAGAAGACATACTGTTCAACATATTCTGCATTGAAATCAGATAGTCTTGGCGATTTTCCTGTAAATCTAGACTGTTTACCATTTCTGAAATCTTTTTGTTTTTTGTACTAATCTCAACATACAAAAAATACTGCGCACAAAGTAGCACAAGTACAATGACTGAAAGTAATGCAATTATTTTTTTGAAAGAATTTGAATTGCTCATTTTGTTTATGATTCAGAAATTGTTATTTTTATTGAAAATGTTAAGTCTTTGTCCTTAGCTAAGTTTGATATTGGCAAATCAACAGTTTTAAACATCCCTAATGCTTGTAGATTTTTTACAAAACTAACTAGTGCCTCTCTAGTTCCAGATGTTCCATCAATTGTTAAAACTGCATTTTTACTATCACTTACTGCATAAGAAATACCGCTTATATTGATTGTTTTAGATCTTTTTGACAAAACAGCATCCAAATAAGGAATAATTTCTGGGTAACTTAAAGCTTTATCCATTATAGAAAGCTGGGAATTTAAAGATTTTATATTTTCAGTAGTAGAAGCAATATTTAAACTCTCCAAATGATTATTTAAATTTATTCCTCTTAAATTAATATCTTCTTCTTTATAGTTAGACATTAACCAAGTTGGAAGTAAAAAAATCATAAAACTTATTTGAACAAAAGCAAAAAACAGCAAAATAATAATAACTCTTCTGAGGTTGTACTCTTTTTTTATATTCTTTTTTAAGTTCTCAGGTAAAAGGTTAAACATTTTTTTATATTAATACATCTCCCGGAAGTGCGAGCCCAACAGAGGCAGAAAATCTCAAAGAATCAGAGAATGATATTTCCGGCAAACTACTATTTATATCAAAAACGTTTGTCCAAACATTTCCCATAACAATAGGAGTGTCCAAATGAGAAGAAAGATAAGAAATCATTGTGTCTTCAAATTTTTCTCCACACACAATAATCTGACTTATTTTTCTGTCGGCCTTATCTACATTCTCTTTTAGAGTGTTCCAATAAGTATAGAGTTTTTTTATTTCTTGTAGCAAAAATCCTGGGTTGTTTGCCTGCTCACCTCTTGTTGGAATAGTTGATGTAAACCTAACCACTCTATATGTAGAAACATACAAACTAACTTTTCCTGGACTAAAATGAATAATCAAAACTGTATCTTTATTATTTGAAGGTAAAAGAGATCTGATTATAGCCTGAGATTCTATTTCCAAAGAAAGTAGTGAGAGACCAGATTTACTCGCCATATCAACATACTGATCTATAAGACTAATTGGTAAAGCTGAAACAGATATATCCAAATGATCTCTCTGTTTATGATAGAAAATTTTATAATCAAACGTTAATTCCAAAGGAGAAACTGGAACATTTTCTTCCATTTTTGACTCTATAGCACTACGTAATTCCTTTTGAGAAACTGGTGGAAGTTTTGTGGTAAACAGATACGCTCTCTCCTCTGGTAGCGAAATTTTTACGTATCCTAATTTTAGTTCGTTTTTTACCTCTGTTAACAACTTCACAACCTCATCTTGATTGTTGATTACACCGGAAGTAATAACCCCCTCAGGTATTGGTTTTTCTGTATATTTTTGTATATAGAGTTTTCCGCCTTTTCTACCAAACTGTACTGACCTAATGGAAGTGTCGGATATAGACAATCCAGCGAATGGAATATTCAGAAAATCTGGTGGAGGAAATGCATCAAAAATTTTACCAAAGAAATTATCAGTCTTCATTTGTTCAATTATATAACAAATGCTCAATCAAAAACAGGAGTTATTTCACAGTTGAACCAGGAACAACACTATCTAAAGTTTCAAGCAAAGAGAAAAAATTATTTTCTCCATCAACACCACTAACTGCAAGTATCATCCCCTGACTTTCTAAACCCCTAATTACTCTCGGCTCAAGATTTGCTGCAAAGGCACATTTTTTACCAACTAATTTTTCTGGCTCAGGAAAATATGCAGAAATACCAGAAACTATTTGCCGTGGTTTTTCCTCCCCCATATCAACAGATAACTTTAAAAGTTTATCCGCATCTGGAATTTTTTCAGCAGACAAAATATGTCCGATTTTTATTTCTAGTTTGTGAAAATCATCTATTGTTATTGTTGGTTTATGTTCAATTTTATTATCCATGGTTTGTATCTAAATAACTTTTTAATATTAATGCTGCAGCAGATGCATCGTGCATATTATTTTTACCTTGCAATCTTTCTGCCTCAACCGAAGTCATAAACTCTGGATGAAAAATAATAGGAACCTTTAGTTCAGTTTTAAGTCTTTCAACAAAAGGTTTTATTTCTTTCATTATCTCATTATCTCTCTGGCCAAAGTCCTTTGACTCTCCAACCACCACACCCACAACATTATTTTCCTTACATATTCTAGCAATATCATAAATCAGTATTTCAGAGTTCTGTAGTACAACCAAAGGAAAAGCGAACTTCAATGACTCATCGGAGATCGCAATACCAACGTTTTTTAGCCCATAATCAATTCCTAAATATTTCATACAACTACTCTACCGCACTTTTAAATAGATTGCATTATCAAGGTTTTTTGATATTATGTCCCCTATGGATACCGCACTGTTAAATCTAAACAATGGTTTCCCTATATGGCTAATGGCTGTAGTAGTTTTGTGGTCAATTCCCTGGAAAGGAGTTGCTCTATGGAAAGCAGCAAGACTTTCCCACAAAAAATGGTTCGTAGTACTACTTCTAGCTAATACATTGGGTATCCTAGAAATCTTCTATATATATTTCGTAGCTAGAAAATATATAGTGGAAACAGAAGAAAGCAAATAAATACGGAGGTGTCGCATAGTGGTCTAGTGCGCTCGTCTTGAAAACGAGAGTGCCGCAAGGCACCGTGAGTTCGAATCCCACCACCTCCGCAAAACAAAAGCACCGTTCAGGTGTTTTTTGTCTGTACGACTTCTATTCCACAAAATCATTTTTTCTTTTTTCCTAATCTAGTATACTTATATATATGTCACTTAAACAATTTTCTATTCTTCTTTGTCGTTTTTCATTATTCATAATTTATTTTTGGTTTGGATTATTAAAAGTAGTAGGGCTATCACCCGCCAGCCCGATGGTCCACAAACTTTTTGACATAACAGTCACCCCAATAATCCCATTTATGCCATTCTCATCTTTTATAGTACTTTTTGGATTATTTGAAATGTTAATTGGAATACTTTTCTTTGTTCCAAAAATGGAGAAAATCGCACTTTCTCTTTTTGCTTTTCATGTGGTCACAACAATGCTTCCGTTATTTTTTATGGCAGAGGTTTGGCAAAAAATGTTTGTACCAACACTTGAGGGCCAATATATAATAAAAAACATTGCGCTAATTGCCTGTGCACTCAATATATATATTTCCCTAGAAACTAAAGAGTCGCCAGTTGGTAAAATTAATTCTGCACCATTAACATTTTCATAATATATGGATAAATTATCTTGGAACACAATTGAATATTTACATCAAGAAAAAACTGCAGACTGGTACTGGATTGTTAGCATTGTTTCTGTTTCCATAGCTATCATTTCCATAATAATGAACAATGTCATTTTTGCTATTTTAGTTATAGTTTCATCTTTTACACTTATGTTGTTTGCGTCCAAAAAACCTTCAGAGGTTGAAGTGGATATAGATGATATGGGTATAAGAGTTGGAAACATACTATATCCATATAGAAATCTTGATTCTTTCTGGGTTGAGACAAGAGAGTTCAATGACAGAATACTACTGAAATCAAAGAAAATTTTTATGCCACTTATTATTATCTTTATTGAAGAGGCACAAGTTAGACCAGCTGATGTTAGAGCACTACTAATAAAACACTTGCCAGAAGAAGAGCATAGTGAACCATTCCTTGAAAAACTGTTAGTGTATCTCGGCTTCTAACTTTCTGTGCTCTCGCCAGGAATCGAACCTGGATCGCCAGCTTCGCAGGCCAACATTCTATCCATTAAACTACGAGAGCAATAAAACAAAAAATAGCATAAAACCAACTTTAAAACAAAAAACCGCGATTCGCGGTTTTTTGTTAGTTTGCTTTCTTTATCATCGCAACTAGTCTTGATTTCTTTCTCGAAGCTGCATTTAGTTTCAAAAGTCCTGTCTTTACTGACTTATCTAGTATTTTTTGAACTTCAGGCATAAGAGCTAGAGCCTCCTTTCCCTTCTTTTCTGCTACTAGTTTTTTAACTTTCTTTACTGCTTTGTTTATTAGCTCTTTTTTGTTTACGTTAAATAGTCGTTTCTTTTCAGAACCGCGAAGAGCTTTTTTAGCTGACTTTGTTATTGGCATGAGCGTCATACTATAACAAATTCCTAAAAAAGACAATAGCCCCTTCTATTCAAATACAGTATGATATAGCTATGATAGGACACTTAAAAGGCACCATAATCCACCAGGACTTGAAATCAGTAATATTGGATGTTTCTGGAGTTGGGTACAAAGTACACACAAATACAGCTGTTTTGGATAGTCAAAACAGCAAAAACATTGAATTTTGGACATATCTTGCTGTCAGAGAAAATGCTTTAGATTTATATGGATTTACAACAAAAGAGGAACTGGGGTTTTTTGAACTGCTTTTAACTGTATCTGGCATAGGGCCAAAATCTGCAATGGGGATTCTATCTGTCGCTACCCTACAAAATCTGCGACATGCAATATCTACAGGAGACACTAGTCATCTGACAAAAGTATCTGGTGTTGGAAAGAAAAATGCAGAAAAAATAGTTCTTGAGCTTAAAGACAAACTTGATGGGTGGACATCTGATGGTGTTGATTTTGTTTCTGGAGATGTTGATGCACTTGAAGCACTTAAATCTCTTGGGTACGGAGAAAAAGAAGCTAGAGAAGCTTTGAAAAAAGTTGTTGATGCAAAAGACACTGGAGACAAAGTTAAAAAAGCTTTGAAACTGTTATCTTAAGATTGTTTAGTTTCTGACTCAAGTAATCTTTCTACTGCAGATCTCAGACCAAAAGTCTCTGGAACATCTGAAAGTGCACCTTCACCAGACCTAACATCCTCAATCATCATTATCAAATCTTCTGCGATCTTTGAGTTAGTAGGATCCTTTGGGTCAGAATTAACTACCTTTATCATCTCATACAAAGACTCAAAATCTTCAGCGACTTCATAACTAACATCCATTGATTCTTTTAATTCTTCCATACAAACATATTACCAAAAAACAAAATAATTTGCCCATACCCCTATCATAGATATATAATCCCCCTAATATGCCTGAGCTACCAGAAGTAACAACAACGGTTAATGGACTTAATGAGGTTATGCCAAAACTTACCATCAAAGATGTGTGGTCTGATTACTATATAAAAACTGCAAACAAAAGAACTGACAATATAAAAAATAAAAAATACTTTGGAAAATTCAGAAATGAGCTCATGGGAGAAAAATTTAAGTCAGCAGAAAGAAGAGGAAAAAATGTATTGATACATTTTACTAACAACAAAACTGTTTTGATTCATATGAAAATGACCGGGCACCTTTTGTATGGTAAATACGAGTGGGATGGTAAAAAATGGAAAAGTGATGCTCCTCTCCTATCTGATCCGTTCAATAAATTTATCCATCTTATATTCAACCTATCAAACGGAAAATCTTTAGCATTTTCAGATATGAGAAAATTTGCAAAAGTTTTAATGTTTGAGACAGATAAAAAGAACTCTCACATAGACCTAGTTGGACTTGGGCCAGAACCTCTAGATAACCTTTCAAAAGAAACTTTGAAAAAACAGATTCTGACCAAACCAAACTGGGATATAAAAACTGTTTTAATGGACCAGAGTGTAATAGCAGGTATTGGAAACATATATTCTGACGAAATACTCTGGACCGCAAACATTCACCCAGAAAGAAAACCGGGGAGTTTAATGGATAAAGAAATAAAAGACATATGGAAAGCCACAGGAGAAATACTGGAACACTCTATTAAAATGGGTGGAGACTCAATGTCTGACTATAGAAATATTTATGGGGAAAAAGGAAACTTCCAGAACGCTCACAAAGTTTACAGAAGAGTAAAACAAAAATGTTTGAAAAGGGGGTGTGATGGAGTAATACAAAGAAAAATAATTGGTGGTAGAAGTGCACATTTTTGCAACACGCATCAAAAATAATTTTGTAGTAGAATATAGATATGGGAAAAAGCAATAATTCTGGCCTTATGATAATAGTCATAATACTAGCTGTTTTGCTAGTTGGTGGAACTGAAAGCACAAGCAAGGGCGGAAGTCTTTTTTCTCCTACTCCAAAAACTCCAGCACAACAGCAAGCAGACATTCAACGCCAGATAACAGATACAAAATACAAAGTAGATGAACTTAAAAAACAAGTTGCTATAGAAGAAGCTAAAAAAACACAATCTAGATATAAAAATATAGTAGATCTTTACTTCATAAATCACTCTAGTGATCCATCTAAAGAATACATATCAATACACGTAAACAGCACAGCAACAACATCTATAAAAATTACAGGTTGGACCTTAAAGAGTCTGTCTAGCGGAGTAAGTGTAAAAATACCACAAGCCTCATACCTATTTTTTGCAAACAGTATAAATTCAGAACAAGATATATATCTTTCTGCGAACGAAACTTTATATTTAATAACAGGTATTTCTCCAAACGGAGCGAGTTTTAAAGTAAATAAATGTTCTGGGTACTTAAATCAATTCCAAACTTTTATACCGTATATTGGTGGCTATTGCCCTGCACCAAGAAATGAAAACCTATCTTCTATACCCAAAACTGTATATAACGACTCTTGTTTTGATTTTATAAACTCAATGCCGTCTTGCAGAATTCAAACAAACCCTCTACCAGCTAGCTCTCAGAAATGGAGTGCTGAGTGTATAGACTTTATATACAAAAAAATAAATTACCCAGCATGTGTTGATACCCACAAAAACGACCAAGACTTCTACCAAAAAGACTGGCGAGTCTACCTGAAACGAAGTGAGCATCTTTGGAAAAATACTAGAGAAGATGTTGTACTGCTAGATGAGTACGGAAAAATAGTAGACGAAATCAAATATTAAGCATTCGAAAAAGAGCAACACCAAAAGCCACAGAAACATTTAATGACTCCTTCTCCCCCTTCTGTGGTATTTCTGCAACAACATCACAAAGTTTTAACATATCTTTTTCCATTCCTGTCACCTCATTTCCAACAATAAACAAAACTGGAAATTTTACTTTGACTTTTTTATAGTCCACAGATTTCTCTGACTGCTCTACTCCGATAATCTGATATCCATCTTTAGATAACTTTTTCAAAAGTTTATTTGGCTCATCAATATACTCCCACGCAATAGTTTTCTCTGCTCCCAAAGCCACTTTGGCTATGTCTTTTCTGTTTCTTCCAAACTTATCTAGTGGAGTTGGGGTGTAACCAGATATATAGATTTTTGTAACACCCAGAGTATCTGATGTACGAAAAATAGACCCAACATTGTGAGTTGAACGAATATCGTGTAGTAAAACAGCTATTTCTTTTTATGTTTTCTTACCCTTTGTCGCGACTTTTGTCATAACCGGAAATATACCATATAATTGTGATATGCATACACTTTCATTATTCCCATCATTATTCACTTTTGAATTATTAGCCCCAACAATTCTCCGTTTAGCTGTGGCACTGTTTTTGATAAACTCTGGCTGGAATATATATAAAAATAGTTCAAACAAATGGCTCGGACTTCTCTACTCTATTTTTGGAACTATGGTTCTAGTTGGGTTGTTTACACAAGCAGTCGCAGTTCTATCTATCATCACAATAAAAATAGACTGGTGGATGAAACGAAAAGTCTCCCCTGTTTCAAAAGAACAAATGATAATTTATGTTTTTGCTGGAGTAATACTTCTATCTCTACTAGTTACTGGACCAGGTATTATAGCTTTTGATTTACCTTTATAAAAATATGGAAAATGAACCAATAAACAGTATAGATGTTTCTTTACCGAAACCAGAAACTTCCACAGAACAACAAGCTGTAATGGAAGCTATAGAAAGACTTTATGCGATAGAAGATCCTAACAACCTTTTGGCATACACTGCTGGCAAAACAGGAGAAGAAATATCTCAATACCTAGAAGAAAACCGTGAAAAATTTATACCGGAAGAAATATTCTTTTTAGAAACAACCATTGGATTGAGAAAACAACAAGGTAAATAAATTAATTTAAAAAAACCCTCGATTGGTCGAGGTTTTTTTAAATTGTGCGCCCGGCAGGATATAGACCATTACATAGTCAGTACACCTGTTCTGTTTTTTATTTCGCTTTGCTCATAAAAAACTATCACAGGTCTTCGATTCCTGACGAAAGACGTACCCACGTCTTTCTCCGAGGTGCACAAAAACCGCTTACGCGGTTTATTGGTGCGCCCGGCAGGAATCGAACCTGCGACCCTCTCCTTAAAAGGGAGCTGCTCTACCGACTGAGCTACGGGCGCAACTTAAGTAACTTTAAAAATATACCAGAAAAAAACTGAAAGTCCAATTTTACAATCCTCTTTAGATGGATTTTTCAAGAATTTAAAGGCGCGAGTGAGGCTTGTGACCAAGCTGTAGTAAACCTACTGCGCGTGGAACAACCGGAGCGAGCAACGCAGAAATTGTTGAAAAAGACGCTAAAGATTCAATACCCACTTTTCAATCATAACCTCTAGTTCCCCTTTTCCCTGTCTCACTCTATGAGTCATATCCACTAACTCACCTGACATTTTTTGGAGCTCTTCTGTCTTGTAGTTCCTCGCCCCCGTTAGTGCATTTTTATAAACAAAAGGAGAAAGCCCTGTCTCTCCCGCGCTTCCTGCCCTACTAGCTAGAACCATATTTTTCACCTGCCAAAATATTATTCCGTGAATCTCCTCTGCTACAGCTCCCTTTCCAAGCAAATCAATATATGAAATCCAAAGTTTCTTTTTATCTTTTTGAACCAGTCCATCTGTGATAGAAAAAATATTTATGTTTGGTTTTTTGTCTTCCTTTTTCTCAAACTCCTGGACCTTCTCTCCAAACTTTTCTAACTTTTTCAAACTAGCAGCATCAATGGACGACTCTAACATCAAAAATATCTGCTCTGACTCCTTCATCCCATCCAATCTATCCATTACATAATTTTTTATATCTTTCTTTTCAAACAAGTTATCTAAAACCGTTGTGTATTTTTGTTCAAACAACCCCTGAGCGACCAGAAGTTCATCAAACTGAGCCTCGCTCCAGTTTTCTGTAGTTATTTTAAAGAGTTCAGCTTCAGGACGTTTCTTTTTGGCCAAATCCAAAAGATCGTGAAGTTTTGCTCTAGCTTTGTGTGTATCTGTTCCGTAGATTACGTATAACATATAATTTAAAAATATCGCAGAAAATTATTCTGTTTCCAAAAAAGTCGTGGCGAAAAAGATATTCTCTTCATTATAATACTTTCTTGGTCTCAACCCAATTATCCCCTGCAGAGCACTCAGTCAACATAACAATCCCTGCTGTTTTCTTTACATCTATCACCCCCTCCATCATTCTTTTTATTTCTGGCGCAGCAGAATCAACTATATTTTCTTTTATCTCAAAAACCAACTCATCATGAACCTGAAGCAACATTCTGACATCATCCTTTAAATTTTTCTTTTCTAAAAACTTATCTATCTCAACCATAGCTATTTTTATAATATCTGCCTCTGTTCCCTGTATAGGTGCGTTGATAGCCATTCTCTCTGCTGCAGCTTTCATAAATGGAAGTTTAGAGTGAATATCAGGAAAATATCTTCGTCGTCCAAAAAAAGTTTCTGTGTAGCCTTTTTGAGCTGTTTCTATTTTTACTTTCTCTAAATATTCCGCAAGCCCAGAAAACTTATTAAAATATCCATCCAGAAACTGCTGTGCTTCCTCCCTGTTTGTGCCGATATTTTTTTGTAAAGCTGTAACTCCCATCCCATACATAACGCCAAAGTTAATAGTTTTTGCTTTTCCTCTCATTTCTTTTGTTACATCCTTTGGTTCAACCCCGAACACTTCACAAGCAACTGCAGTGTGAACGTCCAAACCATCTTTGAAAATTTCTATAAGTTTTTTATCCCCAGAGAGAAATGCTGCAATACGAAGCTCTATTTGTGAGTAGTCAAAAGTAACAAGTTTGTAACCCTTTTCTGCTATAAACGACTTTCGTATTTCACGACCTAACTCTGTTTTATTTGGAATATTTTGTATTCCTGGATTCTGACTAGCCATTCTACCGGTAGCAGAACCGGCCTGAAGAAACTCTGAATGCAATCTATTGTTGGTGTCCACTAGTTTAGGAATTATATCTATATATGTTCCTAGAAGTTTTGCTAGCTCTCTGTATTCCAAAATAAGTCCTGCAATAGGATGTTCATCCTTTAGTTTCTCTAACTCTGATTCTTTTGTAGAAAATCCCCCACTAGCAGTTTTCTTTTGGTTTTTCGCTTTTAATCCCATTTTTACAAACAACATTTCTCCCAACTGTTTTGGTGAAGAAATGTTGAACTCCTCACCAACTATTTTCCATATTTGTTTTTCGAGACTTGATAACTCTTTGTGATACTTTACCGAAAGCTCTTCTAACCTTTTTACATCTATTTTTATTCCAAGTTCAGTCATCCTTTTTGTGATAGGTAAAAGTGGCATCTCTATACTATCTACAACAAAAGACAGATCCTGATCCTTTATTATATTTTCTAAATACTTTCTTGCGTCAGTTATATTGTTTGTTCTTGTGTAAGACAAAATATCATCTAGATTTGGATTTGTTTTGTTTGAATCAACCACCCACAAAAGCAACCCGACCTCCCTAACCTCCTCTGGACTAGCGGTTGCAGACACACCTTCAGGCATATCTAGTGAAAGAACTTCGGCTATTTTTGTTGCCAATGTTCTAAACTCAAACTCTACAAACAAGTCCTGAACTTTTTTCATATCAACATCTTCACGCCAGATTTTCTCGGGAATAGTAAAATGTATTGGAGCATCTCTTCTGATGGTAGCTAAAGTTTTTGAAAAGAGTGCTTCTTCCTCTCCCTCTTTCAATAGCTCAATGATTCTTTTTTTGATTCCAGCTTTCTCAAAAGCGTTTTCATCCTTCTTTAACTTTTTATAGATTTCCTCTATTGAGCCGAAGTTTTTAATAAGCTCCTCTGCAGTTTTTTCGCCAATACCTTTTATTCCAATAATATTATCCGATGGATCCCCTCTCAAACCTTTGTAATCAGTTAAATGTTCTGGGCCAAACCCAAATCTTTCTTTCACTGCATCCTCGTTATATATAATGGTGTCTTTGATTCCCTTTTTTAAAGTATAAACTCGCACTTTATCATCGTTAATAAGTTGCATAGTATCCATATCACCAGAAGCAATAATGACATCTACATCTTTATTCCCTTTTAGTTTCTCCACGATAGTTCCGAGCATATCATCAGCTTCAAATCCAGGAGATGAATACATTGGAATATTTAAAGCTTTGAAAACATCCTTTGATCTTTCTAGTTGTGATATGAGAGCATCATCAATTTTCTTTCTACCTGCTTTGTATCCATCATAGACCTCGTGCCGAAGTGTTTTTTCTGGTAAATCATAACAAGCGATAATATAATCTGGCTTCAAATCTTTAACTAGTTTTACTAAAAAAGTTCCAAGGCCATACAAAGCGCCTGTCGGTTCACCTTTACTTGATTCAAACTCTGGGAGCGCGTGATAGGCCCTATGCAGTATCGCATGCACATCTAGTAGAACTAAAGTTTTTTGAGGTTTAGATTTAACCATATCTTTTAAAATCCGTTGACTCATAATTTTTTCGGAACATCGCGGAGTCCGTGAAGAGACGAGCGCGAAGAAAATTTTCAGCAGAAAATTATTCTGTTTCCGAAAAAGTTATGAGGAGAAAGGATTTTTAATGAACACTGATAATTATAAC
>LFCP01000003.1 GCA_001189155.1 Parcubacteria bacterium C7867-006 | reverse complement strand
CTCTAAAAAAGGTTCAGAGTGTTTAATTTCAGGTAAGTGGACAAGTAGTTCATCTCGTACTTCATCGGGGTTGGCGTCACCGAGGAGTACGGTGACATAGGGGGCGATTTTTTTAGTTGTTTTTAAAAGAATGCGGGGAGCAAGTTCATGTTCCTCAATCCAAAAAGATTCAAGATTTGTATATAAGTAAACAAGATCGTGTATTTTAATTCCAGTAGGGAGAAGTTCAATGTGGACCACTTGAGGTTTTTTGATGCTGTAGAGGGTGAGTGTAAATACTCCAACGAGAATGAGGATTGCAAAAAGGATGTTGCCAAGAAGTACTGAGATCACTGCAAGAGTAGCTGATACGATACCAACCATCCAAAACCAATCAGATGTTTTTTCGGTATGCATGTGTTCGGGAGCTTTCCAAGAAATATTCATAGATTCATTCTAACACAACACTGTTTCTCGCTATACTATTTGTTTGTCGATCAACTCTTTTGCTTTGAGTACCACTTCTCTGGGATTATGGTCGCTTTTCACGAGGTAAAGGGATGCTCCGAGATTAAGAGCTTTTTCTTCGTCAGTTTTTTCAGAAAGATTTGTCATAACAATAACGGGTATTTTCTGCCACCGAACATCGCCTTTGAGACGTTTGAGTACTTCAAAGCCTGAAATTTTTGGGATCATGATATCAAGAATAATAAGAGTGGGAGCAGGATTCATCGATTCCATTTTCGCCATAGCCTCTTCACCATTTTGTGCAAGCTCAATTCCAAAACCAGAGAGACTAAAGACTCGCTTATAAATGCGATTAATAAAAGTATCATCCTCAATAATTAATATTTTTTGTTCTGTAGCCATAAGGGTGATTGCGTAACTTCATTATTGTACCATATTTTTTAGGAAGGAATAGTGGTAGTAGGAGAAGACGAAAGGGGAAGAGAAAAGCGAAAGGTACTGCCTTCGTTGGGTACACTCTTTACCAGCTCTATTGTACCACCCATTTGTTCGACGAGCAGTTTTGAAATATAGAGTCCAAGACCAGTACCTTTTGTGGCTTCTCGACTGAGTACTGCGCTGCTCGCTTGTTGGAATTTTCGGAAAAGGAGTGTTTGATTTTCTGGGGGTATTCCAGTTCCCGTGTCAGTTACTGACACCGATACAGTCTGTTCTGTTTTTTCAACCGAAAGGGTGATGGTACCTTTTTCAGTATGAGTTAATGCATTGTTGATAAGGTTAATCAGTATTTGCTTTACTCGTTCTTCGTCTGCGCGTATTGAAAGAGCTAAATCATTCGGTTTCTTGAAAATAATTTTTATTTTCTTTGAATCCGAGAGCACTTTCATTTCACGGAGGGATTTTTCAATAGTGTCGATGATATCCACCGGCTCTTTGTGTAGTGGAATCTTGCCTTGTTCGAGGCGAGAAATATCAAGGAAGTCATTAACAATGGAAAGTAGGCGCTTACTACCAAGAACAGCATCACCAATCATTTCTTTCTTTTCGGCATCTTTTAGTTTTGTCCAAAAATCTTGGAGCATCTCCATGTTTCCACGAATAGCCGTTAGTGGTGTGCGGAGCTCATGTGAGGCTATAGCAAAAAATTCTTCTCGAGAACGCTCTACCACTTTTGCTTCGGTAATGTCTTCAATCAACAATACATATCCAATTATTTCTTCTGATGTATCTTGTGTTATAAGTATTGGTGCAACAATAACACGCAAGAACTTGCTACCAAGAACTACTCCACCAGTTTCAAACACAACTTTTTTTTCTACTGAATCTTGTGTTGCTTTCATGAGATCAAAGCTCTTTCCGAAGATTTCTCCCAATTTTTCAGAATCCTTTAGGGCTTCTAGTAGACTTTTTGCAGAGGATGTAAAATTTTTACTAATGTATTTTTTCTCAAAAGCTTTTGTGGCTTTTTCTACGGCCCGTATTTCCTTCTCTATTTTTGGATCATTCTCATTTTTATACAAAAGAGTTAAATCCCATTCTGTTTTGTATGACATATTTATGCTTTAACCATTACTTTCTCTCTACATTCCTCACTACAGAATGAACGACCGTCTTCCTCGGAACACTCCTCGCAACATATAAAATGTTTGTTGCATCTAGGATTTTTACAATTTACATATCTCTCACTAGCTATCTCACATTTTTCACACTTACCTATAACTTTATGTTTATCAGCTGGATCAAATGTCATTGTTATACGTTTATCAAAAACATACAAAGAACCTTCGAACTCTTGACCTGGAAACTTTTCCATATACGTAACCATTCCACCGTCTAACTGATAAACATCTTTAAAACCCTCTCGCTTCAAAAGTCCTGAAGCTTTTTCACATCTAACACCACCAGTACAAACAGTTAGAACTGTTTTGTCTTTCAAGTCCTCTATCTCGCCCAATGCTTTTGGAATATCTCGAAAGTTTTGAAGTGGGGGCATAACAGAATTTTTAAATCTACCAACTTTGAACTCGTAGTCATTACGAAAATCAACAACTACAAAATCCTTTCCAGATTCATACCATTGTTTTAACTCTTCTGGTTTTAAATGAACTCCTGTTAACTCATTAGGATTAATATCATTATCCAAATGTAAAGAAACTATTTCTTTTCTAACCTTAACTGAAAGTTTTGGAAACGAGTCCCCTGTTCCAGTACTCTTTTTTATATGTGTATCAGCAAAACGAGGATCAGCAAGATAGGCTTTTAGATATTCATCTGTTGCTTCAGTAGTTCCTTCTACGGTGGCATTTATACCCTCTTTTGCAACGATTATACGGCCTTTTAAACCTAATTTTTCACAAAGCGCTCTCTGCTCATCCCTGAGCTGTTCAGGGTTTTCTATATTAACATATTTGTAAAACAAAAGTATTGTGTATTCTGACATAACAAAAAGACTACCACAAAACTACTCGTATCTCAAAGCCTCAATCGGGTCCATCTTCGCGGCAGATCGTGCTGGGAATACCCCAAAGAAAATACCAATAGCACTAGAAACTCCGAACGCTAGAAAGATAGCATACAGAGGAACTTTGAAAGCCCACTCCATATTAAATGACTGTGCAATAACAGAAACAAGAAAACCAAGAAAGGCTCCGAACAAAAGACCTATTACTCCCCCAGCTATTGTTACCAACACAGCCTCAACCAAAAACTCATTTAAAATGTCTTTTTCTCTCGCGCCGATAGCTTTTTTCAAACCAATCTCAGATGTTCGCTCTGTTACCACCACATACATAATATTCATAATACCGACACCTCCAACAATAAGTGATATAGCGGCAATAGCGATAAGTAGATATGTGATACCGCTGAATATTGTGTTAAATGTTTCGAGTGCCTGAGCTTGTGTTTGTACTTCAAAATCATCTTTGTCTGGATTTGTTATGGAGTGGTTATCTCTCATAACTTGTTTTATAGACTCTGCTACACTGTCGCTTTTATTTATATCATCAAGTGCAACAATACCAACCATAAGATAATCAACTCCTAGAAGTTTCTTTTGTGCTGTTTTAAGTGGTATAAATACCAAATCATCATTTCCACTCAATGCTCCCTGTGCCTCATAAACACCTACCACCAAAAAGTTCAATGGACCAATGCGCATAAGTTTTCCTACTGGATCATCCTGCCCAAACAAATCCTTTGCTACGTTGCTACCAAGTATCGCAACTTGTGCACCACCATTATCCTCGCTCTGAGTATAAAATCTTCCAGAAACCAATTTACTTCTATCTATATTAAACCTTTCTGCCCCAGCCCCATAGTAGATAACTGTCTTTTTATTATTTCTATAACTAGATGGTGCCTGACCTGTAACTATTCCGTATGCACCAGTTACTCCTCCAAGTTTTTTTATATCATCCAAATCTCGCTCTTTGAAACTTGTTATTGTGACACCAGTAAATGAACCGCCTGGGCCAGAACTATTTGAGGCTCGGTTTTTCGTTGTAGGCGGAACTCGTGTTTGTATAAAAAGAGTATTTGTTCCAAGTGTTGCAACTTGTGAGTCAATCAAACTTCGGAAACCTGCACCAGCAGAAAGTACAAGCACCACTGTTGCAATACCGATAACAATACCGAGCATGGTCAAAATAGTTCGGCCTTTATTAGCAGATAGTGCTCTTATTGATTGTTTTATAAGTTGTAACATATTATTCGTATCTTAATGCTTCGATAGGATCTAACTTCGATGCTTTATATGAAGGATAGAGACCAAAAACAACTCCAGTTAAAATTGAAACTGAAACTGCGAGCACAACCGACCAAAGTGAAATTACAAAATCCCAATCAAATCCTAAAAATTTCATCAGAACTGCCATAAGATAAGAAAGAACAACCCCAACAACTATTCCTATTATTCCTCCCAAGGCAGTTAAAATACCTGACTCAAGCAAAAACTGTTTCATTATATCTCCATTTTTTGCCCCAACCGCTTTTCGAAGTCCAATCTCTCTTGTTCTCTCTGCCACTGTAACCAACATAATATTTAAAATACCAATTCCACCAACAATAAGTGAAATAGCAGCCATTGATGTTAAAAATAAACTTAAAGCATCTGTTATTGTTGTAAGTAATCCAATAGCCGTAGCTTGATTTCTAACTGTAAAATCAATGTTCTCGTCTGTTAATATATGGTGTCTTTGTTTTAGAACTCGAGTTGCATCTTCTATTGTCTGATCAATATTATCTGCATTGTCTACTTTTAAGTTTATAACCTGCAAATAGTGAATTCCTAAAAGTTGATTTTGACCTATAGAAAGAGGTACGTATATTTGATCATCCTGATCCTGGAAAAACGCACTACCCCTTTTATTTACAACACCAACAACTCGCAATGGAACACCTAAGCTTTGATTTTTGGTATCAGCAGAGTTAACTCTTACCTTTATAACCTGACCAATAGGATCAACTCCAGTTCCATTAAAAAGTGAATCTGCAACAGTTTTACCCAAAACAACAACATTTGCTCCACTGTTAGCCTCTGCTTCATTCATAAAAGCACCAGAGTTCATTGTAAAATCAACAACATCAGGATAACTTGAGTCTGTTCCAAGAAAATTTGTATCAACTGTTTTGTTTTGCCATGTCACACTACCTATACCACGAACTAAAGCATTTACAGCAAGTGCGTGCGGCAGTTGAGCTCGAAGAGCCTGAGCATCCTCCTCTACTAAAGTTGTGATGATAATTCCATAAACCTGTGCAGGTGGGCCATTTGTGTCACTTTTACCTGGCTGAATACTCAACAAGTTTGTTCCGAGTTTGTTTACTTGCCCCAATACAAGGCTCTGCGCACCTGCACCAAGTGAAATAATAATTATCACACCAGCAACACCAATGATAATACCTAACATAGTCAAAAAAGTTCTACCCTTTCTGGCCAGTAAGTTTTTTACCGTTGCTTTTATAGTAAATATGAAACCCATTTTATTTAAAAAACTATTTTTTCAATTCACCGTCAGCTGTAGCGAAAGTTCTATTTTTTACCAACTCATCACCAACAATCATTCCATCCTTTACTCTAATAATTCTTTTTGCGTGGTTTGCTGTATCCATCTCATGAGTAACCAGTATTATAGTGTGACCTTTATTGTTTAACTCCTGCAGAATAGACAGTACAGCGTTACCAGATTTTGAATCCAAGTTTCCGGTTGGCTCATCTGCAAATATAACAGCAGGGTCATTAACTAGAGCACGAGCAATAGCTACACGTTGTTTCTCTCCACCAGAAATTTGATTGGTGTAGAAATCTAAACGATGAGACAGACCAACATCAGCTAGAGCTTTTTTGGCCAAATCATCGTGATTAGTTTTATTACTATACATAAGAGGAAGTTTTACATTATCCAAAACAGTTGTTCTGGATAATAAGTTAAAGGACTGAAATACGAAACCAATTCTTTCATTTCGAAGTTTTGCTAAATAATCTTTATCAAAGTTTCTTGTATTCTGTCCTTCAAACTCATATAAACCCGATGTTGCTTTATCCAAAAAACCCAAAATATGCATCAATGTAGATTTTCCAGAACCAGATGGGCCCATAATAGCAACAAACTCTCCTTTTTCCATTGTAAAATTAACACCGAACAAAACTGGGGTGCCCACTCCTTCATTAAAATATTCTTTTTGTAAATTTTCTGTTCGTATTATTGGCATTAGTTGTTTTATTTAACATAGGTTACTACTTGATTATCTGTAGTTAAACCAGAAAGCACTTCGACTTCACCTCCGTCAGCCTCAAGTCCAACTACTACCTCAACCTGATGATATGTTTTTGTTTTTGGATCATCAACCACTCTGACAAATTTTTTACCGTCCTGATTTATTATTGAAGATGAAGGAGTAACAAGAACGTCTTTCTTTTCTGCAACCAAAATAGTCATATTAGAAGTCATTCCAGGTCTAACTCCAGGAATATTTTCCAAACTTCCTGTAATTTTGTAATTAACAACTCCAGAAACCAAAGTTGATGCAGGATTTACTGTCAGAACTTTACTCTGAAAATGCTTATCGGGACCCAAAGCATCGAAAGTATTATCTATTGTCTGTCCAACTACAATAGAAGCTATATCGGCCTCACTAACCTGTGCCTCTGTATGCAACTGACCAACATTTAGAAGTTTAATAACTTCTTTCATAGCCGTTGCTTGCTCTCCTAGCTTTATGTCTACTTGTGTAATAGTTCCACTTTCAGGAGCTACAATAACTGTATTATTTAGAGCAGATAAAGCTAAATCATATTGCCCTTGAGCTGACATAACCTGTGCCTCTGCAATACCAATATCTTCCGGTCTTGCTGGTGCCTGTTTCAAAGCCAATGATGCTTTAGCTGAAGCTAGAGAATAACTGGCTGTTTTTATTGCCTGAATATCGTTTAATATAGTTGTATAAGAAGTATCAACTGTACTTTTTGCTGTAGCTACTCCTGTCTGATAAGTAGTGAGAGTTGTTTGACTTCCACCAGATGTTATTTGAGTGTACGAAGTAAGAATATTTAAAATGTTGGTCAAATAACTACTTATTTGTAAAAGATTTTTTAGTGAATCATTTGCGACTTGATCTAAATTATCTTCAGATAAAGTAGCTACCGCAACCTGCCAAGAAGAAAGAATATTATTTACAGAAACTCTATCACTATTTGCCTGACTAATTAACTGTGTATTTGTTTGAACTGTGCCAGAAACTCCAAATTGTGGATAATTTGATTGAGGATTTGAATACAAAATATTTGTATAAGACAAAACAGCTGTATTCGCATTGTTGTAAGAAGTAGAAATTTGATTTATCAAATCCTGTTTTGCATTCTCTAGTGTGACACTAGCAGAATCAACTGCAGCCTGACTAACAGCAATATCCTGAGCTGTTGCAGCTGCTTTAACTTTTTCATAGTTAGCTTTTGCTTGAGCCAAAGCGCCTTTTGCACTCTCCAAACTAGCTGAAACATTGCCCTGGTCCAATATAGCCAGAACTTGCCCAGCTGAGACGTTATCCCCCTCCTTCACATATATTTTTCGAACAACTCCACTAGACTGAAAACTCAAACTGAGATCTGTAGAACTAACAACCTGACCTGTAGTTAGAACTGTTCTTTTTATATCTTTTCTTACAACTGCTGCAGTCTGAACTTTAGCATTATCAGTTTTTCTAATAAAAAAGAACCAGCCCAAAAACACAATAAGAACTATAATAGAACCCCATATAACTCTTTTTTTTGTAAACAAACTTTTAATTCTTTCGATAAATGTTAGATATTGCATCTAATCAATATATCATAAAAAAATTTAAAATAAAATTTTATATTTCACAAAATTATTTTAAACCTTTACAATTTCCTCCGGCAGTAAATCCAGCTTTCTGTGCTTCATTAATTGATGAAAAGTGAACCTGATTTTCTGGTTTAATTTTTTTCACAGTTCCACACCATGGAAAGTAGTACTTTTTGCCACTTCTTGAACCTATAACCTCCCCACTTTGACTGATATCAGAACTTGTGTTTAAAACAGCACTTTCTTGATCAGAAACTGCAGAAACAACTAGACCGGCTTGATCGGTGTTAGGATAGACTATTTTTATGGGTTTACTGTCTTGTTTTATAGCTGAAAGCCGACCTAAAGCAAAGAAAATGCTGGCTATTACAACTATAAGGAGAATGGTATAAAAAGGCTTGATTTTTTCTAATAAATCATTTATACTCATAGCCACAACATTTTATCATATATTAATTAGCAATGGCACATAAAAAGTCCGCGGGAACAACCAAAAACGGCCGAGATTCAAATCCAAAATACCTTGGTGTTAAAATCACTGAGGGCGATTTGGCTCAGGCTGGCTCAATAATCATTAGACAAAGAGGAACAGATGTTCTTCCTGGAAAAAACGTGTCTATGGGCAAGGACCACACTCTATTTGCAATGACATCAGGAAAAGTAAAGTTTGGAACAAAAAGAAAAACTCATTTTGATAACACTACAGTGGTAAAAAAAGTAGTTCACGTTATCTAAATTTAAATCTCCAAGTTATAAAAAGCAAGGGGTGTCCGTCGTGGACACCCCTTTTGGGTACTGATGTATTACTGTTGATCTTGTGGTCAGTGCTACCTGCGGCCGATGCCGACAGCGGTCATGCGACCATTCATGATGGCGTCAGCCAACACCTTCATGATTGCGTCACCCCCACTCTCGAACAACGCCTTGGTGATCACGCTTCCGTCGCAGCGAATCCCCAAGGTGTCGCCTTCCGCAAGGTCCTCGGGGAAATCGATGCTCACCACAGCTTTGAGAATGTCAGCCAAGAGGCGAGCTTCCGTATCCAACGCCTCCGCCTTGTTGACCGCCTCGTGCGCCGTCTTGCACAGTGGACCACCGTGCTCGGCGTCCGGGTTCTCATCATGGTAGATATCGTGCGCGTTGACGGCCGTCTCGGTCATCTCGATCGCCTTCTTGAAGTCGCTGTTGACAGCGGCGTGCAGGACGATCAACCGTCGATGGAAGTCGCTCAGTTCACCGACCTTCTTCTCATCAGCCTCGTTGAAAGCTGGAAAGATGGAAAGGTTGGCCGTCGCCGGATCCACCGCCATGAGCCGCTCGAACAGAGTCTGCTTCGCTGACATATCTGTCTCCTTGTACTGTATAACGAGGACTTCTTCCCCGTCATTTCGACCAAAATAATAGCACCTATGTTAAATGTTGTCAATAGATACCGGAGATTTAATTTTATATAAAACTAGATGGATTCTACTACCAAAGTTAGCTCAGCTTTTTTGTTTCCAGCCTGAATAGTTATTTTATGCTCCCCTACTTCTTTGATTGGTTTAGGTAAAACTATCAATTCAGGATCTATATTTAATCTAGAAACTTTTTGTATTTCAGAAATCAGCATCTCTTTTGTTATACCAGCAAAAAGGTGACCTTTTTCGTTTGCCTTACCTTTTATTGTAACAACAATACTGTTTATGGCCTCTAGGTTTTTTTGAAGGAGTTCTTCTTGGATTCTTTTCTGAGTTAGATCATTGGCCTTCATCTCCTCAATCTTTTTTATAGCTTGTGGTGTAGCTATTTCAACCAACTTTTTAGGCAAAAGCATATTTAATGCATAACCATCTGCCACATTTTTGATATCATATTTTCGCCCAACACTTTGTACATCTTTTAAAAATATTACTTTCATACTTCCAGACTATCACGAAACCTAAATTCTTTCAAAACTACTGAGCAAGAATTTCCAACGCCTTGTTTAACTGAGTATCTATCTTATCTTCTAGATATTTTTTCTCATCTAGCTTAACAACAACATCTGGAGTAAGGCCGTTATGAGAAATTGATGTTCCGTTCGGAGTTAACCATTTTGCTATAGTAACTTTTAGTGAAGTATCATCTGTTATATCAACAAGTTCCTGAACTGAACCTTTTCCAAATGACTGTGTTCCCACTAGAGTAGCAACACCATGATCATGAAGAGCTCCGGCCAATATCTCTGAAGCACTAGCCGAACCTCCATCTATCAAAACAACTAGATTTAGATTACTACTAAACAAATCTGGACCTTTACTTCGGAACACTTGATTGTCTTTTTCATCTCTAAAATCCTCAGTAACAATTACTTTGCCTATTGGTAAAAACCAAGAAGCCATATCCTGTGCAGCCTCCAGATAACCTCCAGGGTTTCCCCTCAAATCAATAATTAATTTATTTTTGCCTGAATAATAAAACTCTCTTAATGCATCTCTAAAAAGACTTGGTGATATAGCAGAAAAACTAAATAGTCTAATAATGAAGACATCTCCTTTTGTGTCAGTCTCAACAGTCGGCATATTTATTACGTCTCTCACAATACTAACAACATAAGGTTCTTTGGCTCCAGGACGTAGCATTGTTAGTTTTACAGATGTTCCCTTTTTGCCTCTTATGTGCGATATCGCCTCCTCGGTACTCAAACCATTTGTAATCAAATCATCTATTTTCAAGATCTGATCACCAGCTTTTATTCCAGCTCGATATGCAGGAGTATTTTTTACAGGAGCAATAACTGTCAAAATAGCATCTTTTATTCCAACTTCCATACCAACACCCTCTATCTGACCGGAAATAGCTTCGTTAAATTCTTTTGTTTCTGTTGGTGGGAAAAAAGTTGTGTATGGATCACCTAGAGATTTCACCATACCTTCTATCGCACCATAAACACGATCCTGATCACTAACTCTTTCTGTTGAAGTGCTGTTTGTTGGAACATACTTTTCGTTTATAACATTCCAAGCCTTCCAAAAAGGTGAAAAATCAACCTGACTATCTTTTAACTCTTCCTTATTTATAATAGAAGAAATTTTTTGTTCGTCTGTTCTACTGTTTAATCCTAAATAATATCCGGATGAAAAAATAATCCCAACAATAATAATTCCACCAAAAACGTAAGCTCGATTTTTAAAAAAATCATTCATTGAGTTCAATTATCTCAACAAATTATATTGTGGTCAAATCTATCTTCAGTTATAATTACTAACATGTTAAATACTCACAAATACAACGGCGAGACTTGGATAGATATTGATAATGGAACACCAGAAGAGATACATGAACTGATGAACACTTATGGAATTCATCCTTTTGTAGCAAAAGAACTAACTTCAGCAACACCGAAACCTAGAATAGAGTTCCATGATAAATATATTTACTGCATATTACACTTCCCAGTTTTTAAACACACTCATTCAGAAGGAAAAAGTCAGGAAATTGACTTCATAATAGGAAAAGATGCTTTAATCACTGCAAGATACGATACTATCGATGCCCTACATCGGTTCAGTAAAGAACTAGAGGTTAATGAAATTTTAGACAAACAAGGTGACAAGAAAAAAGCTCATGATCATATAGTGCTAATGCGAATGCTCAGAGGTTTGTACAACTCACTTTTCGAGGAACTAGAATATATAGAGGATGTTACTGAAAATATCACAAACAATATATTTAAAGGAAAAGAAAAAGAAATGGTTGTTTCTATATCTGAAGTAACCAGAACTCTGCTAGATTTCAAAAGAATCACAGATATGCATCACAAAATACTAGAATCTCTTCGAGATCATGGGGGGAGAATCTTTGGTGATATTTTTGCTAGAGAAGTCGATTCTATTTTGATAGATTATTTGAAAATCAATACCGCAATAAAATCAAATCTAGAAATGCTACGAGAGTTACGTGACACAAACAACTCACTTCTAACATCAAAACAAAACGAGACTGTAAAACAGCTAACTGTCCTCGGTGGAATACTACTTCCTATGAACCTTATATCATGGATATTTGCTATGCGTGTTGGTGGAGTACCTTTAGAGAGCAACCCTAATGGCTTTTGGATTGTTATCGTATCTATGCTAGCCTATTCTCTTATAGCTATAATATACTCAAAACACAAAAAATGGATTTAATTTATGGCAGATATTTACCTCAACGACACACTAACCAAAGAAAAGAGAAAATTTGAACCCTTAAAACAAGGAGAGGTTTCAATGTATAACTGTGGGCCCACTGTTTATGACTATGCTCACATAGGAAACTTTCGTACATTTATCACTGGAGACATTCTTCGGCGAATGTTTGAGTACAACGACCTAAAAGTTAACCAAGTAATGAATGTTACTGATGTTGATGATAAAACTATAAAACGAAGTCAGTCTGAAGGAGTTAGTCTGGAAACTCTAACTAGAAAATATGAGGATTTGTTTTTTGAAGATCTAAAATCTCTAAACATACTCAAACCAACAAAAACTCCACGAGCAACAGAAAGCATTCCTGAAATGATTTCTCTTATTGAAAAACTTTTAGAAAAAGGCGTTGCTTATAAAAGCACAGACGGAGTTTATTTTGATATATCAAAATCTGAGGGTTATGGAAAACTAGCAAACCTAAATCTGGAGAGCACAACTAAAGAAAGAGTTGCAAACGATGAGTACGACAAAGAAAACGCTAGAGACTTTTCTCTCTGGAAGTTTTATTCAGAGGATGATGGTGATGTTGTATACGATGCTCCATTTGGAAAAGGTAGACCTGGCTGGCACATAGAGTGTTCTGCGATGGCGATAAACAACCTTGGTGATACACTAGATATACACACGGGAGGCTCTGATCTAATCTTCCCCCACCACACAAACGAAATAGCACAGTCAGAAGCTGTAACAGGAAAAAAATTTGTTGACTATTGGGTACACGGAGGATTCATAACCGTAGATGGTAAAAAAATGTCAAAATCTTTAGGAAACATTTTTACACTTAAGGATTTAAAAGATAAAAACATTGATCCCATAGCCTATCGATACTTTATACTTGGAGCACACTACTCAACTATTTTAAATTTTACTTGGGAAGCTGTAGAAGGGGCACAAACCGCATTAAAAAGATTGAGATTAAAAATAAATTCTCTTCCAAATGGTGGGAAAATAATAGAAACACAATTCAAGGAATACATAGATGATGATTTGAATACTCCAAAAGCACTGGCCTTAATTTGGGATATCCTAAAAGATGAGAAAATTTCTGATGCAGATAAAAAATCAACAATTATTAATTTTGATAAAGTCCTCGGCCTAGAGCTAGACAAAGTAGAAACTTTTGAAATACCTGACGAAGTTCAAAACCTCATAAAAGAACGAGATTTGGCTAGGAATAGTAAAGATTTTGCAAAAAGTGATGAATTAAGAGCAAAAATCGAAGAATTTGGCTTTGAAGTCAAAGATACAGCAGAGGGTACTGTAGTCCTCCCTAGATAAGCACAGCTTTCCCACATCTTATCCCACTCCGCAAGTTTGGAGAGAATTTTCCACGTGATACAATTCTTGCATGGCCCCACAATCTCATACAGTAATAACTCAAACAGTTCAAAACAGACTTCGCATACCTCCACAAAACTTGGAAGCTGAAATGGCTTTTCTTGGTTCTGTTATGCTACGACCAGAAGCTTTGTTCGATGTTACAGATATAGTTAATCAAGATTCTTTTTACTCTGAAAAGCACAGAATTATTTTTGAAACAATGATGGAGCTTTTTACAAAGCGTTCCCCTATTGATTTACTCTCTGTTTCTGCAAGACTAAAAGAAAAAGGTTGGCTAGACCAAATCGGCGGTAATACATATTTAACAGAGATAGTTAACTCTGTTCCATCATCAAGCAACATCGCCTACTATGCACAGATAGTTCAGAAAAAATATATGATGCGACGATTGATAGAGGCGTCTGATCATATTTCTCAAATTGGCTATGATGAAAACAAAGAGTTGGAAGAAATGCTAGACCATGCCGAGAAAAAACTTTTTGATGTCACTAACTTCAACACTGCACATAAATTTGTCCCTATCAAAGATGAACTAACAGAAGCATGGGAAAGACTAGATAGGCTACATAGTGATGATAAAGGTCTGAGAGGAATCCCAACAGGCTTTGAAGCTATTGATAATAAACTTTCTGGTTTACAAAAATCAGACTTGATTATCCTTGCTGCCAGACCATCAGTTGGAAAAACCTCATTTGCTCTAGATATCGCAAGACAAGCCGCAGTAAACCACAATATTCCTGTTGGTATTTTCTCTCTTGAAATGAGTAGCCAGCAGTTAGTTGACCGTATGCTTGCAGCCCAGGCAAACGTTGACGCATGGAAACTTCGAACAGGAAAACTTTCCCGTCAGGACGACTTTGAGGCTATACGAGAGTCGCTCGACAAACTAAACAAGGCTCCTATTTTTATCGACGACCAGCCAGGAAACAATATTTTGAAAATGCGTTCTATTGCACGACGACTAAAGAGTGAACATGGTCTAGGACTTATTGTTGTGGACTATTTGCAACTAATGGTTCCAACAACAACAAAAAATGATAATGTTGTTCAGCAAGTTACCGAAATCTCCCGCTCACTCAAAAACCTCGCTCGTGAACTAGATGTTCCTGTACTCGCACTATCACAGCTCTCCCGTGCCGTTGAGCAACGTGGTGGTCGCCCTAGACTGTCTGACCTTCGAGACTCTGGTTCCATCGAACAGGATGCAGACGTTGTTATGTTTATTCACCGTGAAGACAAATATAAAGAAGAATCAGAGAGAACAAACATTGCAGAAATTCTTATCGAAAAACACAGAAACGGAGAAACAGGAAAAGTTGAACTATTCTTCAATGACAAAAAGGCCACATTCCAATCAATGGATAAATCTCAGTATGGTGGAGCAGAAAAGGAGTTTAGTGAGTTTTAAATTTAACTTTATAAAAGGGCGAGCCCGCCCCCACAGTTAAGTGGAAGCGGGCTTTGTGTTCCTTGCTAAAGGATTGTGTTTCAGCATGAGAGCTTTGAACTGGGAACAGTCCGCGTTGTCTCCGCAGATCTGGAGTACCCTATCTATCCTCTCGAAATCAGACGGGACCCACAAACCTTTCTTGATCATTGGGCGTACTGCCTCAAGGCTTGTCTGCACATACACCCGAGTTTCTTCCTCCAAAACCTGAATAGGAGTCGGGTTGCTCGGAAGCGGCCAATGATCGAGATGGAGTGACTCGTGGTATAGAGTCAGCGCGAAGCTTGTCATAGACTGAAGCTTCGACTGATTTTTTGTAAACTGCATGACCCATGGGAGTATTGCAATCCCAGGTTTGCCTAGGCGTTTCTCTGCAACAATGCTCTGGTCGCAAATACACGCCATCAGAGTGAACGGGTCGCCGCCGGATGTCTGGTCATCGACGACAAAGGTTATCTGCCTCTCTTGATTCCTACGAACAAGGTCGATGACCTTCTGTCGAACGACGGGTGGAAGCAGACGAGAGTCCGGAGTGTCTGCGACGATCTGCGTCACCTGAACTGCGAACTTTGCCTGGATGTCTGCCTTGAAATCATCAGACATCGACTTTGTCATCTCCACCATACCGCTAGGCCTGGTGACGGTAGACGATGGGGCCATTCGCACATAGTAGCCCAGGGAGATCAATCCCAAGACAACAAGTGCGATGAAAACTACGCCACCACTGCTTCCCTTCTTCTGCCTCTTCACGACGCGACGAACATTGCGAGATGCCATTCCTGTTTCCTCCGTCCATTTTTATAACATATTTATAGAATATTGTAAACTATAGTTTAACTCGCAATCTATTTTTGATACTATTGTACTAAATGGATAATACTCAAAGACTTATAGAACTCTTCAAAGAGTTTCCTGGAATCGGACCGAGACAAGCAAAAAGGTTTGTGTATTTTTTACTCAACCGAAACCCCGCATATGCAAATGACTTAGCTGGGCTAATAAAAGAAGTTCGCTCAACCGTCCACTCTTGTGATACTTGTTTTAGATTTTTTCCAAACACAACAACTGGAACATGCCCAACCTGTAGAGACAAAAACCGTGACGAGAAACTTTTGATGATAGTTTCTCACGATGTAGATTTTGAAAATATTGAAAAAACCCATTTTTATAATGGATACTATTTTATTCTCGGTGGAACAGTTCCAATACTAGAAAAAACTCCAGAAAAAAGAATTCGTCAAAAAGAACTCCTAGAAAATATTGATAAAAAAATAAAAGAGGGATTAAAGGAAATAATAATTGCCTTGAGTTACAACCCTGAAGGTGAAAACACTCTCTCCTACCTAGAAGAGATATTGAGACCTCTCACAGAAAAAAATAATATAAAAATATCCACCCTCGGCCGAGGATTATCAACAGGAACAGAACTTGAATACTCTGATAGCGATACAATAAAGAACGCTTTGAAAAATAGACAATAACTTGTAGTATAAAATATGGAGATTGCCCACTAAAACCGATAATATTAATTCGGAGGGGCTTATGCAACTCAGTCCGGAAGTTCGAGCAAGAAAGATCAGAGAGATTGCCGAGAGGCACGGCTGGACCATCCAGCAGACAGAGGACCAGATCAAGCACTACAGAACTAGAGTAGTGGACTCTGAAGCTGCTCTGTTGGATGCTCTGGTCAACATGAAACCAGAAGACATCAGACAGAGTTGGTAACCACCAACGAAAAGGCGCCCCACGGGGCGCCAATTCTTTTATATTGATTATTTTTATAAATGTGTTAATATCAAAATACTATGAAAAATCATAGATGTATCCAAATGAATACAGAACTCAAAGGATCCGTTGCGACTTACGGGCCTATTTCTGCTGGAACAATCTATGCATCTCAAATTTAAAATCTAAAACATTCACAAATTGGGTTACATAAACTGCTTCAGCACAACGCTGAAGCAGTTTTGTTTGTTCTTTAAAAGGAGCCGGAGATGAAAGAGAATCGAGTTGTTTTTCTCAGTGGCAAGATCGTGAACCTTCGCCCTGCGCAGAAATCTGATATCCCCCACTTCACAAGATGGATCAACGACCCACGTGTTCGTCAGTTTCTTTTGACTATGTTGCCTCAAACAGAAAAACAAGAGGAATCATGGTACGAAAACCTTGGTAAAGATGACAAAAACATCATTCTTGTCATCGAAACCAAGGATGGTAAACCCATCGGAAGTATGGGTATTCATGGAATCAACTGGCGCAACGGAATCGGTACAACCGGTGCACTCATTGGTGAGACCGAATACTGGGGAAAGGGTTATGGTACTGATGCAAAAATGATACTCCTCGACTATGCGTTCAATACGCTCGGTCTGAGGAAGATCTGCTCCGATGTGTTTGCCTTCAACAAACGTAGTCTACAGTACAGCCTACACTGTGGGTATAAAATTGAAGGTCGTCTCCGCAAGCATATCTTCCGGAATGGTAAGTTCCACGACAAGATTGTTCTCGGGGTCTTCCGTGATGAGTGGCTTCCAATCTGGAACCACTACCGCAAGACTGGCAAGGTTCGTTAGAAGTTCTTTCAATAAAAAGCGGGTCCACATGGACCCGCTTTTTTATATTATTTAATTTCAGCTATCTTAACTTTGAACCAAGGTTGTCGATGACCATTCTTCTTAAAGTATCGTGACTTTTGTTTGTATTTTATAACCTCAACTGTCTTGTTTCGTCCTACAGCCTCTAGAGTAGCCTCTACTTTGCCAGTAGCAATGTAAGGTGTACCGATTTTAGTATCTTTTCCATCCTCAACTAGTAGCACTTTGTCAAAAACAATCTTGTCTCCTACTTTGAAATCACCCTTGATTTTCTCAATCTTAATAGAGTCTCCTTTTGAGACCTTGTATTGCTTTCCACCTGTGTGTATTACTGCGAATTCCATAGTCCTAGTAATATACAAAAAATGGCTTAAAATTGCAACCCCTTAGCTTTTACGGCTCTATTCCTCGTTATCTGGTTTATCGATAAGTGCTGGTTCAAAACCGTTTGACTCCCCTGTTATACGCACCACGTCTTTGTCTATCTTTTTGAACTCTTTGCTTGAGTTGTTAAAATGACTAACCACATTACCTAGTGAAGTTCCAAGTTTGTTGTGATACTCCTCATACTTCTTTAAATGAGTTCCAATCTCAGAAACCCTTTTTATAATGTCTTTTGTAGTCTCCTCTATTTGCATCGCTTTTAGGCCCTGTAGGACAGTCTGGAGGTAAGCCAGGAAAGATGTCGGAGAAACGATGATGACTTTGTATTTACCAGCTGCTCTTTGAATAAGATTATCTGTCTCCTCTGTCACTGCACCGATTTTGTTGATGAGAAGGTCGTAGTAAATAGCCTCGTGAGGGATGAACATAAAAGCAAAGTCCATAGTCCCCTCCTCTGGTCTGATGTATTTTGATGTTTCTGTAATACGAAGTTTAAGATCGTTAACAAAAAGTTTCTCAAGTCTTTCTTTTTCAGTCTTGTCACTCGTCTCTATCATTCGGTTATAGTTTTCCAGTGAAAACTTTGAATCCACGGGTATAATTTTATCTTTTACAAAAACTACACAGTCAACAATCTCCCCGTTTTTAAATGCGTACTGCATTTGGTACTGACTTGGGGCGAGAACATTTTTCAGTAGTGTTTCTAGGTAATATTCACCAAGTATTCCTCTTTGTTTTGGATTTTTTAAAATATCCTGAAGGTTTTGAAGTTGATCAGCAAAAGAAACTACTTGTTTGTTTGTCTCATCCAGCTTTGTTAGTCCCTTTGTAACTTCTCGTATGAGTTCCCCTGATTCACGCAACTGTGAACGAACCGACTCGTTCATACTTTTTGTACTCTCCCCTATCTTTGCATCTACAACCCTGTTCAGTTCATTTATCTGCTGGAGTATAAGTTTAAGACCTGTATCATTTGTCTCTTGTTTTGGTCTAAGTAAATATGCAATCCCCGCCCCAACCACAAACGCCAAAAAGATAATTATTACTATGGTTATATTCATATAGGCAATTCTACCAAAATAAGTTTCAATGTGGTAATCTATAATTATTATGACAATACAAACAGATATAAAAGAGCAGATGAAAGAAGCTATGAAAGCCAAGGATACAGTAAAGCTTGGTGTTGTTCGAGGACTTTCTTCTGCGTTTACAAATGAGTTGGTAAAACTAGGTAAAATGCCTCAGGATGAGCTATCTGACGAGGATGCTCTAGCTGTTATCAGACGAGCTGTAAAACAAAGAAAAGATTCTATCGAACAGTTTGTTACAGGAGGACGACCAGAACTTGCTGAAGATGAAAAAGCAGAACTGGCAATACTGGAAACATATCTACCTGCAATGATGAGTAAGGAAGATGTGATGACAATAGCAAAAGCAAAAATGGAAGAAATGGGAGGAGTAGATAAATCAAAAGCCGGAATGTTTATGGGAACACTTATGAAAGATTTAAAAGGAAAAGCAGATGGAGATACTGTAAAATCAGTAGTGGACGAACTTTTAGCATAATATATAATACAGCCAGGAAGGAGGTAGGTCATGGATGACGATTTAATAATCGCTCGTCGGATTCTCGAACGAATCAAGGCCGGTGGCGACTTGAGTGCAACCGAAAAAGCCAAAATCGTCGAGGAAGAAATCCGCAGTACTGGGAAATTCACTGATGCTGAATTCATCCAGAAGCGGATTGATGTGGCAAACGTTGCCAGAACTATTCGCGAAAAAGAAGAACACCTGTCGCTGCGGAGAGCCTCATGACACACATCCGGCACATAAGGGTTGGTCGCCTGCAATTCCCACGCAGCACCAACCCTTTTTTCGTATTAATTATATAAATACTAGACAAAAATTAAATTAGTTTTAGACTATTTTAAGAGGACTCTTTAATGAAAACAAACCACGTAATGGCTCGGTGGGTAAACTCCGAGTACGATAGGCAGAGGATGAAGGGTAACACCGACACTAACCTGTTCGAAACCATTCTCGACGAAGGCCTAAACCATTTTGGTTTCTTTGGAGAAATGAGGGAACAAGTAAGAAAAAATATCAAAAAAGAAGCTTTGGAACTCCGAAACAAAAAAGGAGTGAAAAGCCGATGACAACTTTCAAGGGCCGACTTTGGGAAACTAGGTCGGCTCTTTTGCTATGTGGATAAATAACTTGACAATCATGTAAATAGTGTTATATAATAGTAGCTAGGAGGAGTTGATGGCGCACAACAGATCCTGTCCAGGGGACACTTTCTCAGATGAGGAAGCATCCCAAATCCTTCTCCGTAGACTCGAGGAGGAGGAAAGACTCGCTCGTGAGGCTCTGCTCGAATCTCAGCACGAAGTTGAGATTCAGGAGAGGATGGAAGAAATCCTCATCGACCCCGAAGACTGACAGTGAAGTTTACTGTCATGTCACAGGCCCCGCACGTATAGTGTGAGGGCCTTTCGCTTTGTGTTTATTTTTATTTAACTACGCGCGTTTATACTTACTCAAAATATTAGCTTCTATTGTTTTTCTGTCCCCTCCGTATTCTAAGAAAGACAATTGTTTTAATTTTTCTACTATATCTCCATTTCCAACTGGTGGTTGTGCATCTTTCATATTGAAAGCTTTTGCAGGTTTTCCATCAACTAACATTTTTACAATTGAGTTCAAATTATCAATATTCATAATATCTTTTGCTGTAAATTCTGGAGAAAACTGTTTCTCTAGATATTCTGCATCCTCTGCCCCAACCCTGTGAGCCACAATAGATCCAACGTTTCCAAAAACTGCATCACGGATATTTTCTTGTAATTGTGCGATAAACTGGTGAGCGATATTGAGAGACAGTTTGTATTTTCGTGCTTCAGAAAGAATAGTCGCAATAGAGTCTGTTGTTATGTTTTGGAACTCGTCTATATACAAATAGAAAGGTGGAAAATCTGGAGTAACTGAATCTACACGAGAGAGTGCGGCCATCAGTATTTTCCCAACTAGTATGAGGCCGATAAGATTTGCGTTGATATCTCCTAGTCTTCCCTTTGATAGATTTACCAAAAGGATTTTTTTGTTATCCATTATCTCTCGGAAATTGAAAGATGATTTTTCTTGAGCAATGATAGGTCGCATAATATCGTTTGCAAGAAATACATCAAACTTTGATGTGATGTATGGAACAATGTTTGCGAGTGATGCTTCCCCACCAGCTTTTTCCGCAACCTCTGTCCAGAACTGAACAACAACTGGGTTTTTACATTTTTCAAGTTTCATTTTGCGAAACTCTTTATTTGTCATAACGCGAGAAACATCCAGCAAGGTACAGCCAGAGTCAGGATCCTCTATCACAAGCATTGTTGCATTTCGGAAATACTGTTCAAACATAGGACCGAGTGACTCTGGTACAGCTCCATATAGTTTTTGGAATATACTGAAAAGTTCGTTCACAACAAAAGTTTTTTGCTCTGGATAATTTCTATCATACTCGAGCATATTAAGAGCCATTGGTCTCTCTACATAACTAGGATCAAAATAAATAACGTCTTTGTATCTCTCTTGTGGAATGTTAGCTAGAATATCCAAAACATCAGTTCCGTGTGGATCAATAAAACACGCGCCATGACCGGCTTTGATATCCTGAATAATTAAACTTTTTAGAAATCTAGTTTTTCCAGTACCTGTCTGACCGATAGTATATAGGTGTCTCAATCTGTCCTCGTCTGTCATATATATCTCGGTATCTACGTTTCTATAAGAGTTAACACCCAAAAGTGTTCCAGATTTTTGCATACCCGCTGGAGCTGGAGCTGAAACAGACTGTGTTTGTTTTAGTTGAGGAGTTGGAGCCAGTGTTGTGTTGTTGAAATGTATTATAGAAGCAAACTCATGTAGGTTCAGTGGTAGGTTCTGATCTGGATTGTAACTTCTAAATGAAAAGTCTCTAAACATTTGGGCCAAACTACCCTTTTCCAAACGAACGACTTTAAGTCCACTTGAAGCGGGGTCTGTAAACTGGTTGAAACTAGACTCTACTGCCTGCAGTATTCTCTCTGCATCGATTCTGCTTTGAGCAGAGGCGATTAGTCTTATGTTTGTTGCAACAATAACACTAGAAGTTTTTCTTTTTATTTTCTCTATAGCTTCTGTGTCTATTTTTTTCTCAGCTGAATCATCTTGTTTTTTAACTGGTTTAAATATAGATGATATTTCTTTAACAAAAGCTCCTGTCATTGACTCTGGAAGATTGATTGCATCTTTGGTTGGAGCTCCCTTCTCTATTTTCTCAATAGCTAGGTTATATTTTTTATTATAATAATCACCTCTAGGAGCGAAAACTATCTGTATAGCTGCACCCTCGCCGTCTTTTTCTATTTTTGAAAAACTGTTGAGTATTATATTTAACGGATCGTGATCAAAAGCCTCGTATGTTTTGAACGGATAGATTGGATTTACTGATGATGTTATGTATGAGCCCAAAGAAATACCCTCTTCATTAAAAATATTATAATCAGATGTGGCTTCTGTTAGTTTTGCATTATGAAAAACAGAAATAATCTGTTTTTCAAACAAATCCCTATGCATATTTGGGACCGCGACATAGAAAACAAACTGATCACTGCCGTTTGCATTTGCTATCTCTAGAACAATATAGTTTTCTTTGTAGTTTTTTGTATCATCTTTTGTTGTAACAGATAACATTCCAGCCAAAAACTGTTCCATACTTGAGATGACCTCTTTCAGAGTTTTGGATTTCTTTTCTGCGCTATCATCGGCATCCTCTGGTAGAACAACTTCAAACAAAGTCATATTCAATCCACGAAACTCTCTAGAAGATACGTCTATACCTTTTGAGTTGTAGCCTTTCTTTAGATATTGAACCAAAAACCTATGAAAATCATCCTCTAGATGAGGATCTTTCATTTCGTACAAAACAGACATAGCATTTTTGATTCCCTTTTCGTTCATAAGACCCATAAGCTGACTGATTCTCTCGTCGTGCTTTTCTGGCTCTAGATTTAGAACTATTGAATCAATATCTGTTTTTGATAAAGCAAAAGTCTCATCCAAAACTTCTTTTGGTAATGTGTTTTTGTATCTACTAATTTCTGCACTTACAACATCGTCAATTTTAAACTCTACTTTTTTCTCTCTAAGTTCTAGTTCTTTACTAGCTATCTTTTCTCTCAAAAAAGCAATCTCTGCTTCCGGACTTGAGAAATTTGGTACTTCAGGGTTTCTTTCCATAGCCATAATTATATATTATAAAGCTACAGAGCACCATATTTTAGTTAAACAGATAGGAAAAGTGACTATAGAAAACTATAATGCCGACAATTAAGGCTCCGATGGATGAAAGAAGAACAAAACCACTAGATATATCTTTTATTTTACCAATAACTGGGTCCTGATTTGGTTCTATTTTGTTACACAAATCCTCTATGGCTGTATTCATCATCTCAAAAGACAGAACAACTGTGATAGAAATCACAACCAAAGCAGACTCCAACAAAGTGAAATCAAAATAAAAAACAATAAACAAAACTGCAACGGTGATGACCGACATAATCTGAAAATTATTCTCTTCCTGCCAAGTAGTTTTAATACCCCTCAATGCATAGCCAAAAGAATTTAGTGATTTTTTAAGCATAAACAAATTATACCACTATTTTTGATTTTTCTGTAAAAAATGCTATAGTTTTCCTGTTCCGCCTCATCGGCGGATCTGCCGAAGAGGCAGATTGGCCCTATCGTCTATCGGCTAGGACACAGCCTTCTCAAGGCTGGAAGCGCGGTTCGATTCCGCGTAGGGTCACAAAATTGAGATCACGATATTTTGTAACCTTAAAACAAAACATCTTTTGTTTAGGAAATCGAACCGACGGAACGGGCACCTAGTACACCAGACTAAGTCGCAAGCTGCAGACACGATAAAAGTTTTTAACGAAAAACTTTTATTCACGAAAGATTCTCCGTAAGCCCGAGGCAGATGCTGAAATAAATTATTATTTACTTATAATTAAAATTACAATTAAGACAGTAACAGCCGCAATTAGAAATATTTTATCTATCACTTTACTATGCCGTATTTGAGCTTCCGTCATTATACGTGTACGATTTTTCACAAATTGCCAAATACTAAATGCTACAAATATAAATGGAAATAATGCAGACGATGCAATATAACACAAGGAACCATTGGTACACAAACCGGCGCTAGAACTTTCAAGAAACAATATTCCAACAAGAATAACACCTGCACCTATTAGCAATATTTTATTTATCTTTTTATTGCGTTCTACTTGAACATCAGAAATTACCCCCATCGAACTTCTAATAAACACCCAGATACTAAATACTACAAATAGAAATGGAAGGGACATAGATACCACACCATTACACCGTGTGTTACGAGCACATAAACCAGTATCTACCAAAAAATATTTAAAAAATTCATTCAAAATTAAAAATTCGAGCCCAACGAAAATAATAACTGCACCTATTAGAAATATTTTATTTATTATTTTATCAGACTCTATATTAGCATCCGACACTGTACTCGTCGGATTTTTCATAAATACTCCAATAATAAATATTATAAATAAAAATGGGAAAAAGATAAATATTGCACCAGAACACCATGTGCCCTCAATACATAAACCACCCCCGCCAACAATATTTTCAAAAAATTCATTCAATATCATAGCTCCGATTCCAAGGATAAGCGGGCTAATTAAAAATATTTTTTCATAAATTTATTGTACCAAATGATGTTTCATACTACTACCTCCCCTTCCATTCCTCCTCCTGTCGTACCAACACCTTATTCTTATCCTGCGGGTATCTCATCACCTCCTCAACAATTTTTTCCATTCGCATAGCTTGGGAACCTTTTATCAAAATAATATCCCCTTCGTTTATTAAATTTTGCAAATAACCCTGAGCCTCATCGGCCGTATCAAATGAAATTATTTTTGACTCCGGAAATCCATAGTTCAGTAGCTCATCGACAATTTTTCTAGCTCTGATTCCAATACATATCACGTCAGTTGCCACTCCGTTCAAAAGTTCAGCCACTCTCCTATGTTCTATAGCTGAGAAACGACCAAGTTCTAACATATCTCCTATAACAGCGATTTTTTTATCTACCGATTTTATATCCTTCAAAACTCTTATTGATTCCTCTATCGCAATAGGCGAAGAGTTGTATGAGTCATCTATAATCAAAGTATCTTTTACTCCAGGAACAAGTCTCATCCTACCTGGTAGAGCACTGTATTTACCGAGGGAGTTAACTATTTGTGATGCGGGGAGTCCAAACTCAAGTCCAACAGCAAAAGCCAGCAGTATGGCGTATTGATTTTGGATGCCGATTGTTTCAAAAATATTTATTGGAAAAACTTCATTTTTATATTTTATTGAAAAAGACATTCCTGTTGGAACAGAACCTGTTTTACCACTGCCGTATAGGATTTCAAACTCTGTACCAGAGATTTGAGAACCGTTTAGAACACCAACAGATACCGTTCTGACTTTTGAACTTTTTGAGAGCTCTAAAGTAATAGAGTCGTCTGCGTTATAAATAACAGCTCCACCGAAACGGACAGAGTCCACCATAGCTTTTTTCTCATTCAAAAATGTTTCAAGATCACCAAACATTTCTATATGTGATGGAGTCTCTCCGATAGCAGTAATCACAACCATATCCGGTTTTATCATTGAACTAACAGCCTCCAAGTCTCCTGGCTTGTCTCCATCCACTTCCAAAATAAGCCACTGCGGATAATTGGACTTTGTTAGTATCACTCGCAAACCGAATAATAGATTTTTTATTAATTGAAATACACTTCCAACACCCTCTCCACAACCAATAATAGCTAGAGGGATGCCGAGCTCCGCTGTAAAACTTTTTCCGCTTCGCCTTACAAAAAAATTTTTAGATAAAACATGATAGACGGCTTCTTTTGTTAGAGTTTTTCCAACACTACCTGTTATAGCAACAACCTTTGGTTTATATTTTTTTAAAACCAACTTGGCTTCATACTTTAAAGCCTGCTTTGCTATTTGTTTTAGATAATCCATAAAAATAAATGTTTCCTGATCGTTAAAATTGTTTTAGATGCTAGGCGCAGAAGATTTTGTGAGCGAGCCGTACATATAGTACGGTGAACGAACAAAATTGAACTGCAACAACGCAGATGAAATAATTTTAACGATCAGGCGGTATTTCGTAATAGTTTATTAGAAACTTAACCATATCCATATACGGATGCGTCAGCGTCTCTGAACCAAACCGTGCACCCCTTGGATTGACCGTGTACAGAAACACTATAAATCTAGGGTTATATGATGGGAAAAACCCAATAAATGTGTGCACGAATTTGTCGTCATAATACCCGCCCCCGCCATCTTTGGCAATCTGGGCTGTACCTGTTTTAGCCGCCACACTATAGTTTGGCAAACTCAAAGATCCGTTAGATAAAACATGGTCCACACTATACGTCATCATCCTAGCAACCTCCTCTGTAGTTTCTCTTTTCAAAACTATACGACCATTATCTATTGGAGTATTTTTTGATACACCAATTTTGTAATTTAAACTTTTTACTATATGCGGTTGCACTAGATAGCCACCGTTTGCAATGGTTGCAAGAGCTCTGATAGTTGCAACTGGGGTGAGAGCGATACCCTGCCCGAAAGATGCTGAAGCAAAATCAATATCAATATTTCCTTTTAGATTATCAATAAGATCTCTCGCCTCATTTGGAAGTTCTACTCCAGTTTTTTCTCCCAGACCATAGGCAAACATATAATCAGCAAATCTTTTATTACCCAATAAACTTTCCACATGAGCAGCACCAACGTTTAGTGACTGAGAAAGCACATCCTGCATACTAACAATACCTCTTTCCTTACCATCAAAGTTAGAAACTTTTTTGTTATTTATGATAACGTAACCCTTATCGTAGTAAGTTGATTTGGCTGTGATAACTCCAGCATCTATACCAGCAGCAACTGTTAGGGGTTTTATAATAGAACCCATTTCATACACATTCTCAACAAGTGGGTTAGAGAAAATCCTTACATTTTTTTGTTCTTCTGGTTTATTCGGATCAAATGTTGGAAAAGTCTCCATAGCAATAATCTCCCCAGTTTTTGGGTCCATAATAATTCCTCCAGTTAACTCTGAACTCCATTTTTCTGTAGTACTAGCCAAAATACTTTGAAAAAAAGTTTGTACTGTAGGTTCAATAGTGGTAACAACATCTCCCTCATTTTCCTCTGTTGGTGCGGCTGCTGCTTTTATGTCAGAAAACATCTCTGCAAAAAAGTTTATATATGCACCATCTTTTCTCTCAAGCAAACTTTCATATTGTCTCTCCAAACCATATCTTCCGGCATACTCATCACCTTTGTAACCTAGTATTCCTAACAAATGCGACGCTGTATCTCCTCCAGGATAAAACCTCCACTTTTCTTTATACGCTTGTAGTCCTTTTATATTTAAATCTAATATTTTCTGACCAATATCAAGATCTACGTGAGTAGCTATCTCCTCATACGGATCATTCTTTTTTGATGCTTTTGCTATAAAAACATCATGCTCTACTGGTATGATATCTTTGATTTTGCTATAAACATCCTCTGGATTAACAAGTATTTGTGGGTTAATGGCGATAATAAAACCCGACTTCAGCGTAGCAGCAGAAACTAAAGTGTTATCTTTGTTTTTGAAATATATAGTACCTCTACTGAAAGTTTTATTTGCAGATGAGGCATACTGTCTATCAGCTTTCGTTGTATAGTTATCGTTTTTGACGATTTGAAGAATGTACAGTCTTCCTATTAGCAAAATAGCAAATAAAAAGATTGATAGAGAAATTAACCGAATTCTGGAAATATAACTATAATTCATATTAAAAATTAAAGCAGTTTATAGTTTATCAAAAAACTGCCGAATACAAAAACGATAAAGGTTGAACAAAATATATTATCGAGTAGCAAATGAAACTTGTTTGTTTGAATTCTTTGAAATAAAAGTTTTAGCTGTTACTTCTTTGAATCCCATAGATAATGCAAGTTGCATTGTTACATTATTCCTACTTGTTATGTATTGGAACTCTTGATTTCCGATTTTTAGAGTTAGATTTGAAGCTTCACTTTCCAAATTCTGTCTAGCAACAACGTTGTGAACTGTCGCATTTATAAAATACATATAAAAACCTATACATAAGAATAATGCACCTAAAACAGCCCAGAATATAGTTTTTTCGTTATTTAATTGTAATATTTTTTCTTTCATTTCGTTTGGTTTATATTTTTTCAATTATTCTTAGCTTGGCACTTCTTGATCTAGGATTTTCTTTTATCTCTATATCAGTTGGTATGATTGGTTTTTTTGTAATAATCTTTCCAACTTTTTCATCACTCTTACTTTTATAAAAATTCTTGACCGCTCTATCTTCTATACTGTGGAAAGATATAACGGCTAACCTACCTTTGGAGTTTAGTCTTTCAAAACCTTTTACAATTCCCTCTTTCAAACTCTCAATCTCATCATTTACTGTGATACGGAGAGCCTGAAAAGTTTTTGTAGCTGGATGGATTTTTTTGTGGTGATACCATTTTGGAGTAGCGATTTTTATTATCTCCACCAAATCTGTTGTAGTTTCTATTGGCTTTATCTCTCTTCTTGCAACGATTGCCTTTGCGATTTTCCAAGCAAACTGCTCTTCACCATAACCTTTGAGAATAGCTCCTATATTTTCCAAATCCCAAGTGTTAACAATCTCTTTTGCTGTTAAGTCTTCTGGTTTCAAGTTTTTCTTGAAAGACATAATCAGAGGTTCATCTTTCTGAAAAGAAAACCCCCTACCAGAATCCTCAAACTGATTTGATGAGAGACCAATATCCAGCAATATTTTATCTACCTTTTCTAGACCCATTGAGTCCAGAATAGTATCAATATTACGGAAACTACCCTCTGTATAGCGTATGTTAGGCTCCAAAGGAGATAATCGTGCAGAGGCACGCTCTATAGCCTCAGGATCAAGGTCAATTCCGATCATGACAACGGAATCGCCAAACCTTTTAGCTACCTCCTCGCAATGGCCACCGCCACCCAAAGTACCATCAACAAAAATGTCGCCATTTTTGATATCCAATCCATCTATTGATTCATGTAAAAGAACAGTTTTGTGGATCATGTTACAGGACGCCTACTTGGCCGAGTTTCTCAGCTAATGTATCGGCCTGCTTTTCAACAACTTTCTTGTAATCTGTCCAAGTCTTCTCGTTCCATAACTCAACTCGACTTGAAACTCCAATCACAACAACTTTGCTTTTCAAATTTGCACGATCTCGAAGGAAATCTGGAATCAAAATACGTCCAATGGAATCTATCTCCGCCTCAACCGCACCGGCAAACATAAAACGGTTGAAACTTCGGTTGTCTGCTTGTAGAAGTGAAGATTGGTTTAATTTTTCTTCAATCTTGCTCCACTCTTTTTGTGTGAAAACAAAAAGACAAGCATCAAGTCCTGGAGTTACCACAACTTTTTTCCCCATCTCCGAACGAAACTTCGCTGGAAGCGAGAGTCTGTTTTTATCATCGATGGTGTGTGTATATTCTCCTATGAACATTTTCGTATTTTTTATTTCCCACTACTTCCCACTTGCCTAACATTATATACCACTTCATCCCACTGTCCAACAAAATCTCCCACAAAAAAGTGGATAACTATATTCAAAAAAGCCCCACCGTGTGGTGGGGCTAATTTGAGCTGTTATTTAATCAGATTTTGGTCTCATAAGAGGAAAGGCTTGTAACTCACGAAGAGGTTTATCGGCAAGAAACGCAAATAATCTCTCTCCCATCCCAAAACCAAATGTAGGAGGCATTCCATATTCAAGCATCTCCACAAATTCATAGTCAGACATCATAGCTTCTTTGTCCCCTCCCTCCAAAAGTTTCTTTTGATTTTCAAATCTTTCTTTTTGATCTAGCGGATCATTTAATTCAGAAAATCCGTTTGTCATTTCTGAACCCGCAAGTATTAGCTGAACACGCTCTGTTACTTCTGGATTGTCCTCTTTTGATTTTGAAAGTGGTGATACAATTTTTGGAACATCAACAAGCCAAACTGGACCAGCGATTTGTTTTCGGCAGTACTTCCAAAGTGTATCAGTCAATCTCTCTTTATTATTTCCTTCGTATTTAACACCCAACTCTTTTAATTTATCTTCCATTTCAGAAGCGCTTGCAGTCAAAACATCTATTCCAGTTTTTTCTTTTACAACATCAACATATGAAAGTTTTGGCCAATTACCTTCAAGTGAAAAACTGTGTCCGCGAGTAGAAAAATCCATTGTTCCAAATGTCTCTTTTGCTGTGTATTTTATAAGCTCCTCAGTAAAGTGAATACCCTCTATATAGTCCATAAAAGAAGCGTAAAACTCTAGATTTGTAAACTCTTGAGTGTGATCTGGACTTGAGCCCTCGTTTCTATAAACACGCCCTATTTCAAATGTTCTAGAAAATCCTCCAGCCATCAGTCTCTTTTGCCACAACTCTCCTACTGATATACGCAAAAACACATCCATATCATAGTCATCATGATGAGTTTTAAATGGATTTGCTTCTGCTCCACCAGTTGTCACTTCCAACGTAGGAGTCTCAACCTCTATAAAGTCATTTTCTTTCAAAAATGTTCTGACAGATTCCCAAAATTTCGATTTTTTAATTATCAAACCTCTCAAATCCTCATCCATTAGAAAATCTAGATATCGCTTTCTGTATCTCTCGTCCGTATCCTGAAGTCCGTGCCATTTTTCTGGAAGAGGAAGTAGAGTTTTACTTGCCATCACCCAAGACTCCATTATCACACTTTTCTCACCTGTTTTTGAAAGTGCAGGTAAGCCAGTTACAGAAACAAAATCACCAATATCAACAGTATCAACAAAAAGAGAAAAAACATCTTCTGGTAAAGAATCTTTTTTGATTATTGTTTGAATCCTATCTGTTCCATCAAAAAGTACAGCAAAAAGTATCGCGCCCTGACCACGCAAAGCCATAACTCGTCCAGCAACAGAGATTTTATCTCCAGATGCAACTTGTGCATCAAAATTGGTTTTTAAAAAACTAACAGGAAAATCTCTTGGGACTCTCGCTGGGTAAGGGTTAATGCCTCTATCTTTTAAAATTTGTAGTTTTGCAAGTCTTCCCTGCTTGATTTCTTCTAGTGATGCCATATTTATTTATTCTACCACTTATATATTTTTGAACAAACAGAAAAGGATAAACGGGCTCAGATGCTAGGCGCCGGAGATTTTATGAGTGAGCCGTACAATAGTACGGTGAACAAATAAAATTGAACGGCAACAACGCAGATGAGTCTGGTTATCCTTTTATGTAATCTATTTTACGTCCTTTACTGTGTATTTAAGCTCACCGGATGGTGCCTTGAATGTAAATTCTTCTCCTTTTTTCTTCCCAAGTATCGCCTGACCAAATGGAGATCTCATTGAAATCTTATTTGATATAACATCAGATTCTTCTGAACCAACGATCGTGTACTCAAACTTTTTACCATCTTTCTCTACTGTTACAACTGAACCAACATTTACTACTCCTCCATGATTTGATTGAACAATAGATGCTGTTTTTAAAAGCTGTTCTAGTTTAGCGATTCTATCCTCTACATTAGCCTGAGCATCTCTAGCTTCATGATATTCAGCGTTCTCAGATAGATCTCCAAGTTGCTTTGCATATTCTAGTGACTCAGCGATTTCCTTTCTTTTTGTTCCCTTCAAAAGCTCTAATTCCTTTTTAAATTCGTCGTATTTTTCCTGTGTCAAATATTCGTGATCCTTCATATTTTGTGTTATTAGAACCGTTTATATTAAATTATTCCCGCATAGTATAGCCCAAAAATGGCTTAAGGTCAATCAAAAAGACCCGAGCTAATCAAGATATTCTGGTATATATATATGAACCCAATCTAAAAACTCCTGCATTACCAATACTGCTCCAAACTGATTATTTTTTGATCCTCGCTCCATAACTACAGTATAGGCATACTTTGGATTATCTAAAGGCCAAAAACCAACAACCCACGAATTAACTTCATCTTTAGCAACTCCAATCTGGGCAGTACCTGTTTTTGAGGCAACTTTTACAAACGGAAAATTAATAGCTTGAGAGGTCCCCTCTGTCACACCTTCTCTCATTCCCTCTTTTACTATTTTGTAATATCCAGAATTCAAATCAACTTTAGAAACAGATGTTACTTGTTGACCCTTTGATTTCATAAATGTTGGAGTAACGAGATTCCCATCTGTTGCTATTGCTCCTACAGCACGAACAACTTGTATTGGTGTAACCTGAAAACCGTACTGTCCGATAGCTGTGTTATATGTATCTCCAATTCTCCACTCTTCACCATTAAAAGTTTTCTTTTTCCATTCTGGACTTGGAATAGTTCCTATTTTTTCTCCTGGGAAATCAACATCAGTAGTAGTACCGAAACCAAACATCCGAACATATTTCTCCAAATTACCTATTCCTATTCCTTTTTGATCTTTATATCCGCCAGAGACTTCATAAAAATACACGTTAGAAGAAACAGCAATAGCTCTTCGGAGATCAACTAAACCGTGTGCTTTCCAATCCATAAAAACAGATGGTTTATCTGGATAAAATGGGTTAGGGATAGTTATAGAACCAGTACTCAGTATTTGTTTATTTGGAGAGATAACATTTTGATCAAGAACCCCCATAGCTACAAATAGTTTCATGATAGATCCTGGAGTGTATAGACCAGATATAATTCTGTTTAAAAATGGATGATTTGAGGATTTTAACCATTCATTAATCTTTTTGTTATCTGAACCGTCCGTCATTATCTGAGAGTCATACTCTGGAAAATTACTACTAGCTAATATTTCTCCGGTACGAACATCCATTATAATTCCAGCACCACCCTTATATCCTGCTCTATTTGCAATATCTAGCAGTGATTTATTCAACTGTCTCTGCAGTCTGATATCAATAGATGTATCTATATTTTCTCCATCAATAGGTTTTTGAACGACACTTTCAGATATAACATTACCTTTTACATCCGTCTCAATTATTTTTGTCCCATCATCACCAGATAAAATATCATTATAAATTTTTTCCATTCCATCTTTTGGATCAAATCTATCTTGATAATATATTCCTGATGAGTCTTTTGTTGGATATTTTACATACCCTAAAACTGTAGATAGCCCTGTTGATGTAGCATAAACTCTCAAAGAAAAATCTACTGAATCTGGGTTTACGTTGTTATACACAAGTGGAACTTTGTTTCTGTCATATATAACACCCCTATCAGCATAAATCAGTGTTTTATGGAGACTGTTGTTATCGCTTCTAGTGCGAAAACTATCTCCTTGAACTATCTGTAAATTCCATAATTTATATAAAAAAATAGAACCAACCAAAAAGATAAAAAGAGTGATTAACGAATAAACATTACGAGAAATTGGTTTCTCTATTCTTCCTTCAAACTGGTTTGTATCAAATTCAGGAAGATTTTGAGAATCTAGAAAAATTTCATCAGGATCTATGTCCTGATTTGCCTTTAGGTTTCTTTTTCTAAATATATTTTTAATTTGATGAAACATCCTATGTTCTAATTCTTGTCCTAACAAACATAACTAGCAAAACGAAAACTGTTGAAATAACTATAGCTGTATAAGGAAATGCATATTGAGATGAATACAAAGTATCAATCAAAAATCCAAAGAAAATAACTTCGACATAATTTACCAAAAACACTGACTGAATAAGTAGAATTATTACAGAAAACCACCACGGCAACAAAACAACTACTCCAGTAGTTAGCATAAAAAGTCCAACTCTTGTCCATACTTTACTCATGAGACTATGATATCACAACAGTCAGCCTACCTTATAGTTCTATTCACAAACACAGATTTAGCTTGAAAAACATTGCCTGGGCTTCTTATGTACACAGTTTTAAATGAGCTTTGAGAACTAGAGTCTATGTAATAAACACTACCGATAACAGAAGAGTTTATTCCGGGATAAAGAAACATATCTCCCCATAAAATATCAGCATCCCTTGGAACCTCGATTTGGAAATTAGCTCCACCCTTACCAACTAGGACAAATGATGCTCCTGTACGAGAAAGTATTGCTTCTTGTTTGTTATCACCAGATGAAAATAACTCAACTAGTGACGTGTTTGGTGTCACTGTTTTAACAACTCCAACGATAATATTGTCTGACATATAAACTCTATCCGCTTGAAACACTCCTTGATTAGAACCAACATCAATAACAAAAGTGTCGTACGGTGAGCGGGGTGGTCTAGACAAAACACGAGAGAAAATAAGATTTTTTTCACCACTACGACCTATTTGGTCTTTTAATTCCTGATTCTCTTTCAACAAAACATCATAATCTATTTGTTTTAACTTTAAAGATGCGATTTCATCCTCCAACTCAAGTTTTTGATTTATCAAATTATTTTTAAAAACAAAAAAATTCGTTATTCCACGAAATGGAGCAGTGATAAAATTCTCAGAAATCCATAACGGCCTAGCTAAACTATAAAAAAGATTCCTAGAAAAATCTAAAAAAAATATACCTAAAATCAAAACACCCCCCAGAACAATAGATACTAGTAAAAACTTACCTTTGTGTTCATTTTTAGGTTTACTTTTTAGGAGGTAATTCATCTTTATTGGTAATTAGAACGTCTTTATATTGCTCCATATTTTCCAGTATTATACCTGTTCCTCGACAGACTGCGGTCAGAGGATCAAGTGCTGTATGAACTGGTATTTTTGTATATTCATGAATTATTTCTGCCAAACCATTTATCAATGCTCCACCACCAGCAAGGAAAATGCCTCTTTGCATAACATCAGCCAACACCTCTGGAGGTGTAGTTTCCAAAACCTCTTTTATCCCATCAACCAAAGTGTTAATTGATTGGCTAATAGCCTCTCTAATATCTGAATCTGTAATAACAACTTCTCTAGGTAAACCAGAAATCAAATCCCTTCCACGTATAGTTGCCTCGAGAGGTTCATCTCCAGGAAGTATAGCTCCGATAGATATTTTTATATTTTCTGCAGTCTTTTCTCCAATTAAAATTTTAAACTCTGAACGAACATAAGATATGATATCGTTGTTTAATTTATCACCAGCAACACGGAGATTTTTTGAGCGGACAACTCCACCCAAAGATATAACAGCAATATCAGTTGTTCCACCACCAATATCAATAACCATATTCCCAACTGGATCCATTATCGGAAGTCTCATACCTATTGCTGCAGCCATAGGTTCCTCCACAATATAAACTTCTGATGCACCAGCATTTTTTGTGGCATCTCTTACTGCTCTGATTTCTACATTTGTGATTCCAGATGGAACCCCAACAACAACACGCGGACCCAAAAGTTTCTTGTTTGATTTTTGAGCTTTGTTCAAAAGATATGTGATCATTTCTTCTGTTACTTCAAAGTCTGAGATAACACCATCCACTAGAGGTCTAACAGCAACAATATGACCAGGAGTTCTTCCTAGCATTTGTTTTGCATCCTTTCCAACAGCAACAACCCTACCAGTTTTCTGGTTCACAGCCACAACAGATGGTTCATTTATAACAACCCCTTTTCCATGAAGATAAACGAGAGTATTTGCTGTGCCCAAATCAATCCCAATATCATTGGAAATCAGTCTTTTGATTTGTTCTAGGTTTTTAATCATTCTGGGTATAGTAGCACAATTTAATAAAATCTCTTTCTCACCAAATCTTTTTCCAGACCGCTCGCTTTTCCAGCGAAAATCTCACTTTGTCCTCGGCCTCTATCTGTCAATGAGCCCTGTGAGATGGAATGCGTATCTCACAGGGTCGTTGACAGAACCATGCTAGAGGCCTGCGGGGTCTTTCAAAAGTTTTGGCTCAACGAGATTAGAAAACTTTTTATAAAATTTTCAAAGCGTCAGTTTCTGACAACAACTCTGCTTCTGCAGATGTTCTATATTTAACTTCTATTTTATTTTCAGCGACAGTTTTATCGCTAACAACAAACCGAACAGGAATACCGATTAAATCAGAATCAGCGAATTTCTCTCCTGGTCTGAGATCTCTATCATCATAGAGAACCTCAACACCCTTACTTTCTAGTTCGGTATAAAGTCTATCTGCAAAAGCTAAAGACGCATCACTATTACCAAGTCTTACTAAATGAACATTGAATGGCGAAACTTCTTTTGGCCACACTAAACCTTTATTATCAGAAAATACTTCTGCAATAACACCCATCACTCTAGTAATACCTATTCCGTAGGAACCCAAATAAACTGGTTTTTTGTTTCCATCTTTATCAGTAAAATACAAACCTATCTCTTCACATTTTTTTGTTCCAAATGTAAATATGTTTCCAATCTCCGCAGCTTTTTTAAATTCAAAATCTTCCTTCGATACTCCGAGATCTAAAAGAGTTTTATCATTAAAAACCTCCTCATTTAAAGCCATCTTTCCATCTTTGTGCACATATATATTATCTTCTCCGGCTTCACAAATAGTCTGAAACTCATGACTAAATTTATCAGAAAAAACTCCTCCTGAGGCCGTAGTAACATATGTTGCATTACCCAAACCAAGTCTATCAAAAACTCTTTTATACGAATCTATTGTTTTATTGTAGAAATCCATATGCTCCTTTTCGTCTCGTGCATATGAATACATATCTTTCATAACAAACTCTCTTCCTCTCATAACTCCACTCTTTGCGCGCTCTTCATTACGAAGTTTTGTTTGAAACTGGTGAACATAAACTGGAAGATCTACGTAACTAGATATATGACTTTTTAACATATTGGTTATAGGTTCTTCATGTGACCAACCAAAACCAATCTCTGTACCATTTTTTAATATAGACTTAAACCAAACATCAACTTTTTCTGAATCCCACCTATCAGTTACCTCCCAAACTTCCTTTGGTTGTATAGTAGACATTAATATTTCTTGTGAACCAAGAGCATTCATTTCTTCATTTACAATTTTTTTTATTTTATTTACTACAGAAAAACCTAGTGGTAGCAGAGTATATACTCCAGCCATTTCTTTGTTTATAAATCCTGCCCTAATAAGAAACTGAGCGTTTTTTGATGTCTCATCTGCTGGTGCCTCTTTTCGTGTTTTTGTAAAAAGTTGTGATTGTCGCATAAACTAAATACTATATTAAAAAAGTATATGGGTCAAAAAGAAAGACCCGCGTTATGCGGGCCTGTGGGTATGGATTCAGCGAAGCTGAATTCGTCAGGTGGGGCGGTAGTTCGACTGCACCCGGATTACGGTTCTAGGACGCGAGTACGGGGAAAGTCTGCCGCCCCACCCAGGGACTACTTTAGCACCATTATAAAATAAATCAACTAGAAAAGTTTCAAAATATCGTGAGTTGAAACAACCACCATTAGTATTATCAAAATTGCAAAACCTATAAAATTAGCATTACGAACAAATCTAGGAGAAATAGGTTTTCTTTTTACTGATTCTATTATTACAAACAAAAGCCTCCCTCCATCTAGAGCTGGAAATGGTAAAAGATTTATGATGGCTAGATTTATAGAAATAAGAGCTGTAAGTGAAATGATGTAAGTAAATCCAAGTTTAGTCGCCTCCCCAACTACACCCGCAATACCAATAGGTCCACTAACCTGTGAAAAATCTGAACGGAACAAAACTACATCTCGTAAAAATGAAAACAGTCCAACAGCAGTTGCTTTGGTTAAAAGATAAGTTGTTTTGGCTCCCTCTAAAACAGCCAAATGAATAGGCAGTTTCAATGTACCGATCTCATCCATCGCTATGCCAATTACCTTCTTTCCACCAGATAAACTATTACTAGGTGTAACAGAAACACTTTTCTCTGGATCAGACCCCCTAACATAATTAACTTTTACTTCTGTTTTTGTTTCGGATATAACGTTTTGTATATTTTCTGGAGTTAAATCTTTATCTTTCAAATTTGATGCTCCAGATGATAGAGAAGTAATATAATCACCTGATTTTAATCCCGCTTTTTGTGCTGGAGAATCTTGCATCACTTCGGTTATAACTAAATGAGGATTTTTAACTTCTCCAAAACCAGAGTGATCTACTGGTGATGGTATTCCTATTCCATAGCCAAGAGAGATTAGAAACCAAGCAAAAAGAATATTGAATGTTACTCCCGCAACCAGAACCATGGACTGAATCCATTTTGGTTTATAGTAAAAACTAGTCGGCCTATCTTCCTCACTTATATTTTCTGAATGTGGATCTTCTCCAAAAATTTTTACAAACCCACCGAAAGGTATAGCGTTCAATGTGTAAAGCGTACTACCCCACTGTTTTGAATATATTTTAGGAGGAAAACCTAACCCAAACTCATCCACTCGTATACCGGACTTTTTAGCAACAATAAAATGACCAAATTCATGGACCAATATAAGTAAAGCTAAAATTATAAGAAAAACTAATATGGACATTTATATTTTATTCAGTAATCTCTTTTTCTTTTTTTGCAAACAATTCATCTAGGATACTGATAACGTCATCAAGGACTTTTTGTAAATCCGCTTTCATTCTAAACTTTTCATCCTCAGATATCTTTTTTTCTTTTTCTTGACCATCAATATCTTTTATAGCTTTTTCTCTTTCAGTTCTAACTGTAACTCTAGCATCCTCCAGTTTTTGTTTTGCAATTTTTATAAGCGCTGCTCTTCTATCAGAAGTAAGCTCTGGAAAATTAACTCTAAGCCCCTTGTCATCGACTGAAACAGATAAACCGAGATCAGAAACCATTATCGCCTTCTCTATAGCTTTTACTTGAGATGCATCCCAAGGAGTAATTCGAAGCATTCTTGCATCCTCAACAGAAATATTTGCAACCTGATTTATTGGCATTTCAGTACCATAGGCATCTACCTTAACACCATCTAGTATTGCAGGAGTAGCACGGCCAGTTCTAATACCAGTGAACTCTTTTTTGAGCCATTCCTCTACATCTTTTAAACTCTGTTTGAATTGTGGTAAGTTGTAAGCCATTTTATTTTGAAACTATATACATTTTATCTTTTGAAGCAAGTTTTAATATTTTTTCCATCAAAAAAACTTTGTCTTTAAATTTATTTCTAAACTCCTGATCTTTTCTGTCGCAAATTTGTAGTAGTCGATTTTCAAATCCCTCAAAACCATCTTGAATATTTTTTGATTCGATTACCATTTGTTTAATCATATTAATTAGTCACTATATGATAACACTCTAGAAAAATACTTGGAAGCTTTAAATGTTAATCATTACGTTTTCTAATATCATTTTGATTAGAGCTCCTCTATCATAGAGAGAAGCCCTTGCTAAATCGCATATCTTTAGTCCAATAATATTTTTTTCTACACCTTTTTTGTATAACTCCAGCTCTATTTGATTCAAAAGTGAAATTGCATCCTGCTTTGTATTTTCTTCATCACTTATACCATCTGTTATTTCTTTAACTTTAGAAAGACGTTCTTTTAAACTCAAACCAAGAATGCTTGGATTTTTTTGATAAGCTAAATTTTCCGATAAAACAACCTGCATTCTGGAACGCAGTGTTGGTAAAATAACATCCTGCGGTGAAATGATAAAAAAATGAGTCCCCTCGGTTGGTTCCTCAAAAACTTTAAGGAGTGAGTTCTGAGCTTCTTGGCTTATAAAGTCAGTTTGTATTACAAAAATTTTTTTATTTCCGGAAAAATCTTTTCTTTCAGAGCTCTCTCTTATGAATCTTGCGTCGTCTATGGTTAGATTATCAAACTTTCCTATCCAAAAATCTGGGTTACCAGAAGTTTGGACCCCGACAAAATTTTCCAAAAACAAAACCAGCTCTTTGAAAAGAGAATCACTATCACCAACTAAAAAATAAGCGTGATGAAGATTTTTTGATTTGTTATATGAATTAATAAGATTATCCATTCTTTGATTATAGCAAATTTTATAAAATGACCACCTAATTAAGACTCTCAAATTTGGATGAAATCCGACGTGAGAAATTAAAAAGATGAGGAGCCTTAGTTAATGCTAAGGTGACGAATATTTTTAATTTGGGAACGAGGAGTTCGCCAAATTTGAGGGCCTATCTCTTTGAGATTACAGACTTTTTGTACATGTCTAGATGTTCCAATGCAATTCCCGTCCCTTTCACAACACAATAGAGTGCGTCTTTTGCCAAAACCGCCTTTACACCAGTCCTTCTAAAAACTAATTCTGGAAAGTTTCTCAACTGCGATGAACCACCCGTCATTATAATTCCCTGATCAATAATATCTGAAGCAAGCTCTGGTGGAGTCTCCTGCAAAACATCTTTTATGGCTTTTATCATTTCTCGCAAATCTTTACTTATCGCTTTTACTATCTCGTTTGTTTTTATTTCAACACTTCTCGGTAGTCCCGTAACAAAATCACGGCCCTTTATCATCATTGAAAGTTCTTCGTCTAATGGAATTGCAGAACCAACTTTTATTTTTATATCTTCTGCTGTTTTATCTCCAATACCTAGATTAAATGTTTTCTTTATATAGTCTGCTATAGCATAATCAATTTTATTTCCCGCACATTTAACAGAAGTTGAGGCAACAATACCTCCAAGAGAAATCACCGCCACGTCAGTGGTTCCTCCACCAATATCAACTATCATATGTCCTAGCGCCTCATGAATAGGAATACCCGCACCAATAGCAGCAAGAATAGGTTCTTTAACAACATAAGCATTTTTTGCTCCGGCTCTTATTGCCGCCTCAATCACAGCCCGTCTTTCTGTTGAAGTAACTCCGGCTGGAACAGAAACCAAAACTTCTGGTTTAATAAAATTCCATTTTCCAAGAGCCTTATCTATGTAGTAACGCAACATAGCCTCTGTAACTCTGTAGTCAGCTATTACACCGTCTTTCATAGGTCGATAAGCTATTATATTGTCTGGAGTTCTGCCTATCATCTCTTTGGCCTCAATACCTATAGCTACAATCCTGTTGTCCTCCTCAGAAACAGCCACAACAGATGGTTCATTTAGAACTATTCCACGACCAGGAACAAACACCAAAATATTGGCTGTTCCTAGATCAATCCCCAGTTTTCTTGAAAAAATTGCCATAAGTTAAATGTACAACTATAATAGCCGATATGGAAGATATTGCAAAAGAATCAAAAACTAAAAAAATAATGGTCTATATTTGGACAACTCTGGCCATAATAATTTTTTTTAGTGTGTTTTTTGCATACCATCTGGGCTATAGATTTAAAGACAATCTTACTGTTGGGAAAATAGGTCATTTAAATATGACAATACCGATGCCTCTTACTTCTGTTTTCATAGACAACTCACAAAAAATTGAAACTTCAAAAGATAATGAGCAAATTAAAATTTCTCTTTCACCAAAAACCCATTCTGTTATTGTAGCCAGAGATGGATATTTTCCTTGGACAAAAAGTTTTGTTGTTCCATCAAATGGAAATATAACAGTCTCACCTATTTTTGTTTCACAAAATGCATCAGGACAAATCATCACACAAAAAGACCCTGAATACTGGCAGATCAGAAGTAATATAATAAGAAATATAATTCCTAAAAAAGATAATCCTATTTCATCCACAGATAAAACTGTAACACTATGGGTAGATGATAATGCAATATATGTAAAAAATAATGAAGTTGTAACAAAAGTAATCCAACCAGATACTGTTGTAAAAAATGTTTCCTTCTACAAAGACAGAAATGACGCTGTTATATTTTCAACAACAAATAGTATTTTTGTTATAGAAACAGACACTAGTAGTGCACAAAACTTTATGCCTATATATAGAGGAACTAGTCCAAACTTTATAAAAACAGACCCAAACTTTATATACGTTCTAGACGGTGATGTATTAATGCAGGTAATAATATAGTTTTTGGTACAAAAACCTCCTATAAAACTCCCGATGCTACGTTGGGGGTTTCTGTTATAATGAGCCCTATGAACATACTTACTGTAATACCAATCGGAAGAGGTATGCCTAAAGATAGCCTGACATACTTCACAAAATCAGAAGTACCCATAGGGTCTATTGTTTCAATCCCGTTAAGGAAGAAAACTATATACGGTCTAGTAACAGGAAATAGAGTTGCCCAAGAAATAAAATCCGAATTAAAATCACTTTCTTATAGCATCAAAAAAATAGACGCTATTGAAACTGTCTCTTTTCTTTCGGACGAATTTATAAAAGCCTGCCAAAAAATCGCCGACTATAACGCTGGTAGTGTTGGAAGTGTTTTATCTGCACTAATACCAACAAATATTTTAGAAAATAGCTCCAAACTAACTATCGAAAATAAAACTGAATTAAAAAATTCATTCTATGAAACTGGGCTACTCCAATCCAATGATGAAGAAAGATACGCCACATACAAAAGCCTGATAAGAGAAGAGTTTGCAAAAAGCAGAAGTGTATTTTTTTGTTTACCAACAACAGAAGATCTACTTAATGCAAAAATTAGTTTGGAAAAGGGTATAGAAAAATACACCTACATTCTCCACTCTGGTATAGCAAAAAAAGAGTTGGTTTCTTTTTGGGAAAAAATCGTAAAAGAAGACCACCCTGTGTTGATAATAGCTACAGGCTCATTTCTCTCACTACCCAGAAAAGATTTGGGAACCATAATAATAGAGAAAGAAAGTTCTAGAGCTTATAAAATGCAGACTAGGCCATATCTAGATATCCGCGATGTTGCAGAAGCCCTAGCAAAGGAGTTAGGTATCAGACTTGTTCTGGGAGATGTATTATTACGCATTGAAACATTATGGGAAGAAAAGAAAGGAAAATATGCTGAACTTGCTCCCCTAAAATTTAGATCGCTAACCACAGCTAACTGTGAGCTGGCTAGTATGAGAGTTCCTGCTGATATGAAGAAAAAAGAATTTTCTATACTCAGTGACAGACTCAAAGAGCTTATAAAAAATACATTCGAGAACAATGAAAACTCATTTCTTTTTTGTGCAAGAAAAGGTCTATACCCTATTACTGTATGTACAGACTGTGGAACTGTAGTGGTTTGTAAAAACTGCGGAGCTCCAACAGTTCTGTACGCAAGAAAAAATACAAAAGGGGAAAGTAGAAATCTGTTTGTTTGTAATCACTGTGGAGAAAGAGATGATGCTCAGAAGTTATGTATTAACTGTGGTGGGTGGAGATTAAATCCACTTGGAATAGGTATAGACAGAGTGGCACAAGAAATTTCCACAATGTTCCCTAATATAAAAATATTTATAATGGACAAAGACCACATCTCGACTCACAAACAGGCAGTTAAAATCAGAGACCTGTTTTATGAAACCCCAGGAAGCATAATGATAGGAACTGAAATGGCTTTAACTTACTTAAATCAAAAAATCGAAAACTCTGCTGTTGTTTCTCTGGATTCATATTTTTCCATCCCAGATTTCCAAATAAATGAAAAAATATTTCATATTCTTCTGGCGTTGAGAGCCATCTCCGAAAAAAACTTTATAATTCAAACTAGACAAGAAAAAACAAAAATATTTGATTATGCTCTTAGGGGGAATTTAATGGATTTCTATAGAGACGAGATAGAAGACAGAAAATCCATAGGATACCCGCCATTTACAACATATATAAAAGTCACTATCGAAGGTGAAAAAAATACTGTTAAAAAAGAAATGGAAGAAATTGTTGAATTTATGAAGCCTTTTGAACTCCAATCTTTTGAGGCTTTTAACCCAGGAAGTCAAAAAAAATATTCTATCCACGGACTAATATCACTACAAAAAGGAAAATGGCCAAACGACGAACTACTACAGAAACTGAGGATTATACAACCACATTGTACGGTACGCATTGATCCAGCTACACTTTTGTAGCTCTTTATGGTATTTTTGTATTACAACATATGAAAAAGATACTGCAAAGAGATGAACCGGTTCTCCGTAAAATAGCGGAAAATGTCCCCCTTGGCGACATAGAATCTCCAAAAATACAAAATATTTTAAAAGAGATGAAAGAGGCTCTAGACTCTCAGGATGATGGAGTTGCTATTGCAGCACCTCAAATAGGATATGCCCTAAGAATATTTGTTGTATCAAAAAAAGTAGAATCCATAATGCGAGAAGAAAAAATTGGTAAAATAGCAAACGAGTCAGCTGTATATGATGATAAAGATTTAGTTTTTATAAACCCTGTAATCAAAAAAATATCAAAAGAAAGAAAAATGGTTGAGGAAGGATGTCTTTCAGTCAGATACCTATACGGAAAAGTAAACAGAGCAACAAAAGTTAAAATTGAAGCTTATGATGAATATGGTAAGAAATTTGAAAGAGGAGGAACTGGACTTCTAGCACAGATATTTCAACACGAAACAGACCATCTAGATGGAGTTCTATTTATAGACAAAGCTACCGATCTAGAAGAAATACCTCCAGCAAGAGTAAAACAAACAAAAAATAATGAAAAATAATTTTAATTGGGCTTTCTTTGGAACAGACGAATTTTCTGTAACAGTTCTTGATGAGTTAAAAAATAATGGATTAGTTCCAAGCCTTATTGTGACAACAGAAGATAAACCAAAAGGCAGAAAGCTGGTTATAACCCCACCAGAAGCAAAACTTTGGGCAGAAAAAGAAAAAATTAAATACCTCCAACTAAAAACTCTTCGAAACGAGGAGAGTCTAAAAACAATAGCAACCAGCTCAGAAAAAGACTATGATTTTTTTATTGTTGCCTCATATGGAAAAATCATCCCACAAAACATTCTAGACATTCCAAAATATAAAACACTAAATGTTCATCCTTCACTTCTACCAAAACTAAGAGGACCATCTCCTATCCAAAGCGCGATTTTAACTGAAAGCGAAACTGGAGTAAGTATTATGAGGTTAGATGCTGAAATGGACCACGGACCAATACTAGCGCAAGAAAAAATAAATACCGAGTGGCCTCCCTACTCTGATGAACTGGAAAAAATATGTGCAAAAACTGGAGGTAAAATGTTAGCAAAAATAATCCCAGAATGGGTAAATGGAAAAATCATTGAAAAAGAGCAGAACCACGATAAAGCAACATTTTGTAAAAAAATAGAAAAAAAAGATGCCGAACTTGATCTTAACGAAAAAACTGAATTAAACCTAAGAAAAATTAGGGCTTTTAATGTATGGCCTGGAGCTTACTTTTTTGATTCAAACAAAGATAAACAAATAAGAATAATAGTTAAAAAAGCACATATAGAAAATGATGAACTTGTTTTAGACAGAATTATTCCAGAGGGCAAAAAAGAGATGAACTACAAAGACTATCTGAGAGGAAAAAATTAATTTCTTCTAAAATTAATCCTTTTTATTAGATTTTTTACTTGAGCAGCTCCTCGTCTAAACAAAGTGCTATTTTTTGTTTTTCTAGAAACTATAGCTCTCTCTGCCTCATCTCTAACAACATCAATTGCAGAATATAAATCCACCTCCTCTGCTACAGCATAAACCTGTTTTGAACCAGGTTGAGTTAGATTTATTTCTGCTTTGAAAATATCACCTGAGTTATGATGTTTAGTTGTTCTACCTATCTCTACTTCACAGATAACTTCTCCATCTTTTCTTTCTAAAAACTTCTCCAAAGAAGATATCTTCTTTGAAATATAATCGTCTATTGCTGGTGTAATCTCAAAATTAATTGATCGTATTTTGATGTTCATATACATATATTATACACCCTATATTTTAGCCAACAAGCTAATTGCATTCTTTCAAATTTTTGCTATTATCTTTATATTCCGCCACAAATTATGGAGGAATAAACACATTCCGCGGTAGTGAGCATGGGTTTGGGACCCGTGCGCAAGAGCGTAGCGCGACGGCGCGAGCTGGGGTCGCTAGCAAAATCAACAGATTTTGACTAGTGACCAGTGGTCCCACTGAGCTACAACATTTTTGCAAAACAAATTTTGGTTATCATAAAAAATGGTAATCAAAAAATGTTTTACAACATTCCGCGGTAGCTCAGTGGTAGAGCAGCCGCCTGTTAAGCGGCTGGTCGTAGGTTCGATCCCTACCCGCGGAGCAAGAAAACCCCGAAAGGGGTTTTTGCGTTGCAGGAGTAAAAGTGTGGGACACTTTTACGTTAGGGATCGAAAACCTTTGATAATTTTTTGCGAGCACGCAAAGCAAAAAAATAGAAAAGGTGTACAGATCCTGTAAGGATCGATACCCCTACCCGCGGAGCAGGAAAAATCTCGAAGGTGTTTCTCTTTATTCATAGAATAAATCGAAGCTTTTATGTAATGACATAATTTTAACAGAGTAAACAAAAAAGAAATTTTAAAATAAAAATGATAGAATGAGTTTATGAATGAACAAACCCAATATGCACAATTAACAAAACCGTCATGGGCACCACCGAGCTGGCTCATTGGGTCGGTGTGGGTGGTTCTGTATGCGATTATTGCCGTTTCTTTCGGAACAGTATTTTATAAAGCATTCACCAAGCAAATTCCATGGATTGTGGCCCCACCTTTTGCTCTAAATCTACTTTTCAACTTTGCTTTCCCATTCATACAATTCCGCTTGGTAAATAATTTTTTTGCATCAATAGACATCTTGCTAGTCGTCGGCACGCTAGTGTGGGCACTCTATGCAGTTTGGCACAGTGCGCCTGAGCTCCGTTGGGTCGTCTACACTAACATCCCTTATCTTCTGTGGGGAATGTTTGCAACTTGTGTTCAGTTGACGATTACTTATTTGAATAGCTAGCTTCTTCGATTTTAGGCACAAAGAAAATACTTTAGCTAATAACCTCTACAGTCCGGAGCCGAAAAAGCCCGAAATAGTTTTTTGCATTCTTTTTACCTATTGATTCGCATAAATTATCTTTGATATATCCTCTATAGCTTCAGCAAGAAATGCAGGAGAAACATCAGGCTTACCTTTAGTAAAAATACATATAAGATAATGATTATCTTTTTTATAAACTATTCCACAATCATGAAGTTCTGAAAACTGACCGGGTTTTCCTTCGTTTAAAGTTCTTATACCGAATTTATGAGAAATAAATACCGTATCAGGCAAAGAAGAGGCTAGTCCTGACTTAAATGATGTCTGGCTCAATAATTTTAATGCTCTTTCTGACATTTCTCTATTTAAATAAGTTGAATTATAAAGAACCCTGAAAAACATTGCGTAATCTTTTGGAGAAATGTATGCCACATCGTTAGGATAACTAATACCAAGATCATCAAAAACATTTTTCAATCCATTTCTATCAACACCTCTAAGCAACATATTAAACGCCACATTGTCGGAGTTTATTATCATATCGTTTATTAGCTCATCAACTGTATAAAGATTGCCAAAAGTATATTTAACAGGAGTTGCATCTTGGGGAACTCCGTCACTTGGTTTATATTCAACTTTTAAAGTTAAAACTCCGGGATTAGTTTCAGCTTCTTTATAATAAGCAACCATAATTGGCAACTTATAGAGACTTGCTGGATTAAACTCTTTATCTTCATTAATACCAACCCATTGTCCTGTATTTAGATTTCTAAAATAAACAGAAACATCATCAACTTTTCCATCTGATTTCATTTTTGATATTTCTCCAGTTATCTTATCCTCGAGTTCATGATACCTCCCTACTTCAGAAACCGGTGTGTTGTAAGCGAGTAGTGGATTTATAAAAGTATAATTTGATGATTTTGAACGTATAGGATAAATATCAGAAAGCACTGTTGTATTTTTGTGATTATAAAAATACACAGACAAAGCGCCGACAGTAATTCCAACCAAAAATACCGAGACGTACTTTAACATAAAACGATTATACCAGATTTTAAAATTCTCTCATGTTAATAAATCTTAGAGTTCATTAATCAACATATTTGTAGTAAAATAGAGCCAGAACGTTCCAGAGGAGGAACAATGAGAAAAGTGCTGGCCACAGTCACTGTTTTGATTGTCTTCCTCGTATCTGGCTCAAAAGGTCAGGAACAAGAAGACGAGATCGTCGCGAAGTTTCTGTCACAAGAAACTACGCCTGTCATGGAGTACACCTCCATTCGCCACATCGAAGCCCGCAACCTGAAAACCAACATGTCAGCCTCAATGGAAGTTGAGGTAAACCTGTCTGGAAATGGAAAAAGGCTCTTCTACCGAGTGATAAACGAATCTGGCTCGGGAATCATCCGCAACAAGGCCATTCGTAAATCCCTCAACGATGAAAGGACTTATACAGAAAAAATCGACCCGTCAAAAGTAGCCTTTACTCCGAGCAACTACACCATCACAGCTGGAGAAGAGGTTTTCCCCGATCTTTTTCAGTTACTCAGCAAACCGCTACGGAACGAACCATTGATGATTGATGGTTCGCTCTTCGTAACACCAACTGGTGACCTTGTAAGAATTGAAGGTCGCTTAGTGAAAAACCCATCATGGTGGACCAACGATGTAAAATTCGTCAGAGTCTACAGCAAGATTGAGGGAGCAAGACTGCCCGTGTTCCTAGAGTCCACTGCTCAGGTAAAGCTTGTGGGTCCGTCCAGTATGACGGTAACCTATCACTACCTGTCCGTGAATGGCGTAGCTGTTACGGAAACCCGATGACGCACGCTTCCCGACCCCATCGGGACGTGCGTCATTTTCCTATTAAAAGCCAAAAGCGCCCGTGCATGACGTAGCGCTTTGGTGTAGCGGGTCTATCTTTTTTGTGAAAGAAAACTTCACGCTATTGTAATATTTATCCTTGATTGAGGGTCATAACTCCCCCATACCGGGATTATTTTATATTGAGGAAGTTTCTCTCTAGATAAACCGTAACTATATTCTCCCGCTTATGATATTTTAGTGTCAACAACAAAACTCTTAATAAACTGTTGATTACATGTGCAAAACCACCAAAAAACAGTGGATAACAAAAATAGAAAACAATTTATAACATTATTCAATAGTTATATGGAAAAAATATAAAAATGTGCTAAAATCTAGCATAACATCTTATAAAATTAGAGATAAAAAAACTGTAATAAATAAGACCTACTAACGTCTCAAATGCCAAATAAAGTACTTGAAAAAATGTTCCTGGAAGCATATCAGAGCCATTCTGACAGTATTTTCCGTTTCATAATTTTCAAGATTGACAACAGAGAAAGAGCCCTTGATTTAACTCAGGAAACATTTATGAAAACTTGGATTCACATATCCAAAAACGGTGAGTTAGAAAATATAAGAGCTTTTCTATATAAAGTTGCAGGAAATCTAGTTATTGACGAATACAGAAAAAGAGGCAAAAAAGACTACAATACCGATTCCCTCGAGACAATGAGTGAGGATGGTTTTGAACCAACTAGCAATGTAGATGAGTTAGAATCAATAGTTAACAAACTAGATGGAGAGAAAATTATGGGGCTTGTCCAAACCTTACCTGAAATGTACTCAGATATTTTATTTATGAAATATAATGAAGATCTTTCTATATCAGAAATGGCAGATAGTTTAGATGTTAGTCAGAATGTGGTTTCTGTAAGACTAAATAGAGCAATTAAAAAATTAAAAGATTTAGTTTCATCAGAGATTAAAAAATACGAAAATTAATTATATGAATGAATTATTCAAAAAAATAAATAGCGAAAGAATGACAGATGCCGAAAAGCAAGCTGGTTTTAAAGCACTTCAATCTTTTGTGATGGATAATCCAATCAGAGAGCCTTGGTATAAAAAAGCTGGCGACAAAATTCTTTCTCCTTTTTCAAACGATATGTTTTTGCATCACAAAATCCTAGCTAGCGCATTTGTAATAGTACTGCTTATTTCGGCAACAGGGGGAACTTCTGCTGTAGCAAAATATTCTCTACCGGGAGATGTTCTATACCCTATTAAAATAAACCTGAATGAGAGACTGGAAACATTTACAGCTCTTACACCAGAAGCTAAAGCAAATATAGAAGCAACTCATATAGATGAACGACTTTCTGAAGCCGAAATGCTCTCTACCCAAAATAAACTCGACCAAACAATTAGGGCACAAATAGAAAACCAGTTTAGTCAGGACTTACAATCAACAATGCAGAGGGTTAAAACTCTTGATACAAGTGGAGATAAAAAGTCAGCAAAAGAAGTTAAAATAAAATTAGAAAACTCACTACAAAAACACAAAGATGTTGTAGATGAAATACTGAAAAACAGGAAACAAGAACAACCGAAAGTAAAAAATGTTGAAAACAACTCCCTTAGAGCAAAAACTACCCCTTCAGAAGAAACACAAATAAATAACAATGTTTCAACTTTCAGTGCCACAATGATGATTGAAGCAACATCTACACAACAAGAAACAGAAACTAAAACAAAAATAGAACACGAGGATGAATCAGAAGACAATGATACCCCACTATTAAATGAAACTCTAATCAGAATATCTTATCCTAAATTAGAAAATAGAGATTAAAACAAAAATCCAATAATTTCTTTACCTAAAAAAATATAGATAGCACAAGAAATCCCCTCTCCAACAATAACTCCAAAAATAAATTTCTTTACATTTATCTCCATAGCTCCACAAACATAACAAATAAGATCTGTAGGTAAAAACGGCGCAAAACTCCAACCCACAACAATAGGTAGTTCATTTTTGACTAGGAAATTTTTAATACTCTGAATTTGCTTTGGATGTTTTTTTTCAAAATATTCATCAAAATTAAGATACTCTGAGAAATAATATATACTTAGCGACGAAACAAAAACTCCAATCATTGTCAGAAAATACAAAGGTAATGGTGGTAAAAATAAAATACCAACCACAATAAGATATGTTATTGGAATCAAAGTAAATCCTCTCAAACACCCCGCCAACAAATAAACGAAATAACCTAAAACAAGTGAGGAACCAAATATACGGGAAAATTCTGTTCGTATAACACTACCGGCAAAAAAGTAATAATACAAAGAAACCCCGATCATTAAAAACCAGATAGCATATACCGCATATTTTATTTTAGTCTTATCCATTTTCATTTTTATAAGTATATCTTTTTAATTCTCTACTTTAAACCCCGTTTGATATAATTAGCAAATGTCACTATTCAAAAAAACTACCCATCTATCAGAAATACTGGAGAAATCAGAAAATAACACTGTGACTATTTTCAAATACTCGGATGATTGCAATACTAGCAGCAAACTTGCTGATGACATAGAAAACAAAATCAGAGAAAGAAAAATAAACCCAGTTATATATATGGTAACAGTTCAAACAGAGCCTGTACTTTCTAAAAAAATTGAGGAGTGGTTCCAAATAAAACACGAAACTCCACAAATAATCCAAATACAAAATGGAAAAGTAATTTACACAGCTCACCACAAAGAGATATATGTAGAAAAATTCCTCATATAATACTGGCCAAAAACTATGTTATAATCGCCAGAATGAAAGAGAAGATTAAAAAACTGATGCCAGATAAGGTAATCCTGAGTGCATGTATTGCCTTAATTTTAACTTCATTTATCTATGACGGATATATATTCTATAAAATGAGAGACTTGAATATATCTCTAGAAAATCAGGTTGCTACATATAAACAAGCTCTTAGTATTACTCAAAACAACCTCTTTAAAGTCAGAGGAGAAAAAGATGCGATATTAACAATACTTGGAGCTGAACGGCAAAACAACTCATATATACAAAGCCAAATCCAAGATATTACGAGTACAGTTGGGCAGCTCCAGAAACTGAGCCAAACTGATGTGGAACTACTTAAAAAATACTCAAAAGTCTATTTTTTAAATGAAAATTATGTACCTCCAAGACTTTCTGCTATTGAAGACCGATATCTAAATATAAAAAATAAACCTCTTGAAATCCTCAGTGACATATATCCAAAACTAAAACTTATGCTAGATGATGCAAAGGCTCAAGGAGTTGATATACAAATCCTCTCTGCATATAGATCTTTCTCAACACAAGCAGGATTGAAATCAGCATACAAAGTTACATATGGATATGGAGCAAACAAGTTTTCAGCAGATCAAGGATACTCTGAACACCAACTAGGAACAACAATAGATTTTACTACACCAAAAATAGGAAGTGTCCTAACCGGATTTGAAAAAACTGACGCGTATAAGTGGCTGACAGCAAATGCATATAAATACGGTTTTATTCTTTCTTACCCTAAAAACAATACCTACTATATCTATGAACCATGGCACTGGAGATTTGTTGGAGTAACCCTTGCAACAAGACTTCACGATCAAAACCTTAATTTCTATGATGTTTCTCAAAGAGACATAGACCAATATCTAGCCAATATTTTTGACTAATTATCTTCCTTTAAACAGCCATCCTCTAAAAAGTTTTGTCGTATAAGGCATAACTACATATGTCATCAGACCAACTAACAAAATAGTAACCAGTAAACCTCTTGAGTAAGGCTCTATCCAAACTAATTTAGGGACAAGATAGATTCCAATAAGAGTTGATAACGGATAAATAGCTATGATTGTTACTATTGCCATTTTGTATCTTGGTGGAACATTTGCTTTTGGTATTTCTGGTAAAGAGAACCAGTATTCCAAACCCGTTATACGTTGATTCTCTAAATTTTCTGTAAAACCTTTTGCTTTATTCATCCACTCATTTCTTATAGGAGAATTTTCCCAATTATCAAGATTTTTATAATTATCAAATCTTATAACCAAAACGTACTCTGATTTAGATGATCCAGATTGAGGACGTATTAGTGTTATATCTCTATAACCTTGGAATTTTTTTAAATCTTCTGTTGCACCTTTTAGCCAGTTTTCAAAATCTCCTTCTTTACCAGACTTAACTACTCTTTTTACAACAACGGTTACTGGTTCATTTAAAATATCTCTATTATCCATACAATTTAAAACATTGTATTACTATTTGCTGTCTCAGCAGGAATTTCTTGTATAACATCCCAATGCTCAGCTATCTTACCGTCTTTGATGACATAAAAATCGGCTATTGCGACACCTCTTTCAGATTCATTTTCACCATTAAACTTAGCAAAAGAATGAGCTGCGACCATATCACCATCTACTACTATTCTTTTGATTTCTTTTTTAAGATTTGGATTATTAGCCAAAAGATAACCACCGATACCATTTATGAAACCCTCTTTACCATCTGGAACTTGAGGATTGTGTTGTTTAAAATTATCATGCAAGTACTCAACAGCTGCTTTTACATCTTTTTTATTAAAAGCTAATTCTTCATACTCCATAACTATTTTTTTATTTATATCCATTGTATTTATATATTATTGATTATAATTATTAAAATAAAAACAAAAGCCCCTTTCGGAGCTTTTGCTTTTATTAACAAACAAATTACATCTGTCCTCCACCTGGATTACAGTTCTTGCAGTTCTTCTTGTGTGTAACAGCTTCATACACAGCAGAAAGACCAACAATAATGTAAACGAGCATTGATAGTGTAGAACCTGTTCCAAGTAAAGAATCAACTAGGTTATAACCAAATGCTACTAGTAACCAGTTTAAACCACCGATCACTAGAAGAACAAAAGCAATCTTGTGTAAAGATTTCATATTTTAAGTTTACTTATTAATAAGACTTACAGTATATATTATACAATACCTAAAAAAATAATCACTAGTACCCTGTGTATTACTACCTAAAAAATACTCCTACTTTTATCCCCTATTTCGTTATGTTGATTAAATATAACCTTTCTGACATTTTCAGGATCTTTTACGGTACTCATAGAAAACTCATAGTTGTCCTCCCCAGCAGTTTGAACTTTTACATTTCCATAGTTAAGTAGAGTTGGAATAAAACCTCTTACATCCAAAGTGACGTCTTGAATTTTATCAAAACGTAGATTTGATATGCCTCTATCAAATATTTTTCTTTGATCAACAGCAATAATTCTTTTTTCTGTTACATACCAAACATCCAAATAATACTTTGTCCAATTTATAAAAAAAGATATCCATAAAAACAGTAACCATAAACAATAAACAAATAGAAATAAAGCATTTACGTTACCTTTCATTCCTATATCTAAAATACTTGGATAAAACACTCTAACAACCACAAAAATTAAAAATGGCATAAGACTAGAAAATAAAAGGCTTATTGCATAACCAACAAAAACAATCCAATGTTTTCTAACTTCCAATATAATGTGCTCGTCAGCCTCTAAATGTAAAACATCTCTTGCCATAATTTAAAAATAACTAATAGATAAAACTGCTGTAATAAACAGTAGAACTGAAACAGATGAAAACAAAACCTCACCGACATATACCCCTTTGCTACCCATCCCATATGCTGTCCAGTGATAGAACAAAACTCCAGAAACTATTATATAAATAACACCAAAAACCAACAAAACACCGAATAGAATATTTGAAGTTATAGAAAGGGACAAATGTAGAGTTGGCAGTGGTGGTAAAATAGATATTGGAGATTCCATAGAGTTATTGTAACACAAAATTAATTTCTAATTAATAATTTCATTATCATTTTTTGATGTTAAATAACGTTTAGCATATTTAGATAAAATAAAATAAATAACCAACAAAAAAGACAGAGTAAGAGTGATTTTCGCAATAAAATCAAAATAACTATCAATCCTAACGTAAGAACTACCAGCATAATAACCAACAAAAAATAGGAGGGCGGCCTTAGGTATTGTCCCTAGAACACTATAAGTAAGAAATTCAAAATAATTTACTCCAGCAATTCCCGAAGAGACCTGAACGGCCCCACCAATACCGTGAGATATTTTTGCCAAAAGAAAAGTTTTGCCTTTATGTTTACGAAAATGATCCTCTAGGAAAGCCTCGCTATTTTCATCATAACCAATAATTTTTGCCCATTTTTTTACCAAAGCAGATTTCTTCCATAACTTACCAATACCATAATACATCGAATCACCTATAATATCGGCAACAACTAAAACCGAATAAGCGACAAAACCGTTAAGATACCCTAAATAGACCAAAAAACCTGTAATGATAATAATAATCGGACCTTCTATTATCGCAATTGGGAAAATCAGAAAATACTTATAGTGTTCTAATATTGCTAAAACCTCTGTTGGTGAAATAAACATTCCATAAATTGTCTCAATTTTTAAATAGTTAAGCAAGGGAAAAGTTTGACTCAAGGCCAAAAATTTGCTTTAATTAGGGCTCAAATTTACCGCTTTAGCGGATTTTTAAATCAAATTATATGCAGATAAGAAACATAGCAATTATTGCTCACGTGGACCACGGAAAAACTACCCTGACAGACGCTCTGATGCGTCAGACTGGTATGGTAACTGAAGAAGGAATAAGTATGGACTCAAATGCCCTAGAACAGGAGCGTGGTATTACTATTTATGCAAAAAATAC
>LFCP01000001.1 GCA_001189155.1 Parcubacteria bacterium C7867-006 | reverse complement strand
AGAGCGAGGTATTACTATTTATGCAAAAAATACATCTGTATACTACCCATCTAAAGATTCAGGGCGTGAAATAACAAAAATCAATATAGTAGATACACCAGGTCACTCTGACTTCGGATCAGAAGTAGAGCGAGTACTTCGTTCTATTGATACAGTGCTTCTTTTGGTGGATGCACAGGAAGGACCAATGCCACAGACTCGTTTCGTTCTTAAAAAATCTCTAGAGTTAGGGCTAAAACCTATTGTTATTATAAATAAAATCGATAAACCAGCTGCCAGACCAGATGAAGTACACGAAATGGTACTTGAACTTTTCCTAGAACTAGGAGCTAATGACGAACAGCTAGACTTTACAACAGTTTACGCTATTGGTCGTGACGGAATCGCAAAAATGAAACTTACAGACGAGTCAAAAGATTTAACCCCCCTACTTGAAACTATTTTGAAGGAAGTTCCCCCAGCAACTGGGAACGCTTCTGCGCCAGCAAAACTTCAGTCATTTAACCTTGCATATGACAACTTCCTAGGTAGACTAGCTGTTTGTAGAGTTTACGAAGGAACAATAAAAGTTGGTGATACTGTTTTCGACAAACACCATGATGGACAAGTTTCTTCAGGAAAAATAACGAAACTTTTCAGTTTCGAAGGAACAAAGAGAGTTGAAACTAACCAAGCTATCGCCGGAGATATTGTTATGATTGCGGGTCTTCCAAATGTATACATTGGAGACACTATTTGCCAAGATGAACTTTCAGAAAGACTTCCATCCATTAATATCGATGAACCAACTATCTCACTTAACTTTCTAGTTAACGACTCACCTTTCGCAGGAAAAGAAGGAAAATTTGTAACAGGTCGACAAATCAGAGACAGACTTGAAAAAGAACTAGAAGTTAACGTTGGACTAAAGGTGGACTGGAATAACAACGAATATTTTACTGTGTATGGACGTGGAGAGCTTCATATCGCGATTCTTTGTGAAAATATGAGACGAGAAGGATACGAGTTACAAGTATCTCAACCACAAGTTATTATTAAAGAAGTTAACGGAGTAAAAATGGAACCTTTTGAAGAAGTAACTTTGGATGTTTCTGATGAAGTTGCAAGTTCAGTTATCTCAAGACTAACAGAAAGAAAAGGTCTTATCACAAATATTAAAAACCATGATGGTCAACAAAGAATTATCATAGAAATTCCAACTCGAGGACTACTCGGTTACAGAGGACAGTTTGTTGTTGATACAAAAGGCCAAGGAATTCTTTCATCACGATTTATTGAATTTAGAGAGTATGTTGGAGATATAAAGAAAACTCACTACGGTTCAATGGTTTCTATGGAAAAAGGAAAAGCTCTGGCTTTTGCGTTAGACAACTTGCAACAAAGAGGAACTCTATACATAGATCCAGGAACAGAAGTTTATGTTGGAATGGTTATCGGTAATACATCAAAAGGTGAAGACCTGACTGTTAACCCAACAAAAGGCAAACAACTAACAAATATGCGAGCGTCTGGTTCAGATGACTCTGTATATCTAGCTGCTACAGTAAAACTTGATATTGAAAAAGCTATGGAAATTATGCAGGAAGATGAGTATATAGAAATCACCCCAAAATCAGTCCGACTACGAAAGAAAGTGATGAGAAAATAAATAGCAACCGCTGAAAGCGAGCAGTGGTCGTATGACCAAAAAAGGCCCCGGGTGCACAGCACCCGGGGCTCTTTTGAATTTCTTGGAGGAATGCTAGACGGACACCTGCGATGCCGGCCGGCTTCTGGGGAAGAACCTGTCAGTAACCTTGGGCGGTTCAGACTTCGCCCGAACCGAGTTGTAGGCCTCCCTCTTTCTTTCGATGACATGAACCGCCTTGGCCCCCATCACCTCCCTACAAGCTTCACTCGACCAGAGAGCCGAGATGATCAGCAGGAGATGGTCAAGTTCGTAGTCGCCGAACAGGTCCGCCTTCTCGATCGAACGAAGCATGTTGGGGGTGACCCCGGGGATCACCTCATGATGCTTCTCGCAGAAGATTTCTCGGGTCGCCGACCCATCAACAATGATGCGCTGGCGACGGATCTGTGAACCGAGCTCTTCTTCAAACGTCTGGAGCATACAACCTCCCTAAGTCTCCGTCGTGGAGACTTTCCATTTATCATTAAATCACATAATGGAAAATATGCAATATTTGAGAAAAGCCCTAGGCATACAGCTTGTATACCTAGGGCTTTCATCAAACGAACTTACCGACGAACTGCTCGTCGATGCTTGTGGCAGTAACACCTGTGTGTCTTGGCCACTTTTGGCTTGAGCTTGCGATAGATTGCACATAGGGTCTTCCTCTGCTCTTCTGGAAGATTTGGCATCTCCAGAAGAGTGTTGATGACCTTCAGCACATCCTCGACTCGCGCCTGGTAGAACTTCTCGTGCTCGATAGCGTTCAGCACCCTCCTTGAAACTCCCGCTTGCTCTGCAACAACCTTTCGTGGCTTCAGACCACGAATGGCTCTAGATTGCCTTGCGAGGTCAACGGCGACTGTCGGCAAACTCTCTCCTCCGTGTTTTTAGGCTCGGTGAGACTCCTTTTACAGGATAACTATATTTGAAAAATATGTAAATACTAACTAATTTTATAACCCCCAACACTTTCTCTATTTATGTGAAAAACAATAGCCTTTGTATAAAAACTCTCAGCTAAATCAGAAACTAGTTGTCTAATATAAAAACCACTAGAAACTTTTACTTTGATTTTATCTATTACAAATTGAGATGCATCAGTCTCACCCAAAATCTCTTCCCATTTACTAACTATCTCATTTTGTCTGAAATCACCATTTACTAAACCAACTTTATTTTTTATATCTTCCAATAAATCATTTTTAGAAATAAATCTTCTAGAAAGGTGCTCTGCCTCATACAATTCAACTGTGTGTTTCGGAATATCCACCTCACCAATCCTCCCCTCTCTTGCCCACTGAAATAGAGATTTACCGTCAACTGGCCTAGATGAATAAACTGGATATATCTGCTCAAACTTCCCTATTGAATTTTTTAAATATTCTTCTATTTTTTCAGTTTGAACATCACGATTTTCAAATTTTTGAACCAGACCAAGAACATCAAGTGTGTCAGTCTCAAATCCCCACAACATTTCAAACTCATATGTTTTTGGTAAATCCAAATATTTTTCTTTTTCTAAAATCTCCTCACCAGATAAAACCAGAAGCAAACCCTCGGCCATAGGGTCTAGTCTGCCCGCATACGTCATGGAGGTTTCTTTGTATTCCGGATGCTCATTTTTATACCTCAAAATAGCCTCGTGAGGAGTTTCTCCAAGCTTTTTGTATAGTAAATGCAAATTATTATTAATGCTTTGTCTGTCAGCCATAATTTGATACACTATACCAATATGAGCGACAAATCAAAAATCAGCACAGAAAGCTATAAGGGTGTACGAGATTTTTATCCGGAAGATTCATTTATTCTAGAATATATTTTTTATGTATGGAAAAACGTGGTTGAAAGCTATGGTTACGTTGAATATAAAGCCTCTATCCTAGAGTCAGCAGAACTCTACAAAGCAAAATCTGGTGAGGAAATAGTAAACGAGCAAACATACACTTTTTTGGACCGAGGTGAAAGAGAGGTTACCCTCCGGCCAGAAATGACTCCAACAGTGGCAAGAATGGTGGCTGGAAAAATCCACGATTTGGCTTTTCCTTTACGTTGGTACTCAATACCAAACCTTTTTAGATACGAGAAACCACAACGTGGACGTTTACGAGAACACTGGCAGCTGAACGTTGATCTTTTTGGTGTGGATTCAAACGATGCTGATGTAGAAGTCATAAATATTGCACATAAAATTATGAAAAAATTTGGTGCAAAAGATGAGGATTTTGTAATAAAAATAAACAACAGAAAAATAATCAACGACCTATACAAAAAATTTGAACTTAACGAAGAAAACTCCTACAAAATCTCAAAAATAATAGATAAAAAAAATAAAATACCGACAGAGGCTTTTGAGTCAGCAATGAACGAGATATTGGGAGATAAAACTTCTGATTTTATTAGACTTTTAACTTCAGCAGAGAGACTTATGGAGTTTCTAGGATCAGAAGACGAAAATGCAAAACAAATAATAGCTGTTATAGAAAAACTAAACGCTCTTGGAGTAAATAACATATCTTTTGAACCAACACTGATGCGCGGTTTTGACTACTATACAGGTATTGTTTTTGAAGTGTTTGATTTACACCCAGACAATAACCGTTCTGTTTTCGGTGGTGGAAGATATGACGACCTATTAGATATATTCGGAACAAGAAAAGTTCCAGCGGTTGGATTTGGAGCTGGAGATGTAACAGCAAGAGACTTTTTGGATGTTCATGGACTTCTTCCTAAATACAGACCAACAACAGATATATACATCTGTACACTTAAATCAGATTTTATTGGAGAAGCCAATAAACTAGCTGAAAATCTACGCGCTCAAGGTTTGGATGTTGCAGTTGATCTAACTGATAAAAAAGTTGGAGACCAAATCAAAACAGCAAACAAACAGAGTGTTCTATTTGTTCTTTGTGTTGGAGAAGATGAAATAAAATCAGGTGTTTACCCATTAAAAAACCTAGAGACTGGCGAGGAAAAGAAAGTAAAAGTTGAGGATATTTTAGTTGTTGTTAAAAAATAGTAAATCTTTTTCTCGTTGCAACATTTTTGGAAACAGAATAATTTTCTGCTGAAAATTTTCTTCGCGCTCGTCTCTTCACGGACTCCGCGATGTTCCAAAAATATTACAACTCGACAGGTTTTTGCTTAATAATATTCTACTGATATACTGGCCTTATGCGAAAAATAGTATTCGATATAGAAACAAAAAATATATTCCAAGATGTTGGGTCTAGAAACCCTGAAGATCTAGATATATCTGTTGTTGGACTATATGAATACGAAACTGACAGGTACCACACTTTTCTACAGGAAGAATTCCATTTAATGTGGGAAATTATAAACAAAGCCGATGTTCTCATAACTTTCAATGGAGAGTACTTTGATATACCACTACTCAACAAATACTACAAAAAGGCCGGTCTAGGTGATTTAAAAAACATTCGTTCTTTAGATATTTTTAAAGAAATAAAACAAACATCTGGAAGATGGCTAAAACTAGATAAAATAGCCCAAGGCACTTTTGGTGTTAATAAAAGTGGTGATGGATTAGAAGCTGTAAAATGGTGGAGAGAAGGAAAAATAGAAGAAATAAAAAAATACTGTCTGGATGATGTAAGAATCACAAAAGATATTTATGAATTTGCATTAAAAAATAAAAAACTGATTTTCAAAGAAGGACCTTTTACAAAAGAAATAAAACTAGACACAAAACACTGGGAGCCAGTTCCAGAGATAAAAACGCAGAGTCTTTTTTAAAATTTTGGATAGGAAAAAGGGACCACATACGGGCCCCTAGTTCCGCCTTGCTACTTGCTCGGCGGTGATTTGTTCTTCATGGAATGCTCCTGTGACGAGGGCCGTGCGGCGACCTGGCTAGGTCGCGCCGAGGCCGGCGTTGTTCGCGGTGATCTGTTCGGTGACGACCTTCTGGTCGATTTCGGGAATCATCATGATCTCGCTGTTCGGCGGACCCAGATCGAAGCGCATGAGCACTCCTTGTGAAGAAGATGGTGGTAGAGGCATCGCCTGCCTCTACCAACGTTAACGAACTTGTACCCCAACAGTGTAGCACACCTACTCTTGACTGTCAAGCGATTTTTATGTTTTATTTATGAAAATAATACTATAATGGCTCTAATAAGCCATTAAAACGTGATTGTTATAACTTACAAATTTAGATAAAATCCAAGGCGGAATGAGAAAATGAGAGAAGCCTTATCTAGATAAGGTGACGAACATTTTCGATATTCCAACGCAGGAGTTTGCTAAATTTGGAAGTTAGAATAGAAGAAATATGGCTATAGCGAGGCCAATTCTGTAATATATAAAAATGTCTAAATTGTTGTTTTTTAAGTATCGTATTAAAAAATTTATTGCCATAAGCCCAGTAACAAAAGCAACAACTGAACCTAGCAAAAGTGATGAACCAAAGTCTGAAGTAAACAACTCATGACGAACTTCAAATACTTTTTTCAAACCAGCCCCAAGCAAAATAGGTATTGAAAGGAGAAAACTAAAACGAACCGACTCCTCCTGTGTAAGTCCAGCAATCAACCCACCCGAAATAGTTGCTCCAGAACGAGAAACTCCAGGAATCAAAGCTAAACACTGGAAAAATCCAATCATAATTCCCTTCCCTATAGATAAATCACTGTTCTTCTTAGAAATTTTCTGTGCAAACCAAAACAAAACACTACCAAGTATTAAAGTTAAAGCAACAAGATTGATATTTCTAAAAACAGTATCCATATAATTTTCTAGAAATAGTCCGGCAATGATGGCTGGAATAGTTCCTATCAGTATTGAGTAAAACAAAACTCTGTCTTTTTCCATTACAGGATTTTTTCTAACTAAATTAAAAAATGTTTGGACTAAATACCAAATATCTTTCCAAAAATAAAACACTATAGCCAAAGTTGTGGCCAACTGCAAAACAGCATCAAAAGTAAGCCCACCCAAATCGTTAACCCCCATTAAATGTCTAGCTATTATAAGATGCCCAGATGATGAAATAGGTAAAAATTCCGTTGCCCCCTCAACAAAACCAAGTATGATTGCTACCAAATGTGTCATATAGTAGAATGTTATCACAATTAACCATTAACCTTAAATAGATGTTAGAGAAACTTTCAGTTCCAATAGCGATAGTAATAGCGGGTGTCCTAATAGGAGGTTCCCTTTATCTATCAAATGTAAAAATAGCAAGCCAGCCTCAAGTAAAAAATGTTGAACTAGCAACTAGCTCAGATACTGATAATATGAGACCTATATCAGCTGACGATCATATACTAGGAAATCCAAACGCGACTCTAAAAATCGTGGAGTACTCTGATCTAGAATGTCCGTTCTGTAAAGTATTTCATTCTACTTTGAAACAAGTAATGGATGTTTATGGAAAAAATGGAAAAGTGGCTTGGGTTTACAGACATTTCCCTATTGATCAACTACACTCAAAAGCTAGAAAGGAGGCGGAGGCTACAGAATGTGCAAATGAATTAGGCGGACCTCAAAAATTCTGGGAATTTACAGATATGATTTATACAACAACAAACTCAAACAACTCTCTTGATCTAGCAGAGCTTCCAAAAATCGCAAAGAAAATTGGCCTAGATGTTACAGCTTTCAACACTTGCCTGTCTTCTGGAAGGTATGCTGCTAAAGTTGAAGCCGACTATCAAGATGCAGTAAAAGCGGGAGGACGAGGAACTCCAAACTCAATTGTAGTTTCAGCAGACGGAACAAAAACAGTTATACAAGGTGCTCAGTCATACGAAGCAGTTAAAGCCATTATCGACGCCCTCCTCAAGTAATATAAACAACAAAAGCCCTTCGGGGCTTTTTTGTTAGTTAAATAAGCTTTTTATAACCACAATACTGACAGCTTTTATCGTCACAAGTTTCAGTCATAAAATCTCCACTAAAAACACTCTGAACTAGTCGTGTTATTTCAGATCTCACTTTTTCTTCATCACCATAGTCTATTGGTAGAGTAATAGTCGGGCACCTACCCTTATCATCTGGTTTTACAAAAACCAAAGCAGGTTCTATTGCTTTTTCTTTGTATTGATAATTACCAGAAAGCAACATTTTGTAAAAAACCAACTGTCTAAAATAGTTACCGTCAGAATCCTTGGTATCACCTTTTATTGCATTCACACTCATTGACTCACGAGTTTTGTAGTCAAAAACAAAAGTTTTTTTGTCAGTATCAATTATTGTATCCATCTGACCATGAAGAACTATAGTTTTTAACTCTCCTAAATCAGTAGTAAAATTACTCTCTATCCATTTATCAGTAAACACGATTCCATCTATCGCAAAATGTTCCTGCAGAGCGCTAGCAACAACGGGAGCGTTAGCGGTTAACTCCTCTAAAATAATTTCTTTTTCTGACTTTGGAAGAAGAGATGAATTAAAATACTCTGTAACAGAATTTTTAATTGTTTTTGTTATATCCTTAACTGTTTTATCTTTATTTTTCCAAACATCTGATATGGCTTTATGCATTGCTATTCCCTTTTCAGAACTTGGACTAGGAGCTTCTGGGACTTTCAAAATACTTTTATACAAAAACTGACTAGGACATACCAAAAAATGATTCAGAGCAGTTACAGATAAACCATTTTTTAATAAAACCCTTTTTGTATATTCAACTATCTCTGATTTTCTATGAGACTTTAATTCAGTTCTATTAAGAGCTTTTGGTGGTAAATCTGTTTTTGGTGAATCAATTCTAGATACACTGTCTTTGTGCATCTCATCTATAAACCGCAGTGGAGTAAAATCCTTACCCAAATTATCTTGTGCTGGGACCATAACAACAGCGTGTTTCTTTGCTCTGGTTAGAGCAACATAAAAGAGTCTCCTTGAATCTCGGACTTCATCACTAGTGTCTTTATCCCTCGGCATAACAAAAACAGATGATCTAGGGCGTCTCATCCAGTACTCCTCAAGCGCATAAGGTAAAAAGACATAATCATACTCGAGGCCTTTTGATGAATGAGCAGTCATAACCTGTATTTTTGCATCATTTCTTCCACTACCTATTTTAATAGTCTTGTTTTCAGCTGTTTTTTGATAATCCAAAAGTTGCTTTATGAGGTTACTTGGATTTTCTATGTGAGAATTAACCGCCAGCTCACGTCCTAAATCTATAATAGCTCTCCAAATCTCAACCTGCATAGGTGAAGTTAGTTTCTCAGCTTTTGTTAAAAAAGAAAGCTCACCTATCATTATTAAATACTCTATTACTCCAGATTTATTTTGTTCATTTTTTAATTCAATAAGTTCCGGTATTTCCTTTTCTATATCTTTTATATTTCCACTTCGTATTTTTTTTATTAATTCATTTGATTTGGCAAAGTCCAAACCCCACAACCCTCCAGCAATAGTTTCGGCCAGAGCCTCAGTTTTAGATGGATCATTCAAATACTCCAAAATCTTAAAATACAGTACCCCTATAGGTGAAGCAAAAACATCTGCCCCGCGCTCAGCCGATGCTTTTATACCGTTAGCCTCACAAAGTGAAAGCACATAGTCTACATCCCTATTCCATCTTAAAATCACAGCAACTGTTGCCTCTGGGTCGTTCTCTGTTATTTTTAATAATTCATTCACCAAAAAATGATCTGATGAACCAGCATCCTCCGCATAAACTAAATCAATTGGTTTATTTTTTTCTTTTGAACCAGACTTAAGTTTTATTCGTAAATCTTTATACTGACCATCATCATAGTTCTCTTCTATCATTGAGTAAGTGGCGTCCAAAATATCCTGATGAGAGCGATAGTTTTCTTCCAAAGAAATAACTTTCATATCTTTCCAGATGTTCTGAAACTTTAAAAAGTTTTCAACCGAAGCTCCTTGGAAACGGTATATTGCCTGCTTTTCATCCCCCACCACAAAAACGTTTGGATTATCAAAAAAGTTCGCAAGTAATGCAACAATAAGGTTTTGTGCATCATTTGTGTCTTGATGTTCATCAACCAAAATATACAAAAACTTTTCTTGAAGTAGTCTGAGTAAAAGTTCATCGCTTCTGAGCGCCGACAAAAGCTCAAAAAGTAAATCATCAAAATCTATTTTTCTTTCCTCTCTTTTTTTGGCTTCATACTCATTGTATACATCTGCAAAAATAACAGTTCTCTCACATCTCTCTATTCTTTTTAAAGCATCAGCTTTCAAACTCCCTTTTGTTGCTCCACGAGAAGAAATAGCATCAGGGTCAGCGTTCACCCGTTCTATTTCAGCTTTTGCAAACTCTCTGACGGTATCTGGAGTCCACGCTTCTTTTTTTGCATCTCCAATAGCAGAAATTATTTTATTTAAATAAAAATCAGTTTCTCCTAATGGACGTAGTTTTGAATACTTTTTATTTTTTAGAATCTCACGCAGTATTGATTCTGCTTCAACATCTGTTATTTGTTTTGCTCGTGACAAATGTGGAAAGTGCTCTGGAAACTCTGCTATTACGCTAGAAGCAAAACCGTGAAATGTATGAAGTCTAACCTCATCAGCTCTGTTCCCAATAATCTCACGGAGCTTCATTCTCATGGCCTTAACACCAGCATCTGTAAAAGTAAGGGCTAAAATACCCGAAGCTGGTGTATCTGTTTTGTTTAGTATATTCGCTATACGAAGAGTTAAAATCGTCGTCTTGCCCGTTCCAGGGCCTGCTATAACCATAACTGGACCCTCTATTGTATCCACCGCCTCCTTTTGGGCTTTATTTAATCGTTTGTATCGTTCTTCAAATATCGCATTACTCATGGATATAGAATACCATTTTTTTGATATCAAAAAAGTCTTGCCGGTGAAGCCCGCGATGGGCTTCACTCAGACAAGACTTCCTCACCGAACCCGAAGTTCGGTATCTGCGACTGACTAGAACGATCTGACTCGTTTGGAATTGTTGGTGGTATTTCTCCCAAAAGCCTTTTACAGCTCCAACAAATGTAGTAGATGACCTGAAACAATCCGATTTTGTCACTACCACAATGTTTACATTTACTCGGAGCAGTTGTAACAAAGTGATGGACTCTCACCTCACTCCTTCCGAAATTATAATAACACAAAAATCTAAATATTTATTTTTTAATTTTTAAAGATATTATTGTTTACTATTGACTACACACATATTTATATGTATAATTGGAATCAGAGTAGTCACTCTGACTACACACGAAAACTTTCCAGAAAGGAATGTATGAAAATTGCGTTTCTCCGCCACAGCCTGACGCTTCTTGCTGATGACGATTCAAGTCGTGTTCTCTCACCCGAGGGAATCGAACTTGCTCGACAGAAGCGAGCGGCAAACGGTAACCCTGAGTTCGATGTCATCGTCCACTCACGCAAGATTAGGACCAGGCAAACGGGACTCATCTACGCAGGCAAGGAGGATGATCCGAATGTAAAGACCTACGCAGTCCCCCAACTCTGGATGCTCGATTACTATGGGAGCACCAGGGTCATCGATGCGGCATACGACCGCTTCGGCAACTCGGGAGTCAGGTCGTACTTCGACCACTGTTCTGAGGCGATGTATGAATTCGCCAACGGAGCAACAGACGCGCTCATTCCCCGCTTCATGCACTACTCAGAACGAGGAATGAAGAATGTCCTTGTTGTGGGACATGCGATCCTCACTCAGGCCATCTGTGTGAATCTGATCGGGGATGGACCACTCCCCGCGGACCTTCTCGATGACGTTCTCGGTGAGTGCGAAGGGTATGAATTCGCCTTCGACATCAATCACTACAAATTCGAATTCGTCGGACTACTCAAGTAGCCACGCCGTTCGTTCTACCACAAAGCCGCAGGCATTCCGCCTGCGGCTTCAATGTTTACATAAAATCTACTAATACTATTTAATAGTAATTCCTCAACCTATTAATTTTGTCATGTTGTCGGATTTTTTCGTGTGCCTTTGCTTCAATCTGTCTGATACGCTCTCGAGTCACTCCGAACTCTTTTCCTACTTCCTCCAATGTGTGAGTAACACCATCAACAAGTCCATGACGAAGTTCCAAAATCTTTCTTTCTTTTTCTGGAAGATCGTTAAGTATTTCTCTAACCTGATCAGAAATAATTCTTCTAGAAGATTCCTGATCTGGAGAAAGTATTTTTTCATCAGCAAGAAAGTCTCCCAACTTACTTTTTCCATCATCCTCCTCACCTATCGGAGCCTCTAGTGACAATGTGGACTGGTCGATTTTCTCAATAGTGTACACCTTATCAACTGAAAGGTTCATTTCTGTTGCAATCTCCTCTGGCAAAGGATCTCGTCCCAAATCCTGTGAAAGCCTTCGAACAACTTGTTTGTACTTTGCGATAGTCTCAACCATATGCACAGGAACACGAATAGTTCGTGATTGGTCAGCTAGAGCACGAGTGATGGCCTGACGTATCCACCATGTTGCGTATGTAGAAAACTTGTAACCCTTTGTCCAATCAAACTTATCTACAGCTTTGAACAAACCGAGATTTCCTTCCTGAATAAGATCAAGAAGTGTTAGGTCGGCAGATCTGTTAGCGTATTTTTTAGCGATAGAAACCACAAGTCGGAGGTTTGCTCTAGCTAGAAGGTTTTTCGCCTCTTCATCACCCGCCTCAATTCTTTTAGCCAACTCTTTTTCCATACTTCCAGAAATCAACTGATACTGTCCTATCTCCTTTAGGTACATTTGAATTGAGTCGTATGAACCCTCTCCACCTCTTCCGTACGAATATTTTTTATTAATCAAATCATCAGCAGGATTCTCTAGAAGTCCTCCTCCTTCCAAAACATCAACTCCAGAAACAGAAAGTTTTTCATAAAGCTCATCTAGGAAAAAGATATCTTCTTCAACATTTGGAAACTCTTTCAAAATCTCATCGTATGTGACATAGCCTCTCTCTTTTCCTTTGTGTAGAAGTCTCTCCATTCCTTGAGACTGTCTATCTGCCATTTTCATTTTTGGCGCACCTTTTGTTGAGACAGTTTTAGATGCTCTCATTGCTAGAGAAGATTTATTTTTCTTTTTTGCGCGTATTTTAGGAACCACAATTTTCTTTGCTTTTTTTACTTTAGGTTTCTTTACAGACTTTTTAGCTTTAACAGCCTTCTGTTTTTTAACCTTATTTTTGGTCATACGACCACTTGGCTTCGTGTGGTTGTTGTTTTTTTTATTTTTTTTCATAAGCGTTTTTAATTGTTTTGATTGTGTTAATCCGTTGTGTTATACGTTGGCACTCCTCTAGATACTTTAGAACCTCACTGCTATCCTTTTTTTGTTCGGCTTTCTGAAGACTTATCATTGCAAACCCTAATTCCTTTTTAAGATACTCCTCCTCTAACGCAACCAACAACTCATCGATATCTTTTTCTAAATTACTTTTGTTGTTGTAGTAACTCTCTGTCTCAAACAACAACAACTCTTTTTCTTTCTCAAATATTTTCTCTAACTCTTCCCATCTCTCTTTAAATATTTCCTTGGCTCTGTTTTCTAAACCTATCTTATCTACAATCTCACCTTCTGTTTTATTTTTGCTCCCCTGTTCCTTTAGCCATAATATGATTCCGTAAACCCTTCTCTCTATCGTATCCACTCTTTTGCCGTTTCCTGGTGGAGCTCCATTTAGTGGTAAATTGGTGTATGTATTTGCTCCAACTCCAATCTTTTTCAAGTCTTCCCAAAGAGCCTCCTCATTAAGAAAAGTTTTTTTCTTAATGACGTTAATCCATTGAGACTGATCTGTTTTATCTTTCATCTGAGCGATATAAGGTAAAACATTTTTTCTGATTTCAATGGCCAAATCTTTTGGATCAAGATTTTTTGAAAGCAAAGTATCTACATAAAAATCAACAATTGATTTTGAATTTCTAAAACACTCTTTCAAAAGTTCTGGGTCCTCAAACGCTAAATCAGCTGGGTCTTTACCTTCTGGCATTTGGACCAATTTCAAATCCATACCTAGAGATAATGCAATCTTTGCGCTTCTATCAGAAGCGTTGAAACCAGCAGAATCTGAATCAAAAGACATCATAATCCTTTCTGATAATCGTCTGAGTTTTTCTAGATGCATTTCAGTCAGTGCTGTCCCAGAAGATGCAACTGTATTTGTAAGTCCTGCTTGGTGCATCATCACCAAATCCATCTGACCCTCTACCAAAATAGAATAGCCCTTCAATCTAATATCTTTTTTAGCCTTATCCAGACCAAATAATATTTCTGATTTATTAAACAGTTCTGTTTCTGGAGTGTTCAAATATTTTGGTGACTTTTCATCTGGAACAAGTATTCTTCCAGAAAAACCGACAACTCTACCAGAGGAATCAGCTATAGGAAACATTATCCTTCCACGAAAAGTATCGTAATAAGAAGAACGTGAAGGCAGAGATGAGTCTTTTTGTTTTATCAAACCCACAGAAAGCATATCTTTTTCAGTAACACCTTTACTCAAAAGATAGTCTAGTAGTTCTCGCCAATCAGCTGGTGCGTAACCAATACGAAAGTTTTTTATTGAGTCATCTGAAACACCACGTTTATGTAGATACTCCAAAGCCTCTTTATTTTCTGAAAGTTTTTTCTCGTAAAAGAAAACTGCTTTTTCTAAAACTAAAAACAGTCTTTCTCTTTCAGATTTTTCTCCACTTTTTAACTGCTCAAGTTCTACCCCAGCTCTTTCTGCTAAAACTTTTAGTGACCCGATAAAATCCAATCCCTCAAACTCCTGAACAAACGTAAATATATCCCCTTTTGCCTGACAGCCAAAACAATAGTAACTCCCCCTATCTGGAGATACGAAAAAGGAAGGCGTTTTTTCGTTATGAAAAGGACACCTGCCTTTAAAGTTTGCCCCCGCTTTTTCCAGCTTTATATAAGAGCCGACAAGCGAGACAATATCTATCTTTGATTTTATCTGATCAACAGATGATGACATTTTGTTTGGGGAAATCTTACGCCACCGACCTTCACTCAAGGGATCCTATCCAACGGCTATTTTCGGTTGCTATTCAGTTTTGAGAAAAGAACTAGTACTGAACTGGCTCAACGTTTCCTCTTGCCTCTCGCATCTCTGCTATTTTTGCAGCTTTTTTACTTCCCTTAAATCCTGTTCCTGCTGGAATAAGTCGTCCAAGGATAACATTTTCCATTAGTCCTGATAGCTTATCCTCATTTCCTCTAACTGCGTTTGAGATAAGAATTCTAGTTGTATGCTGGAATGATGCAGCAGATAGGAATGACTGTCGTGATAGAGATACTTCAGTAATACCCATTACAACTGGTTCTGATTTTGCTTCCTCTTTACCCTCTGCCTTTAGTTTTGCATTTTCTTCTGCTAAGAATGATGCTTCTACAATATCACCAGCGATAAACTGTGAGTCACCTGAAGATTTTACTTTTCTTCGTGAGAACATCTGTCTAACGATAGTTTCAATATGCTTTCGAGACACATTTTCTCCTTGTAGTTCGTAAGGTTTGTTAATTTCGTGAATGATATAGTCAACTGTTTTATCTTTTCCAGCGTATTTGAATAGTTCATCAATATCAGCTGAACCATCTGTTATGATATCTCCCTTTTTAACTTCATCACCAACTTTTACTAGAACTGTTCTGTTTAGAGATGTTGAATACTCAATTTTGTCTTTATTCTTTGCTCGGTCTTCTAGAACTGGAGTTATAGATATGATTTTCTCTTTATCTGTAACTTTGATTTCTGAAATTGTTCCAGAAACAGAAGCAACAACTGATGGGTTCTTTGGTTTTCGCTTCTCAAACAGCTCTTCTACACGAGGAAGACCTGAAACGATATCTCCACCAACTGATGCAGTACCTCCGGCGTGGAATGTTCTCATTGTCAGCTGTGTTCCAGGTTCACCGATAGCTTGTCCGGCAACTGTACCAACTGCTTCACCCAACTCAACTACTTTATTTTTACCAAGATCAACTCCGTAACATTTTACACAAATACCATTTGGAGTTTTACATGATAGAGGTGATCGAACAGAAACTGATTCAATTCCAAGAGCCTCAATCTGTTGTGCATCTTTCTTTGAAAGCAGATATCCCTTCTCAAATAAAACTTTTCCATCTTTAACAACATCTGCTGAAAGGAATCTTCCTTTGATGTGTTTTGCGATAGGTGTTTCAATTCCAGAAATAGCATGCTTATCGATTATAACCCCATCTTTTGTTCCACAATCTTCTTCTGTAATAATAGTATCCTGAGCCACAACGAACATTTTTCGAGTTAGGTAACCGGACTTTGCTGTGTTAAGAGCTGTGTCAGTTAGACCCTTTCGAGCACCGTGAGTAGTAATGAAATACTCAAGTGGTGTTAGACCCTCTTTTGAACATGAAATAATTGGGAATTCGATTGTTTCTCCAGCTGTGTTTGTAATCAAACCTTTCATACCAGCCATCTGAGTAATGTTACCCATAGAACCTCGAGCTCCTGAAATAACCATGTCTGCAACTGAACCGTCTTTTGGAAGAGTGTCTGGCATCAGTTTTTCAACATCAGCTTTTGCACCGTGCCATACTTCAATAGTCTGTCGTAGTCTTTCTTCCTTTGAAATAAGTCCTGCACCAAAGTGCTCTTTAATTGCATCTTCCTTAGATTTTGCTTTTATAACAATATCTTTCTTTCCTTCTGGAATGATAACGTCATCCAATCCCCAAGTAACACCAGAGTGTGTTGCATACTTGAATCCGAAAGATTTTATTTTATCAATGATAGCTGGAACATTTTCAATTCCATACCTCTCAATCAAATCATCAATCAAAGATGAAGTTTTCTTTTTGTTAATTTCTCCATTTATAAATGGATAGTCTTTTGGTAACACAGAGTTGAAAAGTAGTCTTCCAACTGTAGTTTCAAACAATTTACCTTCAAACTGTGAGTATTTCTCAGAATCAGAAGGTAGAACTTTTATTTTTGCTCTGAATGAAACCTCATTTAGATCGTAAGCCATGATAGCAGCGTTTGGAGTCTGGAATATTTTTCCTTCTCCCTTCTCACCTCCAATCTCTTTTGTCATCCAGTAACAACCCAAAACAATATCAAGCATTTTTGCTGAAACTGTAGGATCTCCTGAACCTGGCTTTAGAATGTTTTTATCAGAAGCCATGATTTCTCTAGCTTCCATCTGAGCCTCATCTGATAGAGGTACGTGAACAGCCATCTGGTCACCATCGAAGTCCGCGTTGAAAGCAGAACATACTAGTGGGTGAAGCTGAATAGCGTTTCCTTCAATCAAAGTTGGTTTGAAAGCCTGAATACCAAGTCTGTGTAGAGTAGGTGCTCGGTTCAACAACACATATCTTGTAGAAATAACATCTTCAAGAATAGCCCAAACTTCTGGAATACCATCCTCAATAAGTTTTGATGCTCCTCTTATGTTGTAAGCCAACTCTTTTCTCAAAAGATCTGAGATAACAAATGGTTTGAATAGTTCAAGTGCCATATGTTTTGGAAGACCACACTGATTTAAGTGCAAATCTGGACCCACAACAATAACTGAACGTCCTGAATAGTCCACTCTTTTACCAAGTAGGTTCTGTCGGAAGATTCCTCTTTTACCTTTTAGGTTGTCTGCAAGAGATTTCAATGGTCGTCTCTGTGACTGGTTAACAGCACCAGATGCTGAACCATGTCGGATAGAGTTATCTATCAAAGCATCAACAGCTTCTTGTAGAATTCTTTTTTCGTTTCGTAGAATTACGTCTGGAGCGTGAATCTCTTTTAGTTTCTTTAGACGATTGTTTCGGTTTATAACTCTTCGGTATAGATCGTTAACATCAGATGTAGCGTATCGTCCTCCATCTAGTGGAACCATAGGTCGTAGAGCTGGAGGTATAACAGGAATAGATGTTAAGAACATCCACTCAGGTCTGATGTTTGAATTAATCATCGCAGCTACAACACTGATTCTTTTGTTTATTTTTCCTGTCTCTATACTACTTGCTTTCTCAAGCTCAGCATTTAACTGACCTAGTAGTTTTTCAAGATCAATTTTCTTAAATATATTGTAGATTGCTTCTGCACCAATAGATGCCTCAAACATTGTTCCGTACTTCATTCCAAAGTTATAGTACTCAACCTCATCAAGCACTCTTCCTTCCTGAATTGATTCTATTTCTCTCTTTGCAGTAAGAAGCATTTCTTTTACAGCTTCTTTTGTCTTTTCATCCTGTAGAGATTTTACTTTTGCTTTATATTCAGAATCCAAATCCTTTAGATATCTTGTTCTATCTTCTTCTGAAACTTTTGTAATGATGTATCCAGCAAAGTAGATAACTTTTTCAAGGTCTGCTGTAGGTATACCTAAAATTAAACTGATTCTACTTGGCATAGATTTTAGGAACCAGATGTGAGAAACCACTGTAGCTAGCTCAATGTGACCCATTCTCTCTCGTCTTACGATTGAACGTGTGATTTCAACTCCACATTTCTCACAGATAATTCCCTTGTATCTTATTCCTCGATACTTTCCACAATAACACTCGTAGTCCTTATCTGGACCGAATATTTTTTCATCAAATAGACCATTCTTTTCTGATCTTTGTGTTCTATAGTTGATAGTTTCTGGTTTTGTAATTTCACCAAAAGACCACTCTTTTATTCGCTCTGGAGACGCGACACGAAGTGCTATTGTCTCGAAATCGTTTGAATCTGTTGTTGTTCTTGTTTTCATAGATTTTTTTATTAATTAAGTGGTCTTATTAAATGTTACTGTTCCCATGACCATCTAGTAATTCTTTCGACCCTTTCTTTATCTGAACATCCAAAGCTAATCCTCGTAAGTTATTCAATAGAACATTGAATGACGCCGGAGTGTTTAGTTGTGTAATCGGCATACCCTTTACGATTGCATCAAAGGCAGCAGATCGTCCTGCAATATCGTCTGACTTAATTGTAAGAATTTCTTGTAGAGTATGTGCTGCCCCGTGACCAAGTAGTGCCCACACTTCCATTTCTCCAAATCTCTGTCCTCCGTTTTGAGCCTTTCCTCCAAGTGGCTGTTGAGTAATAAGTGAGTATGGACCAATAGATCGCATGTGAATCTTGTCCTCAACCATGTGGTGCAGTTTCAAGATATACATATATCCAACAGCAATATCCTGTGCAAAAGCCTCTCCTGTTCGTCCATCAAATAGTTTCATCTTTCCTGACTCGTTGTATCCAGCCTTTTTTAGTTCTTCTTTGATTTCTTCTCCTGTCGCACCTGCAAATGGAGGAACGATTGCCTGATAACCAAGTGTGTTAGCAGCTAGACCTAAGTGAAGCTCTAGAATCTGTCCTAGGTTCATACGTGAAGGCACTCCAAGTGGTGTTAGAATAACATCGATAGGAGTTCCATCTGCCATATAAGGCATATCTTCTTCAGGAAGAATTTTTGATATAACTCCTTTGTTTCCGTGTCGTCCAGCAAGTTTGTCTCCAACTGAAACGTTTCTGAGCTGTGCAACTTCAATATGAATTCTTTTTATAATTCCTGAATCAAGTTTATCTCCCTTTTCTCGTGAGAATATTTGAACTTTGATAACTCTTCCCCTCTTTCCTCCTTCCATTCTCTTTGATGTATCTTTTACATCATGAGCTTTCTCACCGAAAAGTGATCGAAGTAGTCTTTCCTCTGGTGTAAGCTGTGTTTCTCCTTTTGGTGTAATTTTCCCAACCAAAATATCCCCTGGTCTAACCTCTGCTCCAACCTGAATAATACCGTCTTCAGCCAAATTTTTTAGTTTTGTTTCTCCGACGTTTGGAATATCGCAAGTAGTAACTTCTGGACCAAGTTTTGTATCTCGAACATTAACAACAAACTCTTCAATGTGTATAGAAGTGAATTTACTGTTTTTTACAACTCTCTCTGAAAGAATAATCGCGTCCTCGTAGTTTGATCCACTCCATGACATGAAAGCAACAAGCATATTCTGACCGATAGCTGACTGACCGTGTTCTGAAGCTGATGTATCCGCGAGAACATCTCCTTTCTTTACTTTATCTCCAACATTAACTGATGGTCTCTGATGGAAAGCTGTAAATCCGTTTGTTCGTGAGAATTTAACTAGATTGTATTCTGTCTCTTTTCCTTTGCTGTTTTTTACAACGACTTTAGCACCATCTGCATGAGTAACAACACCTTCTTCTCCTGCAACAATAAGTCTTCCTGTATTTTTCAATGCTGCACTTTCCATACCTGTAGCAACTAGTGGAGCTTCAGGAATAATACAAGGTGTAGCCTGCTTCTGCATGTTTGAGGCCATGAGAGCACGAGATGCTTCGTCGTGGTTTAGGAAAGGAATCATAGAAGTTGCAATAGAAAATGCCTGGTTTGTTGCAACATCCATATAGTCAACTTTATCTTTTGAAACAACTGTTGGGTCTCCTTCTACTCGCACCTCAACTTCGTCTGATAAAATCTTTCCGTTTTCATCAACAGGAGTAGCTGCGTGGGCAATAACATATCCCTCTTCTTCGGAAGCGTTTAGATAAACAATCTCATCTGTAACTTTTCCATTTTTTACTTTTGCATATGGAGTCTCAATCATTCCGAAATCGTTGATTCGAGCATAAACAGATAGACGAAGAACCAATCCAATGTTTGGACCTTCTGGTGTATGAATAGGACAAAGTCTTCCGTAGTGAGATGTATGAACGTCTCGAACTTCGAAACCTGCTCGTGTTCTGTTCAATCCTCCAGGACCTAGAGCTGACAGTGTTCGAAGGTGTTCGATCTCAGCAACAGGGTTTTCCTGAAGCATGAACTGTGAAAGCTGGTTTGTTGTAAAGAATTCCTTGATTCTTGCTTGTAGAGGTTTTGGAGAAATAAACTGAACTGGAAGAGTCACATCTGTATCAATAGTAGACATTCTATTTTGAATGTTTCTCTTGATCTGAGCCATACCTGTTCGGATCTTTGCCTGAAATAGCTCTCCAACAAATCTAACTCGTCTTGAACCTAGGTGGTCAATATCATCCTCCATTGCGTTTGGAGTATTGTTCAACATTGCTATGTTGTTTATGATTGTGACGATATCATCCAAAGAAATAGTCTTTCTTTTTAGATCCTTATCTGTCATTGGCTTACCAAATCGCTTATTGAATCTGTGTCGTCCAACTGGAGAAAGGTCATATCGCTCAGAATCAAATATAGAGTCAATAAACTCCTTTGCGTTTTCAGCAGAAGCTAGATCTCCATCTCGTAGTCTTTTATGAATATCTATATATGCCTCATCAACAGACTTTGTATGATCCTTTAATAGAGTCTTTTCTATAGATTTTAGACTAAATTCATCTCCAGCAAATAGTTTTTTGATAGCCTCGTTATCTTTTGCACCTAGAACTCTTAAAAGGGTAGTTCCAGCAAATTTTCTCTTTCTATCTATACGTATAGAGATAACACCATCAGCATCTGACTCTATTTCTATCCAAGCTCCTCTTGAAGGGATTATTTTTGCACCAAAAAACTTTCGTCCCTTTATTTCAGACGCTGTGAAGAATACTCCGTATGAACGAGCAAGCTGTGGAACAATAACTCTCTCAATACCAGAGATGATGAAAGTTCCATGACTTGTCATAACTGGCAAATCAGCCATGAAAATCTCCTGCTCTTTTTCTGTACCTAATATATGGTTCTTTAGTTTTACCTTTACTTTTAATGTAGCTTCGTATGAAAGCTTGTTGTCCTTTGCGTAATACTCATCGTATTTAGGCTGAGCTAACTCAAAACCTGTAAAATCCAAAGTAAATTTCTTTTCAGAAAAATCTTTTATAGATGAAAACTCTTCAAAAACTTCTTTTAGACCTTTTTCAATAAGCCATTTAAAAGAATCTGTCTGTGGCTCAACAAAGTTGGGCGTAGACACTAACGGCTTTTTGAAACGTCCGAAAAACTTCTGTGGGCGTGCAGTTTTAGTGTTCATAAAAAATATTGTGCTTTTTAATAATAAACCCCGGACACCTACTACCTCCTTTTAAAATAAAAAACGAACAAAAAATACCCCACCCCTTATGTGGTTTATTTTTTGCTTATTTTTTTGTTAGCGATTGAAACGCAAGGAAGTAGTTGAGAACAATTGACCCGAATAATCCTCACTTCGTCTGCCATAACTCAATCCGTGAAGTCAAGTAGAGTATACGTCAAGTAGGTATATTTTGTCAACAATAAAGTCAACAAAGTTATACACATACTATTAACACCGTATTTGACACACTCCCAAGTAAACAGTTACTTACACCCTCTTATACAATAAAACGGCTAATTTATTACATTTAGACAATAAAAAGGCACCCCCGATCGCTTTTGGCGACCGGGGATAATGGTGGGTAGGACATACGTGGGAGTCTCGTCAATAGTCCTGGTTTGGGGCAACGAGACTAGGCTGAATGGAAATTGAATCAGCCGGATGGCAAAAACGAATTGTCGAAAATCGTTTGGCGAGTACTTCCATATATAATTATATAAATCGTAGAAACAAATTACCAGAGAGTTATTAGATTTTTACTCCTTCTTTTCTCAAAATAGAGATTTTATTTTTTATTCCTCTGTTGTATCCACCCATCCCACCGTCAGAACGTATTACCCTATGACATGGTATATTTTTATCATAATTTTTACTCAATATATTCCCCACAGCTCGAACAGCTTTTTCATTACCAGCTTTCTTTGCCACCTCTTTATAAGTCATAACCTTACCCTTTGGTATTTTTTTGACTACATCACGAACCCTATCTCCAAATGTTTTTGTTTTCATATTATTTCTTTATTTCAAATGTCTTTATTTTTGATGTAGAACCAGATAAAAGAGTTACCTGTGAACGAGAAACACTAAAATATTCAGCTAGTGTTCTAACTACCGCATCATTTGCTTTCCCCTCAACAGGAGGTTCTTTTACAGATACTGTATAGTAGTCGTTTAGTCTTTCATCGGTTTGCAAAAGTCTCTGAGGAGGCTCCTCAACTTTATTTTCCCTGCTATTAGCCTTAACTTTTACAAATATTCTCATTATTTTTCTAAAACGAATGATGCTTTTATTTTGTCATTCTCCCATATTCCCTCCTTTTTGCGAATATTCTGTTTTATTGAGAGCAGATATGACTCCGACTCTTTGTGTGGGAACAAAGCTGTAACCCAAGTACTTTTCCCTACTGTAACTTTAACTTTCACAAATCCAGCACCATATCTTTTTCCAACTTTTTTAATATCTGCAGATAAATTTTTAGGTAAAGTAACAAAATGCCACCCCATATCTCCTGGCCATCTCCAAACCTGCGAGTAAATTTTAAAAATCTTTGACATTATTTTATTAGCTTTAAAAGTACAGGGTATACTCTTTCTTCTATTTTTTTATAACCCAAATCATTTGGATGTATCGCATCTGACATATATTTTGTATTAGCAAACAAACCATCTAAAACATCGGAAACATAAGCTGTATTATATTTTTCACTCAGATCTTGAAATTTGGATTCGAACTTATCACTAAACAAACCACCTCTCACCCCCAAAACCAAAACCACAGCACCTCTGTCTTGTAAATTAGATATTATTTTCCCAAGATTATCAAAAGTCTCATCTATTGGTATTTTTCTTAAATAATCATTTCCACCCAAAAGAAGAATTATAACTTTTGGTTTATAGTTATCTAAATCACTTAATCTTTTTAAACCATCTATCGTTGTATTTCCAGAAACTCCAAGATTAACAATGGGTTTACCTATACTTTTTGATAGCAAAGAAATTAAATTTTTATCTGGACTAGACGCTCCAACTCCCTCTATCAAACTATCACCGAATGCGATTATATCTACGCCTTTTGATGGGTAATTTTTTATATCTTGCTTGTTTGTAAATATTAAAAATAAAACACAAACCAAAACAAGACCTCCAACTGCAAATAAGGGGTATTTATTCATAAACAAATTTTAACACAAAACAAATTTAATATTTTCGTATAACGCCACGCACTATAGCGGCCACTTTCAAATCATATGTTGGATATATTGGTGAATAGTTTTTGTTTGCTGCTTTTAGATAAACAGTACTTCCCTTCTTTTTAAAATACTTCATAGTCCAACCACCATCAACCTCTGCTATAACAATATCTCCATCTCTCGGGTCACCTCTTCTTTCAACCAGAACTAGATCTCCCTCGTGTATACCCTCATCTATCATAGAGTCACCTTTTACTTCTAGTAGATAAACTGAGTTTTTGTTTCCTCCTATTAGGTACTCTTCTAAACTCAGGGTATCAGTGCCCTGATCAACAGTTGTTGGTATTCCGGCTTCAACAAGTCCGAGTAGTGGGACTTCGCCAAAAATTTTCATAGGAGTGAGTTTACCGTTGGAATCTTTATCTACAATTCCATCATCAACCAGTTTATTGATGAGTTTGTAAACCGCATTTTTTGATTTAAAACCAACAAGAGTCATTATCTCTTTGTAACCAGGCATACGTCGGTTCTTTCTGTAGAAAGAAAGTATTTTATCTCTATATGTAGAATATTTTTCGTTACTCATATTCTATGCAAAATTAAATGATCTTAGCATCCATCCTGACTTTGTTCGTTTTATGTTTGTGAGACTGTTTAAAATAAACTTGTGTCTTCTAGCCTCCTGCGCATAAGACAAACCTCTAACAATTTTCATATCTATGATTTCATTCAAAACTCGAAGCTCTTTTTTTAATGACTTTTCAAAATTTTGTTTACTCATATTTTTAATAAAATAAATTTATAATTTAAACCCTGGTAATTTGTTATGTTTTTATTATAGGTGAACGGTGGTTCACCAGTCAACACCAGCCGGTAAAAAAATGTGGATAACTTCAAAAAGCCAGATTTATTGCATTTATTTTCGACTCTGATACTCTAAAAATAGAGGAGGAGATGCTCTATGAATACCAGAAATCTGGTGCTGCGCAACGAACACTGGCAACTGTTCGATTCCGGCAATATTGTCAGTTGGCCACGGCCACGTGACTGGAACGGTCTCGTGCCTGGCAACGTCATCCGAGTGAGGAACGACTCAACCTCACAGGAAAAGATCGCTGTCATCCGTAGAGTCTCGGAGAAGCAGGGTGTCCCCCACATGGACTTCCAGAAACCCAAGGCCTGACTCTCACCCACCGAAACACAAAACCCACCGGGTTGTGTTCGGTGGGTTTTGTGTTTTAAAAACAATTTTAGATTTGTTTTATTTTTTAATAACTTGATGAACACCAAAAATGTTTCCTTCGGTGTCTTTATAGTAAGCCTGCATAGCCATATCTCCTAGAGCATATTTTGGCATAGCCATAGTTCCACCAGCACTCTCAACTTTTTTAATAGTCTCATCAATATTTTCTACCTGAACAGTACAAACATATCCAACAACTGCTATATCTGGAACAACTGTTGCACCCTGTCTTTGCATAAGACCTCCATTAATTCCAGGCTCTGTACTTCCCATAGGTGCAGTCATTACTCCCCAATACGGTGTACCAGTAACACCTGACCAATCGACAAACTCCCAACCAAAAACATCAGTGTAGAACTTTTTTGCACGTTCTATATCATCCACGTATATTTCAAAATGTACTACTCTGTTTTTCATATAACTAATTTCCCTTGATTACCTGGATAGTACCCCCCTTAACTCCAGTCATCATTGTTGCAGGAGCTGAAGTTGTAGTAAACATTACGTTTCCATCACTCCATCCACTCTGTGCACCGTACATCATAGGCATAGCTCTGTGACCATAACCATATCCTTCTATACTTGCTTTCAACTCTCCAATTTTCATTCCAATTGAAAATACCCAAGTAATTATAATCACTCCAAGAAACCACCTAAGTAAATGTTTCCCGTTATATCCGCACATATTTCCACATTTACCACAGTGTCCATATCCTGAACCACAAACATCACATCGATTTTGATTATTTCCTTCCATTTATTTTTAAGAATTAATTTTAATTTTAATGAATAAATTGTATCACATTAAAATAGAATGGAAATATAATATTTTTATACATGCCCAACAGATTGCCAAACCTGAACTGTTTTTATTGGGTAGAGCAACATCAAAACATTCAAAGTTAGATTATCCCGAACCCAGAACAAACAACCGAGCTCCATAGCGATAATAAGAAAAACTGAAACCCAAAACTTTGAGTATTTTGCAATCATGAAACCAATACCAGCAAACATAATATCCGACAGAGAGTTCAGTACACTATCACCAACATACCCGAGAGAAATAGTAACCGCTCTGTATCTATCAATAACAATAGGAGAGTTCTCTAGCAGTTCCCAACCAGCCTCAATAGCCAGAGCAAAAATAAAACGATACTTTACTGGAACTTTACGAACAACTAGCCAGAGGAAGGCATAGAACAACATACCGTGTATGATGTGTGAAAAAGTATAGGCATCCGCGACTCGTTGTGAGTTCTCTGCACTCCACACACTTCCCTCCCACCATCCGAACATCCCATCAGGACCCAAAACTGATCTACCAGAAAAAAACTCTATTGCCCCAGTAGCAACAAATATAAAAATCACCCACAAAATAGTCGTCTGATATTTTTTTATAAAGTCTATAGTAGATTGCACTTAGATATTGTTTAGATTGAACTTTCTTTTTTAAAAGATTTATAAATTATTAGGATGATTGAAACTACTGAATAAATAGAAGCAAGAACTATTGTCATATTTTCTTTTGTTGCTGGATAAATATCCATTCCATGTGTTGAGTTTGGGGAAATAAGAACAATTAATATAGAAATTACAATATAAAACAGTGTAAACTTACTCCAAGATTTAAAGGTGGAATATCTAATAAAAAAAGAAAATAAAGAAAAAAACATAATGGGAATAGCTAACCAAAAAACTGATTTGCTTAAAGCAATTGTCAATAATCTATCTCTCATATTAATGTTTACATAATATGAAATGCCCAAAACTAATAAAGACAGAACTAAATATAAAATTGACTGTTTTTTTCCTTTAAAAAAATTCATTATGTCTTAATTATAGCAATATATTAATTAACAACAACTACTTCAAGCCCACTACAACTGAATACACATATCCATCATCTAGTTTAGCTGATATTTTGTACCAATAGCCAGATATCAAACCTTTTGTACTCCAATTATAAACATATTGTTGACTCGAAGAGTCCCATCTGAAATCTGAACCGGATGTTGCTGTTGTGCTCGTTATTGACTCACTAATAGGAGAACTCATTGGGGAAAGTTTTTCTGGTACCAACCATTTTGGAGATGATGATGCTTGAACTAAATTTCCATAAAAATCCTTTAATACAAATTTAACTGGAACAGTACTGCCACCTTTAAATACACTACTAGACTGTTCTGGATGATACTTTGTATCATTTATTGGTTGCAAAAATCCATTCCATTTATAAAACGGAGTATCCACCAATTCTCCTAATTTAGCATTTAGTGATAAATCTATATTTCCATCACTATTCAAATCAACATTCAATGTTGTACTAGATAAATTCATTCCGGTAGTGTAGTCCAGTGTCGCAATAGTTGTTGTAGATGTTGGAACTCCTTGAAAAGAAGTTATTTGAGTTGAAACATTCCCTGTTTGTTCATCAATGTCCAATGAAAAACTACCATCATCGTATCCTTTAAGTTTCAATGTATGTGAAATATCTTCTGGAACGGAAATATATTGAGTCTCTCCTATTTTCCTATAAATAACCCCTGGAATCTCCTCTCTAAGTTGTTTTGTTGCTGGGTCAATGCCTGTGTACCTACCTTGAGAATCAGTTATTCCAAGAGTCAGAGGAGAGTGAAGAGTGTAATGAAGTCGAGTATCTTGAGAAACCAAAGTTGATGGGTTATTAACTACAATTTTACTATCATCAATAAAATTATTATTAATAACTTCAGATTTAATAAAACTTCTTAAGTTTGTAATCTCTAATATATCTCTATGAGTTCTCTTTATACCTAATAAAATGTTTGCATCTTTTATATTCACCCACCATCTTTCAACATTAGGTGAAGATGTTGCCATCCACAGTGCACTTGGAACAACAACGACCCCATCACCATCAACCACCACTCTCGGACTGTAACATTTATGTAATTTTCCAATGTAGTAATACCTACAATTTTTATAATCAATTCCAGCTAAAGTTTCTTCCCCCCAGCCCGCAACCTGTATAACTTTTGTTGTAGATGCCGGTTGCCAATTATCTAAAATAGAATGAACGACTTCTGAATCAGAATACAAATTAGAATTTCCTATACTTGCACTATTAGTATCAGAATAACTAGGTTTAACTCTGCCGTCACTTCCTAAAATATAATTCTTTAAATTAGCAGGATCTGATATATATGTTCCATATTGTGATGTTTCTTGTTGCCAACTCGGGTCATTTGAAAAAGATACAACCTTATCAACATTATATGACTGATCAACAGTTGAAAAATAACCTGGCGTTGGTAAAAGGTTATAAATAGTCGGCATATTTTCTGCAAGTTGTCTTGAACGAGCAGAACTCATAACAAGGCCGTGCCAACCAAGTTCAGTTCCGTGAAGCAGCCCAGCTATAGCATCTGGTGTTCCAACCTGTGGTACAGCAACCAAAATAATTTTATCTATTTTGTAATAAAGAGGATTATTTGTATCTTTTAGTTTTTGGACTAAAGCTTTTGCCACAAGACCTCCGTTTGAATGAGCTATTATTGTCACCTTTCCAGAATTAGAACTCTTTTGTAATTCTTCTAACTTTTTAAGAATAAAAGATTCTGTAAATCCTTGAGGATTTGTAAAATAAAGTTTGTTTCTTAAAGTAGAAGTTGCCCCATCAGTAATAATATCTTCGAGAGAAAGTCTCCAGTCGTAAGGGATAAATGCATAGTCTTTTATTGTTCCATCTGTTTTCCAATTCCTCAAATCATTAATAAAAGAGTTATAAATGTTAGCCCCATATGCTTCATCCACTATTCCTGTTTCTACTTCATCATTTAAACTTTGAGTATCATTTTTTGTGTAAACAGAATTTATACTCTTGCCATTTGAATCCAAAGATAATTTTTCTTGATCAGAATCAGAAGAAGAAACCCACAATTCATTATCATCAATACAATCACTTCCAGCTAAACTACTACCACAATCAACAATTCCAGTTTGTTCATATAATCTGGAGCCCATTAACCCAGGAATGAACATTACGTTCGAATTTCCGGTTGGTTGAGTCTGATTTTTATTTGACCAAACTGTGTGAGTTTCATCAACATCATAAATCGGACCCTTACCCACTGTTGCCCAACGAGTTGATGATGCTAAATAAAGACTGGTATCAAAATTATTACTAGCACTAATTAAACTCACAAGAGGACAATAATATTCATTACATTCATAAATACCTGTCGTATCTTTAATTATGTATTCAATAGGAGTATAAAAATATAGCCACCAAGATATACTCTGGCCACCAAAAAAATCTACTATGTTAAAACCGTCAAAAGAAACCACACCATCTACACAATATTCTCTCTGCTTAACACCAAAACTACGGAAAACATAATCGTCCTCTCTGTGAACAAGAGACAATGTATAATCGTGTCCAATTGTACAATTAATAGAAACTCTCGGAACATCACCTGTTAGAGAAATATTCGCTGGAAGATTGTTTGGATCGCCTATTGTTTCAGGTGGAAGAGGGGCTGGAGGAGGTGGAGTTTTTACCCACTCAAGTCCAGTAAAATAAAAAGATGAACCTATTGCAAGAGTTGGATATGTTTTATTGATTGGACTAAGCAGTATTACGCTGTAGTTATTCGAAGGACCGACTATATTCACTATCTGGTTATATATAGGAGCATCTGGAGCGAGGAGATCTGTAGTATCTTTAACCACAAGATAAAATGGTGGCTTAAAATAATTAAACCACTCTGGATATGCTCCACCATGACTAGTTAGATATTGACTCAAGTCAAAACTATCAAAATTAACTACGCCGTTTAGACAAGGTCGACGCATGTATTCACCAACATAAGATTGAAATGGATAACCAGTAATCAGTATTGCTGTTGCATTTGTCCCACTACAAGGAACAGAAAAAGAGTCTATAATCCCAGCTGGGGTTATGTTTACATCAGGCCTCGAAACATCAGCAATTACAAAAAATGGAGCAAAAACAAAAAACACTATTGATAAGAAAAAGCTTAACCTAAACCCTGAATAAGCTAGTTTCATTTATTTTTATGTTATTTAATACTTAACATAAATATACTCTTAACCCGGGAAAAACCAACTTTTCAATTAACTAAAACTATTTCTTAATTTTTATCAATTATTAATATAAAAAAGTTAAACCTCGCGGGGTGGACCCGCGAGGTTGTGTGCAGTTGTGAACGATGAACTTCAGACGAGGCCGTAGCCCTTGGGCTCTGGCTCTTCGACCGAAGCGCAGTCGTGAGGAGGCACATCTCCAACTGAAGTGGGGCTCGTCTGCGGAGCCTCCGTGACATCATCGTGGGAGATGGCCACAAGCTGGCCGCTCGAGGTGGGGCCGATCATGATGAACCCCCTGCCCCCACCAGGATAGTTCAGAGACTGGATGACCACCCTGTCTCCCTTGGAGAGACTGAGAGCGACAATATCCCGAGTCAGAACAACTTGCTGGCCGGGGTAGAAAACTCGATTACCATTCCCGAATCTTCCCCGAAGTGTGACCGACGAGATGACCACCACATTCTGTGCATCATCAATCTCAACAAACCAAGTCCTGTGCATGGATATCTCCCTCCACGGATAAATCCGCTCTATATGTTATATAAATCTTTTAGCGACCAGTTGTCAATTCAAAACTACAACCACCATGTTCTATATCTTTTAGAAATTTTTCACAGAAATTATTCTTATCAATTCCTTTTAGAAAATCTGGAGCAAATATTTTTATTTTATAAGGCAGTATTTCAAACTTTACATCGCCGTCCCGAAACTCCGCACCGACTCCAATACCAGAATTTTCATTCTCTCCAACTTGATCAAAAACAAAATTACCTAGTGAGTAGAAAATTGCTTTACCTTTATATATTATGACTGGTTCTATAACATGCGGATGATGACCGAAAATAACATCAGCTCCACTATCTATTAGTCTATGAGCTATGTTTGATTGAGTAGAAGTTTCAGTTAACTCATATTCCGTTCCCCAATGTATATTAACAACCACAAAATCATTTTCAGTTTTAAGTTTCTTAATCAATCCATAAAAATCAGAAACAGGTACAACTCCAACAGTTTGATCTATACCAACAAAAACAACACTCTTTCCATTTATATTTTTTACAACATAGCTATTGCTTGTCGATGAAGCAGATTTTTCTGTATCAATATCTCCAACATAATCTATCCCCGCTTTCTGTAAATAATTTTTTGTACTTTCAACACCTCTGGAATAACAGTCATGCGAATGGTTGTTTGCAATATTCACCATATTTATTCCCACACTTTTTAGTCTTTCTGTTGTGTTGGAAGCAAACTGAAAGTTGTATGCTTTTTGCTGACACAGAGACCTGTCCATTTCTACTATTGGACCCTCTAGATTTGCAATAACAACATCATATTTTTTTATTAAATCTAAATCTTTTTTTATATATTCAAATGGGTCCCTCTTTCTGTTTTCAATAATATTCCTAACCCCTCTATCAAACATAACGTCACCAAAATTTAAAACAGAGACTGTTTCATTTCTAAAAATATTTACATTTGGAAAAACAATATGTTCTGGTTTTTTTATAAACACAAAAAGACCAAATAAAACCAAAACAACTAATAAATAAAAAGCGTATAATAGGATTTTCCTCATAACCTAATTATACATCTATTGAAACAATAAAGTGGTTTAAGTTATATTTTTCTAGAATCATAGGCCCAGTGAAGCAAAGCTTGTCTTTGTTTCCTTCTACAATTCAGATCGCCAGGCCGACAATTTGCAACTATTTGGCCAACATGACGACGCATCTTTTTCCACCTACCTATCTGACGAGAATCTTCACTAGGTATCCTTCTGCCCATATAATAACGACAATACCACTGAAACCAGCCCCTAGGATCCTCATCATATATCCAACCTTTTTTTCTCCAAACTGAAAGTGACTGACTAGCATTTATGCCAAAAAAATTTATCTTTTCATCTCTTTTATCCTTTGCAAATTTTGCTTTAACAAACCAATCCTTTGGAAATTCATTTATACAATCCCTCATATAAACACCACCAAAAACACCGAGAGCTAACATTTGTTTTGGAGTCAGTGCAGGTTTAAATTCAGGGTCAAATTTTTTACCAACTGGAGCAACTAGTTCATACTTATATTTTTTCTGCATCTTATCGTTAACCAAAACAAAATTTTTCATTATTTATTTAGATAAGTTATCGTTAGTTGTAAAACAGTAGCAAAAGAAACCCAAAGTACATAAGGAATGTTTATATATGAGACCCATGGTAAATAAGGATATATAGAATACAATGCCCATACTAAAGTTCCCAAAATTAACAAAATATCAACTGAAGCTAAAAGGTTGTTCTGCAAACCGAACTGAATTGGAGAAAAAGCAAAATTAAAAATTAAATTCAAAATAAAAGGTAGCAACACAACAAACGGAATCTTCTTTGTAAAATACAAATAACCAACATAACCATATGACACAGCAATGATTATATAAAGAAATGTCCAAACTGGCCCAAATAGATAGCTTGGTGGTGCCCAACTAGGTTTTACTAAATTTTGATACCAATTATATGTATTATTCATACAGATAATTATATCACTTATTTAAAAATAATCTGGCTAAACGTATTTTGAGATAACTAGGCTTTTTCTTTCTTTTTAAAAGCAGATTATAAACTGGGGAAAGTGTGTCTGTGTCCAACTCTTCAAAAACAGAAAGTATTTCATCTAACTCACTTCTTTTTAATTCTTTTTTTAAATAATCAATATCTGGACATTTATTTTCTTTCATCAAATCCTCAATATGAGAAACCACTGTTTCTTGTTTAATCCCTCTCTTATCAGCAATCATAGCTAGAGACATTTCTTTTTCCAACATCTCTGCTGTTATTTCATGAGTTGATTTCTTTAACTCTTTCTCCTTCTTTTTTATTTTTACTTTCTCTTCTGGCTCAATACTCTCAATAAACAATCTCTGTTTTTCTTCTATTTCACTTCTTTTCATTGACTTCAATTTATCCACCGCCTCATCTGATTTTTCTCTAAATTTTTCATCCATTTCTAAAACTTCCATATCAACCTCCAAAGACATATCGTTAAAGCCGAGAAGCTTCATCCCGTTCAAAGAGCGGACTCTAGATAGAGCCACGTAACCCATTCCCTTCACGAAAGACTTTGATAGGTCCACCTCCATCGCATCCAGAGACATTCCCTGACTTTTGTGAACAGTAATAGCCCAAGCCAGTCTTAAAGGTAGCTGGTTTATTTCTGCTTTTACCTTTCCCTCTTCTTCTATTTTCCAAGCCTGTGGAGAAACATGAAAAGTCATACCACTATTTGTCTCTACTATAGGATCTCCAAATTGATTGAAATCTTTTACTATTCCCAAAGTTCCATTTACAAATCCCCCCTCTGGCTGATTTTTTGTAAACATAACTCTAGCTCCTTTTTTTAAAACAAGAACTTCTGGCGAAAGACAACTTTTTTTCAAAGACTCAACTAGCGATGAGGCACCTTTTGATGTCATATGATAATCTTTTTCACCGGCATCAATTAAACTCAAATGTTTTTTGTTTATTTCATCAACATCTATGTTGTGAGTATACAAACGAGTTACAACAGCCCCAGTATCTGGATCTACGTTCAAACGAGTTTTCAAAAGATCTACTGTTTTTTGAGTAACTTTATTCTGACGAATCTGGTTCAGTATTGATAAATATGTATTGTCTTTTTGTCGGTGCTGTTCTGACAGATAACATATTGTAAATTTTGAAGTCAAAAAACTTTCAGCTTTGAATGCAAACTCTGACTCAACTGGCTCAATAAAATCCATCCCATCAAATCTTCTACGAGAAACTGGCGGGAGCTGAAAAAAATCTCCACAAAGAATAATCTGCATACCACCGAACGGTGCTTCGTTTCTTTTCATCTGTCGACAAATCCATTCGATAAGATCGAGACGAAAATGATGGAGCATAGAAACCTCATCTATTATTAAAACTTTTGTTTTCTCAAACCTTTTATACAAATACTGCCTCTCCATCAAACTTTCTATATCATAGTCAGTCAAAGTATCTTTCACTCCAAGTCCTGACCAAGAGTGTATTGTTTGACCACCTATATGCGTTGCAGCGATACCAGTAGATGCAGTCACAGCAACATCTACTGCATGTTGCTTCAAATATTTTACATATGCATTTACAACGTGGGTTTTCCCACTACCAGCAGGACCAGTAAGAAAAACGTTTTTGCCCATTTTTAAAATATCCAAAGCTTCAGCTTGAGTCATAGAAAACATTGTACCAGCTATACAAAATAGTGGAAAAGTATTTGACAGTAAAATATAAAAATGTAAATATTGTCACCTGGAGGCGCAGAACATGAATCGGCAAGACGAATGCGAGATCGCCAAGGACTTCAAGACCAAGACTCTCCTTCAGCTTCTCTATGAGAAGCCGGATGGAGACGAGGGCTACGACTCGAGCATCGTGCACGAGATCGCCCACGACGTTCCGTCGTGCCCTGTGAGGAGGAATCCCCACACCGGCAAGTTCCCGAAGACCATCTGGGAGCACCTCGGGATGTTGCAGAGCAACGACACCCGCAAGGAGTTCCTCGCGAACTACAACCATCGGGTGAAAACCAAGATCCACTCGAAGGTCGTACCCATTCAACCTCGTCAGCACCAGCTGACAAGCGCCTAGCACCAACACGACGCCGCGTCGACACAAGGGGAGAAATTTCCCCCTTGGGTCGGTGGGGTGTTTTTTGTTACTTAGATTTTAGTTTCCAATTTTCAATTTCCTTATGGTTTCCAGATAGTAGAACTTTTGGAACTCTATATTTTTTTCCTTTATATTCAAAAACTTCAGGTCTAGTGTAGCAGTCTCTGCTTGAAACACGTGTCTCTTCTAATGAATTAAAATTTCCTAAAACTCCTTCGACTTGTCGTGATACACAATCTAAAACAATCATTGCAGGCAACTCTCCACCAGTTAAAACATAATTTCCAATAGATACATCTTCCATTTTGAAAACTTTTTTCACACGTGCGTCTATCCCTTCATATCTTCCACAAACAAAAATAATATCTGTATATTTTTTTGCAGTTTTCTTAGCGTATTCAGTATTAAACTCTTTTCCTCCTGGAGAGAAGAAAATAATTTTTACCTTAGCTTTTTTATTTCTCTTAATCTTCAAAATTGCTTTCTCTATTGCCTTTATTGTTGGTAAGGCTTGAATAACCATACCAGGTCCGCCAGCATATGGTTTTTGATCTACTCTTTTCCATTTATCATCAGAATAGTCTCGAGGGTTGTAAAAACCAACCTTTATTTTTTTGTCCTCTATAGCGCGAGAAATAATAGACTCGTTTAGATACGAATCAAAAGCGGTTGGAAACAAAGTGATAATATGAAAATTCATTTCACTTTTATACCACAATTTTTCATAATTGAAAAGAGGAGGTGGCCTTCCAGCACACCTCCTCCACGCTAGCTCACCTTCGATCCGACAGACCGAATTAAGCTAGATCAACGAAAGGGTCCTCTCGACTGGTTCATGTAGTACTGTTTCAGTTGGATCTCAGTCCTCTGACCGGACTCTCGAAACGCCCGAAACTCGGGAACACGAAGTTCCCTACAAGAACCGAACATGACGAAGATGATTGTCACCAACACTGTCCTCATGTTCCCTCCCCAAAATGCCCAATTAAATATTGCGAGTTTATTCAAAAAAAAGCAAGCAAAACAAAAACTCCCCAATGGGAGTTTTTGTTTTGCTTTTATGTAAAATTAAAGATTTAGATCGCTCATAGCCTCATCTAAACTTTTTGAAGCACTTCCTGGCTTCATGTCTCTTCCGCCATCTGCTGGCTCATTTATCTTTAAATTTACTCTTGAGTTATTTTTCATTCCAACAACTCGAAGAAGTGTTCTTATTGCTTTTGCTGTATTTCCTTCACGACCAATAATTTTTCCCATATCGTCCTTATTTACATCCAAAGTCATCAAAACACCCATCTCATCAACTGTTCGCACGATTTTCACATCCTCTGGCTTCTCAACTAAAGCTTTTATTACAAAATCAAGAAATTTTACGTCTTGTTCCATGAATTTCAGTTAATTATAAAACCCGACTTTACAGTATTAATTCTAATAGGTTAAAACCTGAGAGTCAATGATTAGGCAGTCGCCTCTTCTACCACCTCTGGTGTAGACTCAGCTGGAGCTGGAGCTGGTTCTTCTGCTGGAGCAGCAACCTCTGCAGGAGCAGGAGCTGGTGTCGCCTCTGGAGGAACATCTTTAACAATAGCCTTTTTCAAAGGAAGAACGTTAATCTTCTTTCCGTCTATTATCTTTTTTGATACCAATAGGTTATGAACTGTGTCTGTTGGCTTTGCACCCTTTCCAATCCACTCTTTTATTCTGTCAGACTTAAACTCCGCCTTTTCTCCTCGTCTAGCATCAAAGCTTCCTAGAGACTCTATATACTTTCCACTCTTTGTTGAGTTCTTTGAGTCAGTTAAAACAAGCCTGTATGATGGCTCATGAACTCGTCCTACTCTCTGTAATCGTATTTTTAACATGGCCCCTATAGTAACAAAATAGTATAAAATGGTCAAATAACTCATAATTTGTTACCATATCAGCAATATGAAAAGCGAACCCTTAATAGGTCCTATAAGTATCAACACAAAAGGTGTTGGTTTTTTCGACCCAAATCCTGAAATCAAAGACAGAGCAAACAGTATAGAAATACAGCCAGAAAACATAAACCGAGCCTTTCACGGAGATACCGTGGAAATCGTTCTCCTTGGAAAAAAAATCAAAAACCGAGAACAAGGTAAAGTTGAGAAAATAATAAAAAGAGCAAAAGATGAATTCGTTGGAGTAATAGATTCAACAAATGGAAAAACTTATATTGTTCCAGATGATAAAAGAATGTATGTCGATATTTTTTTGGATAATAACGAAAACATACCAAATGATACAAAAGTTTTAGTAAAAATTATCGATTGGGATACTCTAAAAGGTGAGATCATAAAAGTTATAGGTAAAAAGGGTGAAAACAACGCCGAGATGGAATCTATTGTCCTAGAAAAGGGATTTCGTGTTGAGTTCCCTCCTTCTGTAGAAGCTGAAGCAGAAAAAATACATTCAACATACAAAGAAACATTTGAAGCTGAAATAAAAAATCGCCGAGATATGCGAGGAGTTACAACAATGACTATTGATCCTGCTGACGCAAAAGACTTTGATGACGCGATATCTTTTCAGGATCTTGGTGATGGAACATATGAGATAGGAGTTCACATCGCAGATGTATCGCATTTTGTTACACCGGGATCAGAACTAGATAGAGAATCTGAAAAAAGAGGTCTGTCAGTTTATCTAGTAGATAGAACAATACCAATGCTTCCAGAAGTTCTATCGAATGATCTCTGTTCACTAAACCCAAATGAAGATAAATTCACATTCTCTGCAGTTTTCAAACTAAACACAGATGGAAAAGTTTTAGATGAGTGGTTTGGCAGAACTGTCATACATAGTGACAGAAGATTTACATATGAAGATGCTCAAGAAGTTATAGACGGAAAACAAGATGGCCCATACCAAAACGAACTTCGAACTCTCCAGAAAATCGCAAAAAAAATGGAAGTATCAAAATTCCATAACGGAGCAATCAACTTTGAAACAGAAGAAGTTAAATTTGTCTTGGATGAAAAAGGTAAACCTATTTCTGTATACAAAAAACAGAGACTAGATACGCATAAACTGGTTGAGGAATATATGTTGCTTGCAAACCGAGCAGTTGCGAAATTTATTTTTATGTCACAGAACCAAGACATAAGAAAAAAAGGTTGGCAGTCTGTGTACAGAATCCACGCAAAACCAGACAAAGATAGAATCAAAGACCTAGCAATATTCCTAAAAGCTATGGGTTTTGATTTACACAATGAAGAAGGTGAGGTTACATCAAAAGACATAAACAAACTTTTGAAAGAGTCAGAAGGAACACCTAACGAAGAGTTGATAAAAACAGCAACAATAAGAAGCATGGCCAAAGCTGTTTATTCAACAAAAAATATCGGCCACTTTGGACTAGCTTTTGCATACTACACACATTTCACTTCTCCTATCAGAAGATACCCAGACCTGTTGGTTCATAGATTTCTAGAAAGAGAGTTGAAGGGTGGAAAAATAGAACAGGATGAATACCAGAAGTTTGAGAGAATTTGCCTTGCATCATCTGAACTTGAGAAAAAAGCTTCTGATGCCGAGAGGGCAAGTATAAAATACAAACAAGTAGAATACATGATGGATCATATCGGAGAATCTTTTGATGGAACTATTACTGGAGTATCTGAATTCGGAATATTTATTGAAGAAAAAAATACAAAATGTGAAGGAATGGTAAAAATCAGAGATATTGGTGACGATTTCTATTCTCTTGATGAAAAAAACTACACATTAAAAGGTGAAAAAACTGGAAAGAAGTTTATGCTCGGCGACTCTGTAAAGTTTAAAGTAGTCTCTGCCGACCTCGATCGTAGAGTTCTAGATTACGCATTGGTATAAAGCAAAGCCCGCCAGATGACGGGCTTGTCATTCTGGCGGGTAGTAGGTTGTGTCGTCAGTGCACGACTTCGTCCGTGTGCTGACCACCCTCATCCAAGCAAGCTTCGCGCTCGATCATCTCTTCGAGCTGGTTGAGGATCTCACACTTGAGACGAGCTCGCATTCCAGCGAGCTCCTTCGAGGGGGCAAGCTCTTCCTGTTCACTGATCTGGCTGTTGAGGAACTTCTTCTCATCAGCCAGAATCTTCTTCTCAGCAAACAGACGGTCGATCTCTGCCCTAGCGTCTAGCTTTGAGCAGAACTCGTGGCCATATGTCTCGTCCGGCAACACAAACCTTCCATGTTGGCCACAAGGACACATGGAAAGAAAACTGACCTTGTGAAGCATAGCCTCACCTCCCACAAATATTATAAATTAATTTAAATATTTGTCAATATTTATTTTGCAACAGCAAGTGCTTCTTCGAAGGCAACTGAAAGTAATTTTGATCCCCCGCCCATTCCCATAGTTACTCCATATAGTAGGCCTGCACGAGACATGGTCTCTCTGTTATGAGTTATAACAATAAGCTGAGAATACCTTGAAAGGTTTTCTATCATATCTGCATATTTTTTTGAGTTTGCCTCATCGAGCGCAGCATCGGTTTCATCAAGAATAATAAATGGTGGTGGGTTCACCTGTGAGATAGCGAACAAAAGTGCGATAGATGTGAGTGCCCTCTCTCCACCAGATAGCATCATTAGTCCTTTTACTTTTTTCTTTGGAAGATTTACTTCTATATCAATACCCTCGAGGCTGTCGCCCTCTGATGTTAATGATTCAACATCGGGGTAAGCGCCTTCTTCATCATCAAGTAATAGGTCAGTATCTTTCTTCTTTTTTGGGGGTATAGTTACAGACAAATGAGCTTCCCCACCTCCAAACATTAGAGCAAAGTATTCTTTGAACTGATGATTTATTTTATCTAATCCAGTTTTAAATTCTGTTGAAAGTCTGAAATCTAAATCTTTTATAAGCTCCATTAAAGAATTTGCGGAGTTTTCTAGATCAAGCAACTCTTTTGCTAAAAATGCATCACGCTCTGTTGCATCTGTATATTCTTTCAGTGTCTCTGCACCTCCTACTCCACCAGAATCCTCTAAACGTATTTTTATTTTTTCGATTCTTCTTCGTCTGTCTTCTTGCTCATGTCTAGGTTCAGAAAAATCAAACTCTAGATTTTGAAACTGCAAAACATGGGTTCCGAGAAGCATTCCGAGTTCAGTTATCTCTCTTTTAAAATCTTCTCTTACCACTTTCAATGTTTCTTCTTCTGCGTGAATTGTGTGTATTTGTGAACGAACTTCCTGTGACTCTGCCATTATTCTAAAAACAGCCTTTTCAGCATCACGATTTGAATCTTTTTCTTTTTCTATTTCAATTTTTAGATTGTTATATCTCTGAGAAAGATGACTCTCTTTCTTTTTTAATTCTTCTAATTTTTCCTCTAGCCCCTTTTTGGATTTTTGTAAATTATCAATATCTCTCTCTACATCTGCAATAAGAGACATTTCGACTTTATCTTTATTGTAATCAACAAAATCAGAAATAAGACTATAAACCTCATCTAGAGCTTTTATCAATATATCGATATCATTGGAACTTTTTGCTTTTTTAATTCTCTCTTCTATTTTGACAGACAATTCCTCAACAGAAACCAGTGTTACTGTTTTATGCTCCATTGAGTTTGCAACCTCCTGCTGTTTTTTAACCATACGAACAAGAGAATTAAGCTCACCATCTATTCTTCCAAAATCACGGAATAGTCCATCCTTTTCATCTCTTAATTGATGCAAATCATTTTCAAGATGAATTAATTCCTCAGACTTTTCATCCTTATTTTTTGCATTTTCCAAAATAGACTTTGCTTCTTTTAGTTCATTATCCAACTCTTTTTCTTTGTGAAGCAATGGTTCTTTCTGTGATCTAATTTTTTCTTCAGTTGTTTTTATATAATGATCTTCACGCTTACAATACTCCAGAGCTTCTTTCTGTAGTTCATCTTTCATTTGTATTGCCTTCTCTACTTTTTCTACCTGTTTTTTAAGAAACTTCAGATGAGGCATTATTTCCCGTCTAAGAGATTCTACTTTTTCAATATTTTCTCTAGTTTTTTCTAATTTTCTTTCACTCTCTTGTTTTTTGTATTGATAGAGTTTCAAACCAAGAGCATCCTCTATCATTGCTTTTCTTTCTTTTATACTAGCGTTTAAAATCCTATCGGCTTCACCTTGAGATATGATGTGGTGTCCAGACGCTCCAATATGCGCAGAGGAAAGAAGCTCAACCACGTCTTTCAGTCTTACCTGAGAACCATTTATTAAATACTCATTTACAGAATCACGATGAACAACGCGCTCAATAGTAACGAGCTCATAATCTAGTGGCAAAAACTTTGAACTATTATCAAATGTAACTTTAACACTAGCTCTATTTGCACGTGGCAAATCCCCTGCACCATTAAAAATAAGGTCCTCACCTTTTTTACCACGCAGGCTTTTTATAGACTGCTCTCCTAATACAAAACGAAAAGCCTCCGCAATGTTAGACTTTCCAGAACCATTTGGACCTACAATAGCCGAAACTTTAGATGTGAAATTGAGTTCTGCTTTTTTAGCAAAAGATTTAAAATAGATTTCAAATACATATTATTTAGTATAACAAAAAAAGTTGTTATACATTCCAACCTCGCTTGTGGAGAGCTTCTCTAGCTGCAATTTGCTCTGCATCTTGTTTTGACTTTCCTTCTCCAGTTGCAATTAAATCTTTTCCAATATAAACACCAACAGTAAATTTCTTTTCATGATCTGGGCCAGATTCTTTGACTGTTTTATATGATGGAGTGACTCCTTCAAACTCTTGAGCTTTTTCTTGAAACAAACTTTTACTATCAATAAATGCTCCTTCTGAAATTATTTTATGTATAAGTGGAGTGAAATTATTTTCTATAAACACCTTTGCTGAATCATAACCCTGATCCAAATAAATAGCACCGATTAGGGCCTCAAGTGCATTAGCAAGAATATATTGTCGTGCACGACCAGTGTCTTTACTCTCACCTTTTGAAAGTAGGAGATAATCATTAATACCAAGTGATGTAGCAATACCAGCACAAGTATCAGCATTAACTAATGCAGATCTATATGCGGTTAGTTCACCCTCTGCTTTTTTATCATATTCTTTGTATAGAAAATCTGTAATAACAAGCTCCAATACAGCATCACCCAAAAACTCCAATCTTTCATTGTGAGAAAGACCAGAAGATTTGTTTTCGTTTATATATGAACGATGCACAAAAGCCTGGGTAAGAATCCCAGTGTCTTTAAAATTTATACCTATTTTATTTTGAAACTCCTTTAAATCAGGTTGCATATAATTTGAGTTAAAAGTTATAAAGTCCTTAAAATAAGCCTTATTACTTCTTTAGGAGAATGTTTATAGCTTTAGTAACTAGTGGCAGAATATCATTATAAAAGTTTAGGTCAAGTATATCGGCTAGTTTAAACCAACGAGCATCATCCAACCCTCCCTTTTTCTCTGGAATAATATCTGTAAAAGCAGACTCTGCAAGATAGTAAACCACGTGCTTTTTTGTCTTTCCTTTTTCTGGATGATAAGCAATATACTCATTTTCTCCTAATTTTTCTTTCAAAGTCACATCAAGACCCATTTCATCTTTTATTCCTTGAACAGTTCCTGTCTCAATATCTACACCTTCAGGTATTTTACCCTTTGAAAGAGTCCACCGGCCAAATACATCGTGGACCAAAGCCAAATAAATATCTTCTCCGTCACGAGCATAAACAACTGCACCTCCTAGATGCTCTGTATTCACCACACCATTACCATTTTTCTTTTCTTTTGATGTTTCTTCTTTACCTGGTTCACCCAACTCTTTATACACGGCACCCAAAACTCCATTAACAAATTTGCTTGAAGTCTCCCCTCCAAATGCTTTCGAAAGTTCTATTGCTTCGTTTATAGCAACCTTTGGTGGAACCTGAGATCTATCAGAAAACAAAAGTTCATACAAACCAATACGAAGTATATTTCTATCAATAATACTTATTTTATTTATTGGCCAGTCTGGAGCGGCTTTCTCTATTATGTGATCAATATCTTTTTGTTTTTCTAAAACACCATTAAGTAGATTTTCCATAAAAGAAAAATCCCCCATACCGGGAGCAAATTCCTTCGCATTACGCACAAAAATTGTAGAAGCCTCTTCAAAAGACTTGTTAGAGAAATCCCATTCAAATAGGGATTGTAGAACTATTGATCTAGAAAGGTGCCTGTTTGCCATACTACTGTATGTATATCAGTGTACAATATTTCCAACCAAAACAAAACTAAAAAGAAACTAGGTGTGGATTACCGACCTTCTTTCTTTGCTCGCTTTGCTCTTTTTGCGATTTTTGCAGCAACATCAATAACCACTCGGCCTTTGTATTGACCTGTAACTGTTGATGCTCTATGTCGCAAATGTGGAACATTTGTATTTTTATCCAAAGTTACAGCCGGCTTTGAAAGACCATCGTGAGATCGTCTGTTGTTTCGGTGTCCCTTTGTATGACGCATTCGTACTACCATAATGCAGACAACATTACACTAAAAGCCGCAAATAATCAAATTTTACAAAAGGTTTTTCTGTGAAAAGCCGATATCCCATGTTTTTTAATCATATCTCGGTGTTTTTCAGTTCCGTACCCCTTATGAATATCAAAGCCGTATTCCGGAAATTTTATGGAATTTTTTTTCATTAAACTGTCTCGAGAGACTTTGGCTAAAATAGAAGCCCAAGCAATAATCCTCTCTTTCTCATCCCCTTTTATAATTGTCTTTTGATTTTTAAACTCCACCCCAACACGAAGACCCCCATCTAAAAGAATTTTTGAATTTTTGTCTATTTTAAGCTTATAAATTGAAGTCTGTATAGCTTTTTTTATTGAATAAGAAATACCCTTTTTATCTATTACTAGATTTGATATGTGAACGACCTGATAATCAATAACCCCTTCTTTTGATAATTTTTTTAAATATTTGTTATAAAATTCACGGTCTTTTTCTTTTAATTTTTTACTATCTTTTCCTAAAGCTGGAAGATTTTTATTTTTAAAAAGAGATTTATATATTTTTTCATCACAGGAAACTGCACAGACTGTAACTGGTCCAGCTAGGGGTCCTCGACCAACTTCATCTATACCGACAATTTTCATACAAAGATTTTAACATACTAAAAGGGGTCACTGTGCTCAGCACGGTGACCCCTTGAACGACTTGGTAACTCAACAGTACCTTCTCATTTCATCTTCCTTATCTTCTTTTCGGCGTTGCCACCAAAAAAGAAAACTCTGGAAGACATAGGGCACCAGAGCAAGGTCTGTTATCGCAAACGCGATACAGATCCCCAAGAGTGTCGCTCGAACAGGCTCCTCAGCACTAGAGGATAACCCGACAAGAACAGCGACTAGGAAGACCAACCCGACAATGATTGCAACCGATCCGATCTGGCTTTCCTTGTGTATGAAGCTCACCCCCAGAACCTCCTTTCCATATAAGCTGCGAGTCCTATCGCAAACTCAAAAACTGGAGCTAGAATCACGGCAACAGTGAAAAGGATTACCACAATTACTGCACCGAACTCCAGAAGATTCTTTCTGTTGTTCTGAACTTGCCAACGGACTTCGTGAACGATTTCTCCCATAGCACCCCGCAAATGATCTTTTTTGATTATGTTATACCATTAAAACATTGTCAATTTTTATTAATTATCACTGATTTTAGGCTGTGCTATAATGACTCGCACATATGGCAGATTCAAAGTTTATTCATCTTCACACCCACTCTCATTATTCCCTACTTAATGCTCTGCCAAAAATCCCAGACCTTATAGATGCAGCAGTAAAAGACGGACAGACTGCTATAGCTCTAACTGATAACTGCAACTTATATGGTGCGATAGAGTTTTACCAAAAGTGCAAGAAAAAAGAGATCAAACCTATAATAGGTATTGATGCTTATGTTGCGTATAGAAGCCGACTAGATAAACAATCTGGAATTGATAAAGAAAGATACAGACTAATCTTACTAGCAAAAAATGATACGGGGTATAAAAATCTAATTAAGCTAGTAACTCTTGCCCATCTTGAAGGTTTCTACTACAAACCTCGTATTGACCGAGAACTTTTAGAAAAATACAACGAGGGACTTATTGCTATAATACCTTCTTTGAGTGGCGACATACCGAAATCTCTTCAACTTTCAAATACAGAACAGGCAGATGAAAGGTTGTCTTGGTATAAAAAAACTTTTCCTGATACCGAAGATGGTCCAAACCTTTATTTTGAAATAACTCACCATCCAGAAATAAAAGGTACTGAAGAAAATACAAAAAAAATAATACAATTTGCAAAAAATACAAATACACCTATTGTTGGTGCTCAAGATGTTTATTATCTAAGCTCAGAAGACCGCATAGCCAGACAAACTCTACTTTCTATTCAGTCACAACATGATGACAAAATAGAAGAAAGTGATGAAGACTTTTCTTTCATAACTCAAAAACAAGCTGAAAAAATTTTCAAAGATACACCCGAAGCTCTAGAAAATACAGTAAAAATAGCTGATAGGTGTAATCTAGAAATATCTATTGGAAAATGGTTCCTACCAAACTATATTGTTGAAAGTGGTTTGTCTTACGATGATGAACTCAAAAAAATTGCGTATGAAGGTTTTGAAAAAAGAAATCTAAAACAAACTCCAGAATATATAGAGAGGTTAGAATACGAATTAAAAGTTATTAGAGATAAAGGTTATGCTCCATATTTCCTCGTTGTGTCCGATCTTCTGCACTATGCCCACGATCATGGAATACTAACAAACATCCGAGGTTCAGTTGCAGGCTCCCTTACAACATATCTAACTAGAATTACAAATGTAGATCCTATTGAATACTATTTGCCTTTCGAGCGATTTCTCAATCCATCTAGACCATCTGCTCCTGATATCGATATGGATTTTGCTGATAACAGACGTGACGAGGTAATAGACTATGCTCGTGGAAAATATGGGATTGATAAGGTAGCTCAAATAGGTACGTTCGGTACCATGGCTGCTCGTGGTTCTGTTCGTGATGTAACTCGCGCACTTGGTTTTCCATACAGCCTTGGAGACTCTATTGCAAAGGCAATTCCAATGGGGGCACAAGGATTCCCTATGACAATCGAAAGAGCTTTAAAAGAAAATCCAGAACTCAAAAAAATGTATACGGACGATGAAGACGTAAAAAAAATAATTGATATGGCTAAAAAAATCGAAGGTTGTGCCCGCCATATCTCCGTGCACGCTGCTGGCGTTGTTATCTCACCTACTCCACTTACCGACTACGTACCACTACAGTACGATACAAAAGGAGATAACAAAATCATTACTCAATACGATATGCATGCTGTTGGTGAAGACGGAGTAGGGCTACTAAAATTCGACTTCCTTGGAATCAGAAACCTATCAATATTGGCTGATGCTGTAAAAATTACAAAAAAAGTAGAAGGAATAGATGTTGATATGGATACAGTTCCAGTAGATGATAAAAAAACTTTTGAAATGCTGGCTCGAGGAGAAACTATTGGACTTTTCCAACTAAATGGAGATGGAATGACTCGGGCCCTGAAGGAACTCAAGCCAACAACTATCCACGACATAAACGTGATGGTGGCGCTTTACCGACCGGGTCCGATGGATAACATAAACGAGTACATCGCGCGAAAGCACGGCAAAAAACCTGTGACATATCTACACCCAAAAATGAAAAACTTTTTGGATAGAACTTTTGGAGTGCTTGTTTACCAGGACGACCTACTCTATACCGCCATTGAAATAGCTGGTTACGACTGGGGTGAAGTGGATAAATTCCGAAAAGCTGTTGGAAAGAAAATCCCAGAGGAAATGAAGAAGCAACATGTGAAGTTCGTTGAGGGTTGTCAAAAGTTTGGTGGAATGACTGAGAAAAAAGCGGAAGAGCTATGGCTCTTGTTTGAACCTTTTCAGGGTTACGGTTTCAACAAAGCTCACGCTGCGAGTTATGGACGTGTCGCGTATCAAACCGCATATATGAAAGCCAACTTCCCTGCTATATATATGTCAGCTGTTCTTACAGCAGAATCTGGCGACACAGATATGATTGCCGAAATAATCGGTGAGTGTAAACATATGAACATACCTGTTCTTCCTCCAGACGTTAACTTTTCTTTTGAAGGGTTTGGAGTAAACAAGGCGAAAAATCCTGGGGAGATAGATACTATCCGTTTTGGACTTTCTACAATAAAAAATTTTGGTGAAGGAATAGCCACATCAATCATAGACGAAAGAAAGGCAAATGGACCATTCAAATCTCTTTCTGATTTCCTAAGTCGCATAAAAGACAAAAACCTAAATAAAAAATCAATGGAATCCCTCATAAAAACAGGGGCGTTAGACTCTCTAGCAAAAGATACTGATGACAAAGATCAATACAGATTTACTCTACTTCACAATCTAGATAGACTGTTGGCTTTTAACAAAGAAGAAAGAGCAAAAGAATCTGATCAAGACTCTCTTTTCGGTGGAATGATAAATAGTGGAGAAGTCACAGAAATTGATTTAGAAAAAGCATCTCACGGCAATTCTGCAGATAAACTACTTTGGGAAAAAGAACTTCTTGGACTCTATATTTCTGGACACCCACTTGAATCTTTCCGAGAAAAACTAGAAGGTAGAGAAAATAATATTAAAAAATTAAAAGAAACTGGAAAAGAAAAACAGCCAATAGTTTTTGGTGGAATAATAGATGAGGTAAAACCTGTCGTCACAAAAAAGGGAGACAAAATGGTTTTCTTAAAAATATCAGATCTAACTGACACAATTGAAGGAGTTGCGTTTCCAAAAATATTTGAAGAGTTTCAAGATATATTAATACCAGAAAGCTGTGTGGTTATAAAAGGCACTTTTTCTCTAAGAAATGGAGAAAAAAGTATTTTGGTTGATAAAGTAAAATTGTTGGAATAGAAGTTTCAGAAATAGTTTTTCGAAAACATTCGGCTTCTTCCAACGGAAGCCTCATTCTGTCCTCAACGCCTTGTCGTCAAGAGCCCTCGTTATACTCGGGTCGTTGACAACGCCAAGCTCGGCGTCTGCGGATGTTTCTCAAAAACTATTTCCTCCACTGACAAAAATCACAATAAAAGCTGAAGGGCTACCAGCGACGAAATCGCGGGTAGCCCTATGGAGAAGGATTAGAAAAACCCCCTCCAGTTCCTCCTGTCCCAGTCGCTGTAGGCCCTCAAGGCCGCGAAAGCGATAACCACGGCCAGAAACAGGTACCACCCCAACGTCCCGATACTGAGGAGTAGTGTGATCGCGACAGCGATGAAGAGAAAGTACATCAACGCCGTCGTCACCATAGCACGACCAGTCTGGCTGAGATTCAGAGTCTTCATCTTTCTGGTCCTCCATAAATAACTCTCACATAATAAGTAGTAAACGTCAATACAATTCAATTTTCTACTAGTTGTGGTATGCTGTATTTACTATGGAAAATGACAAAAACAATGAGATGGACAAAAATGACCACCGAGTCATTGGTAAGGAATTAGGATTATTTGTATTCTCAGATACAGTTGGAAAAGGTCTCCCACTATACACCGAAAAAGGTACAACTATACGACGTGAACTAGAAAGGTTTGTTGTAGATCTAGAAATCAAACGTGGATATAAACACGTAACGACTCCTGATATTGCAAAGATTGATTTGTACAAAAAGTCTGGACACTATCCATACTACAAAGACACTATGTACTCTCCTATCGTTGTGGATGACGAAGAGTTTATGCTCCGACCAATGACTTGTCCTCATCATTTTGAGCTCTACCTTTCAAAGCCTCACTCATATAGAGAGCTACCTATGCGTATCGCCGAGATAGCAAAACTTTACCGATACGAAGCTTCTGGAAACCTATCTGGACTTGTTCGAGTACGTTCATTCTGTCTTGCCGACTCACACATTATCTGTGCGGATGACGAGCAAGCAAAAGAAGAAGTAAAAAATGTTCTAGATCTTATCGAAGAAGTAGCTGGAACTTTTGGACTAAAAAAGGGTGAGGATTTCTGGTACAGGCTTTCTCTTGGCGACAGAGCTGATGATAAAAAGTATTACAAAGATGATGATGCCTGGGAAAAATCTGAAGGAATTCTAAGAGAAGTACTACAAGGACAAGGAGTAAAGTTTAACGAAGCAAAAGACGAAGCCGCTTTCTATGGACCAAAGATAGACATCCAAATGAAAGATGTTCGAGGTATCGAAAATACAGCTTTCACTGTTCAGTACGACTTTGTTATGCCAAAAAGATTTAACCTTGTTTACACAGCAAAAGATGGCTCTGAGCAACAGGCTGTTGTCGTACACCGATCATCTATCGGAGCTATCGAGAGAGTGATGGCCTTTATCATCGAACACTACAAAGGCTCTTTCCCGCTATGGTTATCACCTACTCAGGTCAAAGTTATTCCTGTTCGAGAAAACCATAATGAGTACGCGCAAAAAATTAACCAGATGCTTATTGAAGCAGGAATTCGTTCTGAAATAGATCTTGCCGATGAAAACCTTGGTACAAAAGTTCGTGACGCTAAAACAAATAAAATACCGTATTGGATTGTACTAGGAGATAAAGAAGTTGAAGCTGGCAAAGTAACCCTAGAGTCAAGAGATGCGGGCCAGTTAGGACAGATGGGAGCAGAAGAACTTCTTGCAAAGTTAAAAGAAGAAATCGCTAATAAAAAATAGTTAAATTAAAAAAATGAGAAAGCTATATAAAAGTAAAGATGACAAAATACTAGCTGGAGTTATAGGTGGTATAGGTGAATATGTAGATATTGATCCTACAGTTCTTCGGCTTGTTTTTATAGTGCTAGCAATTATGACAGGAGTTGTTCCTGCAATTCTAGGTTACATCGTTGCTACAATAATTATTCCAAAACACCCAGAAGCTAAAGCGAAAGAGGCGGAGTATACTGAAACAAAGAAGGAAGAAACTAAATAAACAAAAAACCTCCAAATTTGGAGGTTTTTTGTTTATTTGTTTTTATAAAACTCTATTGTTTTTCTGAGTCCTTCTTCAAAACTAACTAGAGGTTTGTAGCCCAAAAGTTTTTCTGCTTTTAAAATGTCTGCTAGTGAGTGTTTTACATCTCCGGCTCGTTCATCTTTATATTCTGGTTTTATATCAGTTCCAAGCTCCGTGTTTATTTTCTCAACTAACTGGTTCAGTGATATCTCATACCCACAAGCAATGTTTATAACCTCTCCTGCACAAGCTGAGTCTGCAACACACGCTCGCAGGTTTGCATCAACATTATTATCTACATAAGTAAAATCTCTAGAAGTTAGTCCGTCTCCAAATATAACTGGTGACTCACCTTTTTGTAGCTTTTTAATAAACAAAGGTATTACTGCGGAGTAAACAGACTCTGGATCTTGATTGGGACCAAACACATTAAAGTATCGTAGACACACAGTCTCTAATCCAAATAATTTATAAAAATTCTGACAATACATCTCACCAACTAGTTTCTGTATTGCATATGGAGACTTTGGAGCTATCGGCATAGTTTCTTCCTTCGGCATTACTGGTGAGTCTCCATATGCAGATGACGAAGCTGAATACACAAAACGTTTTACTTTTTCATCACGAGAAGCAATGAGGAGGTTGAGTGTTCCGGTTATATTTGATGCGTTTGTTTTTACTGGATCATCAATAGAACGTGGTACAGAAGGTATAGCCCCTGTGTGTATTACGTAGTCCACGCCTTTTACAGCAGACCGAGCAACTTCAATATCAGTAAAGTCGCCATCAATGAACTCTATCTTGTCGAGAAAAGGCTCGATGTTCTTTATCTTTCCTGTAGAGAGATTATCTAAAACTCTCACATCCTTTCCCTCTTCGACTAGTCTTTTCACAATATTCGAACCAATAAACCCCGCCCCACCTGTTACTAGATATTTAGACATTAGATATCCAAATTAGCTTTTGTAGCGTTTGACTGAATAAACGACTTTCGAGAAGGCACATCACTTCCCATGAGTACATCAAACACCTTGTCTGCTGCAACACCATCACCAATATTTACTTGTTTTAACACTCTTCTAGCTGGATCCATAGTAGTTTCCCACAGCTCATCTGCGTTCATTTCTCCGAGACCTTTGTATCGTTGAATTGATGGTTTTTTAGTTTTTGCGTTTTTAGAGTCAGATTTTTTAGTATTTTCAGACTCCTCTGTTTCTGTCTCCTCTCCTTCCACCTCTGGTTCATCAGAGTCTGTTGTTATTTCATTTAGATCAACATCAGCGAAACCAAGTTTCTTCATAATACTATCTCGCTCTGCATCAGAATACGCATAGAACAACTCCTTACCCTTCTTTATTTTAAATAGAGGTGGTTGAGCAATATAAACAAAACCTCCATCGATAAGTGGTCTAAAAAATCTGTATAACAATGTCAAAATCAAAGTTCTAATATGAGCACCGTCCACGTCGGCATCTGTTGCAATAATAATTTTGTGATATCGCAGTTTACTAATATCAAATGTATCTCCTATAGCTGTTCCGAGTGCGATAACGAGATTTCGAATTTGTTCTGACTCTAGCATTCTATCTAGACGAGCTCGTTCAATGTTCAAAATTTTTCCTCGGAGCGGAAGTATGGCTTGTGTCTTTCTGTCTCTACCAGTTTTTGCTGTACCTCCAGCGGAATCTCCCTCCACAATAAATATCTCCGAATCCTCTGCTGATTTACTCTGACAGTCAGCAAGCTTTCCAGGAAGTGTCATTCCCTCTAGTGCGCCTTTTCGCAAAACAGAGTCTTTTGCAGCCTTCGCAGCCTTTCGAGCTTTTAGAGCAAGAATAACTTTATTAACTATAGCTTTTGCATCATCTGGATTTTCTTCTAGGAATTGTGAAAATGCCTCTGAGAAAATAGTGTTAACAGAAGACTGTGCCTCAACTGTTCCAAGTTTTGCTTTTGTCTGTCCCTCAAACTGAATCTCTCGTAGTTTTACTGAAACCACAGCTGTTAGTCCCTCCAAAACATCCTCTCCGGTAAAGTTATCTTCTGACTCTTTTATAATATTATTCTTTCGTCCGTATGTGTTGAGTGTACGAGTAAGCGCAGTTTTGAAACCAGTAACATGAGTTCCTCCTTCTGGAGTGTTGATGTTGTTTGCAAAAGCAGAAAGTCGGCACGCAATATCATCTACATACTGAAGAGAAACTTCAACAGATTCCCACTCATTTGTTTTCTTCTCTACATAGAAAACATTTTTGTGAACAGGCTTCTGGTCGTGATTAATAAATTTAACAAGAGAAAGTAATCCTCCCTCAAAGTAGAAAGACATTGATGGAACCTCAAGCCCCAACTCAGATATTTTGAAAACTTCATCTTCTTTTATTTTACCTTCGTATTTTGAAGCATCAACAACAGTGATACGCAAACCTTTTACAAGATATGCTTGCTGTCGCATATGATCCATTACTCTTTTTGCATCAAAATCAATGATTGGGAAAATAGCTGAATCTGGTTCAAACATCACGATAGTTCCATTTTTCTTAGTTGTTCCGATTTTCTTTACAGCAGCTTTTCTCTTTCCTTGAGAATACTCCTGTATATAAATACCACCGTCCTTGTGAACTGTTACTTTACAATAGATAGATAAGGCGTTTACAACAGATGCTCCTACTCCATGCAAACCTCCAGAAACTTTGTAACCAGTTCCTTCTCCACCGAACTTTCCTCCAGCGTGGAGAGTTGTCATAATAGTTTCAAGCGCTGAAACTTTTGTTTGTTTGTGAATATCAACTGGGATGCCTCGTCCGTTATCTGTTACTCGGATTCTGTTTCCAGGCAGTAGTGCAACCTCAATGTCGTTCGCAAAACCACCCATGGCTTCGTCACGAGAGTTGTCGAAAATTTCTGTAATAAGGTGGTGTAGTCCATCAAGGCCAGTTGTACCAATGTACATTCCGGGTCGCTTTCTAACCGGCTCCAAGCCCTCTAGAATCTGTATAGCGTCTGCACCGTAACTATCTTTTTTTCCAGCCATTTTGTTGATATTTTAGTTAATTTAACCCATTAATTATAGCAAAAAACAGTCCTCACAACAAGCTATTTTAGTCTATTTATATGGCTTAAAGACTACCTTATTTCGAAGCCTTCTTGAGCTTTTAGTGTCTCGTATATTGGGTTCATTACTGCATTTATTTCATCATCAGTCAGAGTCTTTTCTTTTGATTGGAAAACTAGGCGAAATGCGTATGAAGTTTTTTCTGGTTTTGCGAATTTATCAAACAATGAAAATCTAACAACAATATCTGTCAGTTTATCTTTTATTATTTGAGTTACTGCTTCCTCACTCACAGTGTTTGGAACAAACACTGCAACATCTCTAACCGCAAAAGGGTACGGGGAAATAGTTTTGTAAGAAACATCTTTACCCAAAACAGAAGAAGCTTCTTCATAGTTTGTATCCCCTATTTTTATTTCTTTTACAATTCTATCTATATCAAACTCAACCACTCCGCTCATTATAGATACATCTCCAACAGAAATACCTAAATCATTTTCTAGATTCTGAATAGTTTTTGCTAATTCCTCATCAACACTTGGAGTTTTTTTATTTTTTGGAAACTTTACTCCAATACACAAATGAAGTTTCTCTCCTTTCCCACCAAAAACTTTTCCGATTTCAAAAAGTTTTACCTCTTTTATTCCAAGCAAATCAGCGTATTTGAAGTTGTGTTCAAGAGAGTCTTCCATTCCTGAAATTAAATCTTGTCTTAGAAAACTTTTATCTCCAGCAATAGGATTTTCTAACTCAACTAAACCTTTATTTGTAAACGAGTATGTATATATTTCAGAAAATCCTTGTTTCAAAAGAGAAAGTCTAATCAAGTTTGAAGTATAATCCTCAATATTAACAGACACTTTTAGACCAGGACCAAGCTCTTTAGGTAAAACTTTTTCATACCCGTATATTCGCCCAACCTCCTCTGCAATATTTTCTGGAATTTCTAAATCCAATCTCTCTAGTGGTGAAGTAACGAGTATATCTCCCCCTTTTATTTCAGATTTTATATTTTGTCTGTCTAAAGTTTTTACTATTTCTTCAGCTGAAATATCTACACCTAAAATATCTGATATTTTTTCTGGTGTTATAAATATAACTGTTTCTTTTTGTTCCTTTAGATATATATCTGTTCCGCCAACAACTATTCCACCAACTAAATCATCAATAAGCTCAAGAGCATAAGGCAAACTTCGATCAATAAGAGATGGAGATATAGAGTTCTCAAACCTTTGAGAAGCGTCTGTTCTGATTCCCAAAGCTTTTGCGGTTTTTCTTATAGAAACAGGATCAAAATGAGAGAGAGATAAAATAATATTTTTTGTCTCACTGCTTACTCCAGAATCTTTTCCACCCATTACCCCGGCAACATCCAGTGGCTTTTCTGTATCTGAAATAACCATCATGGTTGAGTCTAGTGTGTATTCCTTTCCATCTAGTAGAGTTATTTTCTCTCCTTTTTTAGCGTCACGGATTATTATTTCGTATTGGTCCTTTTTATTTTTAGCGATTTTATCTGCATCAAAAGCGTGCATTGGCTGACCGAAAGCAAAAGTCAGATAGTTTGTTATATCAACTATGTTATTGATTGATTTATTTCCATAGACTTTCAACTTTTCTTTTAGCCACTCTGGACTTTCATCTACTTCCACATCTTTTATTAAAATCATCACTGCCCTGACGCAGAGTTTTGTATTAATAGACAATTTTATATCTTCTGTTTTTGGAAAATCTTGTTTTGATAATAGTGGTTTTCTTTTTAAATCACAGACAGAAGCTATTTCAGAAGCTATCCCGTAGTGAGATAAACAATCATGAGTTCTGTTTGGTAAAACTTTTACATCTAGTATTTTATCGTCGCCAAAATCCTCTACACCCTCTATCTCAAATGAATGCATAGTTAAAGCCTCAACCACCCTTTCTACTGGAGGTAATTCATTTTCTATATATTCTTGTAGCCATTTATATGAGACTTTCATTTTATTTTTCTTCTTCTACCAATACAAATCTTGGAACTTTATTTCCATCTACTTCCACCAAATCCTCAAACATAGATGCTGGTCGAACCCAGTATTTTGAAGTTTCATTATCATACAAAGATTCATAAACAACAAAATCCTCCAGAGTTTCTGAATTTTTTGCTGTACAAATAACTTTGTACATAGTTCCTTTCTTTGAATGTTTATAAATACCGTTTTTAATCATATTAGAATTGATTAACCAAACGTAAATCTCCTTGATAAAGTAGACGAACATCGTCTATTCCGTATTTAAGCATCGCAATTCTGTCCACTCCGTAACCAAAAGCGAAACCAGAATATTTTTTTGAATCAACTCCGGCACTTTCCAAAACTTTGGGATGCACCATTCCTGAGCCACCGATCTCAATCCATCCAGTATTTTTACAAGTACTACAACCCCTTCCTTCACATTTGAAACAAGACATATCCATTTCAAAACCAGGTTCGACGAATGGGAAATAACTTGGTCGCAACCTAATATTCATTTTTTTACCAAAAAGTTTTTCAAACATTGTTTCTAGAGTCCATTTCAAATTAGCTACAGAAATATTCTCACCAACAACCAAACCCTCTAACTGGTAAAACTGAGCTTCGTGAGTTGCGTCTGTTGCCTCATGTCTAAAAACTTTTCCCGGAGCAATGATACGAATAGGTGGTTTATTTTTCTCCATAAACCTAACCTGAACAGGAGATGTGTGTGTTCTAAGTAATCAGAAAATATTTTGTTTATTTCAAGCAAAACTAGACTGATTGGGTGCAAATGACCAGAAGAAACATCTATTTTTAGACTAGAGTCCATAATCTCCCTATTATAGCCAAAAAATTGAAAAAACCAAGCAAAAGTGCTAGTATGACGGTTAATTAAAGCGCTTTATGCCTGACTTTACCAACCTAGTAACATATGTTTTTTTGTTTGCCTCACTGAACTTTGAGGTCTTTTTACTAATGACATATTTCCAAAACAAGGAAAATATGAAAAAAGAGGAGGAATTGGTCGCTCAAGGTGTAAAAAAATACCCAACAGTAACAATTATAGTTCCTTGTTGGAACGAAGAAAAAACTGTAGGCAAAACAATACATTCCCTACTAAACCTAGACTACCCAAAAGATAAACTAAAAATCATGATTGTAGATGATGGTTCTACAGACAAAACCTGGGAAGTTATTCAAAAATTCAAAAACAACCCTCAAATAGAAATACACACTAAACCAAATGGAGGAAAATACACCGCTCTAAACTATGGACTATCAAAACTAACAACAGATCTAGTTGGATGTTTGGACGCTGACTCATACGTACACAAAGACACCCTAAAAAAGATTGTTTATTATTTTCAAGACAGAGAAACAATGGCTGTTGCTCCATCTATCAAACTTTGGGAGCCAAAATCTATTCTACAGCTACTCCAAAAAATAGAGTACGGCTTTGGTATATTCACCAGAAAAATGTTCCAGTATATGAACGCTATTTACATCACTCCTGGACCTTTTTCTATTTTCCGAAAAGAAGTTTTTGAGAAACTTGGCCCATACAGACACGCTCACAACACAGAAGATATTGAGATTGCCCTACGTATGCAGGAAAATGGATTTAAAATAGTCCACGCACACAATGCTTTCGTCTATACTGTTCCCCCTAATACAGTTAAAAAACTTCTAAAGCAGAGAATCCGATGGTCACATGGTTTTATCCAGAATGCAAAAGACTACCGCCACATGTTTTTCCGAAAAAAATACGGAAATGTTGGTATGTTAATCCTACCAATGGCCGCGATTTCAATAATCTCTGTAGTATTTATATCTAGTGTTTCTATATTTAACATAATAAGATCCGCAATAAACCAATACGTCATATTTAGGACAGTAGGATTCAACCCACACTGGCCAAACTGGAATTTTGACTTGTTTTATGTAAATACACAGATACTAACCCTACTTGGACTAGCTACTGCAATAGGAACAATAACTTTCGTTGTTATTTCCAAAAAAATGTCTGAGGGTAAACTGGATATTGGTATGGATTTGATTTATTACCTATCTTTGTATATGTTTATTGCACCTATATGGATTATAAAGGCTGCATTTAACGCCATCTTTAAGGTAGACACTAAGTGGAGATAACAATATGAACAATTCAATCAACTGGAAACAATACGTACTATCATTTACTATAACAGCGGTTATTTTTATTACTGCTATCTTAATGAGTAATTATTTTGCCCAAAAGCGAGTAGATGAAATCAGAGGCATACAAGACAAAATAGCTATTGATACTCTATCATCAGAGACTCAATTCTCTCTTCTAGAGGAATCTTCTTGTAAAGATGTTGGTACAGGTAGCCTATCAACAGAACTAGGCACACTAGAGGATAAACTCTCATATACAGAGAAGGAGCGAGGAGAAAGCGATATTGAAGTTCAAACTCTAAAAAAATACTACTTCCTACTAGAAATCAAGGACTATCTTTTGATGAACAAGATTAGCCAGAAGTGTAATAAAACACCAATATCAATTATCTATTTCTACTCACTAGATGACAGTTGTGCAGACTGCGAAAAAGAGGGTTATGTTTTAACAAAATTAAGAGAGACATATCCAGATTTACGAGTATACTCTTTTGATTATAATGCTGATCTATCAGCAGTTAAAACTCTTATATCAATAAACAAAATAAAAAGTGAACTTCCTGCTCTGATAATAAAAGATAATGTTTACTATGGATTCAAAAGTGTTGAAGATATAGAGAAAGTTGTTCCTGAACTAAAAAAGATGAAGACTAGTACAACAACATCAGTAAAAAAATAACTAGCCACTAGCTACTCTCCGATTTTGAAACCTAGGTAGATTCCAACTAAACCACCTATTGCACTATCTCTCACTACCTTCCGACATGGGAAAGACCCTTCTTTTCCGACCCCCCATCTAGTTCTCGCCTAACAAGTGTCTTACGCAAAAATCCCCTTGCGGGGATTTTAGTGAGCCACTTGTCAGGCTCGAACTGACGACCTGCCGTTTACAAAACGGCTGCTCTACCAACTGAGCTAAAGTGGCAATATTGGTACTAAAATTTGAAACAACCCTACTAATGTATCAGAAGTTTAGAGTATTTTCAACCCTACACTTTTCTAACTTCTGGACTATTTTTATCATCAGCCAATCTTTCTAGGAAAAAAGAAACTGAACCATTAGTTCGAAGAACTCTTCGACCCCTAAAACCGTCTGCTGAGCTGTAATACTTCTTTGAGACGTAGTCTTTCATTTTTACGAGTAACTCGTATATGTATGAAGGAATAAACTCAAATACAAAGATATGAGCAATTTTCTTGTATCGGTTATATTTGAAAATAGCTAGATCTATTAGTTTGTGTATCTGCTCATCTCCTTTTGCAAAGATACTTGAGAGAGACTCAATTTTTCTAACTTTTATCTCAAATACTTTTGAGCCCACAAGAGAGGCCAGCACAAAAAGAGAGACGAAAAATAATATAGTTGTCATAAATAAATTTATTGAGAAATTGAAAATCTTACAAAACGTGAGACTTCTATTTTTTCACCAAATTTCTGAGTAGCTGACTGAACTAAGTTAATAATAGTAACTTCCGGATTTTTTATGAATGGTTGGTTTAACAATACTGACTCTGGATCACTGTCTGCTCCAGCATCCTCTGATTTTAGAAACTTTGGATCTGTAGCTGACACATGCATCGCTATGTCACGAGCTAAAGCTTTGAACTCTTCGTTCTTTGCTACGAAGTCAGTCTCACATAGTAATTCTACCATAACTCCAACTGTACCGGTAGAGTGTACGTATGAACCTATAGTACCGGCTCCTAGAGTTCTATCACTCTTTTTACCAGCTATTTCAGCGCTTTTTTCAAGCAATAGAGCTGTAGCTTTCTCGATATCCCCACCTGTCTCTTCCAAAGCCTTCTTACATTGCATTACAGAGACACCTGTTTTATCTCGCAATTCCTTTACGAGTTCTGTTGTTATTTCAGTCATATTTAAAATAAGTTAAAACTAATCTAGACAATAGATAATTATACAGTAGCTGTAGGTTTCTTCAACTGGCCAGCCTTGTAAGCTTCTGCAATTTTCTCTAGGAAAAATGTGATACTTGCTTTTGAAGCATCATTTCCAGGGATAGGAAACTCTACTTCGTTTAGATTGTTGTCTGTTCCACACAAAGCAACAACTGGGATTCCCATATATTTTGCCTCTTTTACAGCGATAGATTCCCTTTTAGCATCAATAATAAATACAGCATCAGGAAGTTTCTTCATAACAGAAAGACCAAAGAAAAACTCTCGCAATTTATCTATCTCTCGGTCAATCAAAAGTCTCTCTTTTTTAGTGTATTTTACTAGTTCTCCTTTTTCTTTCTGTGATACAAGAGACTCTAGCTTCTCTACTCTTTTTCGTATTTCTGGAAAGTTAGTCAAAGTTCCTCCAATAAATCTTCCGGCAACATAAGGCATATTTATAGACTCAGCTACTGCTGTAATAGCACCCTTTGCTTCGTTTTTACCGCTAACAAATAGAACTGAACCATTTTTTGAAGCGATACTCTCAATAAAAGCCACTGCTTTATCCAAAGAATCCTTTGTCTTCTCAAGGTCAAATATCTCAATTTTATTTTTTACTCCGTATATAAAAGGTTTTGTAGATGGGTGTCGTCTAGACTTTATAAAGCCGAAATGAGCACCGGCAGAAAATAGAGCGTCTACAACGCTGTTTCCGCTATTTGATGATGAATTACTTGTTTTTTCCATGTGGTGGATATAGTAGCAGAAACATAAATGTTGTGCAATAGTCAGAGCTTAGGTTTTTTGACATATTTGAATTTGAAAAAACCACACAAATGTGTGGTCCTGTCGGTGGGATCAACCCACCGACTTGTGCTCAGATCTACTACTTGCACGACTCGACTACATCAAGACGGCGTGGGAAGTTTAGTCCACCACCGTACTGACGGACACCGATGTCGTAATGACGACCCGACTCAATCTTACTGAGTCTCTCTGTGTCCCCGTAGATGATACGCGGGATGCTAGGCTTCCCAACCGATGAGCGGAAGAAAAGATACGCGATGTCCACTGGGTCCTTGCCGTCGAACTGGATGACTCCATGGGCAACTTCTTCCAGATAACCGCAGTACCTTTCGAACGGAACGTCGTAGCTGTGGGTTGTCACAGTCTTGAACTCGTTACCGCCAGAAGTGGAACCAACTGCGAACCACATCATGGCAATCTGAAAAGCGAGAAGGCTGGTAACAACGGCGAAGGTCTTCGTATAGGGCATTGTTTCCCCTTTCAAGGAAATTGTTAGATCTTTAATAATTATACTACTATATAATATATTTGTCAAGTATTTTATATAGTAAAAAAACTCTATTTCTAGAGGTTTTTTAATTACTCATCAGAGTCTCCACTATTTACACTAGTTCCATCAAAGCCCTCCATTGCCTCCACTATTGGCTCTAGTCCCCCAGCTAGAATCTTCTCAATATTGTGCCAAGACTGCTTAATACGGTGGTCTGTTATACGGTCTTGTAGGATATTATATGTTCTTATTTTCTCTGATCTATCAGCGGTTCCAACTTGTGACTTTCTATCTGCTGAATACTTTGCAGCTTCCTCTTCTTCTTTCATTCTTTCCAGTTTTGCTATCAAAATACTCATTGCCGCTTCACGATTTTTGAGCTGACTTCGCTGTGATGTAGAGCGAACATCTATTCCTGTTGGTTTATGTATAATTCTTACAGCCGTTTCCACTTTGTTAACATTCTGTCCTCCAGCGCCACCAGAACGAGATGTCTCAATTTCCAAATCACTTGGTTTTATTTCAATACTAGTTTTCTTTCGTACAGGAAGCACGGCAACCGTTGCTGTTGAAGTGTGAACACGCCCCATTTTCTCTGTAGCCGGGATTCTCTGAACTCTGTGAACACCTGTTTCAAAACGAAGTTGTTTATAAACATCACGTCCTCGTATCTCAAAAGAGGCTTCTTTGTAACCCCCCACCGCACTCCTAGACTCGTCTATTGGAGAAACAGACCAACCTTGGTTTTCTGCGTATCGTGTATACATATGAGCCAAATCTTCGGCAAAAATAGATGCTTCTTCACCTCCTGCCCCAGCTCTAACTTCAAGAATAATCTCATTAGGAAACTCTTCCTCTTTTTCCTCCTCAAAAACAATCTCTTGCATTTGTTTCATAAGAGCTTCTTTTTGCTCTTTCAGACCCTCAAGTTCTGAGTACGCTAACTCAGCAAGTGAAGGATCACTCTCTATCATTTGCTCTGTAGAAGACTCTTGCTCTAAAAGAGCCTTATAGCTCTGAGCTAGGTATGCAGTCTTTGGGTTTTGTAAAAATTTTTCTAGGTCCATTGGTTTAAGTTTAGCATAACAAAAAACGAAGTTTCGTCGAACTCGTAACTTTTACGGCACATCGCGGAATGAGTGGATACATGAGCGCGAGGAAAATTTTCAGCAGAAAATTATTCCGGTGACGGAAAAGTTATGAGGAAAAAGAAACTTCGTTACTTAGATTTTTTCGCTTTAGCAACTCGTGCTCGGAACTTCTCTGCTCTACCAGCTGTATCTAGAGATTTCTCGTTTCCAGTATAGAAAGGGTGCGATGCACTTGAAATTTCAACTCGGTAAACAGGGTATTCTTTCTTATCAGCCTTTGATTTTGCTGTCTCTTTAGTTTCTACAGTAGAAGAAATAATAAACTCAGCGCCATTTGAGTTGTCGATAAATAGTACTGGTCTATAGTTTTGTGGATGTATATCTTTTTTCATTGCCAGATTACTCTACCAAAATAGGCTTATTTTGTCTACCGTCTAGAAATACCGTACTGCTGAAGGTATTCGATATCTGCTTGAATACTATCTTTAAGCTTCATAACGCTTTTACCATAAGAACAACTTGTCCCACCACTACCGTAATACCTACAAGCTGCCTTTATTTCCCCACTATATGTACCGCTTCCAGCACCAAGGTCTCCTAGATACATAGCAGAAGCCATAAATGCGTCTTCTGGATTCCATGGATTAGCATTGTGTCCCAGAACACTCAATAGTCTGTCTTCAAATATTTTCCAAGTTGATGGAATAAACTGCGCTGGACCCATAGCTCCACCGTAACCAGCTACACCCGCAATAGGACAAGAAACCACTGTCTTTTCTGTGCTGTATCCGAGATTGTTCAATATTTCAACAAAAGGCACGGTGTCTCTTGGAGCTTTCATAACATTAGAAAATGTCTTTGTACCAGCAGTATTTACACCAGTTCCTGTTTTCAAATCTGTAACATAACACTTACCAACATTTGCCCCCAGATTACTCTCTTGAGTAAGGATGGCCAAGACAAAAGCTGGAGAAACACCAGTTTTTGCTGAAGCGTTTTGAGCATATACAAGAGCTGTACCAAAAGGAATAGCTGCCCCACCTCCAGCAAGTTTGAAAAGTTTTGCTCTTATTTCGTTTGCTTTTGCCTGCCTATCAGCAATAACTTGTGAATAAGTTTTTTCTTGAGTTTTGTTCACAGTAATTAGATACTGCTTTTCTTTTTCATTTGCTTCAACTGCTTTCTTTTGAGCCTCAATACTAGCTTTTGTATCCAACTCTTGGTCTTTCTTTTTATCCAGAGCCTCTTTTTCTTTCTCTGTAAGATTTTTAGTATCTCTTATTTCGGCAAATAATTCTTTAAGAGATCTTTTTATCATTTGAAATGAATCAACATCAGCAAAAAAATCTGATATGTCTTTATTACCCAAAACAACCTCGGGCAATGAAGACTGATCTATCTCGTTCGTTTGACGGATTAGCTGAGCTAAAGACTCGTGACCTTTTTCTATTTTATTTTCTAAATCACTGATTTTTTTTACCCTATTTTGTATATCAACTCCCAACTGTTGTATTGCAATATTTTTCTTTTTTATTGTAGCTTGAGCTTCTTTTATTTTTGCATTCAAAAGGGCAGCCTCTTGTTGAAGAGATTTTGTATTAGCTTGTGTACTATTCAAAATACTTTGCCATTTAGCTATATCTGCTTCTGTTTGAGCCAATTCCGCTCTCCAAATAGCATCCTGCTCCTCAGGAGTAATGGCAAAAGTTACAGAATAACTAAATACAAAAAGGCAAATAACGCCTAAAAATAACAAGGATTTGCCGAAAAACTGATTTTTAAAAAATAAAAATAACCGTGATAACATCTTTAAGATTATACACTACAAGGACAGGTTTTGTCTCTTACTTTTATTACCAAAAAAGAGCCTTGTAGCTCTCTTTTAGACGAAACATATTTAAAATAGTTACAATTAAGCGGTAGCTTCTTCTCCCTCCTCTTCTTTCTTACCTTTCTTCTCAACCTCAATAGCTGATAGATCGATTGGAGCTGATTCTTCAACAAGTTCCTCTCTAGGAGCTGAAGCAGAAGCAACAACTTCATCTGGATTTTCTATTAGATTTACTCCTGCAGGTAGTTTAACCTGTGAAGCAAGTATTTGACTTGAAAAATCAACAAGAGATGAGATATCAACTTCGATAACGTGTGGGATACTCTGAGGATCCGCAGAAATCTTCAAATCATGAAGAGATTTAACCAAAAGACCGCCTAGATCCTTTACTGCTGGAGAAACTCCAACAAATTCTAGAGGAACTGAAACTTCAACCTTCTTTCCTTTCTCGAATACATAAAAGTCAGCATGTCGTGGAATGTCTGTAACTGGATCTACATCAACATCCTGAATAAGAGTATCAACTGTTCCTTTTTCTGTTTTAATAGTAACAACTCCAGACTCACCCGCTTTTTTCCAAACAGCAATAAAATCCTTTTTCAATACTGAAATAGGTGTTGACTCTGTCTTTTTCCCATAAAAAACAGCTGGCATTTTTGCCTCTTTCTTTAAAATATCAAGACTAACTGCCTTGTCTCGTAGTTGTGCTTCTAAATTAATCATTCGGGTAGTATAACAAAAAGTCTAAATTAATCAACCCCTATATAATTGAAAACTCGCCCGCGACGAGTTTTCGTGCGGACGAGATGTTGTTATCCGTTGCCGTCTATAGACTTTCATAGACGGCACGGTCCAGAGCTGACATAACGAAATGCCCAGACAGATGCAACCTCTCATACAGAGCGATTGCGAAGTTGTCATCAACGTAACAGTAGGCCTTGATGTCTAGGACCCTTTCATGGTCAACGTGACCACCAGCGAACGCTCGCTGACAGATCTCGAAAGCCTCATCAAGGGTGACCGGTGGAATATCATCATCCATCATGCGCAGCCTCCGACAACATTTATACAATAAAACACTTAATAAACAAAATTATAAGTTATTAAAAAATCTTAACTTGTCTGTAACAACATCTCGAACCGCTTTTACTGACTGCTTTAGAAATTTATATGGAGCAACCTCATCTGGGTTCTCGGAAAGCCCTATTTGGAGTCCTTGCTTATAAGCTACACGTATTTCTGTATTTATGTGTACTATAGCTATACCGTTTGCTATGGACTGTTTAAAATCGTCTTCAGAATTGCCAGAACCTCCGTGTAAAACTAGAGGAATACTAGTCGAATCAGCGATTTGCTTTACTCTTTCTATATTTAATTTTGGATCTACACCACCCCGGAGCATACCGTGAAAGTTTCCTATAGCTGGAGCCAACATATCTACACCAGTTAACTCAACAAATTCTTTGGCCTTTACTGGATCAGTAAGAGAACTCTCGTCTAAAACTACCCCCTCTGGTATCTCATCTAAAATTTTTGATGACTGACCAATATATCCAAGCTCTCCTTCAACCAAAACTTCTCTACCACTAGAGCGGGCATACTCGACACACTGTTTTGTCAGTTTTACATTCTCCTCAAAAGAAAGTTTTGCTCCGTCTATAATAACAGAATCAAAACCAGCATCTATTGCCTCCTTTACTCTCTCAAATGAGTAAGTGTGATCAGCATTTAAATAAATAGGATAGTCGTATTCCTCACGAATACTTTTTACCAAAGCTACTGCTTGTTTTACACCAACAAAATCCCTTTCCCCTTCTGAAACTCCAATAATAACAGGGACATCTAGTGACTGTGCTGCTCTAAAAATACCCCAAAAAGCCTCCAAGTTAGAAATATTAAAATGGCCGATTGCTACCTTTTTTTCTCGTGCCTCGAGTACTGATTGTTTTAATGTTTTCATTGCAATATTGTAGCACACGCCAGATAGGTCATGCTATACTTTTCATATGAAAAATATAGATATACTGGCCATTGGCGACATAGTAGTAGATGCTTTTATAAAAATGAATGATGCAGAAGTGAAATGTGATGATCACAACAAAAACTGCAAGCTCTGTGTTCGTTATGGTGACAAAGTTCCATATGAATCAGTGGAAATATGTTATGCGGTTGGAAACAGTGCTAATGCAGCAGTATCAGCCTCACGACTAGGTCTATCCTCTGCACTATATGCATATGTAGGAGATGATAAAGATGGAAAAGAATGTCTAACCTCTCTTCAAAACGATAAAGTTGAAACAAAATACGTTCATATAGACCCGGCAAATAAAACAAACTACCATTACGTACTATGGTATGACGTAGACAGAACTATTTTGGTTAAACACGAACACTATAAATATGATTTCAAAGTAGAAGAAGCTCCAAGATGGATTTATCTTTCATCACTAGGAGACAATACTTTTGATTTCCAAATGCAAATAGTTGATTTTGTCGAGAGTCATCCGGAAACAAAACTAGCTTTTCAGCCAGGAACATTTCAAATAAAAATGGGAGCGAAAGAATTAGAAAGAATATATAAAAATAGTGAGATTTTTTTCTGTAACGTTGAAGAATCACAGAAAATATTAAACGAAACTAGTCGCGACCTACCTACACTCATGAAAGGCATTAGTGCTCTTGGACCAAAAACTGTAGTTATAACAGATGGTTTTGAAGGAGCTTATGCATTTGAGTCATCAACTGGCGATATGTGGTTTATGTCCGTATATCCACACACACCAATAGACAGAACTGGAGCTGGCGATGCCTATGCATCAACAGTTGTATCTATTTTAGCTCAAGGTAAAACTCTAGGAGAGGCTCTAACATGGGCACCAATAAACGCAATGTCAGTTACACAACATGTCGGAGCTCAAAAAGGATTACTTTCTCCAGAAAAAATTGAAGAATATCTAGCCAAAGCTCCTGAAGATTATAAAATCAAAAAAATCTAGTAAAAATCCATTGAGTTACTACGATCCATCTGTTACAATAAAAATCTAGAGGTGAATGTGGAAAATCAAACCTTAGATGAAATATTCTCGGGTTGGCTCACGGGGAGACTGGCGTTTCGTCCCTGTATTACATACAGCGACGAACTCGACATGATTTCGGTCATTGTTGAGGACTGCTCTACAACAGAGGAGTTCATCAAAGGAACTCATCTGTCTCTTCTTCGGCGGAACCACGAAGAAGACGGAAAGAAAAACTACGTTGGATTCGAAGTCTGGGGAGCGAAAGAATTTTCAACACTCTGCGGACTGCCAACCAACGGAGAGATCCGTGTGTCAGATATACTCATCAAGATGTCCGAGATGGACAAACTGGCAATGCCGGCCATCCTCGACGTCGCAATCCCAACTCTCACCGACAACCACATCAACATCGTTCATTTCTAAACCAAAGGAGGTGAAGCGCCGGAACTCGGCGCTTTTCACATTACAAAAACCAACCTTTAAAAAATTTAATTTTTCCTCCCTATAACTTTTTTGACTGCCAATAAAATACTTTTCTCCCCCATTTCATAATGTTCAATAAGTTCATCTGGCTTACCACTCTGTCCGAACTTATCATGAACCCCAATAAACTCCTGTGGCACAGGAAAATTTTGCACTAGAACTTCTGAAACAGCTGAACCGAGTCCCCCAATAATCTGGTGCTCCTCAACAGTGACTATCGCTCCGCAAGTTTTTGCAATATTTATAACTGCATCAGTATCTATTGGTTTAATTGTAGAAATATTTAAAACCTTTGCTGTTATGTCATCTTTTTTTAAAGCTTCTGCAACTTTGAGAGCCTTGTATAGCAATGCCCCAGTAGCAATAATTCCCACATCAGCCTTTCCCTTTTCTTCTCCAAAATATATTTGAGCTTTACCAATTTCAAACGGTGTTGATTCTGTTGTTATGACTGGAGTTTTTTCTCTAGCCAGTCTTATGTAAACAGGTTTTTTGAGTTCTGCTGCCGCTATTGTGGCTTTCTTTGCTTCTATAGCATCACAAGGAGAAATAACTACCATATTTGGTATTACACGAGTAATAGCAAGATCTTCTATGGCTTGATGGGTTCCTCCATCTGGACCAACAGAAACTCCGGCATGACTTCCAGCAATAACTACAGGTCTATCGTTGTAACAAATAGTGGTTCTGATTTGTTCCCAATTCCTACCAGGAGAAAACATTGCGTAGCTAGATATGAAAGGTATCTTTCCCATTGCAGACATTCCAGAAGCAACCGAAGCTAAATTCTGCTCTGCAATACCAATCTCAACAAATCTTTCTGGGAATTTATCTCTGAACAAATGCATTTTTGTTGACTCTGTTAAATCAGAACAAAGTCCCACAACCTGAGTATTGTTTTCTCCAGCAATAACTAAACCTTCACCAAATCCCTGGCGAATAGGTACCTGTTCTACCTTTTTATCAAAAATCTTTGGATTTAATTTTTGGATTAAGTTAATCATTTTATTGGTGTTCTGAAGTTATTTGTCCACCTAACGTTCTCAAGTCATGCAAAGCTATCTTTGCTTGTTCATCTTTTGGTGGTTCACCTGGAATATCTGTTCCTGGTGGATTGCCGTGCCATTTATAATCACGCTCCATAAATGAAACTCCTTTTCCTGGGATTGTTCGCGCTACTATTACACTAGGACCATCAAAGACAGCCTGTGCACGTCCTACAGCTGCGATAATCTCCGCAAAGTTGTGACCGTCAATCTCCTCTGCATGCCAACCGAATGACTCGAACTTATGCAGAACAGAATCGAGAGGCATAACATCCTCCGTATACCCATCTATCTGAATATTATTTCTATCTACAAAAACTATTAGATTCCCCAATCTTTCTTTATTAGCTAACATTATAGCCTCCCAGTTCTGTCCCTCATCCAATTCTCCATCACCAAGCAAACAATAAAAAAATCTATCTGAAGTTTTTCCTTTATCCATCCTGTCTGCAATCGCCATTCCAACAGCCTGTGACAATCCAGAACCCAAAGGCCCAGAACTATTTTCCAACATTGGTAAATACTCTCTGTGTGGATGCCCCTGAAGACGAGTACCGAACTTTCGTAATGTCAAAAGTTCAGAAACAGGAAAATAACCAGCGTGAGCCATCGTTGCATATAAAACTGGATTTATGTGGCCATTTGAAAGAATAAGTCTGTCTCTTTCCTCCCAAAATGGTTCTGCGGGGTTGTGTCTAAGTATAAAAAAATAAAGTGCGGCAAAAATATCAGACATACCAAGTGGACCTGCAGAATGTCCTGATCCAGCAGCAACAAGCATTTCTATGATTGAAATGCGTATCGCCTTAGCCTTTTCCTCAAGGAACTTTATTTTGTCGTCTGTTAAATTTGGCATTGCCATTTTAAAGAGATGATAGAAAATCAAAAACCTCCTCCGGATTTTCTGAATTCAGTATTGCACCGCCAGAGATTAATTTATTTGCACCAGCCCTTACCAGATTCTCTGCGGTTTCAGTCGTTACACCTATATCAATAGCAATTATACGCTCTGGATAAAGCTTTCGCAATTCTTTTATTCTCTCAATAGCTTTTTCTTCAAGCTCAACTCCATGTCTACCTATGTTATCTGAACCCATAACTTGAATAAAATCTATTTGGGAGACTATCGATTCTATTTTTGAAATATCTGTACTTGGTTTTACAGCAACTCCAACAGAAACTTCATTGTTTTTACAAATATCTATAATTTTTTGAAAATTTTCTGTTGCTTCTATGTGTACAACAACAGAAGAAATACCAGTTGAAATCCATTCCTCCAAAATATTCTCTGGATTGGATACCATCATATGAAGTTCTATATCAACATACTCCCATTTTGGCCAACCAGTATTTTGAGTTTTTAGTTGTTCAAAATATTCTTCGTCTCTGCTGTTATATGGCCAAGTTTTAACAGGAGCAAAAGTTCCATCTGCGATGTCAACTTGAATAAAATCAGCAAAACTAGAAACTTTATTAATTTCTTCTTCCAACTGAACTTTATTTACAGGAATAATGGCTGGCAGGACTTTAGTCATACTGTTCTATTTTCTTTATTCTACGAATATGTCTTGGCTCACCTGAAAATGGAGTATGGAGCCATAAAAGCACAGCCTCCCTAGCCTCTTGAGTTGTAATAAAATGAGAAGCTAATGAAAGTACATTTGAATCATTATGATCTCTAGCTAAAGTTAATATATGTTTTGAACCACCATAGTAAAGAGAACAACGAACATTTGGAAAACGATTGGCCACCATAGCCTCACCCTGTCCTGACCAACCCAAAACAATTCCTTTCGAGTCCTTGTCTTTTGAAACGCTGGATGCTACTACAGAGATGTAGTCTGGGTAATCATCTTCGTGGTTATATTCTTTTGGACCACAATCATAGACTTCTAATCCTTGTTCAATCAAAAATGCAATGAGATTTCTCTTCATCTCAAAACCAGCATGATCTGAACCTATATAGATTCGCATGGAGATATTATACCATTACTAAACACGTATTGAAAAATAATTCAGTGGATTTTTATTCAAGTTCAAGGCGGAATAAAAAAATATGAGAAACCTTAGTTTAACACTAAGGTGACGAATATTTTTGAAATTCCAACGCAGAAATTGGATAAAAAGACCTGAATGTTATTGGGCGTTAGCCGTTTTTATAACATGGTCTATGAGAGTGTGAGTATATCCCGCCTCATTATCGTACCAAGCCATTACTTTAACCAGGTTTCCACCAACAACACGTGTCATTTTGAGATCAGCAATAGAACCATAATGACTACCCAAAATATCTGATGAAACTAGTTCCTCATCTGTTGCAGAGAAAATATTTTTCCATCTGTCGTTGGCTGCAGCCTTTCTAAGCACATCGTTGACCTCCTCTGCTGTGGTTTCTTTCTTTGAAATAAAAGTTACATCAACAATAGACCCAGCTGGAACTGGTACTCTGATAGAAATACCATCAAATAACCCCTCTAGTTTTGTAAATGCCTTTGTAACAGCTATAGCAGCACCTGTTGATGATGGAACTATATTTTGTGCCGCTGCTCTTCCCTCTCTCAAATCTTTCTTTGATGGACCGTCAACCAGGGCCTGACTAGCTGTATATCCATGCACAGTGTTAAGAATTGCTTTTTCTATACCAAAGTTCTCGTCCATAATAGCAATGAGTGGTGAAGCTGCATTTGTTGTACAAGATGCATTTGAAGTTACATCACATGTTCCAAACTTTTCTTCGTTTACACCCATTAAAATAGTTTCACCTTTAACGCCAGCATCATCACCATCTTTTGCGGGTGCAGAAATCACAACCTTTTTTGCTCCAGCTTGTAGATGCACAGATGCTTTGTCATATGAAGTGAAAAGTCCTGTGGACTCCACAACCACATCAATATCCAAATCCTTCCATGGAAGTTTTGTTGGTTCTTTTTCAGAAACAAATTTTACCACTCGTCCATCTATAACCAGATTTCCATCCTTTACAGATACATCATGCTTCCAAGTCTTATACACGGTGTCGTACTTTAAAAGATAGGCCATATTATCAACATTTCCTAAATCATTTACAGCAACAACTTCTAGTTCCTCTCTATCCCAACTCTCTTTTAGGAATTGTCTTCCGATTCTACCAAAACCGTTTATCGCAACTTTTATCTTTTTGTTTTTGCTAAAAAATGACATATTAAAAATGTTCAAGAAATAATAGGTAAATTATATCAAATTTACTCCTAAAATGGGAAACTGTAAAAACTACTCGGCAGGATTTTCTTTTTTTGTTCCACTTGAATGAGAATCAACCTCGTAGCTAGTGTTCTGTGATTCAAAGAAGTTTACTAGTTCAAACACATCTGTCGCAGTACTCATCCACTTTGCTGGGTTTGTTGCGTTATAATATTTAGGCATTCCAAGCTCCTGAAGTCTTCTGTCTGCGACATATTGTACGTACTGGTTAACATAATCCGCATTTAGACCAAGTATTCCATTTGGGAATAGATCTTTATTATAAGCAACCTCTAGATCAACACCTTCTATGACAATATTTCTGATTTCAGCAGCAAACTCCTCTGTTAGTAGTTCTGGATTTTCTTCCAAAATGTTATGAACGAGATTGATACCAAACTTTAGATGTAAACTTTCATCTCGTAGTACCCAGTTTATCATTGAACCAAAGTTTCTAAGTTGATTTCTTTGTCGAAAAGAAAGAGCAACCATAAAACCGGAATAGAACCAAACTCCCTCCATCACAATATTTGTAGCAACTAAATTTCTAATAAAATCTTTCTTTCCCTCAACTGTATCAATATCAAGCTTGTCATCTGTCATTCTAGAAAGGTATTTGTTTATGAAGGCCTCTTTCGCAATCATAGATGGAACTTCTAGATGAGTATTAAAAACAGACTCTCTATCGAAAGGAAAGGTTTCCAAAACATACTCAAAAGACACACAGTGGTTTGCTTCTTCCCACATTTGTTTCGCTAGATACAAATGACACTCTGGAGATTTCAAATACGGATATATACCCAAAGCAATAGACCTGTTAACTATGAGCTCTGCAGGATTAAAAAAGGCCATCAAAAACTTTACTGCATGCCTCTCATCCTCTGTCATTTTTTCAAAATCCTCCAAATCCTCCTTTAAAGCAATTTCATGTGGAAACCAAGTATTTCTCACTGCTTGATTATATAAATCATATGCCCACTTATAATTTAGAGGATGCAAATTCATATCCGTCGGTGATGGTTTTCCTATTAGTGTCATGATTTTATTTTAATTAAATTTATAAATAATCTGCTCATCATAGAACTTTTAAATGAAACTGAACGAGGGAGCGACTTTGTTTTCTTGAGAACGAAGTGAGCTAGAAAACAAGAAGTACCCTTGTGGTATTCGTCAAATTTAAAGGTTCTATTGGCAGGCGATGCAAATATTATCACTATCCGCCGGATCCTCCGGAGCGATAATATTATATTTTTTCTCCCCAACCACTCTCTCAAGAGGTTTGTATTCATTTCTTGGAGCCTCACTAACCAGAACTTTTTCCTGAACAACTACTTCCTCTTTTACCATAACTGGTTGAGAAAATACAGGCTCTGTTTTTACAATAGAAGTTGAAACCAATATCTCTTCCTCCAAAGTTATATTAGCAATAGCCTCTTGTTTTGCTGTCATAGGAGAAACTACTGCTACAGGTTCTACTATCGGAGCCTGAGTTGGAACATTTACATCAAGAGACTTCTGAAGTGGTGCAGAAAAAGCTGGTGAATTTGAAAAATTCAACGCACCGAATCCAACCTTTCCAATTTTTGCAGCTTTATTTACATTTGTTGTGCTCTGCTCTGCTGTATGTCTAGGTTTCATATGTAGATAGTATGTAGACTTCAAACCTTTTTCCCAAGCAGTACTATATATCTGCATAGTCTCATCAATATCTCTAGTTTCTAGATACATATTTCGTGATAAAGCTTGATCAACCCATTTTTGTGCTCTAGCAGCAACTTCAATATACGCATAAGGTGAAGTTGTAAATGATGTTTTGTAAACTTCTTTTATGTGAGGAGGAATAAGTGATATTCCAGCAATATCTCCTTGATTTTCAATAATCTGCTCCTTTACATCATCCCAGATTCCCATATTTTTTAAATCTTTTACGAGATTATGATTTATATCTAGATATTTTCCTGAAATTTTATTTCTAGAAAATACCTGTGCAAATCTAGCATCTATTCCTGGAGTTGTAGCTGCGAGTAAACCGATATTTGCATTTGGAGCTACAGCCATTAGAGTTGCGTTTCGCATTCCCTTTGAAACTTTTGATCTCAAAACGTCCCAATTAAGTCCTTTATGTTTACTTGTTTTAGAGACTGTAAGAGGTCGCCCTCTTCCCTCCTCAAGAGTAACTAGTGTATCTATTGGAACTTTTCCTTTAGACCATTCTGAACCCTGGAAATTTGTATAACTTCCTCTTTCTTGAGCTAGATTTGCTGACTCATCTATCGCCATATATGAAACGAACTCAAATATCCTGTCAGCAAAATCCCATGCGTGCGGTGAGTCATAAGACATTCCAAGCTGTTCAATAGTGTCAGAAAATCCCATAACGCCAAGTCCAACTGCTCTGTTCTCTCTGTCAGACTTTGCAGCCTCTGGAATAGGAAGAACATTTATATCAATAAGATTATCTAACTGTCTTACTGCAAGTCTGACTGACTCTTCTAGTCGTGACCAATTTACTTCTTTATTTTTTATGTGAGCTGCAAGGTTAAGTGATGCTAGATTACATACAGCAACATTATCCCTGTCTTGAGGTAAACAAATTTCTGTACAAAGGTTACTCATATGAATAGTACCAGTGTTATTGTTTAACGCTCTAAGATTTATTGAATCTTTCCAAACGAGCCATGGATGTGATGAACTTTGTAGTTCTGTCAAAATTTGTCTGTACTGTTCACTAGCTGGAACTTTTTTAAAAGCTCTTAATTTTCCTGCGTTAGCCATATCTACATACTCAACGTATCTCTTTGAAAAAGCCTCTCCGTACAATTCATTTAAATCAGCTGTCTCGGCGGGATCAAACATATACCACTCATCTCCAGAAGCTACGCGCTTCATAAACTCATCAGATAGAAATACAGCAGTGTTTGCTGTTCGCATTCTCATATAGTCATCACCATTATTCTTTTTCCAATCCAAAAACTCTGGAAAATCAATGTGCCAGTTCTCCATATAGAAACATAGAGCACCTTTTTTCTTTCCACCTCTTTGGATAGCACGAATAGCAGTATCGATTATTTTCGCAAATGGAGTTGGTCCAGTAGATGTTCCTCCATATTTTCTCAATGGAGAACCTGAAGCACGAAGTTTTGTAACAGAAGCTCCAATTCCTCCAGAACCTTTTGAGAGAAGCATTACATCAGAAACAGACTTTGCAATATGTCTCATATCATCTTGAATTTCCAACAAATAACAGTTAGAAAGTGCAGGGTTAATTGTTCCAGCAGCAAGATTAGTTGAACCTCCAGCAACATACTCTAGTCTGGACATTTTGTTGTAAAACTTCTTTGCCATTTCTGTTGGGTTGCTTTCATTATATGAAAGCCCCATTGCAATTCTCATAAAGAAGTACTGAGGAACCTCAATAGGCTTCTGGTTTATATCTTTTATTAAATATCTATTTATCAATCCATCTAGTCCAGCATACTGAAATAACTCATCTCTTTCTATTTTAAGTGTGTTCGCTAGTTCATTTAGATTAAACTTTGCTTTCATTTCTGGATGAAGCTTTCCGTTTGCTACTCCTGTTTCTATAAAATCAATAAAACTTATTCTATGTTTGTTTGCAAATACTTCTACCTCATCACTAGGATGAAAATCTTTTATAACTTGTCTGTAGAGAGTTTTTAGTAGAAGTCTTTTTGCTACTATGTCGTACTCAATATCATCTTTTATATTTTGAACAGCTGCATTAATGGTCGCCTGATCCATTTCATCAGTTGTAATTCCATCATAAAGAGTGAGTTGTGTTTCAGTCGCGATTTGAGTTACTTTTGAGACTGGATCAAACAGTCCGTAGCACGCTCTTTCTATAGAACGATTGATTTTATCTGCATTGAAAGGTTCTTTTTTACCATCGTGCCTAGTGACTGTTATACTCATATTAAAAATAAATTAAAAATTGATAAATTTTAATAATTTCTCGCGCTTTTTATAAAATATTGATGATTTTTTATGAAAATCATCAATATTTTTCAGATTTGTTTATCAATTTTACTCCAAACTCATACAGAAAGAACTGTGGATAAACCCTTTCTGGATCGCCATAAAACGAATTAAAAAATATGTAAAGTACCTCGCCAAAATAGGCTTTTGTTTAGGAGTTTTTTGAAGTCTTTCTAAAGAATTGCACAGAATCACCAATTTTTAAATTTAAAGCATCAGAACTACCAGCAGAAATCTCCAAAACATACATTGAATCTATTTCTGGATAAAAAACTTTTGGATAAGTTTCTGGTAAAACAGATTTTTCTATGTGTGTAATCTTAAAATCTGAACTGATCCATATGATATCTATTGGAAAAAGCATATCTTTCATCCAAAATCCGTAATTATCTGGTTTTTGAAAAACAAAAAACATTCCCTCATCTTTTGTAAGAGGTTTATGACCAGAAAGACCCTTTTCTAAGAGATATTTTGTCTCAGCAACATCCACATTGAAAACAGCACCCCCAACAACAACCCTTGCCCTATAAGTAAAGTTAGATAAAAGAACAACAATAATTATAAAAACAGCTACCAATATAAAAATTATAGCTATTTTATCACTTTTCATTGTGTTAATTGTATCACGTGAGTATTTTGAGACAACAAAAAACCGCTGAGCAATTAAACTCTGCGGTTTTTTGTTTGTTTAGCCTTTAAAACTAAACGGAGAGATTACCATGTTCGGCCACCTCGATCGTTTCCACGATCAAAGCCTCCTGTTCGTGGTGCTCTAGGTTCCATAGGTCGAGCTTCATTTACTGTAAGCTTTCGTCCATCTAGTTCCTGACCATTCCACTTTGCGATAGCAGCCTCTGCGTCAGCATCGTTTGCCATCTCGACGAAACCGAATCCTTTTGATCGGCCTGTCATTCTATCCATGATAATTGTAGCAGATGTAACTTCTCCAACCTGAGCGAAAGCATCTTTCAATGCTGTCTCTGAAGTAGAATATGCAATACCTCCTACGTATAACTTCTTTGCCATTATATTTTCACTAGTCTTTATTTTAAAACTGTAAGACGACTAGTACTCTCTCCTTTTCCTACTTTCAAAAATGAAAATGCGAAAACCTGTGAGAAACTTACATTGGTACTATTATACCACCTATTGCATTCGAAAGTCAATAGACTTAATTTGCTGTAACAGTTTTCATTACAACAGGAGAAGCAGGCTTGTCATTAGCCCCAGTTTGGACACTTGCGATCTTATCTACAACATCCTGACCTGAAACAACTTTCCCAAAAATAGTGTAGTTGTTAGGTAGCGGATAGTCTGCTGTCATTATAAAAAACTGACTTCCGTTTGTATTTGGGCCGGCATTAGCCATAGCAACAACTCCCTTTTTATAACCAGCTTTATATGATGGTGTATTTGGGTCAAGTTCATCAGCAAACTGATAACCAGGACCTCCAGTTCCATTTCCATTTGGATCCCCTCCCTGAATCATAAAGCCTTTTATTACTCGATGGAATGTAAGGCCGTTATAAAATCCTTTGTCTGCTAAAGTTACAAAGTTTTTTACGGTATTTGGAGCATCTGCATCGTAAGTTTCAAAAACTATCTTTCCATAATTTGTATCTATTGTAATCATATGTGTTTTTTTATCATCACTTTTAATTTGAGCCGACTCCGTTAAGGAAGTAACAGGAGAAACAGCTGTTGTCGCTACCTGAGTAGTATTATCAACAGCAGGGATACTTGAAACAAGAGAACCTGCAACTTCAGATTTTTTGTCTGAGAATAAATAATAGCCACAGACAGATATTCCACAAACCAAGACGAGACTAATTAAAATATTTTTTGTCATAAAAAGCATTATAACAATATTTTTAAAATATAAAAGTTTAAAATTGTAGAATATGAATGCGGTGATATAATCCTGGATAAGCGGGATTAGTTTAGTGGTATGATACGTCCTTCCCAAGGATGAGACACGAGTTCGATTCTCGTATCCCGCACAAAAACGGGAACAGTCGGGCCGAAGCCCGACTGTGTGGAGTGTTCAGAACAACAATTCTGGAATTTCGCGATCGAACTGTTCGATCTTCTTCGACTTGAGCCGTTCAGCTTCCTGACGGAGAAGCCTAATCATGGCGACTGTCCGCTCAAATGGCGGCAGTTCCTTCAGTTCAGGATGAGTTGCGAGTATCTTTCTCGGACCAGACACCCCGCGCAAATACAACATAAACCCCCCATGTGTTTGTACGTCCCAAAAGATACTAGCATCAGAAAATATACAAGTAAATATCTGAGCTATTTAATTCCGCACAGATTTTTCAGCTCAATCAAATCAGTATTTGTTAGCTTTTCATTAACACCGTTGTTTAATCTGTACATTATAGCTTTTGGATCCTCATTATGATCCAAACCCAAAGCGTGACCTAACTCATGAGCCAAGACTCTAATAAGTTTTGTTCTATTATCGAACTGATAGATATCTATTTCCTCTCCATTGGCATCAACTTTATACAAACCCTCGTCAAACTCACCACCAAGATTATCTCCTATTGTATTGTAATTTTTAACATTTATATTTAGAGCTTTTGCTAAATCATTTAGTGCAGAAACGAGAGAGTTAACATTACTAGCATCCTTATTTAACTGGTTTTGTAAATTAACCAGTGAGGCGCTTTCATTTTGCAGATACTCTTTTTCAGCAGTCAGTTTTGCATATGTTGTTTTATCAGCACCACCTCTTCTATTTGCTTGTGCGACCGCTGTTTCATATGTAGTTTTACGTATTTCAAAAGCAGAAACTCTAGACTCAAACTCTGCTTTTTCTTGATTGTATTGGACCAAAACAGTTTCGTATTTTGCTTTTACTTCATCATATGTGGCTTTATCATTTTTCAATGTTATACCCATAACCTGCAATTGTTTTGTTGTCTCCTGACGAGTGTCATAGATAAGATTTACTTTTAAAGCTCCGTCTGTTGAATAAGAAAATAAATCCTTACCAATAGGTTTTTCCCATATTGCCTCTGCTTCTTTCATAGCTGAAAGAAAATCAGCTTTTGAAACTCCAAATCTTGTATCAAATGTTCCGATACTGTAACTAATTGGAGATTTACAAGGGAAATATGTTCTCTCTAGATAACGCCAATAATTCTGTAATGTTGTTCGAAAATAAAAAATCACTCCGAGAAGAATGAGGGCACTAATTATATTTTTTGAAGTATTAGACATTAGTTTAAAGAATCAACTATCTCCACTTTTTCATCCTTTATTATATCACCGTCCAAAAAAGTAAAACTTCCTTTTATTAACTTTCCACCCAAAACAATTGGTAACCAAAACTTGTCATCTGGCCACATTTTATCAAAAGGAATTTTATCAATCTCAAACCATTCTGGTCTCATTTCTTCACTCTCGGATGGTTCTCCAATCCATTTGTCTGAAAAAAATATACTGACCAGCTGATTCCATTCAGTTTTGTGTGGAAAATAAAAAGATATCTCTCCAACTTTTTTGATAATTTCTATATTTACACCTATCTCTTCTTTTGCTTCTCTTTTTGCTGCGTCTTCTATGGTCTCACCGCTTTCAACTTTTCCACCAACTCCATTCCATCTACCAGCTCCGAAACCTCGCTTTTTCATAGCTAGGCAAACTTTAGTAATTTTATTGCCATCTGTATTTACTAAAAATATGAGAGTAGAATTTCTTAAATTTTCCATAATAAAATTATATAACTAATTAGCGGAGAGTAGGAGATTCGAACTCCTGAAGGGATCTCTCCCTTACCCGCTTTCCAAGCGAGCGCACTAGACCGCTATGCGAACTCTCCCAATCTTCAGACCCTATTCAAATTAATTACACGAAAACATATTTATATTTCAGAAAATGCTATGACTTTGTTTCTTCCAGACTCTTTTGCTTTATAAAGAGACTTATCCGCATTTTTTATTAACTCATGCAAATCAATACCATTTTCATAACTAGCAACACCAGCACTAATAGTAACTCTTAGTTCTGGCTTTAACTCAAAAACATAATTTTCTATTCTTGCTCTAATATCATCAGCCTTACTTTTTGCATCTGCTTCATTAGCGCCCAATAATGACACCACAATCTCTTCACCGCCCCATCGCGCAGCAGTGTCTCCCTCTCTAATACTTTGTTTTATTATTCCTGATACTTTTTCCAAAACCATATCACCAACATCATGACCATATGTGTCATTTATAATTTTAAAATTATCAATATCAAAAAATAATACAGAAAGATTCCTGAAACCAAACCAATCTTTTCTCTTCCCCTCTTCAACTTTTAATATAGTAGACAAATAAACAGCAGTTTCCTCCTCAAAAAAATCTCTTGTTCTCAATCCAGTTAATGAATCATGAATAAGATCTTTCTCTAACTCATTTATCTTAAACTCCAAAATAGCTATTTGTTCTTTTAGTTTTTGTGTTTCGTCCATAATTTAATATTATCACAAAATAAACTCTACCAAGAACCGCTACTACCTCCTCCTCCAGACGAACCGCCTCCGAATCCACCGAAACCTCCACCGCCACCAGAGCCACCTCCTCCACCTCTCATCCACCATGGATAAACTCCACTAGCTCTTGCCCGACTATATGAGTTGGAAACTATATAATCAAGAAATAGCCCGAACAAAACCAAAACAACTATTGTGGGAATAGCAACAATCAAAGATGCTATGAAAAAATGCCACAGGAGCATCCCGACAACACCACCCAAAACTCCACCACCCCACCACGACTTCGATCTTGCTAAAATTGCTGTAATAAGTTGTACCCCAAAAATAAATACAAAGAACAACAAGTCCCAAGGCAAACCATTTGATTTTTGTGAATAATTATCTGGAACAATATTATTTCCACCTAAAGCCTTTATCATTTTATCTATAGCACCATTTATACCTAGATAGTAATCACCATTTCTAAACGCTGGCGTTATAACATCACTCTGTATATATGATGTGCCGATATCAGTTAAATCTCCTTCAACCCCATATCCTGTATGTATTCTAGTTTTTCTATCTGAAAGAGAAATGAGGAGTAATACTCCATTGTCTTTTCCCTTTTTACCTATTCCCCACTTTGTAAAAATATCTTGTGCAACATTTTCAATAATATCACCATCAAGTGATGGAATAGTTACAACAGCGATTTCATTTGTTGTGTTCCTCTCAAAAGTTTCTAATTTTACCTCAAGATCCGAAACTTGCTGTGCAGTTAAAATTCCAGCATAGTCCTGAACAAAACCAGTTGGTTTATTAGGAACAGTAAAGGCTGAAAGGTAAATAGGAAAAACAAATAGAGCTAAAAATGCAAAAGTTTTTTGCATTAGAGTTTATTAGAACTTTACCTCTGGATTAACTTTAGCTGTCTCCGGAACTTCAAAATATGACTTTTCACCAAATCCAAACATTTTAGCCACTAGGATTCCAGGGAATCTACTTATACTTGTGTCAAAAGCCTGAACCAATTGATTGTATTTCATTCTTTCAACAGCAATTCTATTTTCTGCCCCTTCCAACTGAGTTCTTAACTCAGAGAAACCCTTTGAAGAGCCGAGAACTGGATAATTTTCTGAAATAACGAGTAATCTTCCAATCGCAGATTCATACTGTGAAGCCGCAGCAGCTTTTTGATCTACAGTTGTAGCTCCAGAATAGCGAGTTCTAGCCTCCGCTATTGCAGTAAATACTGCAGTCTCCTGCTTCATTTCACCTTTAACAGTCTCAACAACATTTGGAATCAAGTCAAAACGTCGTTGCAACTGGTTATCTACCTGAGCCCACTGCGCTGTTACAGCTTTATCCTGTGTAATGAGTGAGTTATAACTGCCCATTACCCAAAAAGCTAAAACAACAACAAGACCTAATATAACCAACCATGTTTTATTTCTTTGAAAAAAGCTTTGTTCTGTTGGCATCATAATAATTTTAGTTAACAATAATAGAGGGATTATAACACATATAATAAGTACTTCCACTTTGCCAGGGTTGCATTTTTAGGAAACTTTGATATTATGTAACCCATCATGAGTATTGCTGGAATGATTCCTTATATCCAAATTGTATTGTCTGTCCTACTTATCGGGGGCATACTCCTACAACAATCAGAAGCTGGCTTAGGTTCTGCATTTGGCGGAGGTGACAGTTTCTCTTCTGGATATCATACAAAACGAGGGTTTGAGAAAACACTATTTATTGCAACTATTGTTATAGCTGTTCTCTTTGCCGCGACTTCATTCAGCCTACTACTTTTGTAATTAGTTAATACATTACAGGTTCTACCTTTGTATTATCTTAAAATTAATACTAAATATTTATTTTCGTGGACAAAGAATATTTGAAATCACTAACTAAAAAGGAGTGGAAAATACCTTATTCAGATAAGGCTATGAAAGTCATTCAGTCTTTTTCTCTTACAGAAAAAACAATATTTTTCATTTTTTCTGCTATTTTTATAATTAGCGGCCTTTCACTTTTATATCAAGTTAACAAACTTTTCCTAGTAGAGGTTCCGAACTACGGTGGCTCTTTAACAGAAGGAGTTATTGGCTCACCTCGTTTTATAAATCCCCTATTAGCATCTAGTGATATAGATAAAGATTTAACATCTTTAATTTATTCAGGCCTACTAAAAGCAGACTCTAGTGGAGAGTTGTCTCCAGATCTTGCCGATAGTTACACTATTTCAGATGATTCCCTAATCTATACTTTTAAAATCAGAGATGATGCAGTATTCCACGATGGAACAAGCGTTACAGCAGATGATGTAATATTTACTATTGAGAAAGCTCAAAACTCTGAACTAAAAAGTCCGAGAGAGGCAAACTGGAGTGGTGTTAAAGTAGAAAAAATAAACGACAAAACAGTTTCTTTTATATTGAAACAGCCTTATTCATCTTTTATACAAAACACTACACTAGGTATTCTTCCAAAACATATTTGGAATAAAGCTTCCATAGAAGAATTCCCTTTCAGCCAATTCAACACAAAACCAGTTGGAACAGGGCCATATAAAATAGACTATATCACTTACACAAGCAGTGGCCTCCCATCAGAATACCACCTAGTTTCATTTAACAAATATGCTCTAGGCAAACCGTATATAACAAAAATAATTATTAAGTCATATCAAAATGAAGCTGACATTATTGATGCATATAAAAAAGGAGATATAGAAAGTCTACACAGTGTGTCACCAAAAGAATTGCCTGCTCTAAAAATCGCGAGTGATGAAATAATACTCTCCCCTCTGCCTAGAATATTCGGAGTATTTTTCAATCAAAACGTAGCTCCTATTTTTGTAAACAAAGAAGTTCGTCAGGCCCTAAACGTAGTAACAGACAAACAAGCAATAATAGACAATATATTAGGCGGTTATGGTCAGGCAATAGACACTCCTGTTCCGCTAAAAACAATGTCAGAAAAAGAAATATCTACTACATCTAGCGACAGGATAGAAAAAGCAAAAGCTATACTAACAAAAGCTGGTTGGAGTCAAAATGAAGATGGAGTTTTTGTTAAAAAAGATAAAAAAGAAACTATTACCCTATCTTTCTCAATCTCAACAGGAAATGTTCCAGAGTTGAAAGAGACTGCATATCTTTTACAAAAACAGTGGCAAGAGTTAGGAGCAGTAGTTGAAGTAAAAATATTTGAAATTGGAGATTTGAATCAAAACATAATTAAACCCAGAAAGTACGACTCCCTATTGTTTGGAGAGGTTGTGGGAAGAGATATGGATTTATATCCATTCTGGCACTCATCACAAAGAAATAGCCCAGGATTAAACATTGCTCTATACACAAACTTGAAAGCAGACAAACTTCTAGAAAATATAAGAAATACAAGTAATCCGGAGTTAAAACAGGGATATTTCAATAGTTTTAACAAAGAGATTACCAACGACGCTCCCGCAGTCTTCACATACTCACCTTACTTTATTTATATAGTTCCAAAAAAAATAAAAAGTGTAACTATAGGGCAGATAACAACACCAGGAGAAAGGTTTGCGGATGTTGGAAAGTGGTACATAGAAACAAATAATGTTTGGAAAATATTTATAAAATAATTAGGTAACAGTTATAAAATCAAATTAACAAATAAAATCATGGACACAGAACAGAAAAAAGAAGTAAGAAATACTGGAAGAGAAGGAAGAGGTCATTCTCATGGGAGAAGTAGATCGTCTTTTGGCCGAAAATCATTTGGTAGAACACCAACATCACCGAGAATGATGAAGAAGGCAGAAGACATAATCCCTCCTATTGGAGACAACATCAGAATAATACCCCTTGGTGGAGTAGAAGAAATCGGAAGAAATATGACCATGATTGAGTACAAAAACGATATCATAGTTATTGATATTGGTTTCCAATTCAAAGACGAAGATACTCCTGGAATAGATTATATTCTTCCAAACACAAAATACCTTGAAGATAACAAAGATAGAATTAGAGGTCTTTTCATCACACACGGACACCTAGATCACATAGGAGGATTACCTTTCATAATAGACAGAATTGGTTACCCAAAAATCTACACAAGACAGTTCGGAGCAATAATGATCCAAAAAAGACAAGATGAGTTCCCTCACCTACAACCTCTAGATATTCAAATAATTGAAGGAAACGAAACTATCAACGTTGGCTCATTGAAAGTAAAAACTTTTCCTATTTCTCACACTATTCCAGACTCAATGGGTCTTATAATAGAAACTCCATATGGAAATATAGTTTTTATTGAAGATGTTAGAGTGGACAACGTAAATGGAGTTCCAACAGAAGAAGAGGTTGAGCAATATAAAATGTTTAAAAACATGAACACTCTATTGCTAACGATGGACTCAACATCTATTGAAAAACCGGGATTTTCTCTATCAGAAAATGTGGTAGTAGAAAATATTGATAAATTCATTAAAGAAACAAAAAGTAGACTAATAATTGCGACATTCGCTTCCCAAGTAGAGAGAATAATTGCGATTATAAATGCAGCAGAAAAATACAACAAAAAAATTGTTATTGAAGGTCGTTCAATGAAATCAAATATTGAAATAGTTAAACACCTCAAACTAGCTGATGCAAAAAATATTATTCCATTGGAAGATATTGAAAACTATCCCCCAGACAGAATCATAATGCTAGTTACAGGTGCACAAGGAGAGGAATTTGCAGCGCTAATGAGAATAGCGAATAAAACTCATAAATACGTACGTCTAAAACCAACAGATACAGTTCTACTATCTGCTTCTGTTATTCCAACAAATCACAAATCTGTTGTGAACCTCAAAGATAACCTCTACAGATCTGGGGCAAAAATTGTTACATACCTAGACTCTGATATTCACGCATCTGGTCACGGAAACAGAGATGAATTGAAATGGATACACCAACAGATTCCTTACAAATTCTTTATGCCAGTTCACGGAAACCATTATATGCTCTGTCAACACGCTGAACTTTCATATTCTCTCGGCCACAACAAAGAGGACGTGGTTATACCGGACAACGGTTCGATCGTTGAAATCTACGATAATGGAGAAAAAATAAGAATTCTAAAAGAAAAAGTTCCTTCAAATCTAGTTTTGGTTGATGGTTTCTCTGTTGGAGATGTACAAGAAATGGTTATAAGAGACAGAAAAATGCTAGCTCAAGACGGAATATTCTTGATTGTTGTAAGTATCAACACAAAAACTGGAAAACTAAAGAAATCCCCAGATATTATCGCTAGAGGTTTCGTCTATGTCAGAGAATCTCAAGATCTTTTGACTAACGCTCGAATGATAATAAAGAAAACTGTTGAAGACACAACTCAAGGTATGAATCCTATAGATTTTGATATGGTGAAATCAGTTCTTGCAGACAACGTTGCAAGGTTCTTATTCCAAAAGACCGCAAAAAAACCGATGGTTATACCGGTCATATTAGGAGTCTAAAAACAAAATCCATCCGAAAGGGTGGATTTTGTTTTGTATTGTATTTTTTTGCTATATAATGATTCTATATGGATAAAATACTTTCTCCGTTCAAGCAAGGAAAACTGTTAAATACTCTATTCTTGTCCAATGTTTTTATCTCATTTCACTATGCGTTAATTATCTACATTAACTCTTCTTTTCTATCTACTCTTTTCTCTGAAACACAAGTATCTGCTCTTTATATAATAAGTTCGGCAGGAAGCACTATTCTCTTAATTAACGCATCAAAAATACTAGAAAAGATTGGCGTTTATAAATTTATTATTCTATCTTTAATTATAGAAATAATATCAACTGCTGGTTTGGCTTTATCTGACTCGGCTTTTTATGTAAGTCTTTGGTTTATAATACACACAGTTACAATATCTCTTATTCTATTCAATATGGATGTCCTTATAGAATCCATAGAAGAAGACAAAACAAAAGTTGGAAGTATCAGAGCAACTTATCTCACACTAACAAATATAACAATAGTCATTGCCCCATTTTGTCTATCATGGATAATAATGGATCATATTTTTACAAATGTTTACTTAATCTCATGTTTATCGATACTGCCAGTTTATTTCCTGATAAAAAAATTCAGAGATATAAAATCAACAGAAATACATCATATAAGACTTAAAGAAACAGCTTCTGAATACATAAAAAATAAAAATCTATACAACATTTTGATATCTCAATTCCTACTCCAATTATTTTATGCTTTTATGATAATCTACACTCCTATCTATCTTGAAACTGTTATTGGTTTTTCTTGGGCGGAAATCGGAATAATTTTTACCATAATGCTTCTACCTTTTATTCTTTTTGAGGTCCCATTAGGAGAATTATCTGATGATAAGTATGGTGAAAAAGAATTTCTCACAATAGGTTTTATTGTAATGGGTCTAGCTACTCTTTTTATAAGCTTTATCACAGCACAAATATTCTGGATGTGGGCAACCATACTATTTATAACCAGAATTGGTGCAAGTTTTGTTGAAGTAAGTGTGGAAAGTTATTTCTTTAAACAAGTAGACAAGGAAAAAACTGACGTAATCAGCTTTTTTAGAATAGCTAGACCTATCTCTTTTATTGTTGCACCCATACTTGCAACAATTATTTTACAGTTCATTCCATTTCAATACCTATTTATATTTATTGGAACAACTATGATACTAGGGGCACACTATTCTCTTTCTTTGGTAGACACAAGATAGTCTATTTATTTTGTAAGCACATTTAAAAGCTTTTTAAGCGAGATAGAAGAAACATCTATAATAGAATCTGCCCCTCCATAATACATATATATCTCATCATCTCTAACAACCGCGCCACATGGAAAAACAACATAATTTACCTGTCCTTCTATTTCATACGCTTCTTTAGGCTCAAATATTGGGTCTGTTGTCCTAGCCAAAACTTTTGTTGGGTCTTTCAAATCCAACAAAGCGGCACCAATTCTATATCTAGATCGAGCTGATACTCCATGGTAAAGAAGCAACCAACCCTTATCAGTCTTTATTGGGGGTACAGATATTCCAACTTTTACACTATCCCACATTCCCGGACGAGGTAGAATTATTGGTGTATTTTTAAAACTATTTCTTTCTGGAAAAGCTGGAGTTGAACCAAAGTCACCACAAATATAGTTATGAACTCTATGAAATAGGAAATATTTTCCATTAACTTTTTCTGGATGTAAACATCCATCTTTATCGTCTATACCATCTGCAGTAACCAATACAGGTTTAGTCCAATTCCAATTTCTTTTTTTAAGATCTTTTTCTAATATTGAAGTCATCGCTACGGCAGGAGGAGTAATGCCGTTATACGCCGTGTAGTACATATACACAGTTCCACCAATTTTTGTCAGTCTGGGATCCTCACATCCAGAATTACCGCCAGGAACCCCCTTACTCTCAAAAGACTCTCTTGGAACATATGCTGGTTTATCAGAAATAAATGATATATCTATAGTATTTTCACTTTCAGCATAACCAATAACAGATGTATTATCATTGCCCATTGCCCTATAAAGTATCCTAACTACACCGCCAATATCAATTGCCGCTGGGTTAAATATAGCCTTCTCTTCCCAAGCTATTCCTTTCCTTGGTCTCATTAAAACTCCATCACCTATCCTGTCAAAACCAATTTGTTTATATGGGTATGTCATTACCTCTAGAAGAGAGTTCAAACTAACAGAAGCAACAGCTACAGTTGTATCAGTTGCTCCGTAATATATAACTAACTTATCTTTTTCTATTCTGGCTCCACTCGGAAATATAGTATTACCGATTATTCCATTTTTCTCATATGTTTCTTCAGGAACAACTAAAGCTCCTCTAGTTTTACCTATAATTTTCTTTGGATCCTTTAAATCCAAAAGAAAAGCTTCTATGGCAAATACTCTATTTGGTGAAGAGTGGTTTTGAATTCGACAACACACTATCAGCCAACCTTTCTCCGTTTTAATTGGACAACTACCTATTTCAATACGATCATTGTCATCTCCTCTTATAAAAATATGCTTTTCTAGATTTGAATACCATTTCTTCCAATACTTTTCATTCCACATATCTTCAATCTTATTGAACTCAGCCAACGTAATATGTGTTGGTAGTCGGTCTGGATTCACTGTCAGCATTGCAATGTACTTGCCATTTATCTTTTCAGGGAAAAGACACATTGCTTTAGCATTGAATTGTGTGATGAGATGTTTCTCATCTACCTTTTTCATGTCCCGACTAATAGCAAGACCTACTTTTATACCTTCTGGAATATTTAATGGAAAAGCCGATAACGCTGTATAAAATGTATAATATTTACCCCCTATTTTAGTTACTCTTGGATCCTCACAACCATATCTCTCCCACTCTTCTGTTGGTTCAATAAAAATTGATCTATTTTTAAAATTAACACCATCTTTACTAACAGCTTTGCCAACGACAGACATTGAAAAATTTATATCTCCAAATTTTTCTGGAATAGATTGTGCTCTATAAAGTAAATGAATATTTTTACCAACCTCTATTGGATTACCATTGAAAGTGGCATAATTCTCAAAAGAATTTTCTGGATTCGGCGCGAGTATTGGATTGTGTTTTGATTTTCTTACAACAAACATATTTTTGATATTATGATTTAGCTTTATCCAGCTGATAATGTTTTGCGCTTCCTGTAGCAAGATATTTTAATAACTTTGAAACTTGTGTTTTTGCTACACAAACAACCTTATCTCCACCACCATAATAAACATACAAGTCCTCTCCTCTTATCAGCGCTCCTGATGCGTAAACAACACCAGGTTTACCGTCATTTTCATAGTGCATATCTGGTGAAAGAATAGGGTGAGCTGAACGATAGATAATTTTTGTTGGATCATCTTTATCCAAAAGCATTGCACCAAGTCTATACTTTCCTGTATCAGTTTTTTCCAAAGCATGGTACAAAAGCAACCAGCCTTTTTCCGTCAAAACTGGTGGAGGACCAGATCCTTTTAATAAAAAGTCCCAAGAATTTTTTCTTCCTGGTTGTGGGCCTTCTGGTCTTGGACTATAGATAATATCGTCAAACTTATCCAAATCATCTACGTAATCAACCAAGACCTTTGGACTTATGCTGTGCAATACAGCAAACTTTCCTTTTATTTTTTTAGGAAATATTAACCAATTTTTACTTCTATTTTCTGGAGATGATATCAATTTTGGTTTTCTCCATTTCCAATTACCAGATTTAAAATCTTTTAGACTAATTGAAGTCAGAGCTATCCTCATAGAATTCCAACCTTCAAAAGCTGTATACAGCATATAAACACGATCACCTATTCTAACAGCACGAGGGTCTTCTGAACCACCCCATCCTCCACCAGAAGTATAAATATAAGGATTATAAGACTGTGGCCCCATTTCTTTTCCCGGCTCTGGCATTCCGTAACCGCGCGCTGGTTCAAATACAGGGTACGGCAATCTTCCTGTTAGACTTACCCCGTCTATACTTTTTGCATATCCAATACGAGATATACCATCTCCGCCAACAGCTCTATAAAGTATATGTATTATACCCTCATCATCCTCAACAACTGCAGGGTTAAATGTTCCTTCGTTTTCCCAATGACTACCAGCGATTGGTTCTATTATTGGATTGTTTTCAAACCTATCCATAATTTTTGGGTGATGACGAGCATCTTCCGTCTCCCTAAACATTGCGGGTATTCTTACAATAATTATGTTTGAATCTGCTGTTAACCAATAAAAAATAAGTTCTTTACCGAGATTTGAAAAACCCAGATGTTTTATAGGTCTAGTTTTATCTTTTGAGTCAACAATACCTTGCCATATTGGCATTCCACTTCTCCAAACAATATGTTTTGGATTATTAATATCAAAAATTACTGCCCCAACTTGCAATAAAGTTTTTGTATTATTTTCCACGCTAGCATCATAAAAAACTAAAACACCGTCTGTACTAACAGTTCCTCCTATAATAGACATTCTGCCGGCATCAAACTGACCGACTCTTGATGTAAAAACTAATCTAGGTTTTTCTTTCCAAACAGACAAAGAAATAGATGGTTGGTTTTTAATAAATAAACCATCTCTATACATCTCAAACTTATCTTTCTGTCTATCATAAACTACCGCTCCATACTGTGAGTCCCCAGGGTCTAGTTCTGATTTTATGTCCCATCTATACAAATCTTTTGAACGAGCAACTACTAATTTATTTTTATTTTTTATTTTTGAAACCCTAATATAGGTCATCACAAAACCGTTTGGAGTATTTGAAATAGAGAAATTAATACAAGCTTCTATTTTTTCTTTCTTCTTTGATATTGTATATATAGATACTTTTTTACTATCTGGCAAAAAATCAACACCATTATGACTCCAAGATAAAGATAGAATTGGAGAAGTTTTTGAAGAAGTTTTATGTAGTATTGCCACTTTTCCAGCAAAAGAAATTACAGCAAGTGGCAAGCCGCTTATTTTCATGCTTTTCTGGGATTTTAATATGTGCTTTTTCATTAAACCCTATTGTATTTATCCTCGAGTCTAACTATGTCGTTCTCATCAAAATCACCTTTAGATATCTCTAAAATAACCACGTCATCATACGGAGCTCCTATCCTATGTTTTGATTCAGCTGAAACATTAAACTCATCCCCCTCTTTAGCATCATATTTTTGCTCATCTATGATTATTTCTGGATTACCAGAAATAACTCTCCAAAACTCACTTCTTTTCATATGATACTGCAAACTCAACTGCTCGCCTTTGTTTATATTTAAAAGTTTTACTGTAGAATTTTCATTATCTGTAAAACGGGTAAATGACCCCCATGGTCTTTTGGTGGTAGTTGAATTCATGTCCTAATTTTATCACAGCAAAATGAACTTGTATAAAAAATATGTTGATATCCTATATATAATTTTTAAGCAACTCTAGAGTCTCGTTTGGACCATCTTCTTGAATATAATCCACATTAGTTTTTTTAACTGGAGCATCATTACCACCTTTATACAAAGCATCACCAACAAAAACAATATCATCATCATTTACGTTCAACAGACTTTTTATTTTACCTATAGCATAAGCCTTATCAACTCCAAGTCTCGTGACATCAATAGAACTCATTCCTCCCATCCTAATATCAAAATTTGGTATTTTACTTTTTAATAAATCAACAAGAATCTGTCTCTTTGTTCTATCTGGATCCCAAGAATTTTTTGCATCTATTGGAGCATTCTGTCCTCTACCAGAAAAAGTCACTTGTGTTCCTCTGTCTTCAAGTATTTCTCCATAAGCACCCTCCAAATCTAAACCAGACTCATTTATAGAATCTTTAAATGCTTGTATTATATCTCTTCTCTCTTCATCACTTAACTTTTCTTCATAAATCTGTTTCCAGTCATCTTTTTCATAGTCGTAAACATAACAAGTACTGCCCATTGTTGGAAATAGATATAGATTCTTATAAAGCTCCTTAGGGCAATCTAAATTAAATAAAAACTGTTTTTGAAACTGAGGGAAAGCACCTCCAGAAATAACAGCTAGAGAATACCTTGGTAAAATCTGACGTATAACATCTGACATTTCTCTTGATAAAGATGATTTGCTGGGAGCTAGTGTTCCATCCAAATCACAAGCTATTACTTTTTTGGTATTCATCATAATTGTGTTAATATTGTATCATTAACTGACACCAAATCCACCGCCAAATATGCATAAAAACATACTCTCATTTTTTGATAAACTTGAAGACAAAACCAGGGCGAGACTCAGTAGAGTTCCTTTTTTGTATGCGCTTTTAGGAGGAGTTGGTGTTGTACTTTTCTGGCGAGGAGTCTGGCACATAGCCGATGATGTTAGTTTAAACTCTTTTATATCTTTAATTCTCGGATCAAGTATTTTACTAATAACCGGAGTTTTTGTATCAAGTTTTGTTGGAAATAGACTCATAATTTCAGGTCTATCTGGCGAGAAAAAGCTTACAGAAAAAACAAGAGAGGAAATAGAAACGGAAGAAGACAAAATAGAAAAACTTCAAAAAACCCTAAATAGAATAGAGCAAAAAGTAGAAGAGGTTGAATCAGAAATACATAAAAAAAACTAATTATTTATTGAGTTTCTCTAGAATATCAGAAAGCATATCATTTTGATTCTCCAAATGAGTGAGGATATTTTCTATCTCTTCTTCTGCTTTTTTATTAACCTCAAAATCAGCTTCCGCACGTCTTTCAGCGTGATAACCTTGTAAATTCTGTCCTATCATAATGAGAGGCATAAGGAATATCTGAATTAAATTTGATATAAAAAGCCAAAATACAAAAGCTGGATAAGGATCAAACTGATACTCACTCGGACCTAGCACGTTCCATCCCAACCAAATAACAGTCCAGAAAAAAATAACAAAGAAAAATCCCATCGTGCCAATATGCTGAGTTATCCAAACAGCAAAATTATCTAAAGAACTAAGTTTTTGTTTGTGCTCTATGTTTACATTACGAATAGGTTTTCTATTTTTCCTAATTTCATCTAATGATAGTACTGGTCTTTTCATAAAATAATTATATCAAAAAAATAACTATATGGTTCTAGCTACTAAACCTATTATAAGAATACCTATAAAGTTAAATGCTAAAGACACAGGTATAAAAGAAGAAGTTTTTGTTTTAGCAAAACCTAAAAGGCCTATACCCAACTCATCTGGAAAAGGAGAAGCTATAATTATCCCTCCCAACATAAAAGTAAACCACCTAAAATACTTTAATCTAAATAGTGTGTGAAATCTCTTCCAAAGAGAATTATGTTTTATAATTTCGACAAAATGAACAGCTAGTTCATCCCTGATAAATTGAAATATAATTATATCTCCTATAACAGCACCCATAGCTCCAAAAATAGCTGTAACAAAAACGGAATCATGTTGGGCTATTTCTCCTAATGTAGCTATAGCAGGAGCTGTGGTAAAAACCGAAGTAAAAAACATTCCAGCAATGAAACTACCTAAAAATTTAAAGCTAGATGTAGAATCCAAAAAACCAGACAAAATATCTGTTTTAATCAAAATTAACGCAATCAAAACACTTAATGCAATGATTGATAAATCATGCATAAAAAAACTTTTTTTATTAGAAGAAGCCATCTGAAATAAAATTATTTAATTTTCTTTGGTTTCTTTTTTTCTTTTTTATGTGTCTCTCCTTTAGCCATAATGTTAAATTATATCATAATTAGGATTTCTTTTTGTCTAATCTATCCAAACCTATCATTTTTACTCCAAAATAAACAACTAAAGCAACAACGATAAAATCTATAGTTACACTCAAAAAATCCCCATATAGTATTCGTACTGACCCAATACCAAAAGAAGCTGTTTTTAATCCGCCCACAGCCCCCAAAGCCAAACCCAAAATAGGATTTATGATGTCGGTCACTATTGCTGTAACTACTTTTGAAACAGCACCCCCTAAAATAAAACCGACAGCTAATCCAACAACACCCTGCTCACGAATAAAATCAATAAATCCTTTCATATTTTTTTATTTATTTTTTATAAAGCAAAACACCTCTTAATGTCTTACTGCTGTAATAAAGAGCAAAAATAGATGCTACAGATAGCACCACATTGCCCCAGAAGAAAATGTCACTTAGATTATGTGAATAAGATACTATAGCTTCCTTTCCAAAAACTATAATTGCAGTTACCGAAACTAAAAAATTCAAGATTATTATCGCTTTAGCTTTTGGACTTATTAGTCCAGCTACCATTGTAAGAAACAAAACAGCAAAAATAGAAAGCAGAGCTGGATAAGGTAATCTATTTTGAACAAAAGGAGACATAACTAAAAGGATAACTGACATTCCAATGTACAACATTCTAACTCTATCACCATAATAGTGCATTTCTTTTAAATCCTCGTCTGGATTTTTTATTCTAATTACTCCATTAACTTCTTCTGTTTCTAGTGTCATATGAGTATATTAACTATCTTATAATTATTTGAATACCATACTACCTGAATCCATTTTAAACTCTAATATCAGTTCACCTTTTGAGGTAAAGATATAACTCGAAACTTCCCCAATCATTTTTGAAAAATCTGATTCTTGTGAACCATCACAATACATCATAGTAGACATCATTTTATCAAATGATATCTTTCCACTGTTTACCGTATATTCTCCTCCAACTCCATTACAATCAGTTTTTGCAGAAAACTGATTTCCTTTAAATGTTAGGGTGAAAACATCCTTTTTCGGTGTAATAACTTTTCCATCATTATAAATAGTCTTAACCCAATTCCAAGTTTTCATATTTAATGTCATTTTTGACGGATCAGCCTCGCCTTCAAAATTTTGTACGACCACTCCCAACTGCATAGTTGTTGGGTCGAACTTAAACCAGAGACTTTTTCCAACTGAAGGTTGAGTAGAAAAACTTTCTCCAGGTTTTCTGTCAGCATAATTAACAACAATAAAACCTTTGCTGTCTATTTCTGTTGTTTGAGGGGCTATTCTGTCCCCAATTATTGTTGCGTGTCCACCAACATAGCCATCTTCTTTATTTAAAGCCACAACAAGATAATAAAATGTACCAGAACCTCCTGCATTTTGAGTTAACAAAAACGCGATATCATCTCTTCCATCACCATCAAAATCGTGCGAAACCTCATTACCAAAATATCGAGTAACTACTTTTGATGAAGAACCAGGAGCTGATGGTATTTCATTTAAACCATTAACAAGTTTTACACTATTACCCTCAACAGTATAAGTGGCATTTTTATAGCTATCCACCTTATTTTCCCCCTTTTTAAAACCATAAAAGACCAAATAACCTACTGATAAAATAAGGACTGCCGAGACAAAGATTGATATTTTTTTCATCCCCCAATTATACTACTTTTTTAGGCAAATGTAATAAAAAGCTGGAGGTGTATTTAAGAACGTAAATTTAAGCTTAACATCGTCAAAATACTTCTTTAGAAAATTTAGTGATTCAGGGAAATACTGAAACTGCAAAAATATACCCCCAGAAACCATACTCTCCATAGCGGAATAAATAATGCCAGATTTTACATGTTTATCTAAATTTGAAAGAGGGATGCCAGATATAACATAATCTGCTTTTTTACCATCAAGGTACTTTGATAAGTTTTCTGCCGATTCAGAGACTATGACTATTCTAGAATCAATAATTTTATTTAATTTTTTTAAAAAAACATGATCTATTTCAAAAACAAAAAGTTTTGCTTCTGGTCTCATTTTTTTCAATATTTGTTTTGTAAAAGTACCACTGCCTGCTCCCAACTCAATAATTATTGATGCCCTATCCCAATCAACCTCAGAAAGCATATCCTCAACTAAAAAAATAGAACTGGGTGCTATGGCCCCTATTTGTCTCCACTTTTTAAAAAATTGAACTATAAAAGATTCTTTCATTCTGAATCAATATAGCACAAAGAAAATTTCAAATATAGAAAAAGCCCTACGGGGACGACGACGACAAGCGACGACGAGCGACGAGGGCTTTGCCATGGGCTGGGATCCATGGCGGTATTGCACGAGGTGGGATTCTGTCTTGCGGATATCTACCTGGAGGGAGCGATCCCCCCGAACCACCGCTTGGACGGAACAGGTGCAGTCACTACGCCAGGCCGAGCCGGAAGCAACCGACCACAGCTCTGACACTTCGTCTGGCGAATGTCCGGCTGGCTGATGTGACAGACTGGACAAACGATTCGGCGAATGGGCTGTGCGGTAGCCTGGTGTTTGTTTGGTGTGTGAGAGATATTCTTCACAGTACTCATGCGTGCCTCCGGGTAAAATACTACACCTTTTGTAGCCAGAACGTCAAGTCTGTTAACTCTGTTATATGGAAAAGCTAAAGTATTTGTTAAACTAAACATATGAATACAGAAATACTTGAAGAAATTAAAAAAGATTTTAAGGGTGATGTTGAGAACAGTGAAGAAATATTAAAAAAATATTCAAGAGATGCTAGCCTCTTCGAAATAAAACCCAAACTAGTTCTATTTCCTAAAAGTAGTAGTGATGTACAAAATGCCGTTAAATGGCTAAACAAAAATAAAGAAAAAGAACCTTCCCTATCAATAACGGCTAGATCCGCAGGAACAGATATGAGTGGAGGACCTTTGAATGACTCTGTCATCATAGATTTTACTCGTTACATGAATAAGATTATTGAAGTCAAAGATGACTACGGGATTGTTGAGCCGGGTTGTTTCTACCGAGATTTTGATAAAGCCACAAGAAAAATTGGTAAAATAATGCCCACATATACAGCATCTAGAGAGATTTGTGCAGTTGGAGGAATGGTCGCCAATAATGCTGGAGGAGAAAAAAGCATAAAATACGGCAAAACAGAAAATCATTTAAAAAAACTGAAAGTTGTATTTTCTGATGGAAATGAATACGAGCTCAGGCCGATGACAATAAGTGAGTTAGAACAAAAAATATCTGAAAATAACTTTGAAGGCAACCTCTATAAGAAACTTTTTGATCTTATAAAAGAGAACTACGATGAAATAATGTCTGCAAAACCTGATGTCTCAAAAAATTCATCAGGATACTACCTATGGAATGTTTATGATAAGGACAACCAGACATTTGATCTATGCAGACTAATCGCGGGCTCACAAGGGACCTTGGGAATTGTGACGGAAATAACTTTTAATCTAACTCCTATAGCAAAATACTCAAATCTACTCGTTGTTTTCCTTCCTTCTTTAGAAAAAGTAAGCGAGCTAGTAACTCGTATACTTCCCTACAAACCAGAGAGTCTGGAAACATATGATGATAAAAGTATGATTCTGGCTGTAAGATTTTTCTTTGACTTTTTTAAACAACTTGGATTCTGGGGCGCACTAAAACTAGGTTTCCAATTCATACCAGAAACATTTATGGTTTTATCTGGTGGGGTTCCAAAACTTATTCTAATGATTGAGTTTAGTGGAAATACAGAAGAAGAAGTGATAAGTAAACTAACCGAAGTTAGAGATCATCTAACAGATTTCCACTTTAAAATGCATATTGCAAAAAATAGTAATGAAGCAGAAAAATACTGGGACATAAGGCATGAGAGCTTTAACCTATTGAGAAAACATGTTCATGGTAAAAGAACCGCACCTTTTATAGACGATTTAATTGTTAAACCAGAATTTCTACCAGAATTTCTACCAAGAATAAAAGCTATTTTGGATGAATATAAACTAGATTACACGGTTCAAGGACATCTCGGTAATGGGAACTTCCACATCATTCCACTTATGGATCTAGACTCTCCTTTTACATCTGATGCAATACTGGAAATTTCTAAAAAAGTTTACAGTATTGTTAAGAAATACAAAGGCTCAAACTCTGCTGAGCATAACGATGGAATAATCAGAACACCATATCTTTTGGAACAATTTGGAGAGAGAGTAAACAAACTTTTTGCTGAAACAAAAAATATATTTGACCCTAAAAACATATTTAATCCCAATAAAAAAGTTGGCGGGACTTTTGATGATATCAAAAAGTGGATGATCAAAAAGAATTAAAATGTCCAAAAAAAATAAGGCTAAAAAAAATATAGTTGACTATAAAACCGTAATGTTTTCTTTTTTGGCTGTTACAGCATTTAGTTCTTTGCTCTATATCTATAATACAAACAAAAGTTTAAACCGAGGCAAAATACTTTCTTCCGAAACTCGAAAAATGGTAATGCCAGTTATGTATTCAGACTCCCATATATCAAAAAGTGCAATAGAATCAAACCCTAAGTACAGAAATATTGCGATTTTTGATAAAGAAATACTTCTAGCTAATACAATAAGCTCACTCAGAAAAGATACTAGACCGAAAATAGAAGATGGTCCTGAGAACGGTACTTGGCTATGGACCCCAATACTTCAAATAACTCCTGAATACAGAAAATCTATAATATCTGGTGCTGTTAAAAATGGTATAAAAAATATCTATCTATCAATAGATTCATATCTAGATATATATATAATGCCGGACGGAAAAGAAAAAACTGATAAAAAAATGGCTTTTGATCAAGCTATTCAGGATTTCATTTTAGAAGCCAATAAAAATGGTATTAGTGTAGATGCAGAAGCTGGATGGAGAAACTGGTCTGAAGAAGGTCATACATACAAAGCATTCGCCACACTAAACTATGCTATAAAGTTTAATAAGTTCCACACAGCTAAATTTAGGGGCTTCCAGTATGATATAGAACCCTATCTACTTGAAAAATATACTGAAAATAAAAAGGTTATTTTGGTTAACTTTCTAAACCTAATAAATCAAAGTGTATCTGCTCTAAACAATAGCGACCTGGAACTATCAGTTGTAATACCGGAGTTTTATGATGGAACAAATAATGACACCCCAAAATTCTCCTACAAAAGTATAAATGGTTTTACAACAGATCATCTTTTAAGTATTTTAGACAGAAGAGAAAACAGTAAAATAATAGTTATGTCATACAGAAACTTCAGCCAGGGAGAAGATGGGTCTATTGACATATCGAAGGACGAGATAAGTTCTGCAGATAAACATAGAACAAAAATTGTAATAGCCCAGGAATCAGGTGATGTTGAACCATCTTATATAACTTTCTACAACACAAGCAAAAGAAGATACAACAAAGAAACAAATAAACTAAAAGAAACCTTTAAAACAAACAAGAGTTTTGATGGTTTAGCTGTACACTATATAAACGCTTTTATGGATCTAAGATAACAAAAATCCCCTTTTCGGGGATTTTTGTTATCTATTTCGTAATGTCTATTAAGAAAGATGCTTTGAAACCAATTTTGTCATTTCAAACATATTTACAGTAGCCTTTCCTCCAAACACCTTCTTTAAAGCTTCATCAGCATTAATGTTTCTTTTATTCTTTTCATCCTGAAGATTGTTTTTCTTGATGTATGCCCAGATTTTCTTAACAACATCTGATCTTGGCATTGGGCCCTTTCCTACTACTTCAGCCAATTCTGAACTAATGTTCATAGGCTTCATAAATGCTGAATTCTTTTTTTCCATATTTTTGATTAAAATATAATACCCACATTATACAGGATATTCCCTCTGAAGACCATAGCCACAATACACAATCTATTGTCTATTTATTGAGTTCGTTCAATAAATCATTAATATCCATTGGTTCTGTTACCATCTCTACATGACCATCATCTCCTATATTCCACTCCTCTTTTGGCCTATCACAACAAAGTTCAACCCCTATTCCATCAGGATCATCTAGATATATAGCTTCAGAAACACCATGATCTGAAAAACCTGTAACTTGGTATCCTGCATCTATTATTCTCTTTAAAACCTCTGCCAATTCCCTACGAGTAGGAAACAATATAGCAAAGTGATATAAACCACTATGACCTCGTGGTGGAGGTATAACACCTTTTCCTGACCAAGTATTAAGTCCAATATGATGATGATAACCACCTCTAGATAGAAACACGGCGGAGTTACTAATGTAACTTGTAACTTCAAAACCAAGTAAATCACGATAAAAACCTAAAGACCTCTCTAAATCACCGACGGTTAAATGAACATGACCAATAATAGCATTGTCTTTTTTCATATTAAAAATGATTATACCATCAAAACAAAAACCGCAAATTCGCGGTTTTTGTTTTTCTAATATCTATTGAGTCATTCCTTGCATCAGGGCCATACTATCTGGTTGCCACCAGATTACAGTCGGATTCAACATTCCAAATATCATCGCAATATGAGCAACAACAAGAAATACCGCAACCAATATTGCATGAACTCTTAGTTTTTCTTCTTGATCAGCATTTTTCTTAATTAAACCAAATTCCAACAAAGCAAGACCCCCAAGTGGAATCACTCCCAAAAGATAAAACCCTACAGCAACAATATCAGCAAGACCTCTCCACCCACCTGACGTTGTTAAAGGTATAACTGCCGTATACAGGAGATAGAAAAATACTCCAATAAAATAAATACCAACTATTGACCCAGCAATAGAGTTTATTTTTCTTACCAAACCGGAAAAATTTCTTGTGAATAAAATATACAACTCTGTAACTGCAACCGTCTCAGCAAGCACAACAGGAATAGCCATAAACATCAAAAGATTCCAAGGCTGATTATCTGCAAGTAATTGCATGTAATGTGTCATTTCCATATATTTTTATATTAGAACTAGTAATAGACTATTTCTAATATTTTGGTGGGGATCTCGGACTAAAATAATTAAACCCCAACCTTTGTTCTATTTTTTCATCTATCCATTTAGAAACAAACCTCTCTTCTCGAAAAGTCTCAATAAATAATCTCTGATATACAAAAACAAAAAATACTAATAATAGATTCAAAATTATACTAAAAGGAATTATAAAAACATTAAATGAATGTGCCATCAATAAATGATTATTAAAATTATACATATAATCATGATGAGGCATCCTAGAATCACCCAAAGCAGAATACGAACATAAAGCAATAGAAAAACCTACAGACAATATAACCAAAATAGTAAGAATTTTTACCAATTTATCATTCATAAATTAATTATATACCCTATTCAAAAAACAACCCAACAACTAAATTTTAAATCTTCCTTGTCTTAAAACTTTTATCTCGCCATCTTTTATTGATAGTAGAGTCGAAGGCTCCCCATCTAAAATACCTCCGTCCACATAAAATTCAACATTATCTCCAAAATATTCTTTTGCTTCATTAATATTTGATGCAGGTTTTAGTCCTTCAGGGTTTGCAGATGGAGCAACTATCGGGCCAGTTTCTTTTATTAAATTTATAAGAATTTCATTATTGGGCAACCTTATGGCCAAATCCATACCACTATGCAAATAACTGAGACCGTTATCCTCGCAAGGCAAAATCACACTAACTAACCCCGGCCAAACAGTAGAGAGAAAAGTTTTTGTTTTTTCATCAATAGAGATTTTTAATATTGATAAATCATCAATAGATGAAATAAGTATAATGAATGGTTTACCATCTGATCTATTCTTTAATTTATAAACACGATTTACAGCATCAATATCCAATGCCCTAGCAACCAGACCGTAAAGAGTATCTGTGGGAAATACACCAACTCCACCAGTGTTCAAGGCCTCAATAGCACTATCAATTGTAAAATTCATGTTAATAAAAATATGTAATCAAACCTAGACTACCACGTCGTAAACAATAGATAAAGGTCGGTTTATTAGCAAATAACAAAAACAAATATGACAACATATTTAAGGCTAAAATCACTTTATTCCATAAGATCTTTGGTTATCACTATGATTATTGGTATGTTTGTAATTACCTCTATCGTAGTACTACCAAAAATATCTTCTGCAGACACGACAATACCGCTCTGTGAGATTACTAGAAACTTAAAGGTTGGAGATACTGGGCTTGATGTCCAGTGTCTACAAAGATACTTGAATTGGGCTGGATACACAGTATCTAGCACAGGATTTGGATCACCTGGAAATGAAAGTGTATACTTTGGCCCCTTAACAGCATCGGCTGTAACAAGGTGGCAAAATGCTAATGCATCCAAAGTGCTACTGCCAGCTGGATTATCATCTGGAACTGGTTATTTTGGTCCCCTTTCTTTTGGTTGGTATGTAAGTCTAGTTAGAATTCAACTAGACCTCCCAGCTTAAAATTATCTAAAAAAACTACCACAAGGTAGTTTTTTTAGATTTCTAATATATAACTAGGAACAATATTTTCTGTAATATATTTATTTTTAATTTTTGTTGGTAAAAAACCAAATCTTTTTATATTTTTCCTACAAATATTTTCACCGCAATTACAATCCATATCCCACTCATCATCTGAGGCAATAACTGTAGAATAATCAAAAACGATTTCTTGACCTTTTGATATTGGTTTAATAGAAAATATGTACAGTTTATTATCTTTTTTTACAACCTTAGCGTTTGGGTTACAAGAATGATTTAAAAAATCTGCTAACTTTCCTTTTGGGCTAATATACAAGTCCTCATCAAAACGATATGCATTTGATCTGATTTCATCATTAATATCTTCATCAATATCACAAGTAATAAATTTACCAGTTACCCGAAGCACCTTCTCTCCAGTTTTAAAATCATTTTTAGCAAAAACACCAACCCCATTTCTGGATTTTTTTACTTCCAGGTTTTTATTATTCAAAACTCTACTTACCATAAATCAAATCTATTTATCTTCAGCCATGTCATTCCTAATAATAATATCTGCTATAGGTTCAGAATTAGAATCAGCAATAACATCACTTGCAAATGGTTTGTCTGGCCTGTAAATACCCACCCAAAAATCTATACCAGAAATATCAAGGCCTTTCTCTTTAAAAGCATCCCTAACATCCTCATTATAAATATCTTTTATTTTATCAACTATACTGCTGTTAACTACTCCTAAATGTATCTGTTGAAATATAAAAACAGAATCTCCCGGCTCAGGCCCTCTATCGTGAACCTCTTCTACACCCATATAAGATCTAGACTGTATACCTCTATCATACAACCCTTGAGATATATGTTTTGATAATGTTGTTTTTCCAACATTTGAAGATGAGCCAGAAAAAGCAACTACAACTTTAGGTTGTTTTTCCAGGATACTAACTATTCTATTAATAGATTCTTCTACCCCACTTTCAAAGTTAAACTCTGGAGCTCTTTCTTTCTTCTCTACAGATTCTTTTGAATAAACAGTTTCAGAATTATTAGCGTCAAAATTTTCTTTCATATTAGGTAAATATTAACATATATAAATTTATCTTATGGAATTTTTAAAATTTGTGGTACTAGTCCCATAAACATAGCAAACTCTCTGTAAAGGTTTATATGTTGAAGTAAATATTTGCTGTGTTGTAGTTCCATTTGGATACAAAACACCATATGTAATTTTTGATGTATACCCTATCTGTGGACTATTTATACATTCTGGCAAACTTTTATCTCTTGTAGTTGTTGCGACATATTTTGTTGGTGGAAAATCTACAATCTGAGAAATATCAGGTTCAGTTGTGCTAGCCTGACGACCATCACTAACACCATATATTTCAAATACAGCTTTTTGATCTTCAGTCTTACCTTTTATAACAACAGGATTGGCCGTATCATTTTTGAATTTAAAATCTGGGCCAGGATCTGAGTACGTAGCGTCTAAACCAACATCATACAACACTACAGAATATGTATGATTCCATCTCTCCGTTACCGGTAAACCCGCCTTTAAAACACTCTGAAACAGGGTTGTTGATACCTGACAGAGCCCACCACCCACACCAGTTGTAACTTCACCGTTGAGAAAAACTTTTGCTTCACCGAAACCATCTTCTTCTGTAACTGGACCAATAGTTTTTGTAAAAGAAAATTCCTCACCAGGCATCAATACTTTTCCATTTATACGAGCAATTCCTAATTCTATATTTTTATTCCTAACATCCGTTCCTCCAGCAAAACTAACCTCTGCTTTACCCAAAAGATCTTGACCAATTATAGGCTCTTCTTTAACAGTATTCAAAACAAGAGCTGGTGTGCTCGGACTAACACTTACTTCATTTTTTTTGTATAAAAATTCATAAGAAAAAAGACTTAAAACAACCAAAGTCATCAATAAGATTGGTATATAGATTTTAGGCTTCATACATTCTTTTTGGATCGTCTGTTATTTTTAATTAATTCTAGTTTTTTATTTCTAGACCAACATTTTATTTCGGCCTCTCGTTTTGATGCAGACGACCTATCAGAATGTTCTTCTGTATAAACAATTTTAACAGCCCTTTTGGAACTAGTATAGTGTCCACCCTTTCCAGCTTTGTGTTCTGCGAAACGCCTTTTAACGTCCGTGGTTATTCCAGTGTATATAGATTTATCCGCACACTCTAGAAAATAAACAAAATACATATTTATTTAGTAATCTCCTTTGGCACACCAAAATATACCAGAATAGATTTTTTACCACTTATAGTCATGGCAATAGACCTCATACACCCATCATCTATATCTCCCTTAGTTTTAAATCTTAAATAACTTCTACCTCTAGTCCCTTCACTATTTTTAAAAACAATGGGATATAAATATTTTTCCTTTTGTGAAATCTGACTTTTACTATTTAATATATTATAAATAGCATATCTCGACCTCTTCTTTAAAAACTTTGAATCACTACTGAGAACTTTATTTATTTTTTTTGATGTCTCTAGAAGAGACTGATTTGTCCAACTGAGTGGAAGACCTGATGATCTCCTCCATACACCAAGCTCAGGGGGAGAAAACTCGGCAATGTACCATTTACAATTATTATAAGCATTCAATCTTTTAGACCATTCTATGTGTTTATCTAAATCTGCTTCAGAAAACTTAAGGACTTTTGTTTTTGCTCTATTAAAATTATTCTCAAACGTTTTTTCAGATACTCCTTTTTGATTTCCCTTAATTTTCCCAAGATCAGAGATTACAAAAGCTCTCTTAACATCGACCAGAGAAACAGGCTTAATAATTTTCATAATTAAATTATAGCAAAATAAACGTCTATATTTCTTGTAAAAAGGCTATTTTTCGGGTATTCTTCTGTTATTAGGTTCTATTTGAGACTACTCAAATAGTTGTATTGCCAGATCGTCTAATGGTAGGACTTCGCCCTCTGGAGGCGAGTATCTTGGTTCGAGTCCAAGTCTGGCAGCCAGCTCGTGCGCCGCTCGAGTCGCGTCAGTGCAACGCTTTTATAGTGAAGTAAAGCTGACGGGACTTGTATGCATAAACCACACGAGAATCTATTCCGAAAATGGCATACCTGCTGAGTGCAGTATTCAGAATAAAAAATCACTGATACAAATCGGTGATTTTTTGTAAATATAAGAATATAGTTGCTTTTTTAATTGTCATATGATATCGTTAGTTTACCTAATAGTTAGTTAATTGAAACTATATTACAGTATGAAAAAACAACCCAAATTAAAGAGTAGTGGGCTTTCTTTGGAGGAAGCACTTTTTGCTTTTCGTCTTAAGCTTTCAGATATATTGAGACGAGAATCTCAAGATCTTAAGTATCCCATTTCACAAATTGATGCTCTTTCTTACATTGCTGAAAATGGAAATCCATCAATGAAAGAAATAGCCAGTTATTTAAAAATTACTCCTCCATCCGTTACCGCTATTATTGAGACAATGCAAAAGAAAAAGCTTGTGACTCGTGTGGTAAATGATAAAGATAGGAGAACAATACGAGTGGCACTTACGCCTAAGGCATGGAAATCCTTTCGTCAAATTAAACTCGACATTTTTACAAAGATGCTTTCAAAGTTACAAAATGATGAACGAAAACAATTTGTCAAAATACTTAACACATTAATAAACGAATAAATATGAAAAAACACTTTAAAAAATTAATCTCAAGTCCGAAAATCACAATAGGAATCGCAATTATTATTGCGCTTGCCATTGGTATAGTAAGCTCAATTAATCATGGAAAAACATTGGCACAGAGGTCAGCAGAAATTAATGGATTACCATTGGCCAGCAGTACTGATATAAGCAGTGCATCTCCACGAGATTTGACTTTGGCTTTTCCTATAGGAGGAAGAATTAAAAGTGTTAATGTAAAAATTGGTGATACTGTAAAAGCTGGAACAGTTCTGGCAAGTCTTGATGCAGAAAATACAATCGGAGCAATTAACCAAGCTAAAGCGGCATATTTGGTGGCACAAACAGCGTATGACAAGTTGGTGAATGGAGCTTCTAACCCAGATATAGCAGTAACCCAAGCCTCTGTTGATTATGCTTCCACAGCCCTCGAAAATGCCAAACAAAATCTAGTTCGCGATCTTACTACGGCATACAGTAGTGTTAACTCTGTAGTGTTGTCTAACACCTACGGTTTATTTTCTAGTCCACAATCTGCAAATCCTCAGTTCAGCATCATAGGTACTGTTCAAACAAACCAGCAGTTAGTAAGTAATGTTAACACTGAATTTGTAGATGTTAATTCTACTCTTGTTAAATGGCAAAATGAAATTTCCTCAATTAACGAAACCAATGTTGACCAAATAGTTACAAATTCAACAACTTACATAACCAAAGTTAGAAATTATTTGACTGACTTACTAACTATTTTAACTTCCCACACCCAAATAACTTCTGGTGGTAGCCAGGCGACCATAACAGCAGATCAAAATGCTATAACTTCAGCCAAAGCTACTGTTGATTCTGTGTATCTAACTATCACAAATGATGCACAAGCAATTAAGAGTGCTAAGGCATCTTTAGACCAAGCTAGGGCATCTTTGACTTTGAAACAATCGCCGGCACGATCTGAAGATTTAGATATGGCGAGGGCACAGGTTCAGAGCACACAAGGTGCACTTCAGATAGCACAGGGCATGTATAACAACACCATTATTACGGCTCCAGTAGATGGAAAGATAATAAATGTATCAATAACTGCTGGGCAGATTGCAACACCAAATACTGCAGCGATTGAAATATTGTCAAAATAATATTATTTAAAAATACATATATGAATGAAGAAAAAAATACAAAAAAGAAAAGCATGTTCAGTAAACCATTAACGCAAAGTATTATTGGTATTGTTGTTGTCTTTTTAGTCTTAGGAGGATTCCTTTACTGGCAATCAGGTAGTGGTACTTTACTTATTGAGAACTCGCAGATAAGTGCTCCAGTGATTAATCTTTCAGCAAGTACTGCTGGCACATTGAATGCATTATATGTCAGTGAAGGAGATAAAATTTCTGCCAATACCCCTGTTGCCTTGGTTGGAACTGGTATTGTTACTTCAAAGCAGAGTGGTATCGTTATCAATGTTTCAAATAATATAGGTACTTTTTATTCTCAAGGGGTAACAATTATCTCAATGATACATCCTGAAGATATGCGTGTAATAGGAGCAATTGATGAAACTAAAGGATTAGAAAAAATTAAGCTTGGGCAACAAGCAGCATTCACTGTTGATGCATTCGGTAATAAAACATACGTTGGAATAGTAGAGAGTATAAGTCAAACATCAAATGACACAGGTGTAGTTTTCTCTATTTCTGATAAACGTCCAACTAAAAAATTTGATGTAAAAGTGCGTTTCAATGTTGCTGATTATCCAGAATTAAAAAATGGTATGTCTGCAAAAATAACGGTCTATACACAATAACAAACTATGGAAGAAAAAGAAGATCGCAATAAAGGCTCAAATTTACGCTGGTGGATTTTACTCACTGTTATTGTGGGAACATTTTTGGGGCGTCTTGATCAAACCATAGTTAACCTAGCTCTACCTAAGATTATTAATGATTTTGGTATAACCGTCTCTTCCGCAGGATGGATTGCAACGGCATACATTCTTGCTAATGCCGTCTTTGTTCCTATATGGGGTAAACTAGGTGATACAATTGGAAGAAAGAAAGTATATATTTGGGGTTTTGGTATCTTTATTGTCGGTTCAGTTTTGGCAGGATTGTCTTGGAATCTTTCATCAATGATTGTTTTTCGTATAATCCAAGCAATTGCCGGATCGGCAGACTATCCTACTGCAATGGCCATTATTGCTGTAACCTTCAAGGAGGGTAAGGAACGTGCACAAGCTCTTGGTATCTGGTCGTCTTCTTTTGCAGCGGCTGTAGTATTCGGCCCATTATTGGGTGGACCGCTTATAGACAACTTCGGCTGGCGATCTGTATTTCTAATTAATCTCCCAATTGGAATCCTGGGTATTGTTATGGCTATGCGTTTCATTAACGAATCACGTTCTGAAGTAAAAACAAAATTCTTTGACTGGTGGGGCGCATTTACTCTCGGAGGCATGCTATCTTCTCTTGTTTTAGTGTTAGAAAAAGGATCTGATTGGGGGTGGCTTTCTGTAGGAAGTATGATTTGTTATTTCTTAGTTGTTGTACTTCTCGGTCTCTTTATTAAAATTGAACAAAAAGCTCCCGAGCCGATTGTTGATCTTAAATTCTTCAAAATACCAGCATTCGTAAATGCACTTGTGAACAACTTTGTCGTGTTTATGGGTATGATGGGTGGTGTATTTCTCATACCAGTTTTTGCTCAAACATTTCTCGGTTTTAATGCCACGGAGACAGGATATCTTTTTATACCAATGGCAGTTGCAATGATGGCCGCTTCACCACTTGGTGGAATGCTTACAGGAAAAGTACAATCTCGATATATAATATTTGCAAGTACTCTTGTCGCAGCAATAGGCATCTTTCTTTTTACAGGTCTTGATCCGAGATCGACTGCTTTAGATATTATTATTCCGCTTTCAGTTATGGCATTTGGCCTTGGATTTGGCATGGCTCAGCGTACAAATATTATTGCTTCAGTTGTTCCTGAGAGTGAGATTGGTATCGCTTCATCTATTCTTGCGTTAGTACGAAATATTTCTGGCGCAGTCGGTATAGCCATTTTTGCAACAATACTAAATAATAGAGTTACCAGTAACATCCTTACTATCAACAGTTTCAGTAAACTCAACAGTCACAATCCTGTTGATATTCAAAAATACATTGGACTTATGTCACTTAAAGCCCAAATAGGTGCCTATGACTACGTTTTCTTGGTTGCATCAATTATCGTGTTTCTAGGAGCATTTACTATACTTTTCCTCAAATTAAAAAACGAACGTACTGATATTAAAGTGCATGTTGAAGCGTAAATAAGAACTTCATATATATCCTTGTATACTTTATAATAAGCATATGCTAATATACTTATATCTATGACAGATCTGTGTAAACAAATTAATGAGTTCGGAAAAGGTATCGGAAACAAAAACCGTTACAAAATCATCGAAGCCCTTCTTAAGGACAGAAAGACGGTTGGTGAGTTGGTAAAAATAGTGAAACTCTCTCAACCTGCTATTTCGCAACATTTAAAAACTCTGAAAGGTAGTGGATTTGTTGTTGATGAACGACATGGCCAAGAAGTATTTTATTCGGTTAACACAGAATATCTAGTCGGTCTTCTGAAAAATTTATCGGATCAGGTAAAAAAGGGAAGAAAATATACATAAATTAATTATCAATTATTAAAAATATTAATCAAAAAATACTATGAATACACCAATCAAAATTAAAATCATTCTTGGTAGCACAAGGCAAAGTCGTTTCAGCGAAAAGCCCGCGCAGTGGATTTTTGAAGAAGCAAAAAAATTGGAGGGCGTTGATGTCGAGCTTCTGGATTTGCGCGATTACCCTATGCCGTTTTTTGACGACTCGATGTCGCCGTCAATGGCCAAAGGCCAATATTCAAACGAAGTCGTCAAAAAGTGGGCGGCTATAATAAACGACGGAGACGCGTTTATTATCGTAACGCCCGAATATAATCACGGCTATTCGGCGGTTCTCAAAAATGCTTTGGATGTTTTATATCCAGAATGGAATAGAAAGCCAGTCGGCTTTGTAAGCTATGGCAGTGCCCTCGGTGCGCGTGCGGTAGAACAGCTTCGCCAAGTAGCCGTTGAACTGCAAATGGCGCCTATCAGGAACGCTATTCATATCCCTGTCGATATATTCTTTGCGGCCATGATGGGCAAGGGACCGACAGGCCCCGAAATGTTCAAGCCACTCCATGAGGGTATGATGGGAGATCGCGTGCAAATATTCTTTGACGACCTTCTCTGGTGGGCAAGAGCGCTCAAGGTGGCGCGAGCACAAGGTATATAATAATTTATGAATTACATCTCACTATGTTCATAAGTAATAAAACAAATGCAAATTAAAGAACTTGGACATGTCGTTCTATATGTAAGAAGCCTTAAACGGTCGGCTGATTTTTATCGTGACGTACTGGGGTTTAAAGAATTATTTAGAGAAGGGCCTGCCGCCGCATTCTCCTCGGGGCGAACACATCATGAGCTTTTGCTTATAGAGGTTGGCGGTGAAATCAAGTCAGAAAAAGTAATTGGACCGGGACTCTATCATATAGGTTTTAAGATGGGTGACGGCCATGAGGCTATAGAAGAGGTCTGGAAAGAACTTAGGGAAAAAGAAGTTACAATCGTTGGCACGGGTGACCACACTATCACACACAGTATTTATATTCTTGACCCGGATGGAAATGAGCTTGAACTGTATGCCGACATGGGTGATGAGTGGAAAAAGAATCCTCAAGCAATTATGTCAAAAACAAAACCCCTTCATTTAAGAAACTAACAATCTAAAATCACTATGGAAAAAACACAAAATCAATATATCCCTGGTGTCTGCAATATAGGCGACGAGGAAATCAAAATGAGAAAACGAGCGGGCTGGATAGGACTTATTGCGACCGCTGTGCTTTGGGCGTTATTTATTTGGTTTGATATTCCGTCTATCTGGCGGCTCGCGCTTTTCCTCCCCGCCATGATGTCGGCAACTGGTTTTTTGCAAGCGTACATGCATTTCTGCGCATACTTTGGTTTCGCATCGCTCTTTAATTTTGGAAATGTCGGGAAAACGGACTCTGTCCAGCAGGCGGAGTTCAGAGTGCAGGATCGCAGGAGAGCGTGGCAAATTGTCATCTATTCCATTCTGATTGGTTTGGTAGCATCACTGCTTGCTTATGTAATATAATGTAATCGCCATGGATTCAGTGCTCAAACACCTGACAGCGAAAGTAAATAAACATATAGATTTTTTGCATATAGCAATAATCGGAGCGTTACTCACTTCTTTTGGAGCCAGTTTTGATGCTTGGTGGCATGTATCCATTGGTAGAGACAGCTTTTTTGTTTTACCTCATCTTTTTATTCACGGGGGTGTTCTACTCATGATCGTTTCAAGTTTTTGGATGTGGAAAAGGCAGAGACACGTGGTGTGGAAGAAAATATTTTTTGTACTTTTGTTAATCCCTCTCACTCTACCATTCGACGAAATATGGCATTACTTCCGAGGTAAGGAATCTGTTGATTCCATTCTTATCGTCTGGAGTCCTCCTCACGCTATGCTTTTTTTCTCTGCAATTACCGCACTATTTTTGATTAGTCGCATGTTGCACAGGAGGGAAAACATGGTGGCCAAGGAGATATTTGGAGCAATACTACTTGCGTCACTTCTCAATTTAACTTTTATCATTACAGCTCCGCTTTTCCCCTTTAGCCCGTTTGCAGTTATCGGTTTCTATGGAGCGGCGGTGACAGCTTTTATTACTTCATGGGTATTTTTCTACTCCCAGCGATTGTTACCGCACGTGGCGCCCGCTTTTTTAGTAGCTGTTTTTTCTATCATTTTGCAAAGCACCATCGCTGATGCCGGGGTAGTATTTGGAAGTAGAGCGACAGGTAGTTTCCCTTATTTTCCAAGCTGGGTGTTGATTCTGTCTGAAATAGCATTGGCCATTGTGATTGATTCTAGATTTATAAAAAACGATACGGCTAAGGGGTTCATTGGTGGTATTATATCAGGACTGATTATTTATGTAGCTTCTCTCCAGTTTATCGATCCAACTTTCCACTACAGCGCACTATCGGCTACTACAGGAGTATTGTTTGGTGGATTGGGCGGAGCACTAGGCGGGCTTTTGCAAACAAAGAAAACTTAATTAATTTTATGGATATTTTCGCGCATGGCCTCTGGGCAGGGGCCGCATATAAAGGAGCAAATAAGAAACGAGAGAAACCGCTTAAATTGTGGCAGGCGGCATTTTGGGGTGTCTTCCCTGATTTGTTTGCATTTACCATCCCCTTTATTTGGCTCTTTGGAAATTTACTTTTCGGCGGGATGAGTTTAGCCGACATTCCCAGACCCGATGCAGTTGAACCGATGCCACAGAATGCCTTGCCGATTTTCAATCTTGCCTCAATGCTTTATAGTTTTAGCCATAGCGCAATTATTTTTCTCATTGTTTTTGGAATAACTTTTCTTATATTTCGTCGCCCGATCTGGGAGCTTGGCGGATGGTTCATTCATATCCTTTTAGATATTCCAACACATTCATACCAATTTTATCCAACGCCATTTCTTTGGCCACTCTCCGGTTGGAAATTTGACGGCTTCTCTTGGGGAACGCCATGGTTTTTGATACTTAACTATTCAGCCATCATCATTGTGTATTTGTTTCTGCGAAGAAAGAAAATCGTGTAGTTTAAATTCCATTATGAGGTTGACTTTAATACCCCTAGGGGGTATTATGCTTTTATATGCGAAAAGATATTAAGTCAAAAACGATCCGGAGGCTCAAAATTGTTGAGGGGCAAGTCCGAGGTCTTCAATCAATGATTGATAAGGAGGAATATTGTGTCGATATAATCACCCAATCGAGTGCAATTAAGGAGGCCATTACTGGCGTTGAGAATTTGATACTTCAGAATCATTTGGCGACTCATGTCATTGAACAGATTAAAGGTGGCAAAGAGAAAAAAGCTATTGAGGAAATTCTGAAGGTATATACATTAGCCCAAAGAAAAAAATAATATGGCACAACTTTCAATACTCATTTTAAGAATCGGTCTTGGAATAACCTTTGTTATGGCGGGGGTTTTAATTCTAAAAGACGAGGACAAATGGACTCATATGTTGCCGGGCTGGCTTTCCAAACATTTGCCGTCTGCGGAGTCTTTTATGGTTGTTACGGCAATCGGTGATCTTATTCTCGGTGCATGGCTTCTCAGCGGTTACTTTACAGGTATCGTCGCTTCATTAGCGGCTCTACATCTAGCAGGAGTATTGATAGTTTCTGGTAAGGATGAATTTCACGAAGTTTATCGGGATATAGGACTGTTATTTGGGTGTATTGCTTTGGCGGTCTACTTTCTTTTCTAAAAAAATATGGACGAACATAATCATCAACACAACCAAGAAATATACACTTGCCCTATGCATCCAGGGGTGCAACAAGACGTGCCCGGCTTATGCCCCAAGTGTGGCATGAGACTTGTTAAGACTGAAGCAAAAACAGACCACAGTGTTCATACTGGACATACAATGGGTGATCCATCCAAAATGGGATTTTGGGAGAAATTTAAGATGAGTATGTCAATGACTATGGGTATGGATCATACCGGGTTGGCTGGACGGGAGATGGCTCGCCTCATGGAGATAGACATCAGAAACAAGTTCTTTTTCTCTTTGATACTGACGATCCCTATTATTTTGTATTCACCCCTAGGCACCGAGTTTTTGAAGCTTAATCTACCATCCCCGATTCCTTTGCCGTGGCTTCTTTTTATTCTAACGACACCGGTATTTTTATATTCCGGATGGATTTTCCTCTATTCAACATACTTTGCGTTGAAAAATAAAATGCTGAATATGGCGGTGCTCATCGCCGTCGGTATTACGGCGGCCTATGGTTTCAGCGTTTTGCTTACTTTGATCGGGAGCGCGGATTCATACTATGAAGCGGCCGCCATGCTTATCACTTTTGTCCTTTTTGGCCACTGGATGGAGATGAAGTCTCGACGTGGCACAACGGACGCCCTTCAGGCACTTTTTAATCTCGTACCGCCTCAGGCCAGAATCTTTAAAGACGGCAAGGAAATAATGGTTTCAACTTCTGATATACAACTGGGTGACATTATCATTCTTAAGCCAGGAGACAAGGTTCCTGTCGATGGTGAGATCATTGAGGGAGAAACTGCTATCGATGAATCCTTAGTTACCGGAGAGTCAATCCCTACTACTAAGAATACCGGAGATCAGGTAATCGGTGGGTCAATCAACACTACTGGATCGGTTAAATTCAAGGCAACAAAAATCGGCAAGGATACTGCTCTTGCTCGAATTGTCCGTATGGTTGAAGAAGCGCAAAATTCAAAAGCACCGGGACAAAGAATTGCTGATAAGTTTGCTAAATATTTGGTTATTGTTGCTGTAGGGTCAGGTCTTTTAGTGTTCGGTATCTGGTATTTTATAGTCGGTTCATCACTTATATTAGCCCTTTCTTTTGCTATCGCTACTATTGTTATTGCTTGTCCTGACGCGCTTGGACTAGCTACACCGACTGCAGTGGCCGTGGGCACTGGTTTGGGCGCAAAACACAACATTTTAATAAAAGATGCCCCCACTCTCGAACAAGTTTCAAAAATTCAAGCAATTGTTTTAGATAAAACAGGAACTTTGACTATAGGAAAACCAAAAGTGACCGACATAGCTACGATAAATGGATATGATGAAAATGAAGCCCTTAGGTTAATCGGTGCCGTAGAAGTAAAATCATCACATCCGTTGGCAGAGGCGGTCCTCAATGAGATGAAAAAACGAGGTCTTACATTACCAGAGTCGGTTGAGAAATTTGAAAATATTTCAGGTCTCGGAGTGAAAGCGGTTGTTGAAGGAAAAAATGTGCTTATCGGCACGATAAAGTTAATGAAAGAGAGTAATATTGTTTTGGGTGATTTAGAGAAAAAGATAAATGAGTTTCTGGAACGAGGAGAAACTATTATGGTTCTTGCTGTTGATGGTTCTGTTAAGGCAGTGATTGGAGCACAGGATCCTATAAAACCTAATTCGATAAAAGCTGTTAAAAATTTGAAAGATTTAGGAATTGAAATTGTAATGATTACAGGTGACAACAAAACAACAGCTGAAAAAGTAGCAACTCAAATTGGCATAGGTAGAGTGTTCTCTGAAGTAATGCCTGCAGATAAAGCGAGTTATGTGAAAAAACTACAACAAGAAGGAAAATTTACGGCAATGGTAGGAGATGGTGTTAACGACGCCCCAGCTCTTGCTCAGGCTGATGTGGGTATCGCGATTGGTGCAGGCACAGATGTGGCTATCGAAACCGCAAAAGTTGTTCTTATGAAATCTGATCCTCTAGACATACTTCGAGCAATTACATTGAGTAAAGCAACAGTGCGTAAAATGAAACAGAATCTTTTTTGGGCGTCAATATACAATGTTCTTGCCATACCAATTGCTGGAGGAATTTTGTATCCAAGTTTTGGTATTATGCTACGTCCAGAATTTGCGGCACTACTCATGAGCATTTCTTCAATTATAGTTGCAACAAATGCAGTACTATTAAAGCAAGTTGAGAAAGATTTAATAAAAATTTAAACATATGAACACTTCAAATTTATTCAGTGCAAGAAAAATATACATCATTATCATAGTAGTAGTCGGTTTACTTCTTCTGGGAGTGTGGTGGTCAAATAGTCTACAAAAAAATGATCCAGATATTATCTCTAGGAATGGAATGCACTGGCATCCAGAGCTTTCTATTTACGTTAAAGGTGTAAAACAAGAAATTCCTACAAATATTGGTATTGGTACTAAATATGCAGGTTTCCCTGGTTATGATATGAACATGGCAATGGCTGGTGTACATACTCATGATGAAATGGGCATTATTCATTTTGAGTTTGGTGGGATTGTACGAAAGGAAGATCTTACCCTAGGACAATTTTTTGATATTTGGGGTAAAGACATTAAATCTTTCGGAACAAATATGAAAATGATTGTAAATGGCATAGAGAATACAGAGTACGAAAATTATATTATGCAGGATAAAGATAAAATTGAATTAAGATATGAATAAAAAAATATACACAATTATAATAATCTCAGCCGTTTCATTGGGGAGTATTTGGTATTTCAGTACAAAATCAAATGGTCAATTTTCAAATAATATTTCCACTGTGCAAGAAGCAACGGAATCCCAAATTGTTGAACTTAAAAATGGTGAAACTTTTGATCTGACTGCTAGTATTGTCAAAAAAATAATTGCAGGAAGTGAAGTAAAAATGCTGGCATACAACGGTACTATTCCTGGCCCCATTATTAAAGTCAAAAAAGGTGCTGAAATTACAATAAATTTCACAAACAATACAGATGTTCCAACTACAGTTCACTCACACGGAATAAGACTAGATAATAAATTTGATGGTGTGCCAGATGTGACACAGAAAGAAGTGGGGGTGGGAGAATCTTTTACTTACAAAATAAAATTCCCTGATGAGGGTATTTACTGGTATCACCCACATGTTCGTGAAGATTATGCCCAAGAACTTGGTCTATATGGTAACTACATAGTTACATCACCTGAACCATTCTATTGGTCAGAAGTAGAACGTGAGGAAACACTTTTTCTTGATGATATTTTAATTGAAAATGGAAAGGTTGCCACTTTCTCTTCAGTTGCCGACCATGTGCTTATGGGACGGTTTGGAAATGTAATGCTTGTAAATGGAACAGATAAATATAACTTAAATATAAAACAAGGAGAACGAGTCAGGTTCTATGTTACAAATTCTGCTAATACACGCGTATTCAATTTTTCTATTCCAAACACTCGTATGAAACTAGTAGGTGGTGATAATGGAAAGTATGAGAGAGAAGAATGGGTGGACAGTGTTTTATTGGCACCTTCAGAGAGAGCGGTTGTTGAGATTTGGTTTGATAAAGATGGAAATTATCCGATACTTCACACTACTCCGAACAAAACCTACACCATGGGTAACATAAAAGTTGTCTCTAGCCCTGTTACTACTTCTTATTTCCTTGTTGCTCGTACAAACGAAGATACTATAAGTTCAATAGATCCACTTCGTCAGTATTTTGACAAGAAAGCTGATAAAAGTCTTGCTTTCACTATTGATATGGGAGGTATGGGCGGAGGTTCACATATGATGCCAGACGGTACCACAATGAGTAACAGTGGAATGATGATGGGTGGAAATGATAGCGAAAAAATAGAGTGGGAAGATAATATGACAATGATGAACAGTATGTCCTATGCCAATACTGTAAAGTGGAAAATTATTGATCAAGATACAAAGAAAGAAAATGAAAAAATAGATTGGAAGTTTAAAGTCGGTGATAAGGTAAAAATAAAAATATTCAATGATCCAAAATCTATGCATCCTATGCAACACCCTTTCCACATTCATGGGCAAAAATTTCTAATTCTTTCAACTAATGGAGTAAAAAACACAAATATGGTTTGGAAAGACACAACTCTGATTCAAAAGGGTGACACTGTTGAAATTATAGTAAACATGGAAAATCTTGGTACTTGGATGGCTCACTGTCATATTGCTGAACACCTTGAAAGTGGAATGATGTTTAGCTTTAAAGTTGAATAATTGTTTATCCCAAGCTAATCAATTTTTCTTTCAATATAATTCTACTTTTTAGACATCCCAGCAGTTCTCTTTTCTCTCCATCAGTTCCATTTCTCAATATATATTTACAATAATTTCGTATATCAATATCTCCAACTTCTATCTTGTCTTTCGAATTGAGTACTATCTGGTTGAATTTCTTAAATCTCTGTACCTCATTCTTAATCTTCTCCTTTATTCCTATCTCATCTATATTAATAGTTTCCATTAACTCTTCAAATTGTTTGATGAGATCTATTTCATTTATATACCCACCTTTGCAATCTCTATCTTTAGATCCATTACAACCATAGTAAACATGTCTATGAACACTACCATCTTTTTGTTTCTTAAACTTCTCATCAGGAGTAATACCTGAACCACATAGTCCACACGTCATTAGTTTAGTGAAAGCAAATTCTTTGTTCTCTGTTCTAATAACAGATCTCGTCATTTGTTCCTGCACCTGATCAAATAATTCTTTAGTAATAAGCGGTTCATGTTTTCCTCGATACCAGTTCCCAGATTCTTTAGGGTATTCATAGGTTCCATAATAGAAGTGATTTTGTAAAATCATGTAAACATTACTCAGTGTCAGATTTTTGTTTCCACTTGCTGTTTTGAGATTTAAATCAAACTTCAGCCAGTTATATAACTTTCTTCCACTCCACTTTTCATATGCTACTTTCTCAAACATTTTCTTGATAATAGGTGCTCTCTGCGGATCAACATAGATTACTCCTTTTTCTCCTACATTTTTACTGTTTAAGTATCCTGTTGGGGCGACAGATGGCCAGAGTCCCATCTCCACTCTAGTTTTTAAACCTCTTTTCACATTAATACTTTTGTTATCATTTTCTAATTTTGCTTGTGAACATAAAATCATTAACAAAAACTTCTCATTCGGTGAATTATGAAAATGTTGCCCGTATGTACGAATTTCAAGTAATTGTTTCTCATCCATCAAATCTACAAGTGATCCTAAATCTCCAGCATTACGACTCAATCTATCAGGTGCCCATGTCAGTATTCCGTTAAATCTTTTTCGTCTAATATCTTCTAATAATTCTTTAAACACAGGTCTCTGACCTGAATCTTTAGCTGAATGAGATTCACGACGAATATCAATTATTTCTAAATTTTCTCGTTCAGCGATATTTAGCATTTCTTTAACTTGTGAGTCTATACTCAACATTTGCTTTTCGTCAGATTCTGTACTTTTGCGAGCATACAAAACGTAGCGTATCTTTACTGTTGGTAAAATTACTTCTTTACCTATTAATCCCGTCGATTGTATATGTGTTTCCATACGTATATTAATGACAGAACCACCATCCCTGCATAGCTATGCAGAACTACCGATTCGTCGCATACTCGCGTCAGGTCTTAGCAAAATAAGTGATCTGCGATAGGGTTGGAATGGAGAGGAAAATGGAATATAATGTTCATTAACAACTAAATAGCAAAGTGTGCCTAAACCAGTGAGTAATCACTGGCATGGCATCAAATCGTCGTAAACAGAAAACCTATCATTAGGCTCGTTTACGACGTCATATCGGGAAACCGGTATGGGCCTTCGGGCCACCTAGTGGTAGGTTTTTTGTATACCACTAGATTAATAGTTAATTTAATCTAAATGGAAAAAGAGACTAAAAAGAAGTTTTATAAAAAGTGGTGGTTTTGGGGCATAGTCGTAATTGTTTTAGCAGTCATTGGATCAAATGGAAACACTTCTCCTCAAAAAGTTGGAGAAAATACTTCTACTTCAAATAAAGTAGTTGAGAAAAGTACAACATTTAAAGTTGGTGATCAAATTAAATTAGGTAATTCAATTGTGACAGTTAACAAAGTGGAATATTCACAGGGTGGTCAGTATACTAAACCAGCAGAAGGTAATGAATGGGTTAATTTAAATGTAACAATAGAAAATACTGGATCATCACAACAGTACGTAACAACCTTAGGTCAAATGTTTATCCGTGATGCGGAAAAGAATAGCTATCAGGTTGCTGTGACAAACAAAGCTATGGAAAATCCAGGATTTGGATTAGATGGTTCTGTTATAGCTCAAAGTAAGAGAACTGGCTGGGTTGGATTTGAAATTAAGAAAGGTGCTACTGGACTGCAATTCCAATACAACGGAAGTATGTTTGGTGGAAAATCAGCTCTTGTTGATCTAGGAAGATAATCAAATGGCATCCCATCTTGGACCATTTCGTATGACATTTCTCTTCTCAATGATGTTCAGCTTCTCTCTACTACTCAAGTGATTCAAATCACTGTCATCTCTAGGTGGAAATACTCCGAACGATACTGATCTGTGATTATTTTCAATAACCTTGGAAAGTAACATAGAAAAAGCATCAGCTAAATCATCATGTCTTTCAGATCCAAAACCTGTTAGTTGATTAATCAGTTGTTCTGCTCCTGTTTTAGGAAATAATACCTGACCACTCTCTATTAGAAAACTAACAGCACTTAATCTGTCATACTTGTCACCAACAGAGCGTACACCTACTACATTACAGTTTTCCTTTTTAAGATGTTCAATAATTGATGCTTGATATCCATTAGTCTCAACAAATAATCTAGGTCTACCTAGTACAGATGACATCAATTTAGCTTGCTCAATAGTTTCAAGAGAGGTTAATCTTCTATTTACCACATTAGGTAAAATGTAAATTCTCAAATTCTGTCCTCGCCCTTGAACAAGGGCAGGCACCATAGCGGTATAATCTGCACTATCTTTGAGTGATATAGCTAAATCAATACCTACCGCTCTATATGTATGGAAATTATCAGGTGGAAGTACGTCATAGTACTGTATCCACTCTCTATGAATCACTTGATCTTCTCTTTCTACTGTTTGAAGTAAATACTCTCTTTGCCAGGCTAAAAGATTAAAGCATTTAGCTTTTTCCATTTCTATATCTTCTTCGTAAGGAAACTTTCCAGGCCATAACGGCAGGTTATTTTCATCCACTATCGGATACTGTCGGAATATACTTTTTGAATCACTACCTTTAAATATACCCTTAAGTCGCATGAGTAGAGAATCTTGGTGTAAAGGTGTACCAATGAAAATCATTCGAGTATCCTTGTCTCCAGCAGGTAATACATCTCCTGTAAGCCACTCAAACAGTTTATCCCTACTCTCCTGAGTTTTTACTGATTCAGAGTCTTCCAAGTCATCACAGACGATGACATCAGGTCTGTGTTGGTTGTGTCGTATGCCTCTAATACTCTGTTCAACGGATCCAATAGAAATTCTTGCTCCATATTGGAACAATATGAGAGATTGAGCGCCCCATTGATTACTCTCTTCTTTGAAGGGTCCTAAGTCACGACGGAGTTCATCGTTCTGCTCGAGTTCCTTCTTAATATTCATTAAGTGGTTCTGAGCTTTGAGTTGAGTCTTTCCAAGAATCAAAGGAAACTTCTTTTGTTGTTCTCCGACAATCGACCAGATAATATACGATAGAGTTATAATGGTACTTTTAGCACTTCCTCTAAACGCTGTGATGACTAGGTTCTGTATATTAGAGTCTTCCGTCAGTTGGAATATTTCTCTCTGATACTCAGCCGTTTGGTATTTAACATAGTCACGACCAAAGTAGTAGTGGAAAAACCAGTAATGGCTTTTACGTACCATCGCTACTCTAAACGTTCTATCCTTTATCATCCTCTCAATGATCTTTTCCTCATCAGGATTTAGATTGGTCATTGTTTTTTGGTGGCATAGCCAAAAGTAGAGCTTTCTTCAACAAAGCTTCTTGTTCTGGAGATAGAGTCTCTTTTGAACTTTCCAGTTTAGCTGTAATCTCGACCTTTTCTCTGAATTTTGGATTTCTGTGTTTTAGCCAAAAACTAATGGCATTCCAACTCTTATCCTTAATGAGCGACAAGAGTTGATTTTCAGTCATGTCATTAACCAAGGCTTCACCTTCAGCTAAGGCGAGTTCCATTTCTCCCAGAAATTTCGGATCTTCTTTTCTCCAACGATAGATACTATTTCTAGAGACATTCGTCTTCTCACATGCGACTTGGACTATGGGAATTTTACGGAGCTGTTCAAGGAAAGAGTCTTTGATTTTATTCTTCTTCATATGGGCGGGTTATCTTAGCTTTCTTTCCTGTAAGTAACTCATATCGCCTGATAGCGAGGTCACAAAATCGTGGTTCCAGTTCCACTGCGTATACTCGTCGCTTCAACTGTTCAGCACAAATCATGGTGCTTGATGATCCTGCGAAAGAGTCGAGTATGATGTCTCCTGGTTTAGTACACCTGCGAATTGCTTTTTCGTGGAGTTTGGGTGGCTTACTGGTGGCGTGTTCATATTCTTTCCCAGATAGTCGTTTTACAAACCACAAATCTAGGTGGTCTAAGGCTTCTGTTATGAGGTTGTTTCCCGTTGTGATTTCTTTGTTCATTACCTCATTGAGATTCTGAATCTTTTTAGTAATGAAAGGCTTGCCACGGATACCGTATGTGCATGGTTCATAGCATTTATTGAATGCCACACTTGGTACAGGATTTTGTGAATTTTTAACCCACAAACACACTCGCTTGTTTTCAATTCCAAGTTCACGATATAGTTCTTGGACGAATCCAATGTAAATTTGATCTGACCAGTAGAAGATATGAGTATCTGGTTTAGAAACAGACAAAGCATTCATCATACTTTTTCTCAAAAACTCCTTGTACTCAATATCTGTCCTATTGTCGTTTACGTTTCCACCATAGTTTTGTCTTCCACCAATTCCACCGTTGTAGTTTATCTTGATATTGTAGACTGGGTCAGAATAAATCATTGACGCTTTCTCTTTACCAAACAGTTTCTTGAGAGACGTAGGGTCAAGAGAATCACCGCAGTACAACTTGTGTTCTCCCATGATAATTAAGTCACCGAGTTTGGTTTTAGGTTTGGTGATTTTCACCAATTCTTTGTCTACGTCAAAGTTGTCATCTTTTGCTTCAAGATTTTCTGTCCAGATATTTGATAACTCGTCTTTGTCGAAACCGATATCGGTGAGAGTGTCTAGGTCAAAAGATTTCAGACCTTCAAAGTCCCACGTCCCATCGTTAGTGTTACTTTCTAGTGCAACTTTATCCCTTTCATCATTTGTGAGTTTGCGATTAGGAATGAGAACAGTAACTTCTGTGATGCCGAGTTCAATCAATGCTTTCTTGCGCTGGTTACCAGAAAGTACAGTACCATCAGTATCAATTTTGATTACATCATGGAAACCGCGTTGTTTGATACGATCCTTCAGTTTCTCAAATGCTTCTTCGGTAATTTTTCTTGGATTGTTTTTCCAAGCTTTTAGAGACTTAACACTCCGTTTTTCGGAACGCCATATTAATTTAGTCATGTTGTTTTAAAGTTAAAACTGTTAAAACAATTTAGGTCACAAGATAGGTCGCATTTTAGTTGCAAACAAAAAACACTTAACAAGCAAGGAGAGATCGATAATTGTCCGATCTCAACTCACGCCATTTAAGTGCTCTTTTAGTTCCAGTTAGTTTCTTGCTATTACAAGTACCTATAGTGTAGCGCGCTATTGGGAAGGGTCAAGTGGATAACTTTTGTTCCATCCTCAAATAGACCAAAAAACCTTTATTATATTGATTTTTTATGGTAGAGTTTTTTCAAAATAATGAAAATAAAACTTCCTCCATTAGACGTAAACTATCTTAAAATAAACGAGAATACAGTATCTCGACGTATTTTCCCATCAAAAGAAATAGAAACTGTGCCCATGCCTTATAATAAGGATGGTATTAAGGGTTTTCTTATTAAAGAAAATGAAAATGAGCCAGAAAATAACTCAATTTTAGTGGTTGGTCCAACAAAAAAACATCTTCCCAATTTCAGTAATATAATAAGGCTTGAAATAGAACCCGCTATGGAAATATTGGCAAATCTGAATGACGGAGAATGGTTAAGTCACCCGCAGATCGATGTATCAAAAGCTGTTACTCCAGATCCGACAGTGGTAATTAATTCTTGGGATAAACCTTTTACGTATCAGGAGGAAAATAACGACAAGGGGGTAACGGGACTAAGATCTCCTCAGATTGGAGCACTTCATGCTATTCATTCACATTGGACTGTAAGTAACGATCCAGCGACTATTGTAATGCCGACAGGCACAGGTAAGACGGAAACTATGCTTTCTGCTCTAGTTTCTAAATCTTGCACCAAAGTACTTATCATTGTGCCCACTGATGCACTTCGGAGTCAGTTAGCTAATAAATTTCGATCACTTGGTATATTGAAAGAATTAGGGGTAGTGCCTCATGTATTTGAATATCCATACGTTGGAGTTTTAAAAACAAAACCACAGACAATTGCAGAATTAGACCAAATTTTTAATATTTCAAATGTAATAGTGACAACAATTCATATTGCAGGTCAACTTCCCCAAGATCTACAAGAGAGGATGGCTGTTCATTGTCCTTACTTATTTATTGATGAAGCACACCATATTGCTGCCCAAACATGGCGTACACTCAAAGAAAAATTTAAAAGAAATAAGATACTTCAATTTACAGCTACACCTTTCCGAAATGATGATTTGATTGTCGATGGCAAAATAATTTTTAAATATCCATTACGTTTGGCTTTAAAAAATGGCTATTTCAAAAAAATACATTTCAAACAGATCAACGAATTTGATGAAACAAGGGTCGATATTGCAATAGCTGAAAAAGCAATTGCTCAATTAAGAGAAGACAACCCTAAGCATATTCTTATGGCTCGAGTTGGTAATACTGCAAAGGCAGAAGAAGTTTTTAAAATTTATGATAAATATCCAGAGTTCAATCCCGTTCAAATACATACAGGCATTAAATCGAAAGCAAAGCGTTTAGAAGCAAAGCAGGCAATCCTATCTGGTAAATCTAGAATTGTTGTATGTGTAGACATGTTAGGTGAGGGTTTTGATTTACCTGAATTAAAAATAGCGGCTTTCCACGATATTAGAAAAAGTCTTGCAGTCACATTACAACTTGCCGGACGATTTACTCGAGCAAGATCTGATTTGGGAGAAGCTACATTTATTGCGAATGTCGCAGACCTTGATGTGCGAAACGAATTAAAAAGACTTTATGAACAGGATTCCGATTGGAATGCATTGTTAGAAGAAAGTAGTGAGCAAGCTATTGGTCAGCAGCAGTCACTTCAAGATTTTGCAAAAGATTTCGTTAATTTTCCAGACGATGTTCCGTTAAGAAATATATACCCAGCAACAAGCACCGCGATTTATAAAACAGATGGTGGTCCATGGCATCCAGAGAATTTTGAAAAAGGAATTTCGGGTATCAAAAAACTTGATAAAGTCTATCATAGCGTTAATCCAGTGCAGAACACTCTTGTTATTGTTACTGCTCAAAAAGTTCCTGTGGATTGGATTAAAGTAAATGATGTCTTCAATTGGGATTGGGAACTATACATTTTATTTTGGGACAGTGCTCAAAAATTACTCTTTATACATAGTTCAAGTAATGCAGGTTACTATCAGTCTTTAGCAGAAGCTATCTGCGGCACTAGCGTAGAATTAATTACCGAATCAAAAGTCTTTAGAGCACTCTCAGGAATCAACAGATTAAAACTCTACAATGTTGGACTCAAGAAACAACTTGGTCGTTTGATTAGTTTTACCAGTCACGCTGGTTCGGATGTAGGTACGGGTATATCAGAAGCTCAAAAAACCAATGTTATAAAATCTAATATTTTCGGTGTGGGATATGAAAAAGGTGAAAAAGTTTCAATTGGATGTTCTCGTAAAGGTAGAATATGGTCTCGAAGAGTAGTGAATGTTGAGGAATTGGCTAAATGGTTTAGTTTTATAGGTAAAAAAATACTAGATGAAACTATTGATACAGATGAAATTCTAAAAGGAACATTAAGACCCAAGCCAGTTTCTGCACGACCTGCCAAAGTACCCATACGAATTGATTGGCCACATAATGTTTATTCGGTTTCAGAAAATGAATGTAAATTTGATTTTGGAGATGGTGATTATGCACAAATGCACCTCCTCGAACTTGAACTTAAAAATCCAAGTGTATCTGGAGACATAGAGTTTTCTATCGCTTCTGAACAAAAAAGTATTGACTTTACTTTAACTATAAAAAAAGAAAATGATAATAATGTCTATAAAATTAATAAAATAGGCATGGTTTCTCCGAATGTCCGTTTGGGAAGTAAGATAATAGACGCAGAAATGTTTCTTTATGTTAACCCTCCAACTATTTGGTTTGCTGATGGATCATCCCTTGAGGGCAATATATATACCGAGCTTAATTCTAACCCCGCTCCTTTTCCTGATGAGAAAATCGATGTCTGGGATTGGACAGGAGTAGATATCAAGAAAGAATCTCAAGGAGTAGGTAAAGACCAAGATTCCATTCAATATAAAGTTATAGAGAAATTAAAAAATGAAAATTTTGATGTAATTATTAATGATGATGGTAAGGGTGAGGCGGCAGATGTTGTTGCTATACGTATAGTCGAGTCTGCAGGTGAGCAAAATTATATTGAAGTAAATCTTTATCACTGTAAGTATTCCGGACAAACTACTCCAGGTAGTCGTATTAGTGATTTATATGAAGTTTGCGGCCAAGCTCAAAGAAGTGCCCACTGGAAAGAAGATCCATATAGATTCTTTTCTCATTTTTTACGAAGAGAACCCTTGAAAAGATCAGGTCAGGAAATTAGTCGATTTGAAAAAGGTGCAAAGGGTGACATGGATAAAATAATAAAAATGAGTGAGGTATATGATCTTCGTCTGAGTATTTTCATTGTTCAGCCTGGAGTCTCAAAAGCAGTTATCAGTGTGGAACAAAGAAAATTGTTGGCGGTGACAGAAAGTTATTTACTCGAAACTTTAGAACTTCCTTTTAGGGCTATTATTTCTGCTTAGTTATCAAAAAAAATGAACTCCACGACCACACAAGCCGTACCAGATTTTATTAAAGCTTTAATTCCTCAAATTCTTCAAACTTTCGATGATGCGACAAGAAAAGCATATCGAATGTTGTGGGAGATTTTCATGTCGTTTGTTATAGAACACTGGACGGTGATACTCGTCGTACTAATTGTCGTATTTCTTATAGCTCTTGCTCAAGCACTTATGGGTCGTTGGGGAATGTTGGGGAGCATATTATATAACTATCTCTATTTTGGTATTTTATTTGTAGTGGGATTAATAAAGGGTTCAGATATATTTGTAAGTGAGTATTTTGAAATTGTTTGTGCAATTATTCTCTATCCGTTCTGTTATTTTCTAGTAGGAATAATTTTGGATAAAACTGGAATACACAAATATGGAGTAAGACGATAGAATTTATATGTGAATTTTAATTCTAGAATAAAAACACTCAATAGAGTTCTGAAAGAGAAAGACCCACCAACTTTTAGTAGTTCTTGGATCTACCAGTATTGTCCATGTGTATACAGATATGCATATAAAAATGTCAGAACTGAGTATGACACTATAGACTGGGATCAGATCACCTGTCATTTAAACAGGAAGTTTCAGAAGCGATGGATAAGGTATAAAAGGAAGTCTATCAGAGAGTATGAGAATCAAGATGAAGTAGATATTATTCTCACTAAGTACAAAGAAAAACTCTACACTTTCATTGCTATTCAAGATGATAAAGACAGAAAGATAAGAGACAGAGTTATCATTTCTCTAACTAGAATGACTCAAAAAGGCAATGTTATTGCCCGACAAGAGTTAGTGAAATGGCTCAGATATATAGCTGATGATTGGATTGATAAATACCCCTGTATGTCTCGTTGGAGAGTCTATCCTGGAGCTATAGATGAAAGAATTTCCCGATGCATTATTCTTTACAGGTATACGGGTACGTTTTTAGGATACTTGTATAAAACACTGGAGTACTCTGCAAAAGCTTTGCCACCAGTCTGTTCGTTTGATGACACTATTCTTGATGGAGGCAGAACAAGGGCAGAATACATAATTCCAGTGTACGATTAAAGGTGACAGTTGAAAGTATCGTTCCTGTGTCACTTTTGTCACTTTTTGAAAAATATAAGGTGCTCGAGACCCGTAGATATGATATTCTAAGACTAGCTAAATCCGCCAATCTGGGCTTGACCGCCAACGGTTCTAGCTCGACTCGGCCAGCAAAAAGTGTAAAGCAGTTTTGTTGCCAGAAACAAACCATTGGTTTGCGACTGGACTCGAACCGGATTGACGGTCTACGAGCACACCAGTGCTTGTCGCCAATCAGGTGCCTAGAAATTTTTAATTCGACGGAATTAAAAATTTCGGAGGGCGAAGTCCAAATCCCTCAACAAAAACCCTTATAAATACTAAAAGCGGTCGGAAGCATATGCTACCAACCGCTACACCATCCGCATTACCCTATTTTTTTCTGGGGCAAAAGTTCTTCACATACTCGTTACCCCTGAAAACCGATGCGACTACAACAGAACCCCCCGGAAGATCCTCAAACTGTTGGTCTTAGCGTCGATGTGTGAATGAAATATTCGCACACCTCCGTTTGGAGCCGGATCAACTGTCCAGCCCAAAGCGTACTTGTAGTAAGGGGTAAATCCCATAGGAGACCCTCCGGAATTTATTTATAACTTTTTAAATTAATTAATGCAAGAAGCTATACGTTGAGATATTTCCTAACAGCAAGGTAACTAGAAACTGAACCTAGTGCTACACCAGATCCAACAAGTATTAAGAAAAACTCACCGAAGTTTGATGCGTAATAGTGAAATACATTAAAACCAACAAAGAAACTTTCTGTTGTGCTACCCAACCAAAGAGTAATCGGATAAAAAAGAATAAGAGTGATAATAGCCGACAAGAAACCGTATATGGCCCCTGCAATGAAAAATGGACCTCTGATGTACCTATTTGATGCTCCAACAAGTTTCATAACTGAAATCTCATCTCGAGACATATAAATAACTAATCTCAGAGTGTTAAATGTAATTAATATTGAAATAGCAATAAGTAGTATTGTCAGAATAAAACCAAGACTGTTTGCTGAGTTTATTATTTTTGTAAGTCTATCTATCGCCTCTTTATTTTGATAAAAATTAACTTTATCTATAATAGTTGTTCCTCCTGCAGACAAAGCACTTCTACCCTGCAGAAACTGAGCAATACTTTCATATTGAGAAGGATCTTTTGCTTTGATGTTTAATGCTGCTCCAAGTGGGTTATCTCCCAACTCATCCAAAGCTTGTAGTGTAAACTCATCAGTCTCGTGTCTTTTTTTGAAAGCAGCCAATGCATCCTCTCTAGAAACATAAACTACTGGAGGTTTTACCTCTGGAAGTTGTTCTAGTTTTTTCTTCATTGCCAAAATATCACTCTCATCTGCACTAGTAACAAAATAAACATTTATATCTACCTTGTCTTTAATTTGATCTAAAGTAGAGCGAAGAATAACTCCAGAAAATATAGTAGAACCTATAACAAAAAGAGTAACTATCATTACGAGAATAGATGATAGAGACACAAAACCGTTTCTCCAAAAACTGAAGAACCCAGCACGCACAACTCTTTTTACTTTTATCCAAAACATATTTTTTATTATATAACGTATTTACCTTCCTTGTCGTCACGTATTATGCGACCATTCTCCATAGTTATCACTCTCTTTCTCAAAGAGTCTATGACCCCTTTGTTGTGAGTTGTAAGTATAACAGTTGTTCCTAAATCATTTATCTTTTTCAAAATCTGAACAATATCGTATGTATTAAGAGGATCTAGATTTCCTGTTGGCTCGTCTGCAATAACAACATCTGGCTGGTTAACAATAGCTCTAGCTATAGAAACTCTTTGTTTTTCCCCTCCTGATAACTCATGAGGAAAGTTCCATATTTTTTTCTCCAAATCAACCAGACCTAAAACGTGAGGAACATCCGCCTCTATCTCCTCATCTGTTTTTCCAGCTGCCTCCATAGCGAAAGCAATATTCTCATAAACATTTTTATGTGGCAGTAACCTGAAATCCTGGAAAACCACACCTATCTTTCGGCGAAAATTGTTTAACTGATCTTTTTTAAGAGTAGCTAAATCTGTAGACTCAAAATAAACTTTTCCTTTTGATGGTTTTTCTTCTCCAAGAAACATTTTTAGCAAAGTAGTTTTACCAGCACCAGAGTGCCCAACTATAGAGACAAACTCGTTTGGTTCTATAGAGAACGATATGTCCTCAAGAGCAACAGAGTTGTCTGTATATATTTTTGAAACTTTATCAAAGTGTATCATTACAGTTTTTATTATAACCTATTACGACCCGCAGGCAAACATTACGCAGAAATATAGCTATATTTTCTTTTCTGCGTCTATAAATTCATCTAAATCTCCATCTAAAACACCGTCAACATCGCTGGTCTCAATATTTGTTCTATGATCTTTAACCATTTTATACGGATGCAAAACATATGAACGTATCTGATTTCCCCACTCTATCTGTGTAGTCTTACTTATATACATACCTTTTTCTTTGGAAATTCTTTCATCTTCCAATGCTTTATATATTTTACCTTTCAGTATTTGAAGGGCTTTTTCTTTATTCTGCGCCTGAGAACGTTCATTATCAGACTGTGCAGACAAGTTTGTTGGAATATGAACAATACGCACTGCAGTCTCTCTTTTGTTTACATTCTGCCCACCTGGGCCACTAGAACGAGAAAGTTCTACTTTCAAATCTTCATCTTTGAGTTCAATATCATCTGCTCCACCTTTAACTTTCTCAAACTTCGGTATAACTTCAACCATAGAAAAAGATGTGTGACGAAGAGACTTTGCATTAAACGGCGAAATACGAACAAGCCTGTGAACACCAGACTCATTTTTCAAAGTCCCATATGCATTTTTCCCAGAAATCTCAACTGTTATATATCTAAACCCGCCATGATCATTTTCATTCTCATGCAAAACAGTCATACCAAAATTATGTTTATTACAAAATTTCATATACATATTCAAAAGCATTGCAGAAAAATCCTCTGCATCATCACCTCCAGCCCCAGAAAATATAGTCATCACAGCATCACCAGCGTCATATTTACCATTCCCGGCAATTTCATTTTTTAACTCCTGAATACGACGAATAGTGGCTTGAGCTTTTTCTTTATTCAACCAAAAACCAGGCTCAAGCATTGAGTTTTCTAAATCTAACTGTTCTTTTTCTAACGCAATTTTAGAGTCGTCCACCTAATAATTATATCAAAAAAATACTATTATGGAGCCGTTAATGGGACTTGCACCCATGACCTCCGTCTTACCAAGACGGTGCTCTACTACCCGAGCTACAACGGCAATAGAACCAAATATATCACAAAAATTATTTTTTATACTCTTCTATTTTACCAACCTCTATTTCTATCTTATCAGCCTTTCTCAAATTTTTTATTTGCTTTTTAGTCAAAATCTGATGATGAGTAGTTTTGTCTAAATATTTTGGAATCTCAAATAAATCTTTTTCCGATGTCCGCCAATTTATTTTATTAAAATGATTCAAATCAAAAGGATCTGAATATTCTCTCAAAGTTTTCAGACCAGTGCTATTTAAAAAGTATTCATGAAAATATGACATTACCAACTCACGAATACTTTTATATACAGGTTCTCTATATCGCAAAACTCCATGATTTGTCTTTGATATTGCTCCATAAAAACCATCTTCATTCCATATTGCAACTACATGATCAAAATCAAAAGGTTTTTTAGCTGATCTTAAATCTAGTATTAAAGGTTGATGTCCATGATATTCAAGAATAGCTGCACCAAATAGTGCCCCTTCCATACAGTGTGCAGTTTTTTTCTCCAGAACCATTCTGGGAGACATGCACGTCTCCCCTTTTTTCTCAAAATTAAAAGGTAGTTTATTCAAAAAATCTTGAATCTTTGCTGGGGTATTTAGCTTTTTAAAGAGCCTTACCTCTTCTTTTGTATAAGATTCTAACATTAATGTGTCGGCGGGGGGAATCGAACCTCCGACCTTGGGCTTATGAGTCCCACGCTCTAACCATCTGAGCTACGCCGACAATATGAGAAATATAACAGAAAACAACCTAAAAATAAACCTGTAATTGATTTACCCTCAAAAATCTGCTAAAGTTTTACCTGTTAACCAGATGCGATCGTAGCTCAACTGGTTAGAGCACTCCCCTGTCACGGGAGAGGTTACCGGTTCGAGTCCGGCCGGTCGCGCCAATAAATCCGCTGTATAGCGGATTTTTGCGTGACACGGAAAAAGCTCTGGGAGAGCTTTTGTCCGGACTCGAAGCCCGATTGCGATATTTTGTGAGCTAGCGAAACAAAATATCCAATTGGGGTACTGAAACTGTAAGTTTCGAGACTCCGGCCGGTCGCGCACTCAAAAACCACCTATTGGTGATTTTTGAATTGCCTACAGTGAATTCAATTTTGCTCTCGTTGCGGGACCCACATTTCCATACCCAGCCTGACCTGGTTTTGCGATACCCATAGCTTCCTGAAACTTCTTCACAGCTTTAGTTGTGAGTGAACCCATATAACCAGTTATGAACCCCTCTGGATAGTAACCATTTTTATAAAGAAACTCTTGTAATGCTGACACATCATCACTTTTTACACCAAATACTAAAATTTTAGTAAATTTTTTACGAGGGCTTATTAACTTACCACTATTAGAAACAGAAGAATTTATACTTGTGGTTTGATTGGAAACTGAGTTATTTGTAGTTCCATTAAAAATAACCGTCTCCCCTTTTGGTGCAACCTGAACAAATATTTTTCTGTAATTAATCCCATCAAAACCACCACCTGGAAGTTGAGCCAATAAACTAATATATGCTGTTTTTGTTTCTTTTGATGAGTTATTTATAATAATACCGGTAGAAGAATTTGGCCCAAAATATGTATCTGTAAACAAAGCTCCACAGTTTATTGTCTGGCCACCAGAAGTTGTTGATAGAGAAAAAGATAGTCCGTCTGTACAATCAGCCTTTAAATTTACTCCATTAGTGTATTTTGTTGACCAGATTAAAGTTAATGTATCTCCAGAAGCTATTTTAGGTTGAGATGGAGAAAAAGATAATATCTGAAAAGGTAAAACCTTGTCTGACGCAACATCGAAATAAACTGTTGTGGAATGTGTTGAATCATATGTTCCATCACCAATATATGGTAAAACCCTCAATGAAACTGTCGTGTTGTCATTGTTTGTGTTTTTAAAATAAAGACTTGCACTTCCAGATCCGGCTAATTTATCAGTAAAAGCCAAAGTGCCACAAGGCAAAGATGCTCCCCCAGATGTAGATGAGAAAGAAACACCATCAGTACAAGTTAGTATTATATTTGCGCCGTCCAAATCAACACCAGTCCAATTTACTGTTAATGGAGCCCCTGATGTTGTGGTTGTTGCAGAGACTGTAACAGAAGATAGCGGGTATGCAGATGGAGATATTGTTACACTTTGAGACTGAACCCCTGCAGTATTTTCTGAACCATCTGTGCTATTTGGATATAGCTTGAAATTTATATTTTTAATTGAGCCGCTTATATTAACAAGATAAAAACCTATTGAGTCTGCACTGGACCCAGAAGTTGCTAGTTTTGTATCACAAGGATATAAACTGCCATCTTCTTTTTTAACTTTTACTCCAGAAGCACAAGATACTGAGAGGCTATAACCAGAGACATCGGCTCCATTCCACGAAAGAGATATCAACTGACTACTAAATGCTGTTGTGTTACTAACAGTAAAAGAAGATATTGTCCCGATAGCAAATACCGAAGAATAAGAAAAAATAAATAAGAAAAAACTAAAAATAAATAATTTTTTATACATAGTATGTTAATTTTATATTTTATACAGACAAAGGTAAAGAAAATATCTGTATAACTTGCAAATAGAGAAAAACAGTTGTAGAATAGCCACCAGCGGGATAGAGAAGCAGTATCTCGGTAGGCTCATAACCTGCAGACCCAGGTGCAAGTCCTGGTCCCGCAACAAGTTAAACAATAGAAACCCGTAAGGGTTTCTATTGTTTTAAAAAATTGGAACCAGGACTTGCAATGCAGAACGGGCACCCAGCAAGCACACTAGGTCGTGAGCCGGGTAGGCGACAAAAATTTTTGACGAAAAAGGTTTAGTTGTAGAAAAACCTGATCCCCCATTTAATCACTATATAACCTCGAACTCCCTGAAAACCTTCTCATAAAGACCTATAACGACTCTAGCATCCCTCTGGTTAATCATAAAAGTTTGACCATCATGACTTATACGGTTTCTTATTTTATGTGCCTCCCATGCATCATCTAGTGTTGTAAAATCACTTTTCTCAACAGCCTTAAGTTTATCCCCGATAGTATCACCAGGTAGAGATAATTTTTCTAATAGTTCACCGAGCATTATATCAGCTTCAATAATAGCTATTCTCCAATCATTTTCATTTAGAGATTCTAGATGGCTTATAATTTTCTCCCATTTTGGATTAATTTTCTCTGCAGAAATAGCTGTAACTGGGTAAAGAAGATCTCTTTGATTTTTAAGTATTGGGCTAATTTTAGAATTTAAATACAAAATATAAATGAAGACTAGTATTGAGAATATAACTATCCCCCATTTAACATAGGGCAATATGGACCAAATCCATACAATAAATCTCTCGATTACATTTGGTTCTGTTTCTAGATAAGCAATATCACTTTCTTTTACCCAGCCATCTGGACCTGAATCGTAATCAACATACCAATATCTCTCTCCATTTATATCAACAGGGCCTTGTAGTATTTTCCCTCTTGCTCCAACTTTTTGTGAACCTATTTTTCTTCCACCAGGAGAGTCATAAACGTCTGTTTTATTTAAACTAATAACCCGTGCACCGATAGGATTATACAAAGATGAGATTGGTCTAGTATGAGATAAAAGTATACTTTTTGCATTTAACCCACCAACTCCACCAGAGAAAAGGCCTCTTATATTCCACCTAGCTGAAAGTGAGTTAACCAAAGATAGAACTATCATGAGCACCAAAAACAGAGAAACTATCTCTGCAAAAACAGCTGCTTTTGGATCACCCGAACTTTCTGGTTTCTTTTCATCCGCCATAGGAATATTATACAACAGAAAAAAGATTAACTTAATTTAAAAAGCGGAAAACTATTCATTAAGAAGTTTCTTTCCGACCTCAAACAATATTTTCTCAGAATTATGAGGGGCCATTATTTGTAAACCTAAAGGCAAAGAAACTCCCTCCTCTTCAACACTGCCACTTGGAACAGATATTGCTGGTATACCAACAATGTTTGCAGGAACAGTAAATACGTCTTCTAGATACAAAGAAAGTGGGTCGTTTATTTTTTCCCCTATTTTAAAAGCAGGACCTGGAGTAGTTGGAGTTACAATTATATCCACTTCAGAAAAAGCTTTTTCAAAATCCTCACTAATTTTTTGTCTCAACACAAGCGCCTTATTATAGTAAGCATCAGCATATCCAGCAGAAAGAACATATGTTCCGATTAGAATTCTTCTTCTAACTTCCTGACCAAAACCCTGACCTTTTGTTTTTAAATAATCTTGCAACAAATTATCTCCATCAACATGAAGACCAAATCTTACACCATCAAAACGAGCTAGGTTTGAAGAAACTTCGGCTGGCATAAGAATATAATAAACAGCAAGAGAGTATTCTATGTTTGGTAGTTTTATCTCCTTTATTTCATAGCCCAAACTTCTTAATTTTTCGATTGATTCATCGAAGTTTTTTCTAACTTTATCTGAAAGACCACCGTTTTCCAGAACATGATATGGGACTCCGACAACCATTTTTGACTTAACTTCTCTTTGGCTATAAATACCCTCTCCATAAGTAGTACTATCCATAGGATCTTGACCTTTTATCGCGTTAAACAATATTTCTGAATCAGTAACTGTTTTTGTTATAGGTCCAATAACATCCAAAGACGAACCCATAGCCATAAGACCGTATCTAGAGACTCCTCCGTATGTAGGTTTAAGACCAACCACTCCACAAAAAGAAGAAGGTTGCCTAACTGACCCTCCAGTATCAGAACCGAGAGAAGCTAGTGCCCCGTCCATACTAACAGCTGCAACAGAACCCCCTGATGATCCGCCAGCAACTCGAGATAAATCAATAGGATTTTTTGTTACACCAAAAACTGAGTTCTCTGTTGAACCACCCATAGCAAACTCATCCATATTTGCTCTACCCAAAAACAAAACATCCTGTTCCTTTAGTTTTTTTATTACAGTAGCATCATATGGAGCAACATAACCTTTCAAAATTTTTGAAGCAGATGTAGCAACACGACCATCTATTAAAATATTATCTTTAATTGCAATGGGTAAACCAGACAAAGGTTTGATGTCTCCCGCCTTTATTTTTTTATCAATAACATCTGCTTGTTCTAAAACATCAGAATAAATTTCCAGATAAGCATTAACATCAGGATTTTTATTTTTAATATTTTCTAAATAAACTTCAGCTAATTCTCTAACAGAAAAATCACCATCTTTTAGATGTTTGTTAAGACTTTGAATTGTTAGTTTAGAAATATCTATCATAGAATTTTTTTAACTTTTAGATATTTCCCTTCTCTAGATGGAGCGTTGTTCAAAAGTTTCTCAGTATATTCTTCTTCTGTATGTGTCACAACGTCATCCCTCATCACATTTCTAAGTTTAGGAACAGCTCTTTCCACATCCCCTGTAGAGTCCTTTATTTGCCCAACATAACCCAAAATAGAATCTATTTGTGATGTTAGACCTTCTGCCTCTGCCTCAGATATTTCAATACGAGCAAGATCTGCTAGGTTTTTTATGTCTTCTTTTGTGATCATAGTAGTATTTAGTTGATTATAGCCAAAAATCCATTTTCGTCTAATACCGTAACGCCAAGCTCTAGGGCCTTGTCGTATTTTGAGCCAGGATTCTCTCCAGCCACCACATAGTCTGTTTCTTTTGAAACACTCTCTCCAACCAACCCTCCAGCACTTCTTATTTTGTCTTTTGCCTCATCTCTAGAGAGAGCAGATAAAGTCCCAGTTAAAACAAACTTTTTACCAGAAATCTTTCCTGTTTTTATGACTTTTTCTTTTTCAATTATCAATTCTTTTAGAAGGTTTGATAACATTTTTTTATTTTCCTTCATTGCAAAAAAATCAACTATAGACTCAGCAATAATAGGACCTATCCCTGAAAGAGCCTTCAGTGTTTCAAACTTAGCTTCCTGCAATTTTTCTATTGTCCCAAACTGCTTTGATAGATCATAAGCAGTCTCCTCCCCGACTTGAGGGATAGATATTCCAACCAAAAGTCTAGCCAGTGTTGTATGTCTAGATTTTTCTATTGAACTAAGAAGATTATCGACTGACTTTTCTGCAAATCTAGGTAGTTGCAATAAATCACCCTTTTTTAAAGTGAATATGTCTGCATATTCAGAAATAAGGTTGTTTTCAAGCAAAACATCTACAACTCTTGGCCCCATATCAGTTATATCCAGAGCTTTTTTAGAAACAAAATGATAGAACTTTCTTTTTTGTTGTTCAAAAGAGTTTTTATTTACACATCTCCATGCTGCCTGGCCAGGTATCCTCTCAATCCTCCCGTCACCGCCACACACATCAACATGAGTCGGCCAAACAAATTCTTTTGATTTTTTATCTCTAAGTTCTTTTACTACAGAAACTATATCTGGAATAACATCACCTGCTTTTTGCAGTATCACAGTATCTCCAATTCTTACATCCAAACGTCTTATTTCGTCCTCGTTATGAAGAGTCGCACGAGACACGGTTGAACCAGCAACCAAAACAGGACGCAAGTGAGCAACTGGAGTTAGAACCCCAGTTCGACCAACCTGCAGGACAATATCTTCTACAACTGTAGTTACCTGCTCTGCTGGAAACTTGTACGCAACTCCAAATCTTGGAGATTTAGCTGTATATCCCAAAGCATTCTGTATCTTTGTTGAGTTTATCTTTATTACTATTCCATCCAAACCGTATGATAAACTGTGTCTTTTTTTAATCCATTCCCTGTAATATTCATCTACCTTATCAATACTAGAAAAAACGTTGTGGTACGGGTTAACTGAAAAACCAAGTTTATTTAAAAGAGAAAGTTTTTCGTCCTGTGTATCTGGAATATCTTTTTCATATAAATCAATATCATATATAAATGAATCCAGATTTCTACTACTTGCGATTTTTGGATCTAGTTGTCGTATAGACCCAGCAGCAAGATTTCTGGTGTTTGCATACAAAGGTTCACTATTTTTTTGCCTCTCTTTGTTTATTTTTTCTAAATCTTTTTGAGATATCCAAGCCTCACCAACAACAGTAATAGAAACTTTTTCTTTTAGTTCAAGTGGAATACTCCTAATAGTTTTTATATTGCTTGTTACATCTTCGCCAACTTCTCCATCTCCCCTAGTTGCTCCACGAACAAGTTTTCCGTTTACATAAGTTAGAACAATTTTGAGTCCATCAATCTTTAGTTCAGAGCAATATTCCAATTTTTCGGAAGAAAGATTTTCTTTTCTTATGAAATTTTTAGTTTTATCTTCCCATTTCTTTAAGTCATCAAAATCAAAAGCATCATCATATGACCACTGACGAACTTCGTGTTTAACTTTTACAAATTCCTTTAGTGGTTCTCCTCCTACTCTCTCTGTTGGAGTGTCTTTTGATTTAAGCTCAGGATATTCTTTCTCTAGATTCTCCAACTCTTTCAATAAAGAATCATAAGCCTCATCTGATATTTCCGGCGAATCTTTTGTGTGATAAAGATGCCTATGTTTTTCAATAGAATATTTTAGTTTTTTTATTCTTTCTTTAATACTTTCTGGAATACCTCTAGCCATAATTAATCAGATTGTACACCAAAAAAGAGAAAAACGTTATTGATAGATATACCGAATAATTACCACGCCTTTACCACCTGCACCACCAGAACCGAAACGTCCAGCACCACCGCCGCCGCCACGATTAGCTGTACCTGCAGCTCCATTACCAGCGTTAGCGGCACCAATTCCACCTCCACAGGAAGCTGGCCCACTATTGTTATAACTTGAACCACCACCGCCGCCGCCATAACAAATACTAGAACCTGATATTGATGAAGAAACGCCGGCTCCACCAGTTCCACCAACATAAGGATTTGCGTTTACACCATTACCACCATTACCACCAGCACCACCACCTCCTCCTCCGGCATTTGTATCACCATACCCACCCCTAGAAACTGTACCTGTACCAGGATTACTACCTCCACCACCAGCCCACGCTCCTCCTCCACCACCAATAGTTCCACTTACTCCGTTTAAGTCATCGTATGCACCACCACTACCGCCAGCAGATGAAATAGAATTGAAGGAAGATGCCCCGCCAGCTGATCCGTAATTACCACCACCTCCACCACCATTACCAAGAGTAACTGTGTATGAAGTCACACTAACAGCAATTGAGCCGCTTTTAACCTGACCTCCACCACCTCCACCACCTCCACTTGTACCAGCAGCTCCTCCAGCTCCACCACCAACAATCAAATATTCAACTGTTCCAGGACAGGTTACTGTAAATGTTCCACTTGCTGTAAATGTATGAATTTTATAATTACCTGATGTTGTTACTGTTCCACCACTTGCACAAGTAAATGCTGTGCTAACAGTATATGTAACTGAAATTGTTTGAGGGCTATTATCTGCATTTGTAGAAGTAATAGTAACCGTACAATTATAAGTTCCAGCACTTCCAATAGCATCAACCGAAATACTTAATGTTGCTGATGAACCGGCATTTATACTTCCAGAAGTTGGAGAAATATGACACCAACTTTGGTCTGCAGACCCTGTCCAACTATATGCACCCACACCTGTATTTTGTATTGTTACATTTTGTGCAGCAGGTGTATTTCCAGCTGTCGCAGAAAATGATAATGCTGTAGAACTTAACTGAATATGACCTATACTACTAGCATTACCAGATGAACCATAAATTAAATTGTTGTTCCCCTCATAAGTCAGTGTTATTCCTCTCTCGTATCTTTTTATTGCTGATGTGTTGCAAGTATTATAACCCCTAGAGTCAACTGTTGTGTACCCGTTATTCTGTTTTGTGACACGAACTATTGCACAGCCTTTTGCAAAATCTAATTGAAATATACTAGTAGGATTTGAGTTTCCCCCTCCACCGATTAAAGCAGAAACAGAAGGTACTGTACTAACAGTTTGAGGATTACCAACTCCAATAGTATTACTTCCACAAGTTATAGTTCCAGCTGTAGATGTAGCGAATTGGCTAACGGTACTATTTTTTATATCCCAGTAAACAGCACAATCTGCTCCACTGTCAGCGTTATAAAAAGCATACTGAGACTCTACACCAGCATCAGCCAAAACAAGTTGCTTCAGTGCAACATTCGCTACAACAAAACTAACCATCAACATCATTGATGTAACAACAATAGCAATAAGTAGTGTAACTCCCCTTTTATTATTTATTTTTTTAAATTTTCTATTTTGCATTTTTATTGCCTATTGAAAACTAAACCATTAACAGTAAAGGTTTTATTTGATCCACCAGAAACCCAACGCACACGTATAGTTACAGTTATTGAATCAGCACTAACACTAGTTAATTGTATCTCTCTATTAAAACTAGTTGTAGACCATGTTGTACCAGAAGAATAACCATAAAGACCTGAGGTGCTATCTTTATTTAGGTTTGGGCAAGTACCAGTTCCTAGAGTACACTCCGAGACAGATGATTGACCAACATCAATCCTACAAATTTTACCGAAATAACAAGGATCTGTTGAAATAGCAGATAAACCTGTTAACCATGTTGCTGTTCCATTTAATGCATGAAGAGCGTTTTCGTCTCTTATATTTTTTACATATTCCAAAGCCTCCTGAGCAAGATAAAATGCAGTAATCTGATCCTTTGCAGCGATCGATGTTTTTAATCCAGCCTGTACTGCTGTGAAAGTAGCGGCAATAGATAAAGATAAAATGCCAATAGCAACAAGAGACTCAACTAATGTAAAACCTTTAGAATATTTTTTAATTTTTAATTTCATAATTTATTGTGAATCAAACATTCTTTGAGATACTGTTGTTTCTATAGTGAAAGTTGATCGTGATGTCTGCTTCGAGCCAACATAACCACTTATTACTATAATAGCTCTTGGTTGGTATAGGTTTGATCCACCACCGTATGTTGCCGACCCAGAAACAAAAAAATTCATTGCAGTAATAGTAACATCACTACCGGTCATATAATATTCAGTACAACCAACAGTCCCGCCAACACAATTAGTAGCTCTAGCTATACGGCCATTATCCAATCTATATGTTACAAGAGTCCCAGCTGAAGATGTAACAGCCATTGAACTAGCACCCCCAGAACAATCCAGAGGAGAAGAAGATATACCTTGGGTAATATCACAGTGATAAGCTGTCCCAAAACGAATATTTCTTGTCATCGACTCCAAAGTATAATTCAAATTATCCATCACAGATCTTAAACTTTGTGACTTACGATTTGCATCAATAACACTCAAAATAGATCCGGTACTTATAACCATAACTGTAATAAAGACAGAAAGAGAAACCATAAGTTCAACCAAAGTAAATCCTTTATTATTTTTTCTAATGGTTTTTATCATCTAATTGATTATTTATTGAACCAAAACCTGACCAGTCTTTTCTATAATAACATTTATTGTATTTCCTTTTAGAGAAGTCAAAACTACTTTACCTGTATTTGCTGGGCCAGAAAGAATGTTTCCAGATACATCTGTAAAATAAATAGTTGCATCTGGATTTGGTCGAAGAAATGTAATGTGCATTTGTTTAACGTTTGCAACAGGTGGACAACTTGTCCCATCACACAAATTTGAAATAACAACACCATTTCTTATATTCCCCTGTTCTATACATTCTGTGCTAGCACTACCACAACCACTAACAACGTCATATTTTTTATTCGCAACAAAACCGTTTCCGAAAGGCACATCGATTCTATCAATAAACAGATAATAATTAGAAGTGTCTGAATTCATATCAAAAAACACTCCATAACCAGAAGTAAACTGACCTTGAATTGCGGTTGAGCCTCTTACTGACAAACCAAAAATCTGAGCTTGTCTTATGGTAACAGCAATTTCCTGAGCAGCAGATGAAAGAGCTAATTTATCACTAAAAGAAGAGTAATTAAAAAGAACTGTGGCCATAATAACAGATATTATGCTTACAGAAATGATTATTTCTATTAAAGTAAAGCCACTTTTAAATTTATTTATCATTTTTATAGTAAACTTAACAAATTACCTAGCCCAACAACATCGATTTTACTAAAGAAAATAATCATAGTTGCTAATATCAAAAATGGGGCAAAAGGAACTTCTGAGACAAAACTAACACCATCTATATTCCCCATCATTTTACTTCTAATCAACACAAATATACTCCATAATGCTCCTAACCAAAAAGCAAGCACTACTGCACTAGTTCCAAGAACAAGACCCATAAAAGCCCCCATACCAACTACTAGTTTGGCGTCACCAAATCCCATCCATCTTCCAGAAGAAACAAGCCATAATAAAGCAAAAGGTGCAGATAATATAAACGGAGCAAGTAAATCAAGAATATCCTGATTATTCAGTACAAAATGTTTACAATAAGCAAATATGAAAAATCTAATAAAACTCAAAAATATAAAAGTGTAAACTAATTTATTTGGAATAATTTTATGATGAAAATCATAAATTGCGATAACTAAAAGTAAACTAAAAACTACGGCATAATACACTGAGAAAAGCACTGAATACATAAGCCCGTTACTCAAAGACTCATACATTGGCCAAAGAGAGATTTGTCTTAAAGCTATAAGTACAAATATTAAACCTGTAACAATTTCAACTGTTGGATATTGTATAGAAATATGACTACCACAAGTTTTACACTTTCCTTTTGAAAAGATAAAACTGAAAACAGGAACAAGTTCATACCATTTTAACTCCGTATTACAACTAAAACATTTAGACCTTCCAGAAGTAAAAGATAGCCCGCTGTTATATCTCAAACCGATAACATTCAAAAAACTACCAACCATTAAACCTAATATAAATATAAATATTAGAAATATTAGATCCATAAAAAATATACAATATACTTTTATTAACAACTAACAGGACAAGTGTAGCCAGCTGCAGGAGTACTAGCACAAAACTTTTTTCCTCCAAAAGAATCCATACACCAATATCCTGTTTGACTTTTAAGTTGAGCGTAAATCATCCAACCATTTTGTCCCGTACCATTACAATAAACAGTAGTGATCTCACCAAGTTTGGTTACTATATTATTTAAACCATTATTAGCCGTGCATACACCATTCCATTGACCATTATTATAGATATCGTAATACAATTGAGCGGCACTTGGTGCACTATTCATAGTTGATTTAATTGAGGCATCCTTTCCTTTATTTCTTGCGGTACTCAATTGTCCTAAAACAACAGCAGAAAGTAGCCCAACAATAGCAACAACAACCAAAAGCTCAATAAGTGTAAAACCTTTATTATATTTTGTGGCCATAAATTGGATAAATATTATGTATTTAATTATATACAATAGGATATTGTAATACAATGTTTTTATGCACAAAAAAACGGATTGCTCCGTTTTTTGTTTCAATCCTAAAGAAGATTAGAATTATAGACAAGCTGTACCAGTTGTACCAAGTGAAGTTACATTACCTGAAGTTTGACCTTTTGAAGCTCCTGTTGAGTCAACACACCATGTTGTATATGTGGTAGCACCAACTGTCTCACTAACCTTCAACACAGAGTATGCTGCCCAAGCGTCACCTGCAACTGTTTCGTTACAGTCATTTGTTGCTGTTGCTGCTGTACCTCCTCCTGCTGACGCTGCTGCTGCTAGAGCGGCTGTTTGTGTAGCACAGAATCCGATATAATCACCAGCTCCTGCTCCATCATAATAAAGCTCTGCTGCTGCTCTCATACCAGTTAGGTTTGCTTTAACGGCTGCATTTGAACCTTTTCCTCTAGCTGTGTTAAGTGATGCCAAAACAACAGATGAAAGAATGCCGATGATCGCAATAACAACCAACAACTCAATAAGTGTAAAACCTTTTTCTAATCTATTTTTCATAATTAAATTTTTAAAAATTATTAACTAAATTTATTATAATACGATTTCTATTATTCGACCACCTCTCTCCTTTCAGAGAATACCGTTTTATAAAAAACGAATAACTATATTATACGCGCCTATTTAAATGATTAAAAGCAAGCCTGTGGATAATATGACCCTAAGAAGCTGCAGCAATATTGTATATAGGCATAAGAACAGCTGCCAAAAGAACTCCAACACCAAGACCCAAAAGAACAATCATAACAGGCTCTATAAGCCCAACCAGAGTATCAACCGCAGTTGTAACCTCTCTCTGATAGAACTTAGCAAGAGATTTTAATATATTTCCAAGCTCACCAGTTTCTTCACCAACTTTTACCATTTGGGTTAAAATGTTTGGAATTTCTTTGTGCTGAGAGAGAGCGTTTGATAGGGATGTTCCCTCTTTCACTTTAATTAAAGCGTCATTAAGAATATCCCTATACATTATGTTATCAACAACAGATGAAGTAATTTCTAGTGCTTTTAGGATTGGAATACCGCTAATAATCATAGTATTTAAGTTATCTGCAATACGAGAAAGATATAATTTTTTATACAAGTCCCCAATATAAGGAACTTCTAATTTTACTTTATCTATATAAACTGCCCCCTCTGTAGTCCTAGAATATCTCCAAACCATAAAACCAAATATAACGAGACCTACAGCTAAAAATATTCCATAATTCACAAACAAACCACTCATCAATAACACTATTTTTGTATATATTGGTACATCTTGTCCTGAATCAGTTATCATCATGGCAATCTTTGGGATAATAACTGTTAGCATTAAAACCATAACAGCAAAAAATGTAAAAATAACGAAGGCTGGATAAATCAACGCGCTTCTTGCTTTAGATGTGACTTCATATGTTCTATCCAAATAATCTGCGAGATAATTAAATACTTCGTCTAACTTTCCAGACTCTTCACCAGACTTAACCATATTTATATAAAAGTTTGAAAATGTATCTGGAAATTTTGATATAGCAATAGATATAGAACTACCACCCTGAATATCATCTGCAATAGTTGTTAAATATTTTCTAAGAAGAGGGTTATCTGTTTGTCCGGAAAGTAAACGAAAAACTCTCAAAGCTGATACTTGAGCAGAAAAAAGAGTTGCAATCTGCCTAGACATAATCACAACATCTTTATTGGAAACTTTATTGAATATAGAAAGTATTGGAACTTTAAAGTTTTTATCTTCTTCTCCATGAATCTCAGAAATGACCAGACCAGTTGCCTGTAACTGTTTTATCGCAATATCAACATTAAAAGCCTCAACGGTACCTTGAGTTACTGTTCCCTCTTTATTTATGGCTTTGTATGAGAAAATCATAATTTTATAACATTCTATCTAAACCTTTTTGATTTTGAGTGTGAAGATAAGCATTTTCAATTGTAATTTCACCAGACTTAACTAAATCAGCCAAATACCTATTTGAATCAATCATTCCTTGTTCCGAACTTGTCTCAATTATTGAATTTATTTCATGAATTCTATTTTCCCTGATTAGATTTGCTACAGCGTTATTGTTAATAAGCAACTCTACTGTAGGAATAAGTCCTCCAGAAACTCTTGGTATTAAACGTTGTGAGAATATACCAAGAAGGCTGGATGAAAGCTGTGTTCGTATTTGAGTTTGTTGTCTTGTATCAAAAGAGTCTATTATACGATCTATTGTTTGTGCTGCGTTGTTAGTATGCATAGTTGAAAACACCAAGTGTCCAGTTTCCGCCGCAGTTACAGCCGTGGAAATGTCCTCTGGAGTACGCATTTCTCCAATCATTATTACATTTATATCTTGTCTAAATGTTCCCTGAAGAGCAGTGTGAAAATCCGGAGTGTCTTCTAAAATCTCTCTTTGGTCTATAATTGATTTTTTTGATTCAAAAATATACTCAACTGGATCTTCTATTGTTACTATGTGTTCCAAGCGCTCCTGATTAATAATTTCTATCATCGAAGCTAGTGTTGTACTTTTTCCTTGGCCAGTAGGCCCCACCACAAGAAAGAATCCTTGTTTTTTACCAGTAAAACTTGAAAGTATTGGTGGAAGTTTTAATTCATCAAGAGTTCTGACGTGTTTTGGAATCAATCTCAGAGCTATGCTTATTTTACCCATTTGAAAAAATGCATTACCTCTGAATCTGACTTGATTATCATCGTTATAAGCAAAATCAACAGCCTTCTTTTCAACAAAAATTTCTTTTTTCTGATCGTCAATCATCTCATCTAATATACCCTTAATATCCTGCCTAGAAAGAGCAGTATGACTAGTTAGCGGTATCAATGTTCCAGAAACTCTTATTATAGGAAGTCTCCCTTCACCCAAATGTAGATCTGAAGCCCCTTCTTTAACCAAAATAGCGATAAGATTATCCAGTTGTTTTTTATATTCTGTAGACATTATTTTTGTTTGTTTTTGTAAATTGTCAAAACCTGCTCGACGACCTCTGACGGAATTGTTGTTGCTTTTATTATATAACCATCAACACCTAGCTCTTTTGCTTTTTCAATATCGTCAGCCTGATTTGTAAGCATTATTATTGCTGCTGACGGCAACAACTTTTCATCTCTTATTTTTTTCAAAAGCTCCAAACCATCCATTCCTGGCATAATTATGTCTAGAAGGACAATATCGTAGTTGTTATCCCCTTTTATTTTTTCTAAAGCCCCAGAACTACTAGAAGATGTATCTATCTCTAAACCAGATTTCTTAAACTTTAGAGAATACATATCTAAAAGAAACTTATCGTCATCAATCAATAGTATTTTTATTTGTGAATCCGCAGTATTCATGAGGAAAATTATAACATATTCGCTTCTTCGAAAGGAATTATCTTGTGCATAGCCTTTATTAATGCATCCTCCTTCATAGTTATCATTCCTTTAGATCTTACCAACTTGCTAATCTCAATCTCATTTTGATTTTTTAATATAAGATTTTCTAAATCCTTATCCATTTCCATAACCTCCATAACAGCCACTCTACCTCTAGTTCCATTTGGACAATCAGCACTCTCTCCTGCTTTATACACTTTATCTGTAAACTCGAGCTCATTTTTATATTTTGCAGGCAAATCCTCAAACTGCTTATCCATCATTACTTTTATACTTCCTTCTATTGGAATAGGAACACCCGCTTCAGGACAGAGACCTAGAGCCAATCTCTGTGCGATAGCCAAAATAAGTGTTGGGGCAATAAGATACGGATCTATACCCATATCTACAAGTCTAGGAATAACTCCGACTGCGGTATTGGTGTGGATTGTTGAAAATACCAAGTGTCCTGTTAGAGCAGCCTGAATAGCTAGCTGAGCAGTCTCTTTATCTCTAATCTCACCCACCATAATGACATCTGGGTCCTGTCTCAAAGTTGTACGCAAACCTGAAGCAAATGTATAACCGATCTCTGCCTGAACTTGAGATTGAGAAATTCCTTCAATGTTGTACTCAATAGGATCTTCCAGTGATAGAACGTTTTGATGCTCTCTATCTAGCTCGTTTAGCATTGAATATAGTGTAGTAGTTTTTCCTGAACCCGTTGGACCAGAAATCAAAATCAGTCCATATGGCCTTTTGATTGCAGCACGTATTACATCTATATTTTTCTTACTCAAACCCAACTCTTCCAAAGTTCGTATACCCTTTTCTTGATCCAAAAGACGCATCACAACTTTCTCTCCAAAATAAGTAGGAAAAGTAGAAACACGAAAATCTATTTTTCGCCCTTCTATTCTTGTTGTAAAACGACCATCTTGAGGTTTTCTTTTTTCATCAAGTCTCATCTCACTTAGAATTTTTATTCTAGCCACTACAGCAGAATGAACTTTTGAAGGTAGAGTTAGACTTGTATTCATAACACCATCAACTCTAAAACGAACCTTAACCTGTTCTCTCCATGGTTCAATGTGAATATCTGAAGCATTACCGTCTGAAGCATATCTCAAAATAGTAGCCACGATTCTTGTAACCGGTGCATCTTCGGCTATCTCTGTCTCTGCTCCAGTATCAACTTCTGCCTTTGCTCTCTCCTCTGCTCTAGTAGTTTCTAAAGTTAATTCATCCTCAAGTTCACCAAGTGTTTTAGAAACTTCAGCAGAAAGTCCTTTATATTGAGAGAATATTTTATTGAAATCAGGTTCTGAAATTAGAAAAATTTTAAAAGGCATTCCTATCTTTGACGATATGAAATTCAAGGCATCCCTTGCCTCTATATCATCTGGATCAACCATTCCAACCTCAAGTACACCGTTTGTAACTGCAAGAGGCACAAAACGATAATGTGAAGCTGAGTCTTCAGGAATGTAGTACAGGACTTTTTCTGAAACCTCCTGACCATTCATATTTTTTGTTGGAATATCAAAATACTCTCCTTTTGCTAACAAAATATCATGAGGAGAAACACCGTTTTTGATTAAAGCCTCTTCTATAGTTACACCAGAAGAAACTGAATCATCAGTTATTTTACTGACTTTTTTTTGAGGCAGTATTCCTTTTTGTACCAGAATCTGAAGTATATCCATAATTTAATATTATTTTAATTTGAACCAGTTTTTCCTGTTGGAGCATTTATAGTGGTAACCTGATTTCCAATATCAACACCTATAGGAGAGAATGGATTGGGTCGACCTTGTACTTCTGGAGAAATTACAGCTGAAGTATCTTGTAAACTAACAAACAAAGGAGAAGAAAATAGTGATTGATCAATAGATATCTGATTCAAATTTGCAACTAGAGTTAATATATCTTGGCTTGCACTTTCTGAACTAGAAACTTCAGCTAAAACATCTGGATCTGGGACACTGTTATAAAGACCCAGAATCATGTAAACCAAAAAAACTAAAGTTAAGCCGATAATCATTAATTTTTGTAATTGTGCTGAAATCATATTATTTCAATGAATAAGTACTTATTTCTAAAGTATATTGCATTGTTGCCGTACTATTTTTATCTTGCTTTGGATCCTGCTCGACCTTTAGCCCTATAACATCCATCAACCTCAAGCTTGTTTCTATTTTATTTAAAAATCTCAGAAAATCTGCATACTGGCCTGTAACCTTGAAAGAAACAATTGAAACTCTGAATGGTGTAACGCCTTTTTGCTCAACAGAAGATTCCTGACTCTCTGGTACTGAATCACTTATCTTATAATCTTTAAAGGTTAAAGAGTTTTGTGTTGCTACAGTACTTATATCATTTGCAAAAGCAACTGAATCAAATCTCTCTGGAATAACTTTATTTAATTTATCTATATCAGCCTGAGAAATACTGTTATAAGCACCAGATACTTCTTCCCTTTTTTGTGTTAAATCTTTTACCTTTTGTAAAACATCATCTAATTCAGTTTTTTTCTGCACCAAAGCTTTTACTTCCATAGAAACTGGTGATATGTACAAAAAATACATACCGACACAAACTAATATTACAGCTAATGGTGTGAAAAATTTCATAATTTTATTGACTAGGTGTTATTGGTTCTGATGGAGACAATGCTTCTATAGCTCTTTTATAAGAAGTTAAGCTTGTATTCACTGTAGATTCAAATTTAACTCTTATATAACCATTATCCTCAAGTGTAAATTCTGAAAACTTGTCGTTACTCAAATACTCATTTTCACTAAATATTCTAGACTGTTCAGCTAGAGCGTTATAATTTTGAGCTTGACCATTCAGTGACAACACAGCGATTCCTGATTTGTTTAGATAAGTTAAATCTAAAAGTCTTATCCTTCGAACAGTTAGACTTTGCATTAAAGTCAAAAGTTGAGACAGAGCAACATGTTTATCCAATAAATTTTTAGAAGCTATTATTCTATTGTTAGCATCTATGAGTTCTTTTATCTTATCCACCTGCAAAGCTGCTTTAGCTGCATCTATCTGTTGATCATCAGCTGTTATTTGTTTATGTAAAATTATTTTATAGCCAAAAAGACCACCAGAAACAAGAATAGTAGCGATAAATAATATAGTAGCTACAACAGAAAAAATATTAGTTTCCCTTACAACACCAACACTCGTACCAGTCTCGGATACTATTGGTTTTTTAGGAATGAACGATGTCTGAAATTTAGGTTCCATACTATAAAACTAATTATAGTACAGCAAAAGATAAAAGACTATGTTTGATATGTGCAAAACTATACCTCAATCAATTTTAATCAAGCTCCTGAAGTCTTCTCAGCGCAACACCGACAGCAACAGCAAACTCTGGACCAGTATCACGAAGTACTTTTTCTAGAAAAGCTGGTGCAACTACTTTTGCAAATGGATCCCCTGCAACAACTTCAGTTTGAAACAAATCTTTTGCCACATCAACAACTCCCTTCAATGCACTTCCGCCACCAACCAAAATAATTTTAGCAACATTTTTGTTGTACTTCTTTTGATAAGCCATAACTACATGACTAGCCTCTGAAAAAATATAGTTTAGTGTAAAAGTAGCTACTTCTTTGAGTGCAATACCGTTTATCTCGCCAAGTACACCTTTTTCTCTTTTTAAATACTCTGCATCCTCTAGTGATATTCCAAGAGATTTTGAAAGTTCATCTGTTATGTTATGTGAACCTCTATCTATCATATGAGACGACCTCAAAATTCCCTTTTCTACTATATATAGCTTTGTAGTACTAGCTCCCATATCAACTATCATTATAGGTTCGACTTCTTCATCAAGAATCGATCGTATTGTGCTAAATATTTCTATCTCAAAAAATCCAGCATCTAGACCTGTCTTTGCAACAATATTTTTGTAACGATTTATTGTGTCGTTATGAAGAGCCACAATAAGGACCTCTAGTTTTTGTGAGCCAACAGTAGATGTGTCATTATCTGGTAAAGGCTCTGAATTTTTATCTTTTGGGATTATGTACCAATCCAAAGTTACCTCTGAAATAGGAACTGGTACGTATTTTCTTGCCTCAAGAGGCACCATTTGTTCTAATTGTTTTTTTGTGGCAAGAGGCATATCTATCACAGCCATCAAACTAGATGAAAATGGTATAGCCAAACCGCATGAACGAGTAGTGATATTGACCTCCTTCTCTTTCAACATGTCGTTTACAGCTTCAATGATTTTTTCGGCTGATAAACTAGTGGATTCCCCTACTCCTTTACCTGTATAAGGACCGAGAGCTAATTCTCCATATGTTTCCAAAACAGCGTGGCCATTTTTACGACTGATCTGAACCATTTTTATAGAAGAAGAACCGATATCTATACCCATAACACTAGGGCTTTGTTTGTTAAATAAATTTGAAAAGAAATTAGCCATAAAGAATTTATTCCTGTAAGGATAGTATAACATAGGCATAGCCTATATAATAAATGTATGTTGAAAAGTACACGGGATTTTCTTAATTTTGTACTAGACTACATAATACCGAAAAGAAGTAATTTTGATATTGTCAAAAAACTAACTCCTGAAAAAATAAATAACCTGCCAAAAGCACCTAAAGTAATTGGTGAAGACTGGATTACTGCCCTATTTCACTATAAAGACAAAAGAGTTAAAGCTATTATCTGGGAATTAAAATATAAAGAAAACACTTTACCACTAGAACATATTGGGAAACTTCTCTATGAAGAAATAATTTCTGAAATTTCGGATATATTACTTTTTGACAATGATGCAGAGTTTCTTCTGATTCCAATACCAATAACTAATCAAAGAAAAATTGAACGTGAATATAACCAGAGTGAATTAATAGCCAAATCTATAATAGAAAATGACACAGAACACACTTTACTTTATGCACCACAATGGTTTCAAAAAATAAAAGAGACTCCTAAGATGCATTTGAAGCTGACGACAGAGTTGGAGGTAAATATATTATTTTAATTGATGATGTGGTTACAACAGGAAGCACAATGAGAGAGGCTCGTAAAGAATTACAAAACAAAGGAACTAAAAAGGTTTTAGGTTTTACTATTGCACACTAAAAAGTTTTCAATGGTTTGTTTTGGAGAATTTCTTCAACCTCTTCAAAACCTTTTAAAAATGAGAAGTTGTACCTAGCAGGTATAGCAAAAACATATTTAGAATTTCTCCCAACCTCACTCGGACCAACCGGAGCTGCCCCTATATGAAACTCTTCTTTTTGTAATTTAGTCCATTGATCAATAGTAAAAACCATTATTGGGACATCCTGTCTCTGAACATCTTCAGTCCATGATGGATGTCGAATAAAAATCAAAGGGCCGGTTTCTGTAACTACCTGCTGTGAAATATCACCAGAAAGACTGTAGCCATCCCACTCGTCATTAACTATTGTATACCCCTTCCAACTATCTGGAAGAGAAAAAACAAAACCGTATTGATTATTTTTATATTGAACTGGTTTTGTAGAAACACTTGGCGTAGATGTTGATGTTTTTACATCACCACCTCCGTTTGGTTTTTTAAATAAAGAAAAATAAATAGCAAAAATAATGAGCAAAAAGATAATTACTCCAGATACAATATTTGCAATTTTGATATTTTTTAACACCCAGTAATTATACCACTTTTTAAAAAGTAAAAGCGGAGAGAACGAGATTCGAAACTTACAGTTTCAGTACCCTTGTTCTGTTTTTTATTTCGTAGACTCATAAAAAACTATCACAAGGCTTCGAATCTCGACGTAATGTCTCCCAGACATTACTCTCTCACCCAAAAAATTATTTTCAATAATTTTGGCGGAGAGAGCGAGATTCGAACTCGCGATACCAATTAAGGTATGACGGTTTAGTAAACCGTTGATTTAAGCCACTCATCCATCTCTCCAATCAAGGCTAATATAACATATCATTTTAAAAAAAGCCTATTTGTGATAATCTGGCCATATTGGAGACGTGTCAGAGTGGTCTAACGTGCCTCTTTGCTAAAGAGGTGTGCCCTTTAAACGGCACCGACGGTTCGAATCCGTCCGTCTCCGCAACAAATAGTAGTTGTGTTAAAATATATCCATTATTTATATAATAGATATCTTATGTTTAAATTTTTAGGAGAAATTTTTATTCCCCATCCATATCTTGCCCTTATCCCTGCTTTAGTATTTGGATTTATTTATTTCAAAAACAAAAATAAAATTATACTATGGGCAACTGTAGCATGGGTGGTATATGCAATATACGAAGAGCTTAATTTATTAAAAATAACTTGTTCTGGAGAATGTAATATCAGAATAGATTTATTCCTTATCTACCCTGTTCTCATAGTTCTATCTATACTGGCAATCGTTAAAAGTTTTAAAAATAATAATATATAAGACAAGAGGCGCGGATGTATTCACGCGCCCCCCTACTTTACAGCCCTAGAGCTACTCTCCACCTCTGCAGCAGACCTTGTTGTAAAACACCAGGGCCTGCCGACCACCTTCTTTTTCCGCCACCAAGGCTGTCTTGGTACTTTGTCTGTGAAGTACCATTTTCGACGCAGACCCAAAAAAACTAGAAGCCGGTCAAGCATGGTCACCTCTCTGGTAGAGAATTATAATACACAAAGATATATTGTCAATAGATATACAAAAATCGTAGATTATCCCCTTCTTACGTGATATATTTATCTCATGAAAAATTATCTAATAGTTGGTGGAGTTGTTATTATTTGCATACTAATAGCACTAGGAATTTGGAAATCTATGGGGAAAAATGAGCCGGCTAAAATTGTAGTTACATCAGAAACTGAACTTCCTGTAACAGTTAGTCCCCTTGAACCAACCGTTTCCATAACAAAAGCAACTTCAACAGAATTTTCTGAAATAAAAGAATCAACAAAAACAAATGTTGGCTCAAAAATAAAAACTGGCAATGCTGGAAGAGCTTTAATTGAATCCTCATCTGCTCACCAAACTCTTATTGACTACAATACAGAAATAACAATCTCTGATGATTCAAAATCAGAGAAAAAAACTAAAATAGCTCTGGTTTCTGGTGCTGTTTGGGCAAGACTTGCAAAAGTTTTTGATTCTGGCGAGTACTATGAGGTAAAAACTTCAAATGCAGTGGCGACTGTTCGTGGAACTTCTTTTGGGGTTTGGTATAGAAACGGAATAACAACCATTGTTGTTACAGAAGGTTCTATATATTTATCAGCTATAGATCCAAAAACTGGTGAAATTATTCCCGGAAGTGAGACTGTAATAAAAGCTGGAGAAAAAGCGACGGTAAATGAATTCGGTAAAATAACTATTTATAAAATAACTACTACCGACAAATCTGAGCCTTGGTATATATACAACAATCCAGAGGACAAAACTCCTGTAACAATAACACCAAAAACAACTACCCCAACACCAACAGTGACGATACCAACAACTGTAACTCCAACAACAACACAAACTGTAACAACACCAACACAAACTCCTTTTGTAATAACGAATATAGTCCCAACTACAGCTGATAATGGGGCTGGAACAATAGTTACCCTAAAAGGAGATGGTTTTCAAAGACTTAAATCAATAGTTATAGGCAAAAATTCAATTACTAATTACAAAATAATTAGCCCAACAAATATACAAATAATGACAGAAGGTCTTCCAGTAGGAACTTTTGATGTTTATATCATAGACCTAAATAACAATTTCTCTAGAGCAACCAGCCAGCTAACAATCACCGAGGCTCCAGTTGTTGAAACCGCACCCACAACACAAATATTCTATACAGCTCCCCTACAATAGAACATGAACATATCAAAAATACAAAAGAAAAACTTTTCTTTATTGTCGATATATTTAATAGTTCTTTTATTTATTTCCACTATATACTATTTTGGGAATCTAAACTCTTGGCAAAATAAAATTAATGATAGGCTCTACACAAAATCAACTCCTACTAAAAAAATTGTAATTCTGGCGATAGACAGTGAAAGTATAAACAAAGTTGGAGCTTGGCCATGGCCACGAGAAGTTTTTGCCAGAGCAATATCAAAAATAAAAGGAAGTAAAATAATAGGTCTTGATGTCAGTTTAAGTGAGCCATCTAGATTAGGAAATAGCGACGATAGTAGTCTGATTAACGTACTGAAAAACACCTCATCTGCTGTTGTTATGCCTGTGCAACTTGGAGCAAGAGAAAAAATAACAGATGAACCATTAGACGTTTTTAAACCTTATGTAAAATTAGCTTTTACAAATGTAAATCAAGATATAGATAGCATTGTAAGAAGTAGTGAGACAAAACAGTATAACTTTGAAAGCTTCCCGGTAGTAATTTCTGGAACTAAATCAGAAAATATCCCTCAAAATTTTTATATAAACTACTCTGGTCCAAAAGGAACATTTTTAACCATACCAATTATAGATTTACTTAACGACAAAATACCGGAGTCTGTTTTTAAAAATGCTATTGTTCTTATTGGAGCAACAGCTAACGATCTACACGACACGTTTAACACTCCTTTTGGTTTAATGCCTGGTGTTGAGGTCCACGCAAATACTATAGAAACAATACTAACTGGAAATTTTAGACAGCCGCTATCATTACCTTTTGTTTTGATAATTTTTGCTGTAACAAATCTAATTGCTTTAATCTTAATTGATAAGGTTAGAAGGTTTACTGTTCTTATACCATCCCTTCTTTTTCTCGCTATTGTTGTAAATGTTTTTGGTATAGCACTGTTTTCATTTAAAATACTATTCCCTACTCTATATGTAAGTGTTGGACTACTAGCAACATGTATTATAGGAATTATTTATCAATTTATATTTGAATCAAAAGAAAAAAAGTTTATTCAAAATACTTTCCAATACTATTTGATGCCAGAAGTAATTGATGAACTAATTAAACATCCTGAAAAAATATCTCTTGGTGGCGAAAGAAAAAATCTAACAATTCTCTTTTCTGATATTGCTGGATTCACTAGCATATCAGAGAGGCTCTCTCCGGAAGAACTAACTAAATTAATGAATGAATACCTTACAGCTATGACGGATATTATAATGAAGCATGGCGGTTTAGTAGATAAATATATAGGAGATGCTGTTATGGCTTTCTGGGGCGCTCCATTAGACAACCCGAACCAAACTGATGACGCCTGTAAAGCTGTAGTTGAAATGTTAGAAAAATTGGAAGAGCTTAATATAGATTGGGGAAAAAGAAACCTCCCACCTATTGGAATAAGAATAGGACTAAACAGAGGAGATGTAATTGTTGGGAATATGGGATCATCAAAAAGATTCAACTACACAATCATAGGTGATGAAGTTAATTTCGCATCAAGACTAGAAGGAATAAATAATTTCTACGGAACAAAATGTACAGTAAGTGAAAACATAATAAACAATATCAAATCAAAAGATTTTATCTTTAGAGAGTTGGATGTAATAAGAGTCAAAGGGAAAAAAGAACCTAAAAAAATATTTGAACTTATCACAGATAATTTCAACGAAAAAGCTCTAGAACTTTTTCACGTTGGCAGACTAGAATATATGGATGCAAACTGGGCAAATGCGAAAGAAAAGTTTAACCAAGCTGTACTACTGGGTGATATCCCAAGCAAAACCTACTTGGACAGAATAGAGCATCTAGAACACAATCCTCCAGAAAATTGGCAAGGAATATACGACTTCAAATCAAAATAAAATGAATTACTACAAAAAATCAGAACAACTTCACAAAAGACTCAAAGGTAAACTAGAAATAAAATCTAAATCAAAAATAAAAAACAAAGACGATCTATCAACTGTCTATACACCAGGAGTAGCTGAAGTTTCTAGGATTTTAGCAAAAGACAAAAAATTAGCTAGAAAATACTCAATAAAATCAAACTCTGTGACTGTTATTACTGACGGGTCAGCTGTTTTAGGTCTTGGAAATATTGGACCATATGGAGCACTACCTGTTATGGAAGGTAAAGCTGTATTGTTCAAAGAGTTTGCAAATGTAGACGCCTACCCTATTTGTCTAGACACACAAGACACAGAAGAAATCATAAAAACAATAAAAAATATTGCCCCAGGTTTTGGTGGAATAAACTTAGAAGATATTTCAGCCCCAAGATGTTTTGAAATAGAAGAGAGACTAAAAAAGGAACTAGATATACCAGTTATGCACGATGATCAGCACGGTACAGCTATTGTAGTTCTTGCAGCGATAATAAACGCCTTAAAAATAGTTAAAAAAGACAAAACAAAAGTACGAATAGTTGTAAATGGTGCAGGTTCAGCAGCTATAGCTATAACAAAACTGTTAATGGAATATGGTTTCGTCGGTCATAATATAATAATGGTAGATAGTATTGGAATAATCCATCACGGTCGAGAAGGAATGAACCCCCACAAAGTCCACATAGCAGAAAAAACAAATTTAAAAAGAGTGTCGGGTCAACTTGAACACGCGTTAGTTGGAGCGGATATATTTATCGGCGTCTCTGTTGCGAATGTATTAAAACCAGAATGGGTAGACACTATGGCCAATGATCCAATAGTCATAGCTATGGCAAACCCAAATCCAGAAATAAGCATAGAAAATGCTAAAAAAACAAAAATAAAAGTTTTTGGAACAGGAAGGAGTGACTACCCTAACCAGATAAACAATGTCTTAGTTTTTCCAGGTATTTTCCGTGGGGTACTAGACAGTGGAGCAAAACAAATAACAGAACAAATGAAACTCGCATCTGCAGAAGCAATAGCCAAACTAGTTTCAAAAAAAGAACTGTCTCCAAAATACATAATTCCAAGTCCTTTTGACAAAAGAGTGGCGAAAGTTGTGGCTAATGCAGTTAAAAAAGTTCAAAAATAATATTAAAAACAGGCCGGGCGTCGGTTGAACCGAAGCCCGGCTGGGACTGGCGTGATGCTACATCGCCAGAGGTTGGAAACTGACTGGAATCCGGAACAGTACGCTCAGGGAATCGTACAGAACCTGAGCAGAAACGACACTGGACTTCAGATAACTCAGAAATCGTGACACGAGTTCTGAGACCCGATTGGGTGCGAGACCGAATTCTGCTTCAGCCTGACACCAATCTGCAACTGGATTGCTTGGTAGCCCAAGCCTCTGCCTTTCCAGAGAAAGGTAGTAGGCTCTGACCCGAATGTGTCGAGCAAACTGATCAGGAATCATAAGCAGCCCCCATGTCTCTACCATACATTATATACCCACAATCATGATAAACTAGTCAGATGAACACAGTTTCTGCGCTCAAAGACAATTTTCGTCTAACAGAAATCCAAAAAAAGGCCCTGAGCAAAATGGGTATCAATACAATAGAAGACCTACTCTATCACTTCCCTACAAGATACGGGGACACGAGCCAAGTGTCATATATTGAAAATCTTTCAAAAGGCTCAGAGTCTGTTGTATTTGGAACAATATCTGGACTAAAAACAAGCAAAGCCTTCATCAAAAAAATCCCGATGTCAGAGGCTGTCGTAGAAGACGAAACTGGAAAAATAAAACTAGTTTGGTTTAATCAACCATATATAGCAAAAATGATGCGTGAAGGTGCATTAGTAAGAATCGAAGGAAAAGTTACAGAAAGAAAAGGAGAGCTCTATATGAGTAATCCAAAAATAGAAATGATAAACCAACTTCCGAATGCAGTTGGAGACTCTCTTTTTGGTAAAGCCGAGGGAGATGAACATTCTATGTATCCAGTCTACCCAGAAAGCAAAGGTGTGACTTCATACTGGATGTACCACACAATACAAAAAATATTTTCTGCTGGGGTTCTAGATTCTATCCCCGACCCTATTCCAGAAGATATTTTGAAAAAATATAGTCTACCCGGGATTAAAACTGCATTTATCTGGATTCATGCACCAAAAAACGAAAGTGATGCCCTATCTGCACGAAAGAGATTTGCCTTTCAAGAAATATTTTTTATACAACTAGAAAAACAAAAAGAAAAAAAGTTGTGGGCAAAGAAAAGTAGTTTCAATATTCAAACCAGCGAAAAAGATATTATAGATTTTGTTAAACGTTTTCCTTTTGAAGCTACAGGCTCACAGTTAGAAGCTATAAAATCCATTACCTCTGACTTTCGCCGGGGTCACCCAATGTCTCGCCTATTAGAGGGAGATGTTGGCTCAGGGAAAACTGCCGTAGCCGCCACAACCATATACGTAGTAACAAAAGCTAGGCCAAACGGTAAAGACTATGGAAATCTACAGACTGCATATATGGTACCTACAGAAATTCTAGCAAAACAACATTATGAAAACTTTATTAGCTACTTTAGACACCTACCAATAAAAATAGGCCTCATTACTGGTAGCGAGTGTAAAATCTTTCCCAGCAAAAGTGATCCAACAAAACCAACAAAAATTTCAAAAACTCAGTTACTAAAATGGGTGTCAAATGGTGAAGTTCCAATACTGATAGGAACACATGCTCTAATACAAAAAACTGTAACTTTTAAACATCTAGCTTTTGTTGTTATAGATGAACAACACCGTTTTGGAACACTACAGAGACAGAAACTCACGACAAAAAACGACATGCTCCCCCACCTACTCTCAATGACGGCAACTCCAATCCCTCGAACTCTGGCTCTGACAATATACGGAGATTTGGATATAACTGTTCTAGACCAAATGCCGCACGGCCGACTTCCTATTATTACAAAAATTGTAATGCCGACTGACCGAACAAAAACATATGAGGAAATTAGAGCTGAATTAAAAGATGGAAGACAACTATATGTTATATGTCCACGCATAAATGAACCGGATCCAACTAAAGAGTTAGCTGTTTTAGCAAAATCTGTAACCCTTGAAGCAGAAAGACTTAAAAAAGAAGTATTTAAAGAATACACTATTGATATTCTCCATAGCAAAATGACTCCAGCAGAAAAAGAGTTAGTAATGGAAAAGTTTTCTAGTGGTAAGACAAAAATACTTGTTGCAACCTCTGTTGTTGAAGTGGGTGTAAATGTTCCAAATGCAACGATGATTATTGTTGAAGGGGCGGAAAGATTTGGACTTTCACAGTTACATCAACTACGAGGCAGAGTTATTCGCTCAAATCATCAGGCTTACTGTTATGTAATTCCGGAAAGTAACGGGCCTAAAACAAAAGATAGATTAAAAGCACTAACCACAGCTAAAAATGGCTTTGAGTTAGCAGAATTTGATCTACAACAAAGAGGGGCTGGAGAATTATACGGAAGAAAACAATGGGGTATTTCTGATCTTGCTATGGAAGCAATTAAAAACATAAAAATGGTTGAAGCGTCGAGAGCAGAAGCATTGCGACTAGTAGATGAAGATGTCGAGTTTAAAAAATATCCACTTATACAATATTATTTCAAAAAACAAACTGAAAAAATTCATTTTGAATAAAGTTTCATAATTGGAAAAGCCCTCAAAGGGTCTCGTAAATGTGAACTCCCAATCAAGAAGAAAACTCTGTGCGCCTGCCTGGACTCGAACCAGGGACCCCAGAGGTATAAGCTCTGTGCTCTAACCAACTGAGCTACAGGCGCATCATGTAGGCTATATTACTCTAATTATTAAAATGAGACAACCTACCTACACCTGATGCTCAATATCTAGTTTCTTTTTTGGAACTACTCCATGAGCTACTAGGATATTTTCAAAATCAGCTCGCTCTATTGTCTCTTTTTCCATAAGTAATACGGCAATAGCGTCAAGTAACTTTTTGTTTTCAGTTATTGTTCTCTCCGCTTTGTCGTGTGCTTCTTTCATTATTCTAGAAACTTCAGCATCTATATCAGCAGAAACTTTTTCTGAGAAAGATTTTTCTTCTACCCCACGACCAAACAAAGCCTTACCCTCCTGACCCTCAAGAGCTACGGGGCCTAACATATCTGACATTCCATATTTTGTAACCATATCCCTAGCTAATGCTGTAGAAACCTGTAGATCATTTGATGGACCAGTAGTTAAATCTCCGAACATCATTTTTTCTGTAACATATCCACCAAGAGATACTGCAATATCATCTAAAAATTCTTTCTTTGATTGTAATTTTCTATCTTCTATCGGCAAATGCAAAACATAGCCAGCAGCACGACCTCTAGAAATAATAGATATTTTATGAACTGGATCAGCATAAGGAAGAAGAGATGCGAGTAGTGCATGACCAGCCTCGTGATATGCGGTTATTTCTTTTTCTTTCTTTGATAAAACATGACTCTTTCTCTCTGGACCTAACATTACTTTTTCAATTGAACGTATAAGATCATATTGAGCAACAGTTGTTCTGTTTTCTCGCGCAGCCAAAATTGCTCCCTCGTTCATAAGAGAATATAGATCTGCACCAGAAAAACCCGGGGTTCTCTCTGCAATAACTTTTAGATTTACATCTTCAGCAAAAGGTTTTTTGGTACTATGAACTTTTAGTATTTCTTCTCTATCTTGTCGATCAGGTAAATCTAAAGTAACTCTTCGATCAAATCTTCCCGGTCGCAGTAATGCAGGATCCAAAACATCTGGTCTGTTTGTTGCAGCCATTACAATAACTTTCTCGTTTGGTTCAAAACCATCCATCTCAACTAGAATTTGGTTTAAAGTCTGTTCCCTCTCATCATTTCCACCGCCCGCACCAACTCCTCTAATTCTTCCAACAGCATCGATTTCATCCACAAAAATAATTGCTGGAGAATTTTTCTTTGCCATTAAAAACAAATCTCTTACACGAGAAGCTCCAACACCAACAAACATCTCAACGAACTCTGAACCTGATATAGAAAAGAATGCTACTCCAGCTTCACCAGCAACAGCTCTAGCTAAAAGAGTTTTTCCTGTTCCAGGAGCACCCATAAGAAGAATACCTTTTGGAATACGAGCACCTATATCTAGAAACTTTTTAGGGTTACGTAAAAAATCCACAATCTCTGACAACTCTTCCTTTGCCTCTTTTGCACCAGCAACATCTTTGAATGTAACTCTTTGAGACTGATCATTTGGATCTATCATTCTTGCCTTTGACTGTCCAAATGTAAGAGCTTGCATACCAGCACCCTTTACCTGACGAGTTATAAACCAAATAAAAATAGCTATAAATAATATTGGGAAAAGAATTGGAGAAAGATTTAAAATCCAATAACCAATTCCATTTTCATTTTTAATATTTATGTTTACTGTAGAAATCTGTTCCTTCGTAACTCCGTAATTAACCAGAGTCTGTGACAGGGCCTCACCATCTTCCTTTTTAGAAATTTTCTTTAAATTATCTTTGTATTCAACATCTAGTGCATCCCCTCTTACAGTTACAGACTTAACAATTCCAGATTTTATATCAGTAGAAAGCTGTGAAATAGAAATCTGTTCAGTTTTATTTGAAGATGAATTTGAAATAAAAGAATAAACAGAAGAAAGAACTATAAATACTAGGAGTATAGATAAGACATAACGCCGTAGTCTTTTGGTGCATTTTTTTCTTGGAATGGGGGTATAAAAGAGTTTATTAAAATAAAAGCTAAAAATATGATATAGTTAGCCACAAGATGTCTTTAATAGTGAACAAAAAAGCCAACTTTAATGATGAAATAAAAGATAAATATACTGCAGGTATAGAGCTTTTTGGCTTTGAGGTTAAATCACTACGAAAAGGCCAAGGCTCTCTTGATGGCTCATACGTTACAATAAGAGGCAGTGAAGCGTTTTTAATAAACTCTTTTATACCCCCATTCCAAGAAAAAAATGCACCAAAAGACTACGGCCCTCGAAGAACCCGCAAACTCTTGTTAACCAAAAAAGAGATAATAGAACTTGGAAATATAGAAAAAACAAAAGGGTTGACAATAGTACCTATTTCAGTGTATAATAAAGGTAGAGTTTTAAAGATAGATATAGGCGTAGGTAAAGGTAAAAAGAAATTTGATAAAAGAGAGACTCTGAAAAAGGAAGACTCTTTAAGACAGATAAAAAGAGAAATATCTGATCGTTAACCTGCCCTTCCCTACTGTATTGTATAAAAATAAAATATAGAATGGGGATGACAGGCATAGACAAGTAAGTCCTTTGACAATGTGCATGACAAAGCTGAAGTAACTTTTAAAACTGCTTCAAAGCATAGATGCTAAAAACACCTTTGCAAAAGCAATCCCTTCTCCATTTATGGGGAATGGATTCGCTCTCGCTTTTGCTTAATTCTTTTAAGAACTAACCATTGCGGCGGCTATTCCTCGAAGTCTGTTACAGGAGATAGTTGATATATCATCGGACTTGAGAACGTTTTAGTTTCGAGACGGCTCTGACATAAAGAAAACTGGAATACAATTTATTTTGTTGGTTTAAAGAATTGTATTTGAGAAAATTAAACTAACTACGTCATGTAGAAACATTGCCAAAACTTATTTGCACGGGGGTTCGATTCCTCCCTTCTCCACAAATAAGACAAAAGCACCCATTAAGGGTGCTTTTGTCTTATGTACTGTCTCACTATGATACAACTGCCGGTGCGGAATTATTTCTTAAATCATCATAAAACTTTGCACCAGTTACTCCCATATAAGGTGTTAACCACAAAAAACCTATACCGAAAGTAAGAATGCACAAAATAGCCCAACCTAAAAATCTTAAATATAGAGTAAATAATTTCCACTTATATCCACTCATCATTTGCTTACTCTTTCTAATAGCGTCCAATGGACCTATTGAACTATCATCGGCCATAATAAAATATGTCATTGAATAAGATAGAGCCGCTATAATACCTGGAATTATAAGAAGAAGTGACCAAAGAATAGTAAATAACGTAATGAAGAACCGTGCACCCAGTGCATTCCCGAACTCATTAAAACCCTCAAATATTTTCTTTAACTTTATCTCTTGATTTCTAGAGATAGTCAAAGAAAACATACTTATACCGAGCGCGAGAGAACCTGATACTAGAAAACCTAAAAGTGAGCCGACTTTAGGTATTTCTTGTAAAGCTATAGTAAAAACAACATAAATAACAAAGCCTCCTATTGCTATTCCCCACTTGCCTTTTAACGATTCTCTAGCTTGACTCATCAATACAGAATTTTCTGTTTTCATATATTTAGACTAAATTTTTAGATAAGATGGTTTCTGTAACATACTTGAAACCTTTGACCAAGGATGACAACTCCAACTTGCATTGTTTAGACCAGAACCAAGACTTTGTGATGCAACCAAATCTTTCGGAATAATAGATGGAAAATCAGACAAAGACTTTGGTTGAGAAGCTGTTCCAACACTCTGCCCCTCTACCCATGTATAAAGATATGTTCCATCATAAACCATAATATTTGCAATTGAACCATTGGCTGTAGTTGTTCTAAACTCTCCCCTCATCTTTCCATCAGAAAGATAAATAGTGTTTGTTGTTCGTGTTGTTGGAGTTACAGCTTCGTAATCACACTGATAATTCCCAACTTTTGGTAAAATGTTTGTAAATGTTTGAGTTTTTATTGTGCTAACTGACTTTGAACCTGTTGTAGTTTTTACCCCTGTAGTGTTAGTAGACTGATCTGTAACATCAGGTGTTTCAATGTTAATCACATCTTTTTCTCCAGATAAACTGGCCATCCAAACGATTAAAACCACTACGACGACGGCTAATGTAACCCACAATATATTTTTATTCATATAAAAAATTAATTAATAATAGTCGTTACTGATTTAATAATTATATACTTGCGTGAATACAAAAACAATGTTTTATCATTGTGATATACTTAGTTTCAAAATAGATATGAAAAAAATAATTGTACTAATTCTAATACTTTTACTTGTGATGAGTGGTTACTGGTATTATAAAAAAAATAATACAGTTCCTGTTGATCCAAATATTTCCAGTTACAGAAATACTAATTTAGGAATATCTTTTAAATACCCGAAGATTCTAACCACAAAAGGAAATAATGCTTCCATAAATATTCATCACGAAGTTCCTTTTACTCATCACGACTTCTGCGATTTCAAGGGAGAAGCTACAACAACAATAAATACTCTAACTGACTTTAATGTAACGATGCACTTAGTTTCAAAAAACTTGGTGGACTCCATGAAAACAGAAAGTCCATACATACCTGAAGAAAATTTTGTAAATAATACAATTGTTCCCTCTCCTGGTTTTATAGAAGAAGTGAATTTTGGAAATTTAAAAGGCTACAGCATATTTGAGGGGGCAGAAGGATGTGGTCATGTAATATACTACCTATCAGTATCAGATAATAAAACATTGGTAATAATTAATGACTTTATCACCATCTTCTCCGGAGCAATAGACATAGAAAATATGGAACGTGCTCTAGCGGTTCCTGGAGTTATAAATAGACAAATGGCAGAGGAGATATTTAAATCAATAGTAAAAACTGTACAAATCCAGTAGCAAAAACCTTGCAAAAACCCATAAATATGCTATATTTTATGGGCCTAATTATAAATTAACTTACTCAATATTTCACACGTAAGGATAAATAACCAAATAACAGCCCCAGAACTCCGTGTAATTATGGAAGATGGAGAAAATTTAGGGGTAATCTCCTTTAAAGAAGCTTTGGACAAGGCTCGAGAAGCAGGACTAGACCTTATTGAGATTTCACCAAAAGCCGTCCCTCCAGTTGCAAAAATCATGGATTATGGTAAATTTCAGTATGCTGAAAACAAGAAGCTAAAGGTGGCAAAAGCCAAAGCTCACACTGTAGAAATAAAGAATATACAGGTAAAAGTGGGTACCGGAGAGCACGATCTTGAACTCAAAGCTAAAAAGGCTTCAGAGTGGCTAAAAGAAGGAAATCGAATAAAAATAGACCTATTTCTACCCGGTAGAACTAAGTATATGGATATGAAGTTTCTAGAGGAAAGGATGGCTAGAGTTTTAAAACTCATAACAGAGGAATACAAAATCGCCGACCCTGCCAAAAAGTCTCCAAAAGGACTGAGTGTAATAATAGAAAAAGCTTAAAAATATGACAACAAAAACAAACAAGAGCTTCACAAAGAGACTAAAAGTCAGTAAAAATGGCAAGATAAAAGCTCGTGGAGCTGGCCGAAATCATTTTAGAGCAAAGGAGTCTCGAAGAGCTCAGCTTGCCTCAAACAGAGATGTTGTTTTCAATATCAGCAACAAAGATAAGGCTCGTTTCCTATAATTAATTTTAATAAACTACCATGACAAGAGTAAAGAAAGGAGTTAACGCCCTAAAATCAAGACGAAATATTCTAAGACGAGTAAAAGGTTTTAGAAATGGCAGATCAACAAAGGAGCGTCAGGCACAGGAAGCTATCTTCCACGCAGGTGCTTCTGCATTCGCTCATCGAAAAGATAAAAAGGGTGATGCTCGAAATATGTGGAACGTAAAAATCTCATACGCTCTAAAGGAAATGGGGACTTCATACAGTAAAGTTATGGGAGGACTAAAGAAGAAAGGAATCCTATTAGACAGAAAGATTCTTGCAACACTAGCGACTGAGAGCCCTGAAACATTCAAAAAAGTAGTAGCCTTAGCAAAATAAAACATAAAACCGCCATATGGCGGTTTTATGTTTTATCCCAGATTATAAGCCCTCCCTCGTTCTGGATATATTGCATCCACGTCCAATTCATCACGAAGTCTTTGCGCAAGGAATGTTGAAGACTTTGGTTCACCCATCACCACAAAAACTTTTTTAAGAGTTTTTGCTGTATTTTCTACCATAGCCACTATTCCATCAGAATCTTTGTGAGATGAATATCCTGAAATCATTTCTATTCTAGCTTTTATTGACACTGTCTGACCCTTTATTTCCACTTCTTTTGGTTTGTTTTGTATTTCTCTGCCCAATGTTCCAATAGCCTGATAACCCATAAGCAATATGGTACTTTGAGGATCTGGAAGAAACTCTGCTTCGTGCCACTGTACCCTACCACCAGCTGACATACCGGAACCTGCTATTATTATTTTTGGATTTGGAGTATTTTTTATTTCTTGTGAATCACGAGAACCATGAGTAATAACTAGTTTGGGAAACTTAAAAATATTGTCTCCTCCTCTAATCTCCCCCTCTACCTCAGCATTAAAATCTTTTGTAAATCTAGAATATATATCTGTAACTTTTTGACCTAATGGAGAATCTAGAAAAACTGGAACTGATGGTATTTTTTTGTCTTCAATAAGATTATTTAATTCATACAAAACAACCTGAGTTCTCTCAAGAGAAAAAGCGGGGATGACCAGAGCTCCATTATTTTTAATTGTTTCTGTAACAATCTGTCTAAATCTCTGATCTCTTTCTTCCTTCGACTCATGATTTCTATCACCATAAACACTATCAACAACCATATAATCTGCATCATTTATAACTTCAGTATCTTTTAATAATGGAGCAGGAGAATTCCCTGAATCTCCGGTAAAAACAATTTTCTTACCTTTATACTTAAATTCATACATTGATGAGCCTAGTATGTGACCAGCATCTTTTAAATACACAGAAAAATCATCCCCTATCTTTGTTTCTGTGTGATAAGAGACAGTCTTCCATAATTCAAAAGTTTTTTTGTAATCATCTATACTGTAAAGTGGGACCTCTACACTCTCTTCTTCCCCATTTTTAGAATTCATATCCATAACTTTCAGAGCATCGATAAGCATCACACTAGCCAGCTCTTTTGTTTCAGGAGTCGAGTATATAACACCAACAAAACCCTCCTTTACCAGCTTACAAACCCTACCTATGTGATCCATATGTGCATGAGTAACAAACAAATAGCCGACTGATTTCACATCATAAGGAAAAGATTTTTTATTTTCTTCATATGCTTCGGTTGTCCCCTGCAGTAACCCACAATCAACTAATATTTTTGTCTTTGAAGACTCCAAAAGAAAATTGGCACCTGTAACAGTACCGACCCCTCCCCAAAATGTTATCTGTAACTCATCCATCTATTTTTTAATAAATCTATATGAATAAATTGTTCCAAGAATTCCACCTATTGTATCCATAGATAAATCGGTTATTGTGTCTTTGTAATATGCTAATCCATCTGATAGAAAAGTAATTCCAAAATAAAGCTCAAATAACTCCCACAAAAGACCGACTATAAGAACTCCAATAATAGAAAAAAATAACATTTTTAATTTATTATCTAAAAATTTTTGAAAATACATCATTGTTAGAATAACGGCCATACCAACTGAAATTCCAGCTATAAAATGCATCATTTTATCAAACCACCAAAAATTCCAAGTCAAATAAAGATTCCTATCGATAACAGACAGAACGGCAACAACAATCAACAACACAAACATTCTCTTGAATAATCTTTTTTCTATCATCATATTATTCTAACTTATTTTCATACAAACTAAAATCCCAAACCTAGATTTGGGATTTTAGTAGGATCACAGACGATATTTCCCTACTGAAAAAGTAGGTGGGTGCCCGCATATGGGCTCGTCAGAACCAAAAAATAAATTAGGCTCATCGTGGCACAAAGATATAAGGCTCCCTGAATATTATTTAGGAGGAAAATATCATGAGTGACCCTGAAATCATTATAACTCTGAATTATTTAGGTGGAACTTGCAAGAATCTAAAATTGGGTTGGAGTTTTAAACTGAAACCGATAATCCTTAAAATTGCCTTATTATTCTAAAATACCGTCTAAATTAACATCATATAGGATTTGTTCTTGAATAAGTCTATACTCGACAATTTCATCTTTATTAAACCAATGAGCTATTTCCATTTCAGCTTCTTTTGGAGAACCGGAGGCATGAACAAGATTCCTAACAGCTCTTTTATCACCGTCAGACATCATATAAGAATCTAAAACAAAATCTCCTCTGATAGTTCCAACATCAGAAGACCTTGGTTCTGTACCACCAGTAATCTTTCTACCTATCTCAACAGCATGAGCACCTTCCCAAATCATAGCTATCACAGGACCGGAGGTCATAAAAGTTTTCAGGTTTTTTAAAACTACATTAGTTACCTCAAGTGGATCTGTGGTCCACGGAGTTTCACCTTTTTTAATATAACTAGCAATAGTTTTTTCTCCAGTTACTCGTCTCCAGTCAGGATCAAGAGTATAGTGTTTTTCAATATGCTCATCAGTTGGAACCAACATTTTTATAGCAACCAATTTTAGTCCCACTCTTTCATATCTCTTTATAATCTCCCCTATTAAAGTTCTCTGAACTCCATCTGGTTTTATGACGATAAGTGTTCTTTCTTCTTTAGGGTGCATATAAATATTTATTATTTTGTTAATATTATTGGATCACCATCTGTAATCGCTATTGTGTGTTCAAAATGGGCAGAGTTTTTACCATCAGCAGTTTTATATGTATAACCGTCTTTAGCTAAGACTATTTTATCGGTGCCCAAAGTCAGCATAGGTTCTATAGCAATAACCATTCCCGGCCGTAGAAGTTCACCAGTTCCTCTCTTTCCCTCATTTGGAACAAACGGATCTTCATGAACTTTATAACCAACACCGTGTCCGGCTAAGCCTTCTGATAAGCCGTAACCCAAACCTCTAGCAAAAGAACCTATAGCTTCGCCGATATCTCCTATGTGAGCACCTCCTCTTGCTGCTTTTATTCCCAAATAAAGAGCTTCTTTACAATGTTCAATTAACTTTCTATCTTCTTCAACAACATTGCCTACAGGAACAGTAATAGCACTGTCAGTTATTAATCCTTGATGGACCAGACCTAGATCCAGAGATACTACATCTCCATCTTGCAATATAATAGGGTCTTCATTTGGAATACCGTGAACAATTTCATTGTTTACTGAAACACACAAAGCTGCTGGATATGGTCTTTTTGCCCCTCTTGGTGTGTAATTAAAAAAAGCCGCAGTGTCTCCACCTTCATGAATAAGTTTCTGGGCATAATCCTCTAAGTGTTGTGTTGAAACTCCTGGAGCTACTTTTTTTGCCACTTCTGCAAGAATATAAGCATGGCGCTTTCCCCCCTCTCTTAGAATAGCTATTTCCTCCTGTGTTTTTATATAAATCACGATAGATTGATACTACTACCAACTAACTCTGGACACAATATCATCATGAACTTCCTCAATAGTCCTCTCACCATCAACCTGAATAAGGTCATATTTATCATTTACCTTAAAATAAGCTATAGCGGGAGCTGAATCCCTATCAAACCAATTCAATCTTTTTTCTACTTCAGCGGGATTTATATCATCTGATCTTTTTCTTTCCAAAAGTCTTGTTTTTGACCACTCTCTACTAACATTTATAAAAACAATGGTTGCCCGTCTACCATAAAACTCTAAAGCAGTAGTAAAAGCCATAGCTTCTGCTAAAGATCGATTTATTCCATCAAAAACTAAATGCTCTGTTCCTTTAAATTTTTCCAAAAGAAGATGCGCCCACATCCATATAGCTAAAAAGTCTGGTTGTCTTTCTCCATTCTCATATATTTTATTTGAAAGTTTATTTGAGAAACCAGAACCTTTTATGAACTCTCTGAACTGAGCTCCTGTTTCAATATAAGACACCTCGCCTGTTGGATCTTTTTGTTTTATTAATTCTTGTATCAGTGCCGCCTGTGTTCCCTTTCCGCATCCAGAACGCCCTATAAATATAAAAGTTTGTGGTGTCATAAAAAGAATTATACCAAAATATATAAATATTGCTCATATAATGTAAACAAGCCGGCCGCGACGAGAACATCGTCGCGGCCTAACTACACACAAACGTACTTGTTGTTACCCACACACTTTGGCATGAACCCGTTGACCTCAGCGGCCAAGTGCACCAGCGCAACACCATGGTGAATAGCATTGAGGTATGGAGTCCTAGCCTCAATGATAATACCAGAGTCAGTTGGATGATAAAGGTTCATATCAATTGTCATGTGAGAGCGAGAAACAGTGAATATTCTGGATGCGAAGCTGTAGTAAAGCTCGTCGCCACGAACCACACGGCGACTAACTTCATTACCAGAATCCACCAGCACAGCCCTGAAGGATGTTGTAGCCTCTACATTCACCTGCAAAGCGTAACCGGAGAGTCGCGCAATGAGATCAACAAAGTGGCCGACATCCTTCTTGGATGTTAGGTATGGAGCACAAAGGTAAGTTTCAGTTGGGTCCTTCATTAGGAGCCGAGCGCTCCAAAGAAGATACTTGCCGTCTCGCAGAACTGCGATCTGACACCCTCTTATATCACCTTGTGGAGAACCATCAGCTACGTATGGAGGAAGCCAGCTCACGAGCAACTGGTCACCTTCCCTAAGCCCCCAATCAATGACCCTTCCTGGTCTGGGGATTTTGTCGAGCATCTCGACATACCTAGCCACAGCCTCTTTTGGAGGGGGTGGTAGGCCTGCGTACTTCTTCGGAGGAGCATTCCAGTCTCTTCTAGGTTTGCTCTTTTTCCAATCTGCCACCTTATCGCCTCCTCTCTTTAACAACTCTTATGCCAGTCTATAGAAAAGAAAAAACAGTGTCAAAATATTTAATATTCCAACACTGTTTTTTCTTTTCTACAAATTCAATGTAACGAAACAGAACAAAAAACTAATTAATATTCTCGGATTGAAGCCTGAGCATCAACTCGCTTAATCAAATCAATAACTACAGAAACTACGATAAGAAGAGCTGTACCTCCAACTGAAACAGCTGTGATACCTGTAACACCTCTCATGATTAACGGAAGAACTGCGATGAAACCTAGGAATAGCGCACCGACAAGAGTAAGTCTAGTTAGTATTCTAGCGATATGCTCTGAAGTAGATTTTCCTGGTCTAACTCCTGGAATAAATGCTCCGTTTTTCTGAAGGTTGTTTGCAATCTGATCTGGATCAAAAGTAACTGCTGTATAGAAATATGTGAATATAAATACTAGTAGGAAATATGCTATTGCATAGAACCAGCTGTTAGCCAAAACTCCCAAAACTGCAGATGAAACTGTTTTTACAATAGCGTGACTTGAATTCTGCAAAAATCTCAAAATCATCTGAGGGAAAAGAAGAATAGACAAAGCAAAAATAATTGGAATAACTCCAGCTTGATTTATTCTTAGTGGTAGATATGTTGAAGTTCCACCATAAACTCTATTTCCTCTAACCTGCTTTGCATATGTTACCGGTATTGGTCTTTCGGCTTCTGTAATAACAACTACAGCAACAATAACAATAGCTGCGACTGCCGCAAAAGCTAGATAAACAGGTATCTGTGATACATCAAAAGCAAATGCTAACTGACTTATCTCTGTTGGTAGAGAAGCAACAATACCAGAGAAGATAATGAGACTCATACCATTACCAATTCCAAACTCAGAAATAAGTTCTCCAATCCACATAAGTAGAACTGAACCTGCTGTTATTACTAAAATATTTGTAATTAAAGCCAATGGTGACAAATGAGCTATTACACCCTGACTTTCTAAAAGTTTTATAAAGCTAAATGACTGAAGCACTGCTAAAGGCACAGTTATAAGTCTTGAGTATTGAGCAAACTTCATTCTTCCTGCTTCCCCTTCTTCCTGATACATCTCCTTTAATCTAGGAGACATGATAGTCAAAAGCTGCATTATGATTGAACCAGTAATATAAGGACCAACTCCTAGCATAACAATAGAAAGTTGTGAAAGTCCTCCTCCAGAGAAAATATTAAGTAGACCGAAAAATTCGTTGCTTGAGAAAAACTGAGCTAGTCTACCATGATCAACTCCTGGAACTGGAATAGAAGCAAGAACTCTAAATATTACTAGAGCAAAAAGTGTGAAAAATATTCGTCGTCTTAGGATTTTATCAGCAAAGACGAGAGAAAATTTATTGAAGAAGTCTTTCATATTATTATTTTACACTACCACCTGCTTTCTCAATAGCTACTCTTGCAGTAGCTGAAACTAAACAACCTTCAAAAGATAGTTTTTTATCTAGCTCTCCTTTTGCCAAAATTTTTACCTTTGGAAGAGAACCCTTGTTCATAGATAGAACATTGTGTTTTACCAATGTCTCTGGAGATATGGTATCACCGTTTTTACATAGTTTATTCAAAAGACCAATATTAACTACTGAGTATTTAGATTGAATACCTGTGTTAAGATTTTTTCCTCGTCCTCTCATCTTTGGAATTCTTTTGATGAAATCTCGGATTTCTGGTCGCTTTTTGTGACCCGCTCTAGCATTCTGTCCTTTTGTACCTCGTCCAGAAGTTTTACCACGAGTTCCTCCTCGCCCCATCTGTCGGTGCTTCTTATTTTTTGTTTTTCTTTTTAAATTATGATTTTGCATGGCTTTTTTATTAAATCAATATTATTTAACAGCTTTCATTTTGCTTAGCGCTTTGATAGCAGCCTTTGCGTTATTGATTTTGTTTTTACTTCTAGAGAATATTTTTGCACTGACTTCTTTTATTCCAGCAAGCTCCAAAACTACACGAACAGAAGATCCAGCCAAAACTCCTTTACCTGGAGCTCGCATAATCAATATCCTTGAACTTGAGTATTTTGCATCAGCTTCATGAGGAACAGAAGAATTTTTTGTTAGATTCACTTTGATCATATTTTTTCGCGCATCTCTAACAGCCTTATCAATAGCAACAGGAGTATCCCCTGCCTTACCCATTCCAACACCAACACGTCCTTTACGGTCTCCAATAACAACTGATACTGAGAAAGAAAATCTTCGTCCTCCAGTAACAACACGAGTCACTCTTCTGATATCAATTATTTTTTGATCAAATTCAGGCTTAACTCTAGCTTCTCTTCTTGGAGCTCCTTTTCGTGAATTCTTTTTGAATTCTCTTCCTTGTTTATCTTGTGCAGGAGAAGCAGTCTCTACTGGTAGAGTCTCTGCTATTACTTCTTCTGTTTTTGTAACAATTGGTTCCATATAATTTTTAATTAAAACTTAAGTCCTCCAGCTCTTGCACCATCTGCTAAAGCCTTAACATTCCCTGTGTAAATAAATCCTCCTCTATCAAAAACAACCTTATCTATATTTTTTGCAATAGCTTTCTTTGCAATCTCCTCTCCAACTTTAGTTGATTTTTCCATCATCCCCTTTCCTTTTACATCTCTTGAGTGCACAGAAGCAATTGTTTTTGCATTTACGTCATCAATAAGCTGAGCAGATATGTGCTTGTTAGATTTGAAAACAGAAAGACGAGGTGTGTCAGAAGTACCTGAAATCTTTGCTCGGATTCTCTTGTGTCTTCTTGTTCTACTAGCTACTTTTGAATTTAATGATTTCATTTTTTTAGATTCTATTATGCAGTCTTCTTACCCTGCTTTCGCTTAATAACCTCACCATCATATCTCATACCCTTACCTTTATATGGTTCTGGTTTCTTTAGAGCTCTAACAGATGCAGCGAACTCACCTACTACTTCTTTATCTATACCTGTAACTGTTATAACGTTTTTATCAGCTGTAACTTTCAATCCCTCTGGAATTGGTACATTAACTGGGTGTGAGAAACCTAGGGCCAAAACGAGATTTGTTCCTTTTACCTCTGACTTATATCCAATACCTTCTAGGATAAGTTTCTTTGTAAATGGAGTTGTAACACCAGTTATCATATTCATAACGTGAGAAGCATATGTTCCCCAAAGAGCTTTGTTTTCAAGATTCATTATTTTTGGAGATAATGTTACATTTCCATCAGCAATATTTACCAAAATATCACCCTTGAAAGTTTTTGATAGAGTTCCTTGTGAACCTTTTACAGTCAAAACACCTGAAGTGAAAGAGACTTCTGTTCCTGCTGGTATTGCTATTATTTTTTTTCCGATTCGTGACATATATTTATATTATTACCAGATCTTAAATAGAGCTTCACCTCCAACATTTGCAGCTTTCGCTTCTTTGTCTGTCATAATGCCTTTTGGAGTTGATATAACAAGTAAACCTAGACCATTTTTAACTTTTCTAATTTCTTTTGATTTACTGTAAACTCTCTTTGAAGTTTTTGAGACTCTTTCTACTCCAGTTATTTTTGGTCCATTATCATCATATGACAACACAACCTCAATAAATTTTGCAACCTTCTTACCCTTTTTACCAAATGATTTTACGAAACCATTTTTCATTAAAACATCTAGAATTGCTAGTTTTAATTTTGAATGAGGAAATACAACTGACTCTTTTCTTGAATCAGAAGCGTTTTTCATTCTAACTATCATGTCTGCGATTGGATCGTGCATTTGTTTTGTTATTATATCTCGGCAGTTTCTGTCCCCTAGCGGTTCTAGACTTTCCTAGACTTCTTTTATCTTACCAAGAACTTTTTTTTATTCCTGGGATCTTACCTTCATTAGCTAACTCTCTAAAGCAGATTCTACAAAGACCGAAATCTCGCATGAATCCTCTTCCACGGCCACATCGAAAACATCGATTAGTAGCTTTTGTACTAAACTTTGGTTTCTTTGCTGCTCGTGCTTTTACTGATGTCTTAGCCATAAAGTAATTAAAAAAGCTTTTTCAAGCTGGGTTTAGGTTATCAGAATAGCCATTAAAAGTCAACATTAGTAATCCAAAGAAAAACCGCTCAATTGAGCGGTTTTTCTTAATGCTACTTCTTTGCTTCTACTTTTTTAAATGGAAATCCTAGATAGTCTAGAAATGCTTTTGTTTCCTTTGGATTCTTTATGTTTGTAACTACTGTGATAGCTAGGCCGAAAACATCTTTCAACTCTTCATCTGAACATTCTGGGAAAATAGTATTTTCTTTTATACCCATAGTGTAGTTACCCATCTCATCTACTCCTGTAGGAGAAATACCTCGGAAGTCCTTTGTTCTAGGAATAGCAACATGAATAAGCTTATCTAGGAAATCATACATTCTAGCTCCTCGCAAAGTAACTTGCATTCCAACAATATCACCCTGTCGTGTTTTAAATGATGCAATAGAAACCTTTGCTCCTTTCTTAACTGGTTTTTGTCCAGTGATTTTTGAAAGTCTATCTGCAACTAATTCAATTTTCTTTTTATCTTTTATTGAACCGACACCAGCAGAAACAACCAGCTTCTGTATTTTTGGAGCCTGCATCTTATTTTTGTATCCGAAATCTTTTTTCAAAGCCTCGAATGCACCTGCTGTTTTTGTTTTTGTTGATTCCATGGTGTTTTATTTATCTTACTTACCTACTTTCTTAACATTTGAAGCACTAATAGGCATAGTCTTCTCTACAATCTGTCCCTTCTCCCCCCCTCTTCTAGGCTTCTGATGAGACTTTAATACGTTTACTCCAGAAACTACTACCTTACCCTCTTTTGGCATAGACTTAATAACTGTACCAGTTTTTCCCTTGTCTTTTCCTGTTAGAACTATTACTTTATCATCTTTCTTTACGTGCATATATTTAAAAATTAAACTACCTCTGGTGCTAGAGAAATAATCTTCTGATATCCAACTTCACCAATCTCTCTTGGAATAGGACCGAATACACGTCCAGCAACTGGCTCTTTTTTCTTTGCATCCTTCATTACAATAACAACAGCATTCTCATCAAATCTAATGTATGATCCATCTTTTCTTCTGAAAGGAGCTTTTTGCCTAACAACAATACCGTAAACTACGTCTTTTTTCTTTGTAGACTTTCTTGGCTCTGCCTTCTGAACTGAAAGTACAACCAATTCACCGATACTAGCGTATCGCTTTTTTGAGCTTCCAAGCACTTTGAAAATTCTTCCGAGCTTTGCTCCTGTGTTGTCAGCTATTTTAACTATTGTTCTTGGTTGTATCATGGCTTTTAATGTTAATCGAGATTATATTACTCGGAATTTCTTATCTTTTGAGATAGGTGCACACTCCTCGATAGTTACTTTATCTCCCACTTTCTTTGTGTTTCCCTTATCGTCAGCTTTAAATCTCTTATCCTTAGAAAGATATTTATCATACTTTGGGTGTTTTACAAAGCGGCTTACCTCAACAACTACCGTGTCTTTCATCTTGTCAGAAACAACTGTTCCAACTAGTTGCTTTCGTGATTTACTTACTTCTGTTTTTTTCATAGTCTTGTTCATATGTTTTATTTAGCCTCTGTAGGTTTGTTAAGAAGTGTCATTATTCTAGCTATGTCTTTTTTCAACACACTTCCCTCTTTTACATTTCTAGCATTACTTCCTGCAACAGAAAATCTGAATGCTCGAAGAGCTGTCTGCTTTTCTTTCAAAAGTGTCATCAATTCCTTTGGAGTTTTTTTGATTAAATCTTTCATAGTATTAGTTGTGAGCTGCTATTACCTTTGTCTTTAAAGGAAGCTTTGTTCCAGCCTTTCTTAGAGCCTCTCTAGCAACGGCATCTGAAACACCGTCAACTTCAAAAATAACTCTTCCTGGTTTTACTGGAGCACAGTAACCAAACAAGTCTCCTTTTCCTTTTCCAAGCTTTACTTCAGCTGGTTTCTTTGTAAGAGGCATATCTGGAAAAACTCTAATCCAAAGTTTTCCCGTCTTTCCAGACTCTCTTGAAAGTGCTTTTCGAGCAGCCTCTAGCTGGTTAGACATAATTCGAGCACCCTCAAGAGCCTTTAGACCATGAGATCCGAAAGCAACAGTTGTTCCACGAGAAGCAACTCCAACCTTGTTAGCGTTTTTTCTGAATGTGTGCCACTTTCTGTATTTAACTTTCTTTGGTAATAACATGGTAGTTTAATTATTTATTGAAAATATCACCTTTGTATATCCAGACCTTTATTCCGATTCCTCCGTATGGAAGTCTAGCTTCATACTTACAGAAATCCACGTCAGCTCGAAGAGTTTGAAGAGGAATTCGTCCTCTCTTTATCTTCTCCTGTCGTGCCATAGTTGCTCCAGCTAGTCTTCCAGATAGTTCAATCTTTACTCCAAGAACATCTCTGTTAGCCATAACTTTCTCAACCATTTGTTTTGTTACCCTTCTGAAAGGAAGTCTCTTTTCAAGACCATCAGCAATCATCTGAGCAACAATAGTAGCATTTGATTCAGGAGATTTTACCTCCTTGATATCAACTTTTACTTCTCCTCCTGAAGATAGTTTATTTTTTGATAGAAAAGCAATGATATCGTTTTTTAGTTTTACAGCACCATCACCAGATCGTCCTATAATAACTCCAGGTCTAGATGTTTCTATAATGATTCTTAAAACCTTCTCCCCTCTTTCCATCTCTATATTAGAAACATACATACCTCGCATTTTCTTTTCTAGGTACTCTCGCAAAAGCACATCGCTCTTTAAGAACTCTTTGTACTTTCCTTTAACTCCAAACCATCGAGATTTCCAATCTCTTATGATTCCAAGTCTATGTGAATATGGGTGTACTGTATGTGTCATAGAATTTATTTTTTAGATGTAGTTGTTTTTTTAGCCTTAGGAGCTTTTTTAACTACTTCAGCCTTTGGAGCTTCTATAGCAACCTCCTTTGCAACCTTAACTTTCTTTTTTGACTCTACTTCTCCTAACTCAACAAAAATACTAGAAGTTCTCTTTCGGATAGGATGAGCTGATCCTCTAGCAGCTGGTCGTCTTCTGTACATTATTGAACCACCATCAACTTTGATTGTTTTTACAACCAAATTTTCTGTAGGAATATCAAGAGCTTTTGCGTTAGCAAGAGCAGAAGCAATTAAAGTTTTAATAGGAGCTGAAGCTTTCTTTGCAACAAAGTCTAGGTTTATCAAAGCCTCAGAAACTTTCTTTCCTCTTACTGTATTAGCCACCATTCGCATTTTTCGAGGTGCCTGTCGGAAGTTTGATAATGTTGCTTTTGCTGTTGCCATGATAGTTTATTATTTCTTAGCTGAATCACCTGCTGATTTAGCTGATTGAGCTGCAGCAATTTCACTTTCCTTTTTCTTCTGCTCTAACTCTTTCTGCATCTTTCCTCCGTGTTTTATGAATTTCTTTGTAGGAGAGAACTCGCCTAGTCTGTGTCCAACCATATCTTCTGAAACTAGAACTTCTATATGAGTCTTTCCATTGTGTACACCAAAATTAAAACCTATCATTTCGGGAGAAATAACACAGGCTCTAGACCATGTTTTTATAACACCTGTTTCTATAGGCTTTTTACCCTCAATTTTCTTAAGGAGTCTTTCGTCAACATATGGACCTTTTTTTGATGATCGTGTCATTGTGTCTATTTTAATTCCCCGCCAAATCGGCAAGAAGAAAACCACATTTTCGTGGTACTGACTTACTTAAAAACTCAAACAGAATGTAAATACTTCAGTGACGACTATACTATACAAAACTCTTAATAATGTCAACAGATATAACCCCAATAAACCAACCTTTGACTATTTTCACTAAAATCCAATAATTTCGAATAAATAAACCAAAAACAAAACCGCCTTTCGGCGGTTTTGTTTTTTACTTCTTCTTTCCAACTTTTCGTCTTGAAACGATGAATTTGTTTGAATACTTCTTTGGAGTTCGTGACTTCTGACCCTTTCCTGTCGGCTTTCCGTAAACTGAGATTGCTCTCTTTCGGCCTCTTCCCTGTCTTCCTTCTCCTCCTCCGTATGGGTGGTCAACTGGGTTTTGAGCTGTTCCTCGAACTGTAGGTCTTATACCTAGCCATCGTGATCTTCCAGCTTTTCCTAGATTAACTAGTCTGTTTTCTGGGTTTGAAACATCTCCAATAGAAGCCCATGCTGTATCTTTTATTTTTCTAACTTCAGTTGATGGAAGTTTGATATCTACGTATCCTGCATCCTTTGCAATAACTTCTACATAGTTTCCAGCAGAACGAGCTAGCTTTGCTCCCCCTTCTGGTTTTACTTCAACATTGTAAACAAAAGTACCAATAGTAATGTTCTTTAACTGTAATCTATTTCCTGGTTTTTGTTCAGCGTTTGGAGATGTTATAAATGTATCACCAACTTTTATTCCTCTAGGGATAAGAACGTATCTCTTTGCTCCATCTTGATACTGAGCGAGACCAATAAATCCTGATCTATTTGGATCGTACTCAACTGTTTTTATAGTATAAGGCACGTCTATTTTGTCATATTTAAAATCAATCTCTCGGAATAGTCTCTTTGCTCCTCCTCCTTTATGTCGAGTAGTTATTTTTCCATGATGGTTTCTTCCCATCTGTCGTCTAAAACCATGAGTAAGTGACTTTACTGGTTCTGTTGCTGTTATGTAGTCTCCAAAAGAGATTGTTGTCATTCCTCGTCGAGACTTTGATGTTGGTTTATATCGTTTCATATAAGTTTTTTAAAAATTATAGAGTCTCAATCTTGTCTCCTTTCTTTAGGTAAACATAAGCTTTTTTATAGCCAGATTTCTTTCCTCTCTTTCCTCTAACAAAAACGTTCTTTGCAGGAATAGTTACAGTAGAAACTTTTACTGGACTAAATTTGTATTTTTCCTCGAAAGCTTTTTCAACCTGTGCCTTTGTTGCATTTGAAGCAATTTCAAAAACATAAACTCCTCCCTCAGCCTTCATTGAAGCTTTTTCTGTAATGTGAGGTCTTATTATAAATGCGTTAAGATCTTTTTTCATATTATTTATCGAGTTTATTTACTATTTGAGGAAGAGCTTTTTCTGGATTTGAAATAACAACATATTTATATTTCATCAAATCAACAGGATTCATATTTCTTATTTCATCAACAACTAAGTTATTCATGTTTCTAAAGCTCTTTTCTGTATTTATATTTTTATCAGCTAGATTTATATATGCTGAATTTTTTCTCTTTGAAAGTAAATCTGTGTAACCTTTTATTTTTGAAAGATTTGATACTACACTAACAGCGTCTTTAGTTTTTGGAGCAGTCATTGAAATATCATCAACGAAAAGTATCTGACCTTTTTTTAGTTTTGATGAAAGAATAGTATAAAGAGCTTTTGCTTTCATTTTCTTGTTTACTTTTCTCTCAAAATTTTCCTCCTTTAAAGGACCGTGAGTAACACCTCCCTTTCTCCATAGTGGAGATCGGATAGAACCGTGTCTAGCTCGTCCTGTTCCTTTTTGCTGCCAAGGTTTCTTTCCTCCTCCTCGTACATCTCCTCGGTTTTTTGTATGAGCTACATTTGTTCTAGCAGACGACTCCATTGAAGTCACAACCTGGTGAACCAAGTCTGCATTCCATTTTAGACCAAATACTGCCTCTGGTAGAGAAATTTTTCCCGCTTCTTTTCCTTTTGTGTTATAGATTACAGTTTCCATATTATTTAAAATTAGCCTACAACCTCAACAAGAGTCCCTCTTCGTCCAGCAATAGCTCCTTGTATAAAAATCTCGTTAGTCTCTGGCTTTACACTAACAACTGTTAGACCTTTTGATGTGATTCTATCACCACCCATTCTTCCGGCCATTCTCTTTCCTTTTGCAACACGGCCTCCATCTCGTCCCCCTCCTCCAATAGAACCTGGTTCTCGTTCAGAGTGTTTCTGACCATGTGTTCGTGAACCTCCTTTGAAACCATGTCTCTTAACACCCCCTTGGAATCCTTTTCCTTTAGAAACTGAAGAAACAACAACCATATCACCCGCTGAAAATGTAGAAAGATCGATAGAGTCTCCAACTTTAAAAGAAGGCTCTCCTTCTGTTCTAAACTCAACTAGGTGTGCATAGTTACCACCTTTTGTGTGACCTGTCATGGCTTTGTTTGTGTTCTTTGCACTCTTTGAGCCAAAACCTACTTGAACAGCATTGTAACCATCTGTTGCAACTGTTTTAACCTGTGTAACAACAACTGGACCAGCTTTTACAACTGTTACAGGATGAACTAGACCTTTTTCGTCAAAGATCTGAGTCATATTTACTTTTGTTCCTAATATAAATTTCATGTTATTTGCGGTAACGATTTGCGGACAGTAATGAGAAAGAATTTCTCAACATTGCCCTTCACTAGTTACCATTTAAAAAAGCCTATTCGGCGATTGGGTCATACTAGCAGATAATGTTTTTTTATTCAAGTCTTTTTTAGTAGATATCAAAAAACCACCTGGAAGGTGGTTTTTTGATTAAATTATCTTTACGTCGATGTTCACTCCTGATGGTAATGAAAGGTTTGTTAAAGCCTCCATTATCTTTGGTGTAGGGTTTAGAATGTCTATTACCCTCTTGTGAATTCTCATTTCGAACTGCTCCCTGGCGTTTTTGTAAACGAAAGATGATCGGTTTACAGTATATTTCTTTATCTCAGTAGGAAGAGGGATGGGTCCTTCTACCTTTGCATCATATCTTAGAGCTGTATCTATAATCTGCTTTACTGAAAGGTCTAGAATCTTGTATTCATAAGCTCGAACTCGTATTCGTAGCTTTGAAATAACATCTGATTTTACAGCAGACTTTGCAGAAGCCTTCTTTGGAGCTGATTTCTTTGTTGTTTCTTTTGTTGCCATGTCAATTTAATTGATTTCAAGATACTACCAGATAATCATTTTTTGTTCAAGTGTTTTTTCATACAATCAAAAAACCACCCAAAGGTGGTTTTTTGAAAACTTATTAAAGTTTAAAATTAAGCGATGATTTTTGTAACCACGCCGGCTCCAACTGTTTTACCTCCCTCTCGAATAGCAAATCTTGTGTTATCTTCTAGAGCAACTGGTGCTACTAGTTTAACTTTGAATGTAACTGTATCTCCTGGCATAACCATCTCTACTCCCTCGTTTAGAGTCACATCTCCTGTAACGTCTGTAGTTCGGATGTAGAACTGTGGCTTGTAACCAGAGAAGAATGGTGTGTGTCGTCCTCCTTCCTCTTTCTTTAGGATATAAACCTCAGCTGTAAACTCTGTGTGTGGAGTCACTGACTTTGGCTTTGCAAGAACCTGACCTCGGTGAATTTCTTCTTTCTTTGCACCTCGGAGTAGGATACCTGCGTTGTCTCCAGCTTGTCCTTCTGATAGAGATTTGTTGAACATTTCAATACCAGTAACTGTATACTTCTGTGTATCGTGTAGACCAACACACTCGATTTCCTCACCTACTTTGATAACACCTCTCTCGATTCTTCCTGTAACCACTGTTCCTCGTCCTTCGATTGAGAATATGTCCTCAACTGGCATTAGGAATGGCTTATCAAGATCTCGTTGTGGAACTGGGAAGTATGTGTCTAGTGCATTTGCTAGATCCAACACTTTCTTTGCCCACTCGTCGTCGTTAGATGCTGATTCAAGAGCTTTTAGTCCTGAACCTCGGATAACTGGAGCTCCTGCTCCATCGAATCCTTGCTTTGTAAGGAGTTCTCGAACTTCCTCCTCAACTAGATCAATAAGCTCTGCATCTGGAACCATGTCACACTTGTTTAGGAAAACAATGATCTTTGGAACTCCAACCTGCTTTGCCAAAAGTACGTGCTCTCGTGTTTGAGGCATCACACCATCTGTAGCTGCTACCACTAGTACTGCACCGTCCATTTGAGCGGCACCAGTAATCATGTTTTTGATGTAGTCAGCGTGTCCTGGGGCATCTACGTGAGCATAGTGTCTTGTAGGTGTCTCGTACTCGTTGTGTGAAAGAGCAATAGTAATTCCTCTTGCTTTTTCCTCAGGTGCTGAGTCGATTTCTCCAACTCCCTTGATTTTGGCACCGTAACCATTTCCTTGTCGTCCTAGAACTGTAAGGATAGCTGCTGTTAATGTTGTCTTACCGTGGTCAACGTGGCCGATTGTACCAACGTTCATATGCGGCTTTGATCGATCAAAATCTGTCATATTTTTATTATTAAAATTATTAAACCCTTATAATTTTGCCATTTTGGAAATTCCAAAAACTCAACGTTCGAGCAATAAATATTATCGCTGAATTTTAGGAACTTTAGTGCAGAAAAATACTTTCCTGACACGCAAAAACGGCGATTAGAATATAGTAGTCAAAACACCAAAAATAGTCAATGGTTGCCCTACTCCAACGGTATCAATAAATCTCTCTTTAGATTGTTTTTTTCTTCTTTTAGTAACTCTTGAAAAGTTGGGATTTTTGATTCTAGAAAAGATAGAACGGTCTGTGGAGTTGTATCGTCTTTGTCTAAAAGAGCATCGAACTCATCTTGTTCTTTTTCTGAAAGAATATCCAAAGACCTCACTAAAATAGCCTGGTACATTATACGACCTATGCGCTCAACCATTTCCTCCTGTTTCTCGGGAGAAAGTTTTTGTAAGCCCCATTCTTTTATTACATCTATAGATAAAGCTGTGTTCATATTTATGGTGTTAATTTAGAGTTCTTTATGACATTCTGTGCCAACTTAAAAGCCCTTTCGTAAGCATTGTCAGCGAGAAACCATCCTCCTTTTAAATTACTGATTATTTGAACCTTCGCACTAGTTCCATTTATTAAGCCTTTGGCAATCTCCCTTCCATTTAACAACACACTTACACCTTTAGGATTAATCGCGTCCTTTATTATATATATCTTACCACCTTCAAAATCTATTGGTGCAACTACCTGTGTATTACTAGGGATATTTTTTTCATAAAAAGCATTAAAGGCTCCTCTAATTTCCTTGAATGCTGGATTGTCTTGATACTGATCATCTAGATAAAAAACTTTTTTATCACCAACGGTATACTCATGAGCAATTTCCCTACCAAGATATGTCACAGCTTTTCCGGCACCATTGTTTATTGGGAGCACATCAACAGACGAATTATTATAAAATACACGACTCTCTATATTTGAGTTTGTAACTTCACTAACTGGAATAGACTCTTGAATAGAATCTCCAGTAGGAATAACATCCTGATCTTCGATATGAGTTGATTGAACTGGAGTCTCGTTCACTTCAAGATTACCGGGAGTATCATGACTAACCACTTTCAATTTAACGGGATGATGTTCAATCTGACCACCAAACTCGTGAGTTAATCCGGTTTTTGTATCAAGCATTATTTCACTGTTTCCATCCAAATGATGATACACGAGATTTCCTGAGCTATCTAAACCGAGAGTTTCTCCTTTATACCCAACTGCGCTCAAATTATGCTCTGGATCATACATATGAAACTGTTTTGCCAAATCAACATCTGACCTATCTAGAATAGTTCGGTGAATTTCTTCTGGAACATTACCCTCTCCCCCATACTGTTTTACTATCTCATCTTTTATATTATGGAAAGTATCAATAAAACCTTTACTTGAAACAGGAACCTCTACTGAATGTACGCTCTCAGGAATATTTTTTTCTGGAATAGAATCCATGATTCTAATTTTTGGATGATTTGGAAGTTCTGGTACAGTAGTAGGAATATCGATAGTTGATTTAACCAAAGACTCCAAACTTGCTGCTCCCATTGTGGCCAAACCTCCTGCTCCAATCATTACTCCGGCTTTGTAGAGGCGTTGACGTTTTATTTTATTTTGCTCATTCTGCATTTTTTCCATCATCTCTTTTTCCTTTTCAGCAAAATTTTCTTCATTTATTTCAAATGAATACTCTTCGGCCATTTCTTTATGAATCTTTTCATTTTTCTTTTTAAATATAGTATCCACCCCCTTACCTACTCCCTGAGAAACCCCTGTTCCAATCAATGCAGAACGCCCAGCCCTGTAACCCCCATACGCAACAGCTGCTGGTAAAGTTAATGCTCCAAAAACAATATTTGTACCAGTTATAATTGCACTACTAAATGCAATTCTCTGAACTCGACTCATTTTTGCCCACTTTTCAAAAACTTTTCCAGCAATACCTTTTTCTAACGGAGGCATACCGTTCTGTATTCTCTCTTGAAGTAGTACAAATTCCTTTTCTGTCTCATCTAGTAATTTTGGGTTGAAATCATAACTAACTTCTCTCAACGATAGTATCTGGCCAGTTACTTCTTTTTTACGTTTTTCTGTCTGAGAAAAAAGTATTTCATTTTTATGTTTCTTTGCCTCCACATAAGCTCTATGTGCCTCCCTAAGCTCTTCTGGTTCTTCTGTTTTTGGTAACTGTTTATCGAAACCTAAATCAGCCAAATGTTTACCAAACCATCCTTTTCTATCTCTTATTTTATTTTTATGATCAATATAAAATCTCGCGTACTCATCACGAGTTTTTTCTAGATTTTCTTCCAATTTTTTATCTGCTTCTTCCTGTGCTTTTTGTGTTAAAGGCCCTAACTGAGGAGTGTTTTCTGGACCGAATACTTCAGAATTTTCAACTACTGGAATATCTTTTGGCTTAACATCCTCAATCTTTGGAGTTTCTTCTTCCGCCTCAGCTTCTCTAATTTTCAAATCACCAATATTATTTTCTGTCTCAGATTCAGTATTTAAATCTAAATCAGGTTTTTGTGTGTCATCCTCTATAACTGGCATATCTGCATATACAGATTTTGGCTCTGGTTTCACAAAAGATACCTCTCCGTTATCTGACCTGATTTTTTCTACAGGAATTTTAATCTGACCATCTAACCAACCGCCCAATTCTACCCTGTAACTATCATCCCTAATTTTGTCTATAAATTTACGTGCTTTTGAGAAAGACTTATTGTTTACGGAGTCTATAACAATATCTCGTATTAAATTAGCTCTAACCTCTTCGTCATTTATTTTATCAATATAAGACAAAGAGATGCTTGTATTTCCTTTTTCATAAGCATCCATTGCACTAGCCTTGAGTTCATCTACACTTAACTCTCTTTTTTTATCTATATTTTTAACCGGCTCAACTTTATCAGTATTAACTTCAGGTTCTGGCTTTGTTTCCGTTTCCGTTTCTGTTTTTAAAACATTATCAACTTCTGATTTTTCTTCAATAATATTTTGTGAATCATCAGAAATCAAGCTTCTAGCTTCATCTGCTTGTTCAGTATTTAGAACTCCATTCTCCTCTAATTTATCTATTTCTTTTATAACCAAAGGAGTATCCGAATCTTTTTCGAACTGGTATAAATCAAAAACAATACTGGCTGAATTTTTTATATTTGATCTTACAAAACTTATGAGTTTTTTAATTTTTCTCTTAAGAATATATGATGGTTTTGCGACATCTTCATATGGCTTAAAAGGTCTTCCTGACGGGACAAACTCTTTAACCTCGTCTGGATTAAAATTAAATTGAGATTTATCAATATCAGATGGTTTCCCCGTATTTAAAGCTTCCAACTCTTTTGATAAAGCTATACCCTCAGAACTCTCTCTAAATACTCTTTTTTGATCTTCTTTTTTGGTTAAAGGACCGTGCCTTTTTCCTCTAACTGATGTAGGAATGTACTCAACTGGAGGAAGTTCTGTCGGTTGGTGAGAAACTAGTTTTCCAAGATCTTTTTCACTAGACTCAGAAAAATGAGCACCATGAAGTTCACGATCAAGCTCACTTTTTAATTCATCTGGAGATTGTATTTTTTCTGAAACAGTAACCATTATGCATACATTGTAACTTTTTTAAAATGTACTAGCAAAAAATTCTGTGTATTAAAACAAAAAACTCACCGTACGGTGAGTTTTTTGTTTAATTATTTTCTGCTTTCTACTATTTGTTTCTCAACATTAGGAGGAACAACTTCATAATGATCAAACTCCATCATCACTGAACCCCTTCCCTGTGTCATAGATCGGATATCTGTTGTATAACCGAACATCTCTGATAGAGGTACTTTTGCATGAATAACTCGAAGCATTCCTCTTTCATCCATTCCTTCTATCTGTCCTCGTTTACCTGAAAGTGAACCAGTCACATCTCCCATGAATTGTTCTGGCATTATAGCTTCAACTTTCATAATAGGTTCTAGAATAACTGGTTTTGCTTTTTTAGCTGCTTCTTGGAAGGCTTGTGATGCTGCAATCTTGTATGCAATTTCAGATGAGTCCACATCGTGGTATGAACCGAATGTTAGTTCACAAGAAATATTTACCATTTTGAAACCAGCAACGATTCCTCTATCCATAGCCTCGTGAACTCCCTTTTCAACTGCAGGAATAAACTCCTGTGGAATAACTCCTCCTTTGATTGAGTCAATAAATTCAAAGTCTTCGTATCTTTTAACATTCTTTGGAATTTTATCTCCCTCCTCAATCTTCTCCATTGGTTTGATTGTCAGTTTAACGTGACCATACTGACCCTTACCTCCAGTCTGCTTGATGTATTTGTGCTCTGCTTCTGCAGTTCCCAAAATAGTCTCTCTGTATGCTACTTGAGGTTTACCGACATTTACTTCAACACCGAACTCTCTTTTCATACGATCAACCATAATTTCAAGGTGTAGCTCACCCATTCCTGAAACAATAGACTCTCCTGTTTCTGTGTTTGATGAAATAACAAAAGTTGGATCTTCGTCAGAAAGTTTCTTCAAAGCCATACCCATTTTCTCCTGGTCTGCTTTTGTTTTTGGTTCAATTCGTAGAGACACCACAGGTGCAACGAATTTAATAGGATCTAGGATGATCGGATTTGTTTCATCACAAAGCGTGTGAGAAGTCTTTGCTGACTTTAGTCCCACAGCGGCTGCGATTTCTCCGGCAAAAACTTTTTTCACTTCTTCTCGTTTATCTGCCTGTAGTCGCACAATACGTCCCAGTCTTTCTTTCTCACCTGTAGTTGAGTTATATAGATATGTACCAGCTTCTACTGTTCCAGAATATACTCGAAAGAATGTTAGCTGTCCTACGAATGGGTCGTTCTGAAGTTTGAATGCAAGCGCTGCAAAAGGTTCTGTGTCAGATGCATTTCTATATATCTCACCACCTGTCTTTGGATCAATTCCGTGAACAGGAGGAATATCTAGTGGAGATGGTAGATAATCAACCACACCGTCTAGCACCAACTGAACTCCTTTGTTTTTCAGAGCTGAACCAGCAAATACCGGCACTAGCTTAACCGCCAAAGTAGCTTTTCTAAGTGTAGCCTTTAAGTCATCAAATGAAGGCTCCTTTCCTTCTAAATATGCGGCCATCAAAGTATCATCTTGCTCGACAACTTTTTCAACAAGCTCAGCTCTGTATTTATTTGCTTCATCTAAATACTCAGCAGGAATTTCTTCCTCTCTAATAGTCATTCCCATGTTTCCCTCAAAGTAAAACGCCTTCATTTTCAAAAGATCGATAACCCCCTCAAACTTATCTTCAAGTCCGATAGGAATCTGAACTCTAACAGCATTTTTAGTTAGTCTATCTAGAATAGAAGCATATGAACGCTCAAAAGATGCACCCGTTCGGTCCAGTTTGTTGATGAAACAGATTCGTGGAACGTTTCCATCATCAGCGTATCTCCAGTTAGTTTCTGACTGAGGTTCTACTCCAGCAACTCCATCGAACACAACAACCGCGCCGTCCAAAACTCTAAGAGATCTTTTTACTTCAGCTGTAAAGTCAATGTGACCCGGTGTATCAATAACGTTAAATCGATACTCTGGCTTCTGTCCCTTTGGTTTGTATGTTGGGTTCCAGAAACAAGTAATAGCAGCAGCTGTAATAGTGATACCTCGCTCTCTCTCCTGCTCCATCCAGTCTGTAACAGTTTCTCCCTCGTGCACCTCACCGATTTTGTGAGTCATTCCTGTATAGAAAAGCACACGCTCTGAAGTTGTTGTCTTTCCTGCGTCAATGTGAGCAATAATACCGAAGTTTCGAACTTTATCTAATGAATAATCGCGGTTCATAAATTAATTAATGAATAATAAAGAGTAAAAAAAATTCCTGAGTGGAATGTGCAAACTATATACCAAAAGACCATTTTGAGCAATCCTAACCCTGAGGGTTCTTCAGCCTTTCAACTTCCCTCTCTAAATCCTCCAACCTCTCGTGATCTGACTTGTGGTGAACAAGAGCCTTCTGTACAAAAGGCCAGATAACCAAACCAATAATTACATCAAAAATAATGATGAGTAATATCTCAAACTCCCAATGTGCCGGATCTTTAACTAGATCAAAAAAGGTTTCCATATGAAATATTTTATCATAAGTAAAATCCAACCCAGAAGACAAAAATTAAAAAACTTTTTCTTACCGATCAAGCACTGTTTAATTTAAGTTTTCACAATTTGGATGAGATACGACGTTAAGAGTTTTTAAAAAATACACCCGGAGATAAAATTTCTAAAGCAATTTTATCTACCGACCATGCACTATTTAATTGATTTTGCTTGGTAAGAAAAAGGCCCCGAAGGGCTTTTTCTTACCAAGCAAAATGAGCAAAGGCTTTATTGGCTTCCGCCATCTTATGAGTATCCTCTCTCTTCTTTGCCGCCTTTCCTTCGTTCTTTGAAGCTAGAATGATCTCATCTGCTAGTCGTGATGCCATAGGAGCACCCTTTCCTTCTCGTGCTGCTTCGATGATCCATTTCATAGATAGAAAAGATCGTCTCTCAGGTCTAACCTCTCGAGGAATCTGGTAGTTAGCACCACCAACTCGTCTTGATCGTACTTCTGTTAGAGGACCTGCATTTTTCAAAGCTGCATCCAAAACCTCCATAGGATCTTCTACTTTTGCTCTTTCTTTAACCAACTCAAGAGCCTCGTAAACTATACCTCTAGCTGTTTCTTTTTGACCTCGTAGCATTACATAGTTGATAAATTTACCAATCTTTTCAGAGTTGTATACGTGATCTGGTCCTACTATATTTCTGTTAGTTACTTTTCGTCGCATATATATTTAAATTACTTAGCTTTTGGCTTCTTGTTACCGTATCGTGATCGTCCTTGTCGTCTTGAATCAACTCCAGTAGCATCCAAAACACCTCGAACAATAGTGTATCGAAGACCGACATCCTTTACCTTTCCTCCTCGAAGTAGAACCACTGAGTGCTCCTGTAGGTTGTGACCCATACCTGGGATGTAAGCAGAAACTTCCATTCCGTTTGTAAGTCGAACTCTCGCGTATTTTCGGATAGCTGAGTTAGGCTTCTTTGGAGTCTTTGTTGTTACCTTTGTACATACACCTCTCTTAAATGGAGAACCATAAAATACAGGTCTGTTTGTAAGAGTGTTAAAACCACGAGTAAGAGCAACAGCCTTTGGCTTTACCTTAGGCTTTGATCGCTTTCGTCTGATTAGTTGATTTATTGTTGACATTTCTTTTAATTAACCTTGCTACTCTAATATATCCGATAGAAAAACGCAAGTGATTTACCGCGGCTAAATAGATAGGCCTGTAATAAGTTTGAGTTCTAGACTGACCAGTGGAGAAATAAGATTCCAAAGAAAGAATATGAACACAAGAATAAGAAAAAGCTGATTTTTCTCAAGAAAATCCCTTATATACCTCATATTATATGGTATTAAAGAAAACAGTATTTTTGAACCGTCTAGAGGAGGGATTGGCACTAGATTAAATGTTGCCAATACTAGATTGATAATAACTATCATAAGAGAGATATTAACAAAAGGCACACCGAACTGTGCTGCTATACCAAACCGAATAAGTAATCCGAAAAATAGAGCTATACATATATTAGATAGAGGCCCAGCTATAGCCACCATAGCTTCACCCCATTTTTGATTTCTAAGATTATAAGGGTTAAAAGGTACTGGTTTCGCCCAACCAAGAATAAAACCTCCTAGACTATACGAGAGTACTGGTAATATAAATGAACCAAACCACTCTAGATGGTTTAACGGGTTTAGGTTAAGTCTGCCAGCATATTTAGCAGTATTATCCCCTAGAAGATAGGCTGAGTAACCATGAGATACTTCGTGAACAATAACTGAAAATATAAGTATTATTATTGAAAATATGAAATCTATTTGCATAATATGAGTTTTATGTTAGCATATCCAAACAAATAAAACATATGGCAAAAGTCTGCGCAATAACAAACAAATCATCTCAGTTAGGTGGAGGTTACTCTAACCGAACTCGTGCTACACAGTTCAACCCAACTGGAGTAAAAAGACGATACGCAAATCTTCAGAAAAAGAAGATCTACATTCCTGAACTTAAAAAATCAGTAACTTTAACTCTATCTACAAAAGGAATAAAAACTATTCAGAAAAACGGAGCATACGCCACACTCCACAAAGCAGGAATAGTATAGTTTGTCGTCTTTTTGTCTGATTTCTTCGTTGCTAGTTTTATTTTCTCCATGCGCAGTACTAGATGTAAAGCTTAGTCAAAAATAAAACGTCGCGCCTTGAACTCAAACAAAAATCCACACAAACTTAAATAAAAATGAGAACGACCGGAACCTTGATAGGCCCGGTCGTTTTGTTTGTGTAGAACTTGAGATTAAGGCCGGCTGTGGGAAAGCATCCCCAGCGCCGTCTCGTTCACCCGAACCACCCCCGAGACATCGATTTCGATCTCGGAATCGTCTGGGCAGATGAGCTTGAACCCTTGAAGATTCGGGTCAGAGCTGAGGCTGATGGCGTATTCCCTCACCATCGCCAAAGCTGTCTCTCTGGTCTTGAAACCGAGGGGAATCTCTCTTTTCACCCTCGTCTCCTCTCCTTGTGCGTCAGTGCTTGGGACAGTATACCGGAAAGTATACTGCTCAAATTTGGCGTGTCTCACGGCGGCCTCCTCTGTTTATCAAAATAACACTGTTTTTGGACTCTGTCAAAATTAAATTTTACACCCAACAACAGCTTCTTTTATATTTTTATTTTTTAGTACAAATTTTTCTCCATCCGAGACAAAAATGATTCTACCGTTATTACAGGTATCATATGTTAGGATTTTTAATTTTTGCATAGTCTCAATAGTTTCTTTGTGAGGATGACCGTAATCATTTTTTATCCCAGAAGAAATCACAGTCCACTCCGGATTAACAGCGCTAACATATTCTTCACTGCTACTAGTTCTACTTCCATGATGACCAGCTTTAAGTATTGTGCTTTTTAGACCTTCTCCATCCATACTCACAAGATAATGCTCTATTTTTTCTGTAGAATCTCCTGTAAGCATAACGGTTGTTTCCCCATAAACTAGTTTCATCACAAGAGAACCGTCATTTGAAGACAATCCTGAGACATCTCTATCTGGAAAAAGTATTTGTAAATAAGCTCCCCCACCCAAATCCACCACCTGACCACGACGAGCCAAAACTTTTGGAATTTTTTTATCATCAATTTCTTTTTCTAAAGTTTTATATGTATCAGTATTATTTTCAGTACCAGGTTCCAAAACAACGTCAACAGAGTATTTTTTTAAAAGAGAAATAAAACCTTCAAAGTGATCTTTATCCGGATTTGTTACCACCAACATATCTATGTGTCTATCATACCAAGGCATCACTTTTGATATTTCTTTCATCAAAGTATTGTTTGGCCCACCATCAACCAAAACTTGGACCCCAGTTGGAGACTCGATCCAAAGAGCATCACCCTGACCAATATTTAAAACTTCAAAAGTAAGAATGCCCTGTCTGTTTTCATGAAATACAGCAAACCAAATTAAAGTACTCAGAATTATTAGAAAAACTAATATATACCAACGCAAATAGGTTTTGAAATGGGAAAAGGCACTTCGCATATGCTATATTATACTTATTAATATTTGAAAATCTCGTCGAGGCAAAATTTTTTATAGGGGTTAGGGGTAGGGTCTGGCCTATCAAAAATTGTGCCGAGTAAAAGATTTTATAAAAACAATATGAAACCATTTGAAGAGAAAAAATTTAACATCGGTGAACTGAAAGGTATAAGTAGTAAAACTATTGAGGAACATTTGAAGCTATATTCTGGTTATGTAAAGAACGCAAACCTTGTTGGAGAGAAACTTGGAGAAATGTACAAAGATGGAATGGATAAACATCAATATGAGGCTTCTGAAATAGTTAGACGTTTCAGTTTTGAATACAATGGAATGCGAAATCACGAAGTTTATTTTGATTCACTATCTGGAGGAGCAACTCCACTTTCAGACAATAGCCCTCTAAAAAAGAAAATTGAAGAAACTCAAGGTTCTTTTGAAACATGGCTCTCAATTTTCAAAATGCTTGCAATGACTCGCGGAGTCGGATGGGCTGTTATGTGGTACAACAAACAAGAAGATAGACTACTCAATACATGGGTTGATGAACAGCATCTAGGACAACTCCAGGGTTGTACACCAATACTTGCACTAGATATGTGGGAGCACTCTTTTGTTGCTGACTACCAACCATCTGGAAAGAAACAATACATTGAAGACTTTTTTGCAAATCTAAACTGGTCAAAGATTGAAGAGAATTTTGCTAAAGCTAAATAGTTTTATTTTGTTTTAAAAAATATAATCCAATAAAAATAACTGAATAGGTAAACAATAAAACTCCTGGTGAAAAAGCTGGGAGTTTTATGTAACCCATCGGCACAATACTTCCAATATGAACAACAGCTAACTGGTACCACAAAAGACTGTATGCAAATAATGCAGGGATGAAAGAAAGATAAAGAGAAACTAAACCAAATATTCCTGTTACAAAACCAAGAAACATTGTTAACGGAATGGTGCTCAATATCAAAATATTTACTGGCAGTGAAACTAGAGAAACTATTCCTGTTGAATAGACAAGATAAGGTAGAACTGTTATTTGAGTTGCAATAGTAGCTGAAATAATTTCTCGCAAACCAAAACGTTCTGGAACTTTTTTTAGAAATGGCTCAATAAATGGTGAAACAAAAACAAGTCCTATTGTTGCTAAAACAGAAAGTTGAAACGATGGATCAAAAACAAGAAGAGTTGGATTTCCAGCAAGCATGAGGACAACAGCAAAACCTAATGCGCGAGAAACTTTGTAATCCCGGTTCATCTTTTTTGCAAACAGAGCAACCAAAACCATAATAGCCGCTCTCCATGCTGACGCTCCACCACCAGATAAAATAGTGAATAAAATAATCCCCACTGCCCCTGCACCAAACGAAATATTTTTTGGCAGAAACTTAAAAACATCCATTATGCTTTCTGCTACTATTACAATGTTATAACCAGAAAGAACAACTATGTGTGACGTGCCAGTTTTTTGAAACTCTGATAACAAATCCTTTCCAAGTGACTGTTTCCCTCCCAATAAAAGCCCTGAAAGCAAACTTGATTCTGGTTCAGGTAGAGTGTTGTTAATCGAGTTAGTAAATAAATGTTTAACTCTGAATAACATTGTTTTTATAGGACTACCGTTACCCGAAGAGAGTAGTTTGATAGTTGTAAACTGACTTGTATACCAAATACCACGAACACGAAGATATCCTTTGTAATCAAAAACTCTTCCATTTTCTGATTCAATTAGCTCTGGTTCTTTCAGCACAAGAGTTAGTGAAACTTTATCTCCATACTGGTACTCTGGATGAATGGGCACAGAAACCAAAACCCTCTCCGAAACACTATTGCCCTCTACGTTTGTGAGTTTCACAGTTAATTTTGTATTACTCTCCCTAATATCCGGTTCATCAACTATTATTCCCTCTGCAGATATTTTTCCACCAACATAGCTATCTAGATGTGATGGTTTATATAAATCAGAAACAAGCATTCGACCCATCCCAAACAAAACTCCAATCAAAATAAACGAAGTTGCTACAACAAAATTCCTTTCTTTTTCTGAAACAAAATATTTATAAAAATAAACAAGAATAGTCAGAAAAGCACAAGCAATAAAAAATCCGAAGTTAATCGGAATAAATGACCCAATCGCAATCCCAACCATGAAACCAATCGAGAGTTGAAGTAACATAAATTTTAAAATTTATCGCCTACTATATTTAAAACTTTTTTGGAAACAGAATAATTTTCTGCTGAAAATTTTCTTCGCGCTCGTCTCTTCACGGACTCCGCGATGTTCCAAAAAAATTTTAACTATAGTAGGTGTCATAACTAGTTAGCAAATTCTTTTATAATCTCCTCTTCGTCTGCAGGTGAAACAGATTTTTTATATCTTGCTCCAGCAACACCATTTACACGAGCTTTGCACTCATCCCAAGTTTTGTGAGTTTGAATTACACCATCTACCATACTCACATATGAATAGGCTTTGCTCTTTGATTTAGATTTTTTATTTGAATTCGGTTGGTTTATTTTTACATCAACACCATATCTCTCACGTGATCCGTTATACAAAACAACTGGAGCATTATCTGCAAATGATGTTGCTATAACATCACAACGCTCATTGCCTTCTGTTCCGCTGTGACCTTTAACCAACTGCCAATCAATATTTTTGTGTACAGTTAAAGGAATTATTTTTTCCCACAAATCACGATTTACAACATCTTCCTTTGTTGAAGTTTTCCAATTATTTTTCTCCCAACCTTTTACCCAACGAGTGGCACCGTTCAGTACATATGCAGAGTCAGTATATAGAATTATATCATTTTCATTTTTTGCGAACTCTAATGCAGAAATAACTGCCATCATTTCCATTCTGTTGTTTGTAGTTTCATCCTCCCTACCACCAAGTTCATGAGCAGAATCCTCTGTTAAGACTATCGCCCCCCACCCTCCTGGACCAGGATTACCTCTAGATGATCCGTCAGTAAATATAATTGTCATATTTTTTATTATATCAGAAAGTCTTTTCTTATTTGTAATCAATGGTAGTATCAAGTCCGGAGGCGCTATGGCAGAAAGAAATCGTCTACCCCCAGAAAGGGCCGGGTTTACACGGACAGTGTGGATCAACGGAGAACACGAAATCATCATCACTACCGGCGTCTATGACGACGGTACACTCGGTGAGATTTTTGTCAGAATGAACAAAGAGGGCTCAACTCTCTCTGGTCTTCTGAACTCTATTGCAATGGGAACTTCGGCTTCCTTGCAAAGAGGAGTTCCGCTCCGAGTGTTCGTGAAGAAGTTCACCTTCATGAAATTTGAGCCGTACGGGAGGACTAACGACCCAGAAATCCCTGAAGTCTCATCTATCGTGGACTACATCTTTCGGTGGCTGGGAAGAAAATATCTTCCATCAACCGAACGCTACGACTTGGGTATCTAGACGCTCAAGTCAACTGAGAACAGGCCTCGTGTCATCTGACCGGGGCCTTTCGACTATTTCAGAATATATTTTTATATAAAAGTGGTCGGCACCGAAGTGCCGACCTTGTTGAACTCATGGGTGGAGGTTGAAAGAGTTAGTGAGTCGACTCCCTGCGCTTCGGCAACTCACCATCAGAACGAATGAGGTCATCATCGTTGATGGGTAACCAACCATTCGCGATCAACTGCTCGAGTGCCATCTCGATCTGCGCCAGCTCTCGTGAATCGAGATCTGTTGCGCCTTCGTCTTCTTCATCGAAGGGGTTGAGGAATGTGAGTTCGATGCAGACCGACTTGTCATGCGGGTTGTACGATCGACTCTCAACGTAGAGAGTTACGTCGTCTGTTGGCTTGATTTCCATTTCGAAATCAGGGATAAAGTCATCCTCAGTCTCGAAACGCGCACCAACAGGACGCCCATCTCTCATGAATGGCATTTGCGCTGTGTACACAACCTTCAATCTGGCCTCCTTTCCCCAATATTGGGATCAGAAATTGATTATGTAGTAAATATTATTAATGTCAAATTTCTAAAACACATCCACTATTCTGAGACGGAGTTCTGGGAAGTTTCGGAAAGTGGATTTTTCCAAAGTGGCTACAAGATTTATACTGCTTCCTTCTTTTACTGGAACAGCGAATCTGTCTCCATTTTGAAAAAATGCTATTGCAGTAACATCCTTACTATTTGAATTTTTAAATTTTAATTCTAGATGATTTTTTTCTTTACCAAACAATTTCATTGCCGAAACAGTTATGTTTTCAAATAGAAATAGTGGCTTGGGATTATCCAATCCAAATGGTGCAAACTTTTCGACAGAGCTGTATGTATTCCAATTAACGTCATCGATTGAAAGCTTTTTGTCTAGTAGAGTGTCTTCTATAATTTTGTGCTCATTCAAGAGTTCTACAAAAGCCTTGTTCAATCTGTCTTCGAGTGTATGAATATTGTCCTGCAAAATAGAGAACCCTCCAGCTCCCTTGTGTCCCCCATAGTCGACAAAAATATCCGGAGAAATTGTACTGGCTTTCTCCATTAGTTTTACTATATCTGTATCTCCGCCAGCTCTACAAGATCCTTTTATTATCCCATCACCTTCTGTCTCTCCATTCCTACCCCAAAAGAAAACTGGTCGATTGTGCTCATCACCAAAACTGTTTGCAACCAAACCAAGTAATGACGGTTTCCATTCTGGATTTCCAAACACGAGCACATGCTTCATCTCAGTATCACTATTTTCAATTCTTTTTTTAACCTCCTTTATCATACTCCCCACCACACCTTTTCTCTCGTCATTTTTATTATTCAAATGTTCTGCCAGCATTCCCGCCTCAACCTCGTCTGTTGTAGACAAAAGTTTAAATGCATCAAGTGGTATACCCATTCGTGAGGCTGCATTTATACGAGGAGTAACCATAAAACCAATATCATCCTCTGTAAGTGTTACCTGGTTTATCTTGAGTAAGGATAATAGTTTCAAAAGCCCAACTCGCGGGGTCCTCTGTAAAACTTTCATTCCAAAATATGAAAGTATTCTATTCTCTCCTAAAAGTGGCACCATGTCAGAAAGCGTAGCAAGCCCAACCATATCCAAAAACCATTTCTCTTGCCCATCTTTCCAATCAAAAACTTTTTCCTCTTTTCCTTTTATTATTAGTGCCTGAATAACTTTGAAAACAACTCCAGATCCACGCAACATTTTCTCTGGATAATCACATCCATTTTGTTTTGGATTAATTATTGCAAAAGCTTTTGGAAGTTTCTTTCCAGGAATGTGGTGATCGGTGATGATCACATCCATTCCATGTTTGTTCGCAGTCTCTACTTGTTCAACATCTGTGATACCACAGTCTATTGTGATAACCAATTTTACATCTTGTGATGCAATGTTATCTATAGCTGTATGGTTTAGTCCAAACCCTTCTTCATTTCGGAGAGGTATGTAGTTTATAAAATTGTTGTAACCTATTTTTTTGAAAAAGTCGTGCAGCGTTACTCCCCCAGGAATACCGTCTGCATCATAGTCACTGAATATGGCAATTTTTTCATTTTCTTTTATTGCTTTCAAAATTCTTTCCGTCGCTTTATCCATGTTTTTCAAAAGAAAAGGATTATGCAGACTTTCGTATTTTGGATTCAGAAAACTTTCTGCATTCTCTAAATCTTCTATCCCTCTAGAGTATAGAAGTGACCTGACTAAAGGAGAATAAGCTTCAAATAATTTATCTATCTTTTCTGGAATAGGCTCCCGCAAGGCGTACTTTTTTGACATAGAAACAGTTTACCACAACCAAATGATGAGGTTTTTGTTTTGAAAGACCCTGCAGGTTGAAAGCTGGTTCTGTCAACGTCCGCAAGGCTCATTGACAGATTTCAACCGAGGACTAAGCGAACAAAGCGCTGGCGGAGTGAGCGGTCTGGAAAAACAAAAACCTCATCATTTGATATAATGAAGTCCATGGAAAACTGTATATTTTGCAAAATAGTAGCTGGAGAAATACCCTCATATAAAGTATATGAGGATGATAATTATCTAGCTTTTCTAGACATCAACCCCCAATCCCCTGGACATACTCAAATAATCCCAAAGAAGCACGTTCGATGGGTTTGGGACACTGATAACACTGGAGAGTATTTTGAAGTAGCAAAAAAAGTGGCTCTAGCTCTCCGATCAGCTTTTAATACTGATTTTATATTATCTAGAATAATAGGAGACGAAGTCCCCCACGCTCATATATGGGTGTTTCCAAACAAAGAAGTCTCCGGCAATCCAAAAGATTTTGAAGAGAATTTAAAAAAGATAAAAGAGTTTATATAAAATAAAACCGCCAATTGGCGGTTTTATTTTATTTATTTAATGCTTCTATGCCGGGTAGTGTTTCGTTGACAAGATAATCAAGCATTGCTCCACCACCAGTAGAGACAAAAGTAAACCCATGCTCAAACTCATTTATATTTATTGAAGCCAAAGTATCACCTCCACCAACAATACTCTCTATCTTTCCTTCTTCTGTAGCTTTCATAATAACCTCTGCTAATTGTTCTGTCTTATCCTTGAAACCTTTTTCAAAATCACCCAAAGGTCCATTCCAAACGACAGTTTTTGAAATACCAATCAATTCCTTTAATTTTTCCATAGTTTTTGGACCAAGATCTCCGATATATTCGTCGTTACCTATTTCATCTGGATTTCTGAATTCAAAAGATCCATCTGATTTTTGAACTGTTACATCAATAGGATACAAAAAATTATCCTTATTCATTAATTCTTTAATGCCAAAATCTCCATCAATAGATAGCGATGTTCCCAAAGTGAAACCCTTCTCCTTAAAAATCCCGTTAGCTAAAGCTCCAACAATAAAAACATAATCGGCCTTATCTAAATATTTTTTAATTAAAGGTAGTTTTGTGCTGAACTTCACTCCACCAACAATAAATAGAAATGGTTTCTTTGGAGAAAAAACTTTTGATAGATTTTCAATCTCCTGTTTCAAAAGCAAACCACCATAATGAGGAAGAAACTCCGGGACTCCTATAATGGAAGCGTGCTTTCTGTGCATTGCACCAAAAGCATCATCAACGTAGATATCTGCCATTTGAGCTAATTTTTTTGCAAATTCTATATTGTTTTCTTTTTCTTCTGGATTTATTCTGAGATTTTCAAAAAGCAAAACACCTCTATCTTCTAGTTTTGATATTTTATCTATAGCTATTGGATTAAAGTAGGTCTGACAAAAATCAATTTTAAAAAAACCACTTAAATACTGCGCAACCGGAACAAGAGTCATATTTGCATCGCTTTCAGTATGAGCGATTATAATCACTTTGGCCCCATGCTCTCTCAAATAATCTATAGTTGGAATTGCTCTGTCTATTCTATATGCATTAACAACTTGTCCGTTAGACACAGGAACATTCAAATCAAGTCTAAGTAAAACATACTTACCTTTCAGATCGTCACCCTTTAATTCATCAATGTATTTCATAAAGAATTATTTACTGTGCATCAACTAAATTAATAATCTCAACAAAATCTTTTGATTCCAAACTTTGTCGTCCAACCAAAAGACCTGAAACATTACCCTCTTTCACTAAAGAACTAGCATTTACTCTATCAACAGAACCGCCATAGATAATTCTAACTCCATCAGAGGCAATACTGTAACTATCTTTCAAAACTTTTTTTATAAAAATAGACATTTCGTGCAGATCCAATGATGTCATTGCTTGCTTTGCTCCAATTGCCCATATTGGCTCATATGCAATAACAATATTTTCAAAAGATTTTTTAGGAACATCTTTTAAAGCTTTCAATATTTGTTGTTTTACAAAATCCAAATACTCTCCATTTGCGTCCCTTGAAGACTCCCCAACACAAACTATAGCGGTCATACCTAAAGAAGTAACAGATTGAACTTTTTTGTTTACAATTTCATCAGTCTCCCCCATGTTTCTTCTCTCTGAGTGACCGACGATTACATACTTAACACCAAACTGTGGCAACTGGAGATGCCCCACCTCACCTGTAAAAGGTCCTGCAGTTTCACTGTTAGCATCCTGTGCTCCTAAAGACAAACTGCCCTTCATTGCTTTTGATAATGGAGATAGATATACAAATGGAGGACAAAAAACAACCTCTGTCCTCTTTATATTTTTCATATTTCTTTTAACCGTACCAACAATTTTTCTGGCCTCCTCTAGACTAACCGGGTTCATCTTCCAGTTCCCAACAACAAGTTTCTTTACTTTTTTCATAACCCGATTATATCAGATTTAGACGGATAAAAGGAAAGTTTTATTAAATCTCTCTCCAGTCAGTTATAGTGTATCCTCCCCCAGGACCACTATCAAAAAGTGAGCTTGGTAAACCCGTATCGTACTTAACTTGTGCAGAGTTTTGTAGGGTTATTCTATAAGCTGTAACTTCTTTCACATTAATGCTATTTTGAAGAGTGATTAGTCCGTGTGGTGCATATAAAACAACAGCTCCTCCGGCACTATTTGCGTTTTCAATAGCAGCTGTTCCTCCACCGTTTTCACCACTATTATTCATAGCTATCATTAACACGAAAGAGCCAGCTGTGCCGGAATTCTGGAATGAACTGCTGTTTTGTAGAGAAATCTTACTACTTGAGCTTCTGTTCGATGGATTGTCAGCAATCATCATAACACTTTTATTACCAAAACTTGGAGAAACTTTTATTATGACACTGTTTTGTACAGTTATATTGCCTGTAACCCAAACAGCTCCATTTAAAGTCAAAGTTGTGTTTCCGCTAATAGACAAATCACAAGGAATTTTAATTGGTCCAATTGATCTACTTGAACTTATTGTATATGTGCCACCAGAACAGGTTGCGGTTCCGCCAGTAGTAGCATCAGATTCCCATGTTGAAATCTGAGCGTCTGAAATAGGAAGTGGTGCATCTGGCAAATCTGGACTATTAGGATAGGAGACTCCCCCGACAGTAGTACTAGTTTTTGTTACATAGTGAGCATCTTTATCTATGGTTGAATTTTGTATTGTGTGAGAATAAGCAGTGCCTGTTGCATGAATGCCATCTATAATACCACTTGGGCCAGATGAAACTACATCTCCGTAGATAATATTCCCACTACCAGTTATTGGACCGCCAGAATATACATTACCAACAATAGAAGAACTATTTTGAAGATCGAATCCTCCTTGTCCAGCTTGTACACCGTAAAAGAATGCTACTCCGGTACCGAAAGATACAATCGTTTGTACTTTTCTGTTCAAACTTGAGATTACACCATTAGAAACCAGTTTCTTTCCATTTCCAGTATCTGTTACATCAGTAATTACTGTTCCCCCATTTAAAGACAGAGACTCTGTAGCAGAAACTTGTTTTCCATTTTTTAACCTATATAAAATATCTTCAACAGAAGACTCTGCAGAATAATAACTCCCTTTAGAGGTAATTATATTTTTTGAAACAGCAGCCTGTTTTAGTACCGGACTCGCTACTCCCAAAATAATAGTCATCGTTGCAAATAGAAAAAATATAACTGCGATAAGCATAGCAGCGCCACCATCAGTTCTAATTTTATTGTTAGTCATATTTTTAATTAAATATTTTTAATAATATGGTTGTATGATAATTTTTTGTCCTAGTTGTCTGTCCAGCTGTACCACGAACAATCATATCTATTTTTATAGCTGTCGATATACCACTATCGAGTTTTGTAAAGATTAGACTATCAACACTAACCCCAACCCCACTTAAAGGACCGGAATAAACTCCATTAATATCAACCTTTAAAACTCCATTATCTAAATAAAACTTAGTTGTTGTGGAGTTACTGCTCGATACAGAAACTAAAGTTAGAACTCCAGGATTAGAGCCAAATGTACTGTTCACAGTATCTACACTAGTAGCTCCCCTTATTTCTCGAGTCATTCTTTCCATCGCATCTACCGCAGAGCCATCTACAATTCTTAAAACGTAAATACCTTTATAAGATTTAGTGAAAGATAAAACTGTATTTACTATAAGTAAAAATACAATAGACATTACAGCCACATAAATGACCATCTCTACCAATGTATAACCAGATTTTTTATTTTTAATTTGCATTTATATTTGTTATATAAGTTGAAATAGACTTTGTTGTTGTTGTGTGACCTTGTGAATAATCAACTGTAGTAGTAATCATTTTAATATTTGGATCGTAAACCCCAGAAATATCTATCTGGTCGCTACCATTCCTTTTCACATCTGAAACAGTAATACTTCTTAAAAATTCTCCGTCAACATACTCTGGTGTTGTCGTGGTAGCCCAAGAAACACCATTGAAAACTAAATGATAAGTAGTTGTTGTACTTAAACCCGATATATTTGTCCAAGACACATCTCTAAAAAAAGTCATAACCTCCAAGCCCTCTTCCAAGATATATGAAGCTTGAATGTTTTTATTATTCGCTAGGGCGTAATTTATATAAGTATTATAAGAAGTTATAGCTGCCAGTATTCCTACTGAGATGATTGCTGAACCTATTATGATTTCAACCAAGGCCATGCCTTTTGTTTTTTTCATATTTATTATTGAGACTGAACCAATCCTGTTTTATATATTGTAACAGTTTTTGTTTGTGATATTCCAGTAGAAGATATGACGACTGTCCCATCTTGTGAAGTCTCACCGGTCAAACGATTAAAAACGACATCACTTCCACCACCATTTAAACTAATCGCCAGAACAGTATCGGTGGAACTTAAAACAAAATCTTGATTATCTACCGCGTTTGCATCATATGTTGGTCCAGTAAAAATTGTGACTTTCGGAGCAGTAAAATGAACGCCATACGACATAGAGTTTTTTGACGACAAAGTTTGGTTTCTGGCTTGTCTGAGTAAACTAACTACAGTATCTGTATCCATAACTAAAGCCTGATTTCTTCTAAAACTTATAAAAGTTCCCATAAATATAGTGACGAGCAAAGACATTATTCCCAGAACTACCAATAGTTCTGCCAGAGTAATACCTAATTTGTATTTTATATTCATAATTATTGAATACTGTCTCCTATAGAATAAATAGGACTTATTATTGAAATAGCAAAAAATCCAACAGCCAAACCTATAAATATCATTAGGAATGGTTCTATAACAGAAGATAGATCTTTTGTCTTTTGGTCTATCTCCTCTTCATAAAACATAGCGGCACTCAAAAGCATATCGCCAATTTTTCCAGTTTCCTCTCCAACAGAAGCCATCTCTGAAACGAATGTTGGATAAAGATTTGAGTGAGATGAGAAAACTGATGAAACTGAACCTCCTTTTTGAATAACAACTTTTATTTCATCCAGAACTTCTTTGTAATAAGAGTTCTGTAAAACATCCTTTGTAACATCTATAGCTACAACGATATCTACTCCAGAAGTCACAAGAGATGATAATGTTCTAGTAGTTCTAGCGGAGTTAATCTGCTTAACCATTTCTTTTATAACCGGAACGTGCAAAATAAAATAATCAAGAAATCTTTGCCCTCTAGCTGTTCTAAAAGCAAAAACCAAACCAGCAATTAAAACAATAAGTCCAGCTAAAACAAACAAAAAGTAAGAAACCAAAAAATTACTAGTTCCAATTATAAGCCTTGTTGAAAGAGGAAGTTTTAATCCAAGTCCGGTAAATGTCGAAGTAAGAGTTGGAACCATATAAATCATCATCAAAATACCGATAGCAACCATTAAAATCAAAATGATTGTTGGATACATCAAAGCTCCTCTAATTTTCTTATTCAACTGATAGGATTTTTCCATCTGTAAACTAACATTTTGCAAAGCTAAAGAAAGATTACCTGATTCTTCTCCAGCCCTAACCATAGAAACAAATAAAGTAGAAAACACATCTGGATAGTTTTTCATAGCATCACTTAAAGTGTTTCCTTTGGACAGAGAATCATTAAGATTATTCAAAATACTTTTCAAATCTCCTTTAGATTCTTTTTCCATGATAGTCAGAGCTCTTGTCATGGGAAGACCTGCATCAATCATTTTTGACATATTTTTTGCAAAAACAATTTTCTCGTGCATTTTCACTCCACCCAAAAAAGGAAGTTTAATATTGTTGAGAGATAATCCCCCCTTTTTAACTTCCTCTGCATATATAACAGTACTTCCATCCTGTTTTATGGAGTGATAAAGAGAGAATTTATCCTTTGCATCCACTGTCCCCTCTTTCGAACTTCCAGCTGGAGTTAAAATTTTGTATTTAAATATTGGCATATTATTACTCTGATATTACTCTTAATACCTCCTCTATTGTTGTGTTACCTTGTACTGCTTGGAAAATACCGTCCTCAAACATAGTTAGCATACCCTCCTGTTCTGCAATTTTTTGAATCTCATCAGCATTTCCAGATTTCAAAATAGCTTCTTTAATTGCCGGAGAAACTTTCAAAATCTCATGAATACCAGCTCTTCCAGAAAAACCCTCTGAAGGAGAGACTCCTTCTTTAACTCTCCAAAATGGAATTTTTTCCCAGTCGTCTGACTTTCCAACAACTTTTTCTTCTTTCAATGCATTCAAAACTTTATCTAGATTAATTGACTTACCGAGAGTGTTTATTTCTGCCTTTGTTAAAAAGTATTTTTCTTTTTGATCTGTTAATTTTCTCACAAGTCTCTGTCCTACTATTATATTTACCGTGGAAACGATAAGAAAAGGTTCTACCTTCATATCTATAAGTCTTGGTACGGCTCCAGCAGCAGAGTTTGTGTGAAGAGTAGAAAGCACAACGTGACCAGTAAGAGAAGCGTTAACAGCCAAAGAAGCTGTTTCGTTATCTCGAATTTCACCAACCATAATAATATCTGGGTCCTGACGAACTAAAGTTCTAAGTCCAGATACAAAAGAGAAACCTATCTCTGGTCTGACTTGAGTTTGATTGATTCTTTTCATTTGGTACTCAATAGGATCTTCAATAGTAGAAATATTTACGTCTGGAGTATTTAAAATATCCAAAATAGTATAAAGAGTGGTTGTTTTTCCAGAACCAGTTGGACCAGTAGCTAGAATCATTCCTGTTGTAGATTTCAAAGCTGTGTGAATTCTCTCAAGACCTGAACCATGAAAAGCCAAACCCTCCAAAGTAAATCCTGAAACAGCATCTCTCAAAAGACGCATTACAATTTTCTCTCCATAGTATGTTGGTAACGTAGAAACACGGAAAGAAACTTTTTCTCCATCAGAGTCAATTTTAAATCTTCCATCCTGAGGTAATCTTTTTTCATCTAGTTTCAAACCGGAAAGAACTTTTATACGGGCGGCTATACTAGGAGCCATATTTTTTGGCAAAATCATAGCATCGTGCAAAAGTCCATCTATCCTATATCTAACTAAAAGCTGAGTTTCTTGTGGCTCGATATGAATATCTGATGCATTTTGTAAAATAGCATGCTTTAAAAGAGTGTCTACTATACGAATCATCGGCACATCATCAGCCAACTTTTTTAGATCGGATTCATTCAAATCATCTAGTTTATCATCTGGGATACTTTTTATTTGACCAACATCTTCTGCAATCAAATCACCAAACTCTGCTTTCAAACTTTTTTGATATTGCAAAATAGCACTTTTCATTGAATCAGCATCTGTAAGACGAGGAAGAATTTTCAAGCCTACTTTTTTCTTTACGAAATCAATAGCTGTTAGATCCTCTGTATCAAGCATAGCAACCTCTAGTGTGTCACTAGTTTTTTTGAAAGCTACAATGTTGTGGTTTCTAGCAATTGGTTCTGGAATAAGAGAAAGTACATCAAAAGGCAGTTTCTCGCCTTTCAAATCTACGAATGGTATCCCGAGAATATAAGCTTGCATTCTTCGCAGATCATCCTCCGTTAGTTTTCCTTTATTTACAAGAATTTTCCCAAGATTGCCGGCAGTTTCTTTTGCTTCTTTTTCTGCAGACTCTAAATCAGCGCGTGAGACAAGGCCTGAATCAAGAATAAAATTCTTTAATTGTGATTCTTCAATGTGCATAGAGAAATTTGTTTTTAAATTATAGCATGCCGTAGTATTCAATTTCTAATCGCATATGTTAATAAGAAATAAAAATAATTGACTAAAGCAATAATCTGCATATCGTTTACATTTGAGGGGTGACGGACGCCGTGTCGTAATGGTGACAAGTCCATATCACCAGTGGGTGCCCGCAACACTCATTTAGATCAAAACCAATGATTAGTCCGTCACCTGTGCCTCGTCCACAGACGTACATCTGGGACTTGAGAGCACGCCGTAGTCGTAATCATTGTCTTTTAGATCTAGACTTGGATGCTATAGGGTATTCCTATACCCTAGGTGCGGACTAATAACGTCCCGCACCAAAACCAGAGGGGGCCTTGTCTTCGGACAGGCCCCCTCTCTTTATTAATTTGACAAATAATTTAGTTGCTGATATTATTGTTTTATTGAAGTTCGCCTCACGGCGGGCCATTTTTTTAAAAAAATTAACAAAAATCATTATGATGGACTTAAAAGTTATACATTCAGTACTAGCTCAACTAGAAGAAGAGCGAGGAATCCCTCAAGCAAAAATCATTGAGGCTATTGAACTTGCCTTAGCTACTGCTTACAAAAAGGAATATGGAAAGAAAGGACAAATCGTTCGAGCTAAATTTGATATGAATTCAGGAAAAACTGAAATGTTTCAGGTAAAAATCGTAGTTGATGAGTCAACAGTAGCAATGAACGAGGACGAAATACCCCTAGAACCCAAAGAAGGTGAAGCTGAAATAGAACTATACAACCCAGAGAAACACATAATGATTGGTGATGCTCGTCGTATTAAAAAAGACGTTCAGCTTGGGGATGAGATGGTTTTCCCTCTAGAAGGCCAGGAAGATTATAGTAGAATTGCCGCTCAAACAGCAAAGCAGGTTATTATGCAAAAAATCAGAGAAGCAGAGAAAGTTTCTGTTATGTCTGAATATGGAAAAAGAGAAGGAGAAATTGTCTCTGGAACAGTTCAGAGAATAGAGCGAGGTAATATATTTATAGATATGGGCCGAGCTACTGGACTACTTCCATATGAGGAACAAATCCCTGGAGAAAGATTTGGTCAGGGAGAGAGAATCCGAGCCTATCTATACAGAGTAGAAGAGTCAGGAAAAGGTGTGTTTCTAAGACTTTCTAGAAGTCATCCAAAATTCCTAGAAAAACTTTTTGAAACAGAGGCTCCAGAAATAGCTAATGGAACTGTAATAGTTAAATCTATAGCACGAGAAGCTGGCTCTAGAACAAAAATAGCTGTTTCATCAAAAGATTCTCATATAGATCCTGTCGGTTCTATGGTTGGACAAAGAGGAGTTCGTGTCTCTACTGTTATGTCAGAGTTGGGTGGAGAAAAAATAGATATTATAGAGTGGAATGATGATCCAAAGAAATTCATTGAGGATGCTCTATCCCCTGCAAAAACTATTGACGTAAAAATCAATGAAGCAGAAAAACAAGCAACTGTTACTGTTTCTGAAGACCAACAGTCATTAGCAATCGGAAAAGGTGGACAGAACGTTAGACTAGCAGCAAAACTTACTGGTTGGAAAATAGATATTCAGTCTGTTGGAGGAAAAACTGAAACTTCAGAAGCTCCAGTAGAATCTGAAACAGGAGTATCAGAATAATAAATTGTGATACAATATCAGGATTAAATTTAATAAAAACATGAATCTAATAAAAGAAGTTGATCCAGGAACACGAGATGAAATAAATGTCATCATAGAAATAAATAAAGGTTCTAAAAACAAGTACGAGATAGATAAAAAAACTGGTCTTATCAGCCTAGACCGAGCAATGCACACTGCACAAGACTATCCATACGACTACGGATTTGTTCCACAGACTCTTTGGGAAGATGGAGACCCACTAGATGTGCTTGTTCTAACAACATACCCACTACTACCAGGGATCCTAGTGAAGGTTAGACCTGTTGCAATGGTAGATATGATTGACGGTGGAGAAAGTGATGTAAAAATTATTGCAGTACCAGTTCATGATCCAAGATGGGACGATGTAAGAGACCTAGCTGATGTTAACAAACATACAATGAAAGAAATCGAGCATTTCTATAAAACATACAAAGGTCTTTCAAAGAAAACTGTAGAAATAAAAAGTACTGAGGGAGCAGATAAAGCAAAAGAAGCTTTTGATCACGCAATAGAAAGCTACAAAAACAGCCAGAAATAAAGCTATTGTAATAAAACAAAACAAAAAACTGTATCACAAACATGATACAGTTTTTTGTAAGTTCATAATGTTTTAAACGTCGCAAGGACAAATATACCCTATTTGGTATATAATATTATCCATTAATAAAATTATCCAAAGATGATGAAAAAAATTATATTAAATTCATTGATTACTGCTCTAGCACTAGGAGGAGCTGTAGTTGCAAATGCTGAAACAAATTCTAGTTCGACAATAAGAAATCAGATGAAAACTGTTAGACAGGATACTCGTGCAGAAATAAAAAACATAGCGAGCTCAACTCAGGCACAAATAAATGCATTGAAGGATCTTATAAAAAACAAAGTTGAAAAAAGATATGGAAAAATGTTTGACAGATTCCAAGCTACAATAGACAGAGAGAAAATAATAATGGCAAAAATAAACTCAAGAATTGACAAAATTAAAGCCAACGGAGGATCAACAACAGAAGCAGAAAAATTGGTAGCTAGTGCAAAAACTCACATAGATGAGGCACAGAAAAATTTAGACGCTCTAGAAGTAATAGCGAATGAAGACAAAGAAATAGCATCATCAACTACAGATAGACTCTCAACAACAACAATAAAAAGCATGAGAAATTCTGCTCAGGAAATAGAAAAACACCTTAGAGAGGCACACAAAGATTTATTGAAATCAGTGGGAGTTTTGAGAGGAGTATCACAGCTAAAAAACGCATCTTCTACTAAAGAGACAAATTAACAATAGGATAAATAAAACATATGGAACAAGAAAACAAATCATCAGTTGGCTCTATCATAGGAACAATAGTCATCATCGCGATTATTATTCTTGGAGGACTCTATTTCTGGGGTAAAAGAGTAGAAGAATCAAAATTGAGACAAAACCTTGTAACAGATAGTGCAAACACTCAACAGCCAGTAGAAATGAGTGAGGCTGCAACAATAAAAAGTGTTTCAAATTCTGACGACCTGAACTCTATCGAAGCAGACCTAAATAACACAAAACTAGACGGCCTAGGAACAGAAGTAAGCAACTAAAATAAAAAATAGGTAAATTAACAAAAATCACCCTAAAGGTGATTTTTGCTTTACAAAAGTAAATCAGCAATATAGACTGAAATCCATGACAAAAAAACACTATAAAGACGTTAAACTTAGCCCTCTTCCAGAAAGAGAGTTGGAAATTATAGGAACTATTACTGCAGAAAAAATGAGCTTAATGAGAGAGAAAGCTATAAAAAGACTTAGGGAGACCGTAGAAATACCGGGATTTAGAAAAGGTAATGCTCCAGAAAATCTTATTGCTCAAAAAGTTGGAGAGGGTTCTCTATTAGAAGAAGCTGCTGAAATAGCTCTAAACGAAGAATATCCTAATATTTTGGAAGAACACAAAATAGACGCTATTGGACGACCGGAAATAACGATCACAAAAATTGGTGTTGGTAGTGATATGGAGTTTAAAGTTAAAACTGCTTTAATGCCAGAGGTAAAACTTGCTGACTACAAAAAAATTTCAAAAAAAACTTTCTCAAAAGATGTTGAGAAAACTGAAGTTTCCGAAAAAGAAGTTGATGATGTAATAAAAACAATCAGAGAAAATATTGCTCACGAAAAAGTTCACGCTGAAGCTGGAGGAGGTAAAGAGCATAACCACAGAGAAGTAACTGATGCAGACCTACCGGAAGTAAATGATGATTTTGTAAAAATGTTGGGAGACTTCAAAAATGTTGATGACTTCAAGTCAAAAATTAAAGAAAACCTAGCCAAAGAAAAAGAAGTTAAAGAAAAAGATAAAAGAAGAACAGAGGTGTTGGAAAAAATTATGGAAGAATCAACTATTGATTTACCTAAAATAATAATTGATGGAGAGCTGGATAAAATGACAGCACAGTTCAAAGACGATATTGCTAGATCAGGATTATCTTTTGAAGATTACTTGAAACACATTAAGAAAACAGAGGATGATTTAAGATCTGAGTGGAAAGATACAGCGACAAAAAGAGCTAAATCTCAAGTAATACTGAACACTATAGCAAAAGATGAGAGTCTATCTCCAAACGAAGAGGAGGTTAAAAAAGAAATGGAACATATTCTTTCTCACTACAAAGACGCTGATAGATTCCGAGTAAGAATGTATGTAGAGACTTTTATGACAAATGAGTTAGTATTTCAATTTTTAGAGAATTTGGAATAAAAGCCTCTTGATGTTTGTATAACAAACATAGGACTAAATTAATTGAAAATATAATGGAAAAAAACAATACGATTGTTTTGGTGGTATCAACTATGATCTTGGGACTTGTTCTTGGTTATATGCTTGCTAGTAACAACTCTTCAAAATTTTCAGGTATGCATAAAATGCCAGACGGACAGTTAATGAGTAACAATGGTGCGGGAGGTATGTCTGGAATGATGGATGATATGATGTTGGGTCTAAATGGAAAGACAGGAGATGATTTTGACAAAGCCTTCCTTTCTGAAATGATAGTTCATCATCAAGGTGCAGTCCTAATGGCACAGTCAGCACTACAAAATGCAAAACACCAAGAGATAAAAGACTTGTCTACAAACATAATTACCGCACAAAACAAAGAAATATTACAAATGCAAGAGTGGTATAAAAATTGGTACAATAAATAACAGCGAAACAAAAAACGGTGAATACCGTTTTTTTGTTTAATCTAAATCAATAAAATACTTGCAGTAGCAATAGCTGCTGTTTCTGCACGCAGAATCTGAGAACCTAGAGATATGACTGATATGTTATATGACTTAAAAAGTTCTATTTCCTTTGGACTAAATCCTCCTTCTGGACCAATAAAAACAGCAAAGGAGTTTACACTATTTAACCCTGACAAATATTTATGAATACCTTCACCTTCTGGATGAAGAGCTATTTTTTCTTGAGGGAGAATACCCTTCTGGAAGATCTCTTCGATCTTCATTATTTCGTAAATAGTTGGAACATCTCCCCTACCAGACTGTTCAGAGGCTTCAATCGTAATTTTTTTTAATCTCTCCATATTTAATTTTCTCTTTTCACTATGCTCACATAGTATTGGAATAATATGGTTAACACCAAGTTCTGTAGCTTTTTGCGCAATAAGTTCAAAGTTATCCTTTTTAACAAGCGCCATACACAGGTAGATATTCCTACGTGGTGCAAGCTCTGTATTTTTCTCACTAAATACTTCTACGGATGCGCCGAGGTTTCTGATTGAGGTTATCATGCAAACATAGTCTACCCCGCTTCCATCAAAAAGAATAACCTGACTACCAACATTATAACGAAATACTGACCTCCACTGATGAACTAACTCCCTATCTGAAATATCAAACTTTTTATCAGTTATTGGTGTACTTATGTAGAATCTATGAATTCTCATGACAAAATGATAACATATTTCGGAGGAGGAGTATGCCAAGATCTTTTGTGGACCCGCCTCGGGAACGCGAGTGCCCGTGGTGCAACCAGACTTTCCATGGAAATGCAGGGCACGGCAAGGCGTGTCCCGAGTACAACAACCTTCCCAAAAACAACCCGACCCAGGACGAAACCGTCGGGCTGAGGACCACATCGGAAGGAAGATCGCGTTTCCAGTAGAGGTCGAACGGCCACTGGAAGAGTTGAGGGCCCGGTAGATAATTCTGCCGGGCTCTTTTTTAAACCAATTTTACCTATTCTTTACTTTCTGCTATACTCATTTTCATGTTAATACCAACAGTAATAGAAAAATCACAGTTTGGAGAGAGAGCATACGATATATTCTCTAGACTTTTACGAGACAATATCATCTTTCTAGATGGTCCAATTGATGACCACGTAGCTAACCTCATCATAGCTCAAATGCTATTTTTGCAGTCAGAAGACCCAAAAAAGGATATTTCTTTCTATATAAACTCTCCTGGAGGTAGCGTTACAGCAGGTTTGGCTATTATAGACACAATGAACCATATAAAGAACGATATTTCTACAGTTGCTGTAGGGATAGCTGCTTCTATGGGCGCTCACATACTAGCTGCAGGGACAAAGGGTAAAAGATTCTCTTTGCCTAACGCAGAGGTTATGATCCACCAACCTTGGGGAGGAGGAATTGAAGGAAAAGTCTCAGATATTGAAATTACAGCTAGACAAATGCTTAAAAACAAGGACAGTCTGAACAAAATATTCTCTAAAAATACAGGTAAACCCCTAGCTCAAGTAGAAAAAGATATGGATAGAGATTTCTTTATGTCAGCTGAGGAGGCTAAAAAATACGGAATCGTGGATAAAGTTTTATAGTCTCAAATCTATTCTGGTATTTCATAAAACTCGTAAATCTGAGTAAAGTTCAAGGCGCGACGGATTATTTGTGACCAAGCTGTACATTATAGTACTGCGCGTGGAGCAAATAATCCTAGCAACACAGAAATTTGCCAGATTTACGAGTTTTATCCATTTTTGACTTATGACGACGTTTCTTATATAGTGAGTTTATTATTGATTAAATAATAAACGGTTGTTTTTTGTTTTTCCTGATGACTTTCCTGTTTATATCCCGACTGACTGAAACCCCAACACATACAAAATCTTAAAGACTTATAGAATTTACTTAAATAACACTAGAAATTCCTAAAACGAGAGACGAGAAACTGCCAGCATAAAATATGTTTTCATTAAAAATAATTGCGCTCATGTTGAGCACAGCGTCACTGGTTTCATTGGCGCTTGGTTACGGTTTGAGAATTTTGGTTTCAAGAGGAAGACGAGGATCAATGGAACTCGACATCAAACAAATGATGTTGGAAGCCAAAGACCGAGAACAGAAAATAATTGAAGAGGCGGAAAACAAAGCTGAAGAAATACTGAAAGTAGCCCGAGTAGAAATAAAGCAGAAAGAAGAAGATAACAAAAAAAATGAGGAAAGACTTATCAAAAAAGATGAGCTTCTTGATCATAGACAAACAGAAATAGATAAAGAAGTAGAAGAAGTAAAAAAAAGAATTGAAGAAATAAAAAATATCAGACAAAATGCGGAACTACTTGAGTCTCAGAAAAAAGAAGAGTTAGAAAAAATTGCAAAACTTTCACAAGAAGAAGCTAGGGAAGAAATTATAAAAAAAGTTGAGAGAGAATCAGAAGAAGACATTTTGGTTAAGATGAGAAAACTAGAACAATCTGGCCAAGAAAAACTTGAAGAAAAAGCAAAAGAAATTCTGGCCACATCAATACAGCGTTTGGCCAACTCTGTTTCTTCGGATATGCTAACTACCCAAGTTGCTATTCCTAACGATGAGCTAAAAGGAAAAATAATCGGAAAAGAAGGTCGAAATATAAAGGCTTTTGAGAGAGCAACAGGAGTTGAAGTTATCGTGGATGATACTCCCGGTTCAATCACAATCTCTTCTTTTGATCCAGTCAGAAGACAAATAGCTAAAAACGCTCTCGAGAAACTGGTTGCTGACGGAAGAATACAACCAGCAAAAATTGAAGAGATGGTTCAAAAAGCTGAGGCAGAAATTGCAAAAACAATAAAAGAAAAAGGTGAAGAAGCTGTTTACGAAACCGGAGTGCTTGGTTTGGATCCGAGAGTTGTTTCTATACTAGGAAGACTGCACTTCAGAACAAGTTACGGACAAAATGTTCTAGCACACTCTGTTGAGATGGCGCACATCGCAGGAATGATTGCAGAAGAAATCGGTGCAAATGTTCAGGTTGCAAAAGCGGGAGCACTAGTTCACGATATCGGAAAAGCTCTTGATCATGAAGTTGTTGGTACTCACGTTGAAATCGGAAGAAGAATTCTACAAAAATTTGGAACTGATGAAAATATTATCAAAGCAATGGAAGCGCATCACAACGAGTATCCTTACGAAACATTGGAATCAATGATCGTTCAATCTGCTGATGCAATATCTGGAGGACGACCTGGTGCAAGAAGAGATAGTATTGAAAATTATTTGAAGAGATTGAAAGACCTAGAAGCTGTTGCCTCTTCATTTAAAGGTGTAGAAAAATCTTATGCATTACAAGCTGGTCGTGAAATAAGAATTTTTGTTACACCAACTGAAGTTACAGACCTAGAAGCAAAGAAAATGGCGCGTGATATTGCACTTCGTATTGAATCAGAACTAAAATATCCTGGTGAAATAAAAGTTACACTAATCAGAGAGTCTAGAAACATAGAATTTGCACGATAAAAATTGACATTTGTCTAGATGTTGCGTTAAAAAAGCCTTAATATATAATACCTTTATAGATAAGGTATGGATTTATAAGTGTAGTTAATTTTTATCATCATGAATAAACAAGCAATTGTTGACGCAGTACATGCGAAACTAGGTGGTACGAAAGTTCAGGCGGAGGAGGTTGTAGATACAATGATCGACTCAATTGTCTCAACACTTAAAAAAGGTGGTGAGGTATCAATAGCTGGTCTAGGTATCTTCTCAACAAAGACTCGAGCTGCAAGACAGGCTCGAAACCCTAGAACTGGAGAGACTATCTCAGTTCCTTCAATGAAGGTTCCGAAATTCAGAGCTGCTAAGGCTTTGAAGGAGGCCGTAAAATAGACATTTCTCTCGAGAGAAATCAAAAAAGAGCTCAATTGAGCTCTTTTTTGATTGGTTAAATATTAAAGTTTTGTTTCTGAAAGACTAGCTTTCGCCATCATTAAATCTTCAAGTAATTTTGCCTCTGTGGGGTGCTTTATTTTTAGTCTAGCTATTTTTTCCTGATTATCTGTCATTTTATCCCACAATATTTTTATATTAAAACTATCACCGGCTACTATCTTTTCCAGACAATCTTTTGCTGATTTAATAGTCATTGGCAACAAACCATTATTTCTAGAATCATAATTTTCTGCAGCAGAAAGCCACCAATTAAATGCAGTGGCATGAAGATCATCTTTTTCACACGAAAGAGCGTAACTTCTTGCAATATCACCTCCCATTGATTTCTTTTGAAGTTCCAACTCCATCCTTACATCTGCAATGCTTTCCTCGATAAATGATTGCAAACTTAGCGCCTTATCGTCCACTATCTTATTTACAACATCAGCAAGATCTTTCTTTATTACCTCTGATTCTTGTGAAATCAATTTTCTATTGTAAAAAAACTGGGTCAGACCAATAACTCCAATTACAATTGTAATTACTACACCAATTCCACCCACAACCCAATTAAATGAATTATTCAAATAATCTACCTGACGAGAAAGGAGTATAAATTCTGTACTTGTTGCTGTTAACATAAACGAACTTTATCATTACAAAAATAATTGTAAAGTGCGGGAATACGCGGGCTGGGAAACCGGCGGTTTTAAATACTCCCCTCCTTACAGGAGCAGTACACCTTTTCGGTATTTTATTTCGCTCTGCTCATAAAATACCTGAAAAAGGTCTTGCGGTTGGGTCCCATCCCAACCTCACCTTCCTCCACGGGAGAGTATCCTCTCCCGACCCCTCTCTCCGCTATCCCGCTAAAAGCGAAAGGCCGCCTCTTTCGAGGGGCCTTTCGTCTGTGCGGGATAGCGGAGTCGAACCGCTCACTACAGTTTGGAAAACTGTCGTTTTACCGATAAACTAATCCCGCATATTCACTATCTCAACTAGGCCATCATACCAGAAAATAAATCCTCTATCAAATGAGTACTATAACTAAAGTGCTATAATTAACCAATGTTTATTAAAACAGTCATATCTTTCATATTGGCCCACTTAATGTTTCTGGGAGGAACAAACACTAAAGTGTATGTTGCTCCAGAAGAACCTATTTCTATCCAAGCAACCACAACAAACACAATTGCGATAGCAACATCTTCAATAATAAAAACAATAAAAGACACCAAACCCACTACAACAGAGACTAAAAAAACTACAGTAAAAAAGCCGGCAGAGGTTCAAAAAACAACACCGGAAGTAGTTGTCCAACCCCAAATCCCAAAAGCTCCTGAACCTACACCAGATTTTGAAGCAATAAACACTTTTGCTAGAAAAGCTACAGTGAATATTTTGTGTACAACGAAAGGTGGAGAGTTAAACCCAATATCTGGGACCGGAGCCATAGTTGAACCGAACGGTCTTATATTAACCAACGCACACGTAGCACAATATTTATTACTAAAAGATTATAGAGAAAAAGATTTTATTCAATGTGTTGCTAGAACAGGAAGCCCCGCATACCCAACATACAACTTGGAACTGGTTTACATATCCCCTACTTGGGTAGCAAATAACAAAACAGAACTAAAAGAACAAAATCCAAAAGGTACGGGCGAAGATGATTTTGCTTTCTTGCGAATAACAAAAATGATAGACAACTCAAACCTTCCAGAGCAGTTACCGTTTATAACTATGAATGTTCGTGAAAATATAGAGATAAATGAACCAGTAATACTTGTCTCCTACCCTGCTGGATTTTTAGGTGGATTATCAATACTGCAAAATCTGAATATAACAAGCTCAATAACAAATATTCAAGATGTTTATACTTTCAAAGATGGAACTATTGATATTATTTCGGTCGGAGGCACAATTGTTTCTCAAAAGGGCTCATCTGGAGGACTCGTAGTTGATAAAAAAGCTACACTCATAGGTGTTATATCTACTAGTTCAGACGGAGATACAACAAGCCAAAGAGGTTTAAATGCTATAACTCTCGCATACATAAACAGAGACCTACAAAGAGAGCTGAAAATTAATTTTGCTCAATTCCTATCTCAGGATCCAGGAGATTTTGCAAAAATGTTTGCAAGCACCACAGCACCAGAACTAACAAAACTAATAACCGACGAGTTAAATAAATAATACTCCGATTTAGTTTTCCAGAGCACGGATAAATTCTTGCTAGAATTTTCCTCTCGCTCAGCAATCAAGCAATTAATCTTCTCGATACGTAGCCCTCTCGCAAACTCGCCTAGATTACTAGTGCTCAAACAATGCTTCGGGCTTACTTTATCTTCGTCGTTAATTGCTAATTACTTCCGCAGTCTCTGGAAAACTAAATCTTCGAAAGACTGCTGGCAGAAATCTGAACTATCATATCAAAACTATCCTCCTTTACTGCCTTATTTGGTTTTTCAAAACCACATTTAACACATTTGTGTTTAATTATATATTCTTTACCTTTCTTTTCTATTCCAATAGGTTTCATCAATCCCCCACAAGTAGCCAACCTATCTCCAGGGTTTATATCAACATGTTTTGAATACAGGCATTGAGGACAGTGATTAGTGTAACCATTGCCTTCTACAAAAAATCCGCAATGCTCGCAAGTAAAATCTTCAGTTTTACGAATAAAAACCATTTTAAATTGTCGGAGTGCCGGGATTCGAACCCGGAGTCGCCTTCCTGCGGACCACAGAAACATAACATGTTTCTGGAATTGATTTTAAAAATTCCGTCGGAGTGCCGGGATTCGAACCCGGAGTCGCCTGTTCCCAAAACAGGAATGTTAGCCGTTACACTACACTCCGACGCAATTTTCAAAGATCACTTCCCCAAAAAGGAATGTTAGCCGTTACACTACACTCCGAATACCGACAAATACAGAATAGAGTCTATCACAAAAAATTCAAATAACAAATAAAAAGCCTATAAAACAATATCTGGAATAAAAAAGACACGACTTAGTCTTTTAGACATATCTATATGAACAGTTACAATATCAAACTGCCAATCTGTTTCATCTGAAACATTTCTATCCAGAAAATATGATTGAACTGCCCTGCCCAACCTTTTTAGTTTCCATGGATGCATATTATCCTCTGCCCTATAATCCCCCTCTGATTGCCTGCCCATTAGCGAGCTCTGCTCTGCTACTGAGGTTACATGTGTAACATCAGATAAGTTTCTAGAAACACTTTTGACCTCAATAAAATGGATCTTATTTCCCTTTGTGGCAACAATATCTATCTCTCCCCACTTCTTTAGATAGTTCCTCTCAATAACCCTGTAACCCTCCTTTTCTAGCCATTTACAAGCAGAATCTTCCCCTATCTGGCCAATTTTTTGTTTTTCTGTTGGTTCTTTGAAGAAGTTTTTGTTATACATTGCTATATTATAACTCTAACCCTGGTTGTTACACATGTAACCTTATTTATATATTTCACGTGAAACATTTATCTATATTTCTAAAAAACAGACAGAATAGAGACATATGTCTGTAAAAATAACCTTATTTAGAGCCATATCTCGGATAGAGACAGAGAAATGTCTCAAAAATTGACACTAGTCAAAGACCTGTCTTTAATACACATGTCCCCAGACTTATCCACAGTTTTCCACAAAAACTAGGGGATAAGTCCACCTCTTTTAATTTTAAAAGCTTTAGTATATGATGATAAAGTTCAAATATTGCGGGTATGGTTTAGTGGTAGAACACGTCCTTGCCAAGGACGAGACGCGGTTTCGATTACCGCTACCCGCACAAATAAATGAGCATAGCGAATGTTTTGTGTGGGTAGCGGTGGGAAAGGGTCGGAAAACGGTAGTTTTCCGTGGAGGAAGGCAGCGAGTGAAACGAGCGTCGGAAAACCTTGGGTTTCCGAGTCGTGTATCCCGCACTATAAAAACAAATTGTGCACCCGGCAGGAATCGAACCCACATCCACGGTTCCGAAGACCGGTACTCTATCCGTTGAGCTACGGGTGCATTAGTAAACTACTATACTATAAATCTACAAAGTGGTCTATAATTAAACTTAAATGACATTCTCAATTCCAACAGAAGTTTCATATGTAACAGAGCAACTTGAAAAAGATGGTTTTGAGGCTTTTGTCGTAGGTGGATGCGTAAGAGATCTTTTGTTAAATAAAACTCCAAAGGATTGGGATATTACAACAAATGCAAAACCAGATGAGATTATCGCTTTATTTCCAAAGACTTTTTACGAAAATACCTTTGGAACAGTCGGGGTTGTAAACGAGGAAACAACTGATCCAACCCTTACTGTTATTGAAGTTACTCCATACAGAATAGAAGGGGAATATTCCGACAATAGACACCCTGATACCGTTATTTTTAGCCAAAAAATAGAAGATGATCTAAAAAGAAGGGACTTCACAATGAACTCTTTGGCTTACTCTACATCAAAAAAAGAGATAATTGACCTATTTGGGGGACAAAATGACATAGAAAATAAAATAATCAGAACTGTAGGGGATTCTGTTAGTCGTTTTAAGGAAGATGGTCTTCGAATACTGCGTGCAGTTAGATTTTCAGCTGAATTAGGCTTTGAAATAGAAGCTAACACTGAAAAAGCTATATTTGAAAATGCAGAGCTCTTGAAAAACATCTCAATGGAGAGAGTAAGAGATGAATTCACAAAAATAATTATGTCCGATAGACCAATGGATGGTTTATTGGCCATAAAAAAACTAGGTTTATTACCTTACATTGTTCCTGAATTAGAAAAAACTGTGGGAGTAGAGCAAAACAGGGCACACTCATATCATGTTTGGGAACATTTACTACGTTCTTTGCAGGGAGCTGCTGATAAAAAATACCCCCTAGATCTCCGTTTGGCGGCTCTATTCCACGATATTTCTAAACCGGAATCTAGAAGATGGGGGAAAGAACAAGATACTTGGACTTTTTATGGTCATGAAGTACTTGGAGCAAGAACTACAAAAAAAATCCTTACGAATCTCAAATATCCAACAAAAATTATTGAAAAAGTTACCAATATGGTCCGTTGGCATATGTTCTTTTCTGACACAGAGCAAATAACGCTCTCAGCGGTCCGTAGAATGATTGTAAATGTTGGACGAGAGAATATATGGGATTTGATGAATCTACGCATATGCGACCGTATAGGGACTGGTAGACCCAAAGAAGACCCCTACCGTCTCCGAAAATATCATGCGATGATAGAAGAGGCTCTTCGTGACCCAATTTCTGTTGGAATGTTAAAGATTGATGGTAAAAAAATAATGGAAGTTACAGAAATTACTCCAGGACCCAAAATTGGTTATATTTTGCATGCGTTACTAGAGGAAGTTTTAGAAGATCCAAAAAAAAATACAGCTGAATATTTGGAAAATAAGGCTAAAATACTAGTTAATTTACCGATTAAGGAACTTGAGGCACTTGGAGAAAAAGGTAAAATGTCTAAAGAAGAAGCTGACGAAGAGGAAATCAAAAAAATCCGTTCTAGTCATCACGTTAAATAAAAAACCGCCCAATAAAGGGGGTCCGTGTGTTATCTTTACACAGGCACTCGTCATTGGGCGGTTGAAGAGAGAAAGATCACTCCAGCAAAGAATGATGCGGATAACAGCATCACAAGCTAAAAAATATAGATAAGGTTGGGGATGAGTTGATCGAACAACACCACCTTAACCAGAAAGTGTCTTCCAAGGGGAGAGGTGCGCACCTCTCAAGCACAATATGAAAGAACAATTGAGAATGTCCATCCGGGGTTTATCGAATTTATAATCTCGTTCTGAAATTCATTTTATGTTTTTTTAAAAGACAAGTAAAGGACAATGTGAGACAAATGTGTGGATAACCTTAAATTATTTTAAGTCTTATATAGAAATATCTAACTCAACAGGGCAGTGGTCAGAACCAAAAACATCCTTATGTATCAACGCTTTTTTGACTTTTCCTTCTAGTCTTTTACTAACAAAAATATAATCAATTCTCCAACCAATATTTCTTTCTCGAGCGTTTGCAAAATGACTCCACCATGTGTAATACCCGTTTCCTTTTGTAAAAATTCTAAAAGTATCTACAAAATTTTCATCTATCATTTTCTGTATTCCTTCGCGTTCTTCATTTGTAAAACCTTTTTTACCAATATTATCTTTTGGTCTAGCAAGATCATCTTCTGTGTGAGCAACATTTAAATCTCCACAAAATATAACTGGTTTCTTTTTATCTAACTCTTTAACATAAGCCAGAAAAGCTGGGTCCCATTGTTTGTGACGAAGAGATAGGCGAGAGAGGTCATCTTTTGCGTTCGGAGTATAGACAGTCACTATGTAGAAATCATTGTATTCCAAAGTAGTAACACGACCCTCTGTATTTGGATCACCATATCCGTTTTCATTCCAATCATATTTTTTAGTAATCTTCTCTGGCAAACCTAGTAATATAGAGAGGGGTTTTTCTTTGGTAAATATAGCTGTACCACTATAACCTTTTCTTTCTGCAGAGTTCCAATATTCCTCATATTCTGGCAAATCTACTTCACTTTGATATTCCTGTGCCTTAGTTTCCTGCAAACAAAGCAAATCCGGCTTGTATTTTTCAACAAAAGGCACAAATAGGTCTTTTTTATGAACTGCTCTTATTCCATTAACATTCCAAGAGATAATTTTCATAAAGTTATTGTATCAACTTAGTTCTTTTTATGAAACTTCTTGTGAATATCTTTTAAATGTTTATCAGTAACATGAGTATATATCTGTGTTGTGACAATACTCGAATGTCCAAGCATTGCTTGAACTGACCGAATATCTGCACCATTTGAAAGAAGCCCTGTAGCAAAAAGGTGTCTTATGGTATGCGGGGTAACTTTTTTAGAAATACCAGCTTTTGTGGCGTGTTGTTTTACAATTCTCTCTATAGAACGCTTAGTTAAGGCTCCGATTTCTTTTTCTCCATTTTTCTTAACTCCGTTTTTGCTCTGGATTGATTTTTTCTTTATTTCAACACCAACTTGAACAAACAAAGCTTCATTCATATCTTTTCTAGCAGAAAGATATGCTCTTAAATGCCTTTTTGCTTCGTCTGAAATAAATACCACTCTAACTTTTCCTCCTTTTCCTCGGATACTTATTTCGTCAGAGCTTAAATCAATATCTGATGTAAGGGAACATAGCTCTGAAACTCGTAAACCGGTAGAAAAAAGAAGCTCTAGAATGGCTTTATCTCTTAAATCTTTTAAATCAGTACCTTTTGGAGAATTGAGGAGACGGTTAAGCTCTGTTTCGGTAATAAGATCGAGTGAACGTTCTCCGACTTTTGCTAACTCTATCCTTTCGGCTGGAAGTGATTTGATTTCCTGCCTTGCTAGATATTTAAGAAAAGCTCTAACTGCAATAAGATAGTAGTTTTGAGTTTTTCTAGAGAGAGTTTCATTTGGAACTTTGGTATTTCCTGTTGGTTGGCGGTTGAGCCAAAGTCTGAATTGTCGCACAACCTCATCTTTTATCTCCTCTGGCTTGTCTGTTTTTATAAATTCAAAAAAACGACTAAGGTAGTGGTCGTAATTTTCAACAGTTTTCACCGAACGTCCTCTTTCTATCTCTATATATTCAAGAAATTGTTGTTTTAACTGCTTTAAAGAAGCCATATTTAGTCTAATTGTATCATTAAATCAAAATATTGTGCGACATACTATACTTAGTCTAGTAGAAGTACTCTTCTGGTACGATATCAATATAAATGAAGAGGCCGTCAGCTCTTACGAACTGACGGCCAAAAGTTGTGAGTTAAGAGTACTTCTCTCGGAGCACCCTTGCTTCTTCACGGCGCCCGTGGCGTTCGAGCCAACGGATGTGAGCGAGAAAGTCTTCCTTGGAGCGGCGAGTTGGGATTTCCACAATCCGGTCTCCGTCCACAAACGAGTGAACGATGATATGGTTAGTGGACCCGATGAGAGAAACTGAGAAGCTAGCCATGACGACCTCCCTTACCTACAATAATATCATAAATAAGATAAATGTCAAGTGTTTTAAGAGAGAAAACAGGCTGTTTATAGCTATGCAAAACAGCTTGCAAAATAAAGGTATTTATGATATTCTTTCATCAATGCTTACAAAGACAAAGAAATCAAAGGTTATTAAGGATGTGCAAGTACACGACAAAGATACTGGCTCTCCTGAAGTACAAATAGCTATTTTGACTCGTCGAATTGATGAGTTAGCTTCTCACTTGAAGAAAAATGCAAAAGATAATCACTCAAGACGAGGATTACTGCAAATGGTAGCTGACAGAAAAACTCACATGAAGTATCTTGAAAAGAAAAACCCAAAAAGATACAGTGCGCTAGTCAAAAAAATCGGTCTTAAAAAATAATCTCTTTGAAAGCAAACTCTTCGGAGTTTGTTTTCTTTAATAAGCATTTATTTTAGAAATGATATACAATTAGATTTGTACTATTTTTTGAAATTTTAGAATTAATTTTTTATATATGAGTGTAATTAAACACAAAAACCAAAGGGTTGGGATCTTCATAGATACCCAGAACCTTTATCATTGTGCCAAAAATATTTATGGCGCAAAAGTAAACTTTGACCAAGTTGTAAAAGACGGTCTAGCAGGCAGATCTCTAACCAGAGCTGTTGCCTACGTTATTACCACCGAAGCAGGGGATGAGAAAAACTTTTTCGAAGCTCTTGGTAAGATGGGAATAGAAACAAAAACAAAAAATCTCCAGATATTTGCTGGAGGCTCAAAAAAAGCAGACTGGGATGTCGGCCTCGCTGTTGATGCTATCAAACTTGCTCCAAAACTAGATGCGATAATACTAGTAACAGGAGATGGTGATTTTGTTCCACTAGTTGAATACTTGCAGAATGAAGGGTGCCAAGTTGAGGTAATGTCTTTTGGAAAAGCTACTTCAGCAAAACTTATAGAAGCTAGTGATGACTTCATAGACCTAGATTTAAATCCTAGAAAATATTTACTTGGATTCAGAGATAGGAGCACAAGAAGAGTTCCTAGAACAAAAACAGAAGAATAAAATAACAAGAAACGGAGCATTTAAGCTCCGTTTCTTGTTGTCTATAATAATTGACATAAACCACTTTTAGATATATTATATTGGTAGATATTTCGCCATCGTAAAGAATTGGCGGGACCTGGAAGGGAGAAGGGGGGCGGGGCCAGCACCATACGCGCGCGCCTCCAATGCGGGCGTTTGGTTCTGATCCTCCTTCTCCCGACCAGGTTAAGGAGTTCGTTATGAGTTACTGACCATATGGTCAGTGCAAAGTTAAGTCACACACGATCGGCACATGCCGGTCTTTTTTATTTTCAAAAAAATTGATTTTATAATTGATAATATTTTGTTAAACTAATACAAATGCCTCCAGAAGAAAAAAAAGGAAGAATTCCAATAAAATCACTACGTACATACCAAGGTGATGTGGAGGAAGCTATTGGTAAAAATAAATACTCCAGTACCACTATTCTTGTTGCAGAACAAAAGAGAAAAGAAGAGAGACCTGAGAAAGTGGTGAGTGTCAGATACAGCGGAACAAGAAACAAAATTTTTATATATTTGAGTGTGATATTTTTTATACTAGGAGTGGGAAGTGTTATAGGTATATATTATTTTAGAGCTCACGAAAAAACTATTGTAGAACAAGCAACAAAAACTCTTTTGAGTTTTACAAAAGAAGACAGTATTGCTGTCGCTAGCTCAACAAGAGAAAATCTTATAATCGCACTAACCAAAGAGAAAGAGGGATTTAAACAACCAGTTAATTCTGTTTTGTATGTAAACACCACAGATGGAACAAACCCGGTTCAACTCAGTAAAATAATGTCTCTTGTTGGACCAAGCGCACCATCATCTCTAATCAGGTCATTTGATAGCCAATATATGATTGGGGTTTATTCGTATGATACAAATGAAATATTTTTTATCATCAAAGTAAAAGATTTTGCTTCAAGTTATTCTGGAATGCTTAAATGGGAAAATGATATGCCGAAAGATTTACAAAAAATATTTTCAATCAACCCAGACCTTGTTAGCACAACCAGTCCATTTAGCGACCTAGCAGTAAAAAACAAAGACCTCAGGGTGCTGAGAAGCCCTTCTGGGAAAATTGAACTTCTTTATTCTTTTATAGACAAAGAAACCCTCCTGATTACAAAAAATGATAAGATTTTCAACGCTATTATTGGTAGATTTACTGTTAGCAAACAAGCAAAATAACTTTGGTTATTTATCTTAATTTTGGTATAATTGGATTATGACTATAGACACACAACATTTCAAAGAAGTTTTATCAAAAGAGAAAGAAACTGTAGAGAAACAGCTTGCTTCTATTGGAAGAATGAATCCAGAAAATCCATCTGATTGGCAAGCAACTATCCCAGAGAATGGTGCAGACGAAGCCGACGAAGGAGAAGTAGCGGGAAGTCTAGAACAATTTGAAAACAACAATGCTGAAGTTGAAAATCTTGAAAGACAACTAAAGGATGTTAAAGATGCTTTAGAAAAAATAGAAAATGGAACATATGGAGTTTGTGAAGTTGGTGGTGAGGAAATAGAGGAAGACCGACTTATGGCCAACCCTTCAGCCAGAACTTGCAAGTCTCATATGTAGTTAAAAACTATGGCTGTTTCAAAAATATATTCAGCTCAAGCAATACTACTTTCCGCACAGTTAATAGATATAGAGGTGGATCTCTCAAAAGGGCTCCACTCTTTTTCTATAGTCGGCCTAGCCGATAAATCCGTTGATGAATCAAAAGACCGAGTTGGAGCTGCAATAAAAAATTCTGGCTGGAAATCTCCTAAAAACAAAAATCAAAAAGTTGTTGTTTCACTGGCCCCAGCAGATATTAAAAAAGAAGGACCGTTGTTTGATTTACCTATTGCACTAGCTTATCTTATCGCCTCCGGAGACATAGAAGCGTCTGTTGAAAACAGGTTATTCATTGGCGAATTATCTTTGGATGGAAAACTTAGACCAATCAAAGGTGCTCTGCCTATAGCACAGATGGCAGCGAAGCATGGTTTCACAGAAATATTTTTGCCAATTGAAAATGCTGAGGAAGCTTCTAGTATAAATGGAATAAAAGTTTACGGAGCAGAGTCACTTCTCGATGTGGTGAAACATATAAACACAAAAGAATATGATGAGGAAACAAATCCTGTTCAAAAAATTTTTCTTCCTTTATACAAGAGCAAAAAGAAAAAGAAAATAAAAAGAGAAATTGAAGTAGACTTTGCAGATGTAAAGGGTCAGGAGTCCGCAAAAAGGGGACTTGAGATAGCTGCGGCTGGAGGACACAACATCATAATGTATGGCCCACCTGGAACTGGAAAAACTATGCTGGCAAAAGCTTTTACGCACTTACTTCCAAAACTTTCTTTTGATGAGATGCTAGAGGTTACATCTATTTATTCTATCGGCGGAATCCTACAAGAAGGTCTAATAGAGAATCCTCCTTTTCGTTCACCTCACCACACAGCATCATATGTCTCTTTGGTTGGAGGAGGAACAAACCTAAAACCCGGTGAAGTGACTTTGGCCCATAAAGGAGTTTTGTTTCTAGATGAATTCCCAGAGTTTGATAGAAAAGTTTTGGAAACTTTAAGACAACCTCTAGAAGACAGAGTGGTGACGGTCTCTCGCGCAAAAGGTTCAGTAAAATATCCTGCCCATTTTATTTTGGTTGCCACAATGAATCCTTGTCCGTGCGGAAACCTAGGAGTAAAAGGCAAAGATTGCACTTGTTCAGTACAAGCAATAGAAAGATATAAAAGAAAATTATCTGGACCAATAGTAGATAGAATAGATTTATGGGTTGAAGTTTCAAAGATAGAACACGGTAAACTAACTGACTCAAGGGATCTTCACGAAAAAACTGAAAAAATAATTCCGAGAATAGGGAAGGCTAGAAAAATACAAGAAGGTAGATATAAAAAATTAAAAATAAAAACCAATGCTGAACTAACGGCAAAAGATTTAGTCTCTCATATAAAACTTTCAGATAAAGTAAAAGAGGTTTTAAATAATTCAGCAAAACAACTAGACCTCTCTGCGCGTTCATATCATCGCATTATCAAACTAGCGAGAACTATTGCTGATATGGAAGGGGAGAAAGAAATTTCTGAAAACCACATTTTAGAAGCTCTCCAGTATCGTCCTAAGAAATATCAAACTTTGTAGTTGGTTTTTAAAAAAATCAAATTTGAAAAATAACTCAGAGGATTTTTCCTGAAGGTCGCGTATAAAATTTTAAAAATTATCTGAGGCGTACTTATAGTACGGTGAAGATATTTTTCAAATTTTAGACGATGAGATTCAGGAAAAAGACCTGAGTGTTAAAATGGATTTCTGGCACCACGAATCTCAAAGTGTAGATGTACTCCAGTATGTCCCGTTACCTGTCCTGAGTTACCCATATATCCTATTACCTGTCCTTGTGTAACACGTTGACCAGCAGAAACCGCAGTTCCACTCAAATGTCCGTACAAAGTTTGTGTTCCATTTCCATGCTTGATTACAATATATGAACCATAACCACCATTCCATCCAGAACTTCTTGAAATAATAACATCACCATCAGCAGCAGCATAAATCTTTGCGCCATATGATGAAGCCAAATCAACACCGTTATGACCATGAACTCCTTGAGTTCTAATTCCACCTATTATAGGTCTCATATAGTAACCATCGTAAACAGGATATGAGGAACTAGGTTTTGTAGTTCCAGTTTTTGTTCCAGAAGAACTTGTTGTGACTGTTGCCTCACCATCTGGAATAACAATGATATCTCCGATTGCTAGTTTTGCATCTTTAGTTAAGTTGTTATATTGCAATATTTCATTCAAATCTCCTTTATGTAATTTAGCAATACTTTGAAGTGTATCTCCAGATTTAACAGTATGTTGTATTCCAGATATAGGAAGAATTACCAAAGTTTGACCGACACTTATTGTGTTACCTTTTATATCATTAGCCCATCTTATTGTGTTTACTGTAACACCAAACATCTTGGCTATAGCTGGCAAGGTGTCTCCCTGATGAACAACATATAAACTAATCTGATCATCCTCTATTGATTTAGATTCTGGTGCCTGAGTCTCTGGAGCAAGGGAATTACCACCAACAATGACAGAGTTATCTTTTGTTGAAGAAGCTTTTGGGTCTGGAGAAATGACAGCTTGAAGAAGGGCCATGTTCTGAGAATTTGCCTCTAGTTCTTCTGTCTCTGCTTCTACAGGACAAAAAATCCCAAATATAGAACAGGTAACATCACTAACACCTGCATGTGTAGTTTTTGGGGCTAAAAATAACGTCAAAATTAGAAAAATTGGGATTATTGACGCAAATATGTTCACCGAGGAAATGGTAGATCCCACCTGTTTTAGTTTTAAAAATAAAACTTTTGAGGTGATTTTAAGACCTGACCAGAACTTTGGATCCTGTAGTAGACCTAAAATAAGCTAAAATTTAACGTATATTCTAGTTTTCCGAATTATAATATGGCTTTGTTGAGCCATATTATTTACAACCTTTTCTGTACTTAACCATTATATAAACTGGACTCTGTGGGTCAATAGCAGTTACCAACAGTCAACACAATAGCCAATTAGGCAAACTTCAGCTGTGGATATACGAAAATGCTATAATCTCGCAATGGAAGATAAAAAATATTACTTAAACTCTCTTAATTCTGAACAAAAAAAGGCAGTTTTAGCTACCGAAGGACCGGTACTCATCGTGGCTGGAGCAGGAGCAGGCAAAACAAAAACCCTAACACATAGAATCCTACATATTATTGCTAGTGGGGTATCTCCAGAAAGGATTCTAGCTATAACATTTACAAACAAAGCTGCGAGAGAAATGAGGGAGAGAGTTATGTCTTTGTTAGAAAACGATACTAATTTAGCCCACTTAAGAAAGAGAGCTCCTTTTATCAGCACCTTTCACTCATTGGGAGTGCAGATAATAAAAGAAAATGCAGAGATTTTAAAACTGCCAAGACATTTTAGTATTTTTGACACATCTGATACTAAAAAAACTTTAAAAGATGTTTTAACAAAAGTTGGACTTGATCCCAAAGAACATTTAGAACGTGTTCGTCACATAATATCTGGAGAAAAGGGAAGAGGAGTAACCGTCTCCGAATACGAGGAAAGAGCAAGTTATGATTTTAATTCAGAAATGACAAAAAAAGTCTGGGTTCTTTATGAAGAAAGCTTGAAAAAAGAACATGCATTAGACTTTGATGATTTACTCCTTAAGACCTTAAAACTTCTAGAAAAATATCCTGATGTTTTAACTAAATACCAAGAAAGGTTTTTATACATCCATATAGACGAGTACCAAGACACAAACAAAGTCCAGAACTCAATAGTTGAAATGCTTGCCAGAAAAAATAGAAACATCTGTGTTGTAGGAGACACGGACCAAAACATATACAGCTGGAGAGGTGCAGAAATAAAAAATATGCTGCATTTTGAAAGATCATATCCAGAAGTTCAAACTTTTTTTCTAGAACAGAATTATCGTTCAACAAAAAATATTCTAGCAGTAGCGAATGAAATAATAGAAAAAAATAATTTTCGTATACCAAAAAAACTTTTTACAGAAAATGATTCTGGAGAAAAAATAGGGTTATTTGAAGGAAGAAACGAGATAGATGAGGCACATTTTATTGCGCTTAAATCAAAATGGCTAATAGAAAACGGGGTAAAAGCAGATCATATAGCTGTTCTATATAGAGCAAACTTTCAATCTAGAGTTTTGGAAGATGCATTTCTTTCATATGGGGTTCCATATCAAATGCTAGGAACAAAGTTCTTTGAAAGAAAAGAAATAAAAGATATGGTTAGTTTTATAAGGGCAAGCCTTAATCCAGAAAATGTCAGCGACTTTGCAAGAATAATAAATATTCCAGCTAGAGGAATAGGCAAAACCACTCTTCAAAAAATAATGGAAGGAAAAGAGAGTGAACTTCCAGAAAGCATGAAAATAAAAATAAATAATTTTAGGAAAATGCTTTTGGATTTTAAAAACGTCCTAACAACAGAAAAGCCAAGTGAAGCTTTAAAATATATTGTTAAAAAATCAGGTATCGAAGACTCTCTAAAAACGGGATTAGAGGAAGACACAGACAGACTTGAAAACATTATGGAGTTGGTGACCTTAGCTACAAAATATGACGAACTGACCCCAGAGGAGGGAATCGAGAAGTTTTTAACCGATACATCACTAGCCTCAGACCAAGATTCTCTAGATGGAGAAAAAACTGGAGTAAGACTAATGACAGTACACGCATCAAAGGGGTTAGAGTTTAATTATGTCTTTATTTGTGGCCTTGAAAATGACTTATTCCCACATAAAGGTATGGGCGAATCTAGAAAATCTGGAGAAGATGCTGAGGAAGAAAGACGGTTATTCTATGTAGCAGTAACAAGAGCTGGAAAAAAGTTGTTTTTAACGTACGCCCAAACACGCACTATATTTGGTACAATGGAAGTTAACTCTCCATCTGAGTTTATAGATGATATACCTTCTAAATATATAGACAGAGAGGGATTTGGTGAGAGTCCAAAAGCTCCTTTGTTTAGTATAGATTTCTAAAAATGTTAAAGAAAAAATCACTAGGTCAACATTTTCTAAATTCACCACAGATTGTGAAAGATATTGTTTCTGCTGGAAATGTTAATAAAGATAATGTTGTTTTAGAGATTGGTCCAGGAGAAGGGGTTCTCACGGAAAAACTTCTGGAAACTGGAGCCCATATAATTTCAATAGAAAAAGATGACAGATTAATACCCGAACTCCAAAAAAGATTTTCAAAAGAAATATCCCTCAAACAGTTAGAACTTATACACGCCGATGTTTTGGATGTTGGTATTACTCATATAACAAAAGATAAATATAAACTAGTTGCAAATATTCCATACTACATAACAGGCCAGATCATGAGAATGTTTTTGGAAAGCGACGCTCAACCTACCTCAATGACTCTTCTTATTCAAAAAGAAGTAGCTGATAGAATCGTTGCCAGAGATGGAAAAGAGAGTCTACTATCTCTTTCTATAAAAATTTTCGGCGAACCAAAGATAATCAGAACTGTTGGAAGAGGGGCCTTTACCCCACAACCAAATGTAGATTCAGCTGTAATAAACATAGAAAACATAAACAAAAATAGACTCGGGGGGGTTAAAGAAGAATTATTTTTTAAAGTTATACATTCTGGATTTGCACACAAAAGAAAACAACTTCTTCCAAACTTAAGTAGTATATATAAAAGGGGGGACTTAGCTGATGTTTTTAAAAAATGTGAAATAAATGAAAAAGCCAGAGCTGAGGATTTAGGATTGGAAACCTGGATAAAACTTTGTAAAGAAATAAGTATATGATTAGAGGAATTATAGAAAAAATAGAAAATACTAAAATTAGTATTTTCGACTGGATAATTGGTTTTATTTGCATAGTCTTCGTCCGATTTTTACTTGAATCAATATCTAGTCCTTCTCCATCTGGAATGATGCCGACTGATCCATATACACTGATTCATTATGGATTATTTTTTCTAGCTGTAATACTGGGGCTAATATTTATCACAGGATATTTTACAAAAAATTTTGTTGGCTCAAGTAAATTTATACTTTTTATATTTCCAATAATGTGGACAGCTCCACTTATAGACCTATCTTTAAATAGGGGTGGACAAGCAATGTCATACATATACGCACTACCAAGAGAACTTTTTTTTAATTTTTTTAAATTTCCTTTTTTCATCCCAGTAAACGGAATAACTTTCGGAATGAATGTTCAGATAGCTGTTCTTTTTATAGCTATAGCTTCATATGTTTGGATAAAAACTGGTAGTTATAAAAATATATTTTTTACCATACTATCTTCTTATATTTTTATGTTTGTACTCGGAGCAATTCCAAGTCTTTTGTATATAATCTCCCACGCTAACAACATAGGAATCACTACTTCTCAAATTTCTTTATACCTAGAAGATGTAATATTAAAATCAAATATTTTTCACAATACTCTTCACGAAGGAGCTTTTTCTGTATCAAGATTTAGATTTTTCCAATTGGGTTTTGATAAACTGATGTCACAAATACTTTTTGTTATATCTTTTTTTATAACTATTGGATTTTTCTGGAAAAGTGATAAACAAAAACTCTCATCAATATTAAAAAATTCAAGACCAATTAGAATAACTTATTATCTTGCTCCACTAATTATAGCTATGGGCTATGCTGTATTTTTTGATTATGGAACTTTTTATTCATGGGTAGATATTTTAGGGGTAATTTGTCTACTTATATCTTGGTTTGGAATGTGGATGTATTCAGTTCACATAAACGATATTTATGACATCGAGATAGACAAGATCTCTAACACAGAGAGGCCTCTACCAGAAAATATTATCTCTAAAGAAGATATGATTGGTTCTAGTTATATCTTTTTTGCCATTGCTATTATTGGTTCCTGGTGTGTTGGATTTTATAGTTTCTTTTTTATATTAGTTGGCTTAGCGGTAGCTTACATCTATTCAGCTCCACCTCTCAGATTAAGACGTATTACTTTGCTTTCATCTTTTGTAATCAGCATAGTTATATTGTCTGCAACACTATCTGGTTTTTTCTTTATTTCTATAGATAAAAAAATACACACATTTCCAACACTACTATCTCTTGGAATACTTATTTTCTACACTCTTCAAATAAATTTTAAAGATATAAAAGATATTGAAGGGGACAGTAAACAAGATGTAAAAACTCTTCCGGTACTTTTCAAAAAAAATGGATTAAAAATAACTGGTATTTGTTTTGCTATAAGTTATTTACTTGTTCCTTTTTTCCTAAACTTTTATGCTTTTTATGTGGTATCGATTCCAACATCTTTAATTGGTTACAAACTTATAACAAAAAAACCGTATAATGAAAAAACTATTTTTTTGCTTCATTTTTTATTTTTAATTGGACTTATTGTTGTATTTTTTATATCAAAATTATTGACTAAAATATAAATTGTAATGTTTATAAAAATTCGTGATATAATTTCAAAATGCCTAGTAGAAAAATAATAACTACAATAATCATATGCCTCGGTGCTATTGTTTCAATATGGCTTCTTAATAGAGCCTCTATAAACATCACAAAACAACAGGCTACAGACAACTCTATTTCTACATATTCATATGAGGATTTAGAAAACAGCACAAGCACAGACTGGAAAAAAATCTTAACCTCCTTAGACAAAAAAACTGAAGATTTCCAAGACCTAACCAAACAAAACTCATTCGACTATGACGAAACAACTCTGACAGCACAGATGTCAAAAGACTTTATGTCACAATACCTTCTTCTTAAAAAAGGGGGTCGTCAACTAACAGCTGATGACATAGACAAAATAACATCAAATATAATGTCTTCTCCTCAGTATAAACAACTATCTGCTCCTGTTTATGTTACAAAAAACCTGAAAATTAGCCCAAATAACGATATTTCAAGCCTCAGAAATTACAGAGACCAAATAAATCTAATTCTAAAAAACAGATCCCTAGAAATACGAGATAACCCAATAATGGTTCTATCAAGTGCAGCAAAAACCAACAATTCAGCCCTTTTAGACAGACTGGATGTAATAATCAACGCCTCTAACGGTTTTATTCAAGACTTTTTAAATACTAATGTACCAGAATCAGCTATAAGTGTTCATTTAAACCTTATGAATGCGGTAAGTGCTCTAGTTGTGAATACAGAAGCTATGAAGGAAATATACAATGACCCGGTAAGAGCAATGATGGGGCTGAGTCAATACACTTCCTATACAACAAATTTCCAAAAAAGACTGGCGGAAATGAATTCTTACTTATCAAAGATAAAATAAACACCTAATCTTATCAACAGAAACGTTGGTATTTAATAACTATATTGATATATAATATAGTTATATTATGTATTTTTTAAATAAAAAAAAATAATTCCAAAAAATTTATAGGAATTTGTTTTATTTTGTTATCCTTTGTTTTAGTTTTTCCACAAAAAACCAACGCACAATATGTTGATGTTTCTAACGCATTTAAGGAATACGTTGGTGACCCATTAGCTTATTTTGCAGCTAACATAGCGCTAAAAAAAATATCGGCCCAAACTGTTAACTGGATAAACTCTGGATTTAAAGGAAATCCTGGTTATTTAACCGACCCAACACAGTTTTTCTTAGATATTGGAGACAATGTTGCTTCAGATTTTCTATCTGGGCCTAAAATGAATATGCTTTGTTCACCATTCAACGCCCAAGTAAGACTGGCTTTAGTTAAAAACTACATATCGCAAGATGAGGGGAATTATTCATGTACACTAAGCACACTAAAAAACAATTACGATCAGTTCATTGGAGACTTTAGTCAAGGTGGTTGGGATGGTTGGTTTGAATTAACACAAAATCAATCAAACAATCCTTATGGGGCATATCTTCAAGCACAGATAAGTCTCAGTAAAGAGCTTGGAATCGAAAATAACAAATACCTCAAACAACTTGAACAAGGTAAGGGCTTTCTTTCATTCCAAAAATGTAAGGCTAGTAGTGTACTCAGTCAGTCGGATATAAACAGTCTTGGTGCAGCAGGAGCAAAATACAAAGTGGGGGACTGTTGGAATAATGACTATGAGGTTGTAACACCTGGTACTGTTATAGAAAACCAAATAAATGGTGTTCTTGGTTCTGGTGAAAACAGAATAATCGCAGCAGATGAGATTGATGAAATTGTTGGGGCTCTATTGAACCAACTAATAGGCAGAGTGATCGGGGGAGGAACTGGTTTGCTTGGAGCTAGTCAATCATCACAGACCTCGCCATCACTATCGCAACAATTGGCCACTGAACCAACACAGCAACCATCAAACCCTAATGCTAATCAGGTTAGCGGAGGAACTCCTAACTGTACAACAACATCTGGATCACCAGGGGTGTATGATGTGGACGGCAATTTAATAGAAGCCCCAGAATCTGGAAGCACAAACTGTACAGTAACACCGGTACAATACAACACACCCGGAGGAGGAGCCTCTAGTGGGGGAAACGATTGTGTAATGCCTCCAACAACAGCACAGACACAAGAAACACAGAATGCTATAGACTTTATGATTCCTCAACTCGAAGCTATACAAAAAATGAACCCTATTACCACTCCAGCACCTCAGTGGTACCAGCAAGCAGTACAAGACATAATAAATAGAACAAATGCTATTTATCCGAGTGTTGCTGCACTATACTACCCAGGTGAAAATGTTATTGGTATGGCATTTAATTATTTAGTTGGTCCAGCTACTATCGTTGTATCCAATCAGGTTGGAATAGGAGACACTTGGAGAAATGCATGGAGAGTTACTTGTTCAACAACAACTGGTGGTGGAGGTGGTGGTGGTGGAAGATGTTCTGATCCTGGAGGAACTGTTGCAAATTACACATCGGCAGTAATAAACGCTGAAGGAGCTGTTTTAAACAACAACCCTGCTCTTGCGTCATCACTAAATACAGTATCAAACTCCGAATCATTCGTTAGTTTAGTTGCATCTGAATTGAGAAATGCAGGATACGAATCATCTAGTACTGTGTTGAGTGGTAATGATGTTGTTCACACAGAAAACTACGTAGCAGTCTGGAGATCTGGAGATACGGCAATAGAAAGATATGAAGCAGTAAATCACGCAGGTGATGGTGATATGACAATAAGAAACGCTGCTCAAGCACAATACTCGGGAGATATTCTGATAAGTTGTGCTTTGTAATTCACAGAAAGAATTTAGATGAAAAAATATTTTCCTTACATTCTAATATTAGTTGTAATGGTTGGGTTACTTATACCTACGCACATAGCAACTGCTGGGTGGTGGGAAACTGTAACTGGTTCTGACTCTATATTAAAAATAATTTTACAATCACTTGTTGAGGGAATTTTAAGTTTAATGGGTTGGATTCTTTGGTTATCTGGTACCTTACTAAACGCTGTAATGAAATTTACAATTGTTGATTTAAGCACAAGATTAGAAGGTCTAACTGGTATAAATATTGCTTGGAAAATTATCAGGGATCTGATGAATATTGTGTTTATATTTGTATTAGTATACGAGGGAATAAAACTCATACTTAATATGGGTAGTCTAAATAGTGTAAAAAATTTCATTTTTGGAGTAGTTCTAGCTTCTCTTCTTATAAACTTTAGTTTATTTTTCACAAGAGTATTGATAGATGGATCAAATGTCATCACAATAGGCATCTATAATTCAATAGTGACTCCACCAGCAGTTCCTAATGGATTTGTGGGGCCAATACAAGACAACTATGGTTTATCAGATAAAATAATGAGTGCCTTAGGACTTCAGGGTATATACGGTGACACAGATTTATCTGCAAATTTTGGTGGAGGAAAAGGTGTTGGTGGAATATTAATAATGGGCCTGGGTTCCGGGATAATTATACTTATATCTTCGTTTGTATTTTTTGCTGTATCAATAATGTTCATCATTAGGTATTTAACGATCATATTCCTACTTATGCTTTCTCCTGTGGCATATATGGGTATGGCTCTTCCAGAAATGAAACCTTATGCAAAACAGTGGTGGGACTCTCTAAAGGGTCAACTTTTATTTCCACCAATATTTATGGTGATGATGCTGGTCATTTTAACCCTGATGACAAGCCCTGGATTTATAACAGAAAGTTATTTTTCTACTTTGTTTAATTCTGGAAACAGCGCACCATCTTTCGATACAATGAACCTATTAATAAACTTTATCGTCATTATAGGTTTACTAATAACAGCTCTAGTTACAGCAAAAACCTGGGCATCAATGGGGTCAAAACATATTGGTAATGCGACAAAAAGCCTAACTGCTTTTACTGGGGGAGCTATATTTGGCGGAGCAGCAAGAGTTGGTAGAAATACACTTGGTAGATTTGGAAACTCTGTAGCAAACAACCAAGATTTGTTAGATAGAGCCGCAAAAGGAGATAGGATGGCTAGAATACAACTAGCCGCAGCAAACAAAGCAGCGACAAGTACATTTGATACAAGAGGTTCTAGAGCTTTTGGCAAAATAGCTGATACAGCAGGTATGGGTAAGGATTTTGGAAAAGCTGACGATCCAAAGAAACAAAACTTCAGAAAGATACGAGAGGAACAGATTAAAAAAGATGTGGATGATGCTAAGAAATACAAACCAAATGACTTGGTTGTTGAAGAAGCGAAAGCTAAACTAAATAGTCAAGAATTTAAAGATGCTGAAGATGCGAGAAAGAGGGAACATGACGCCTATATAAATTCTGCTGAGTACAAAGAATCTCCAGAAGCTAAAAAATTGGAAAAGGATAAGAGTGATAATGCTGAAGATAAAGCAAAACTAAAAGAGCTTAGAGACAAAGAAGAAAAAATGAAAGCAGAAATAGAAAATGCCAGAAGAGTTGCAGATCTTCAGAGAAACGACTTTGAAAAGAGTTCAAAATTGAAGGCTAAAATAATAGAGGATGAAGAAAAACTAGCAAGACAACAGGATGTTTCTAGAAAACTTGAGGAAAATATAAAATCAAGAGAGTCTGATATAAGTCAATATGAATTCGAGAAAGGTAACTATATGTCTGATGAGAAAAGAAAACTTATAGAACGAGCTGGAGGGCAGAAAGTAAAAAAAGACAAACAAGGCAAACCTAAAGCAGATGAGGACGGTAAATACAGGGATGAATTTGGAAACGTTGTAGAATTAGATAAACTAATCAAGGGTGCATATGCACAAAGAATATCAGATCGTGCTACTAGAGAAGAAGCAGGACCAATGTGGCGATGGTCAGCAAATATTGTTGGAACACCACTATCAGCTGTTATTCCAATGAAACCAAAAACTAAAGCAGATAGAAGTGAAACAGCTAGACAAATTAGAAAATTAGCTGAAGAAAAGAGTGCTAAAGACAAACTTGCTGAGGCAGCTAAACAGATGGTTGAAGAATCTGCAACAACAGAGGAACCGGTAGTTACTCCTCCTGCTAACCCACCACAAGGAACCACACCTCCAGAGGGAGCGCCGCCAGCAGCACCAGCAACATAAAAATATGGAACCAACAAACGTAACAACAAAATATATAGAATCTCTACCTGACAATATAAAAGGTGTTATTTCTAACCCTAATATAGAAAGTCGTATCAGAGAAATATCTACAAAGTATTCTTTGAATGCAGAGCAAGGAGAAAGTCTGATTGATATAGTGATGTTAGTTTTGGCAGGAATTGAGAATCCAGACACATTAATCGAAAACATTATGTCAGATTTGTCTGTTTCTGAAATTGTAGCAGAGCAGATAATAAATGATTTGGATGGTCGTGTATTTGAATATGCCATAAAAGAAGCAGGTGACATTGGTGGAGGATTGAAAAACAACAAAACAAAAGAGGTTGCCGACAACTTACCAGAAATAAGACCAGAGAATCTTCCGTTGGTAGAGCAATCCAAACCAGAGTCAACAGTTAGTGCTCCTGTACCAAACTACACACCAAAAGCAAAAGTTTTTGCTCCAGAACCAACACAAACACCGATATCAGTCCCAAGATTTAAAGCTATACCACTAGAGGAAGGGGAGATTGGAGAAAATTTCATTCCAAATATAGCCCCAAAACCAAGTGGACAAGGAATTATGGAAAACAAACTAAATTCTGTAATGAAAAGTACAGGAGATTCTGAAACACAAACTTCTGCGCCAAAAAAATACACAGTTGATCCATACAGGGAACCGCTTTCATAAGCAAATTTTTTGTTTGTAGTTTATAATTATAGATAATATGCGTTACCAAGTACCACAATTCATAGAAGTTGAGGATAAAATAATAGGCCCATTTACCATAAAACAGTTCGTGTACGTGGCTGGTGGAGCTTTTATGTGTTATATAATTTACACATATCTACCTTTTTACATTGCCATCATTCTTCTGGCGGTTGTAGCACCTCTCTCTTTGGCACTAGCTTTCTACAAAATAAACAACAAACCTTTTATTGATTTTCTGGAATCTGCTTTCCTGTTCTATACAAAAAATAATCTTTACCTCTGGAAAAAAGAAGAAAAAAAAGTTTCTCCTAAAGAAGAGAGAGCGCCAGAAAGTTCTCAAGTGTTTGTTCCAAGACTTTCTGAAAGTAAACTAAAGGAACTTTCTTGGTCGTTAGATATAAATGAAAACCTAAACCCATTAACTGGGGAAGACGGAAAAACAACAAAGTAAATCTTTGATATAATAATTACATGCCAGTTTCTTCAAAAGCTACACAGGAGTTTGTTCCAATACAAGAAGTTCGTGATGGTATCGTTATGTTAAAAGACGGCACTATGCGTGCGGTTGTTTTAGCTTCATCTCTTAACTTTAGTTTGAAATCAGATGATGAAAGAAACGCGATCATCCTCCAGTTTCAAGATTTTCTAAACTCACTTGATTTCTATGTTCAAATCTCTGTTCAATCCAGACGTCTTGATATAAGGCCATACTTAGCCCTTTTGGAAGAAAGGTACAAAGAGCAAATGAATGACTTAATGAAGATTCAAACAAGAGAGTATATAGATTTTATTAAAAAATTTACTGAAACAACAAACATAATGACCAAAAGTTTCTTTGTTGTTGTTCCTTATGATCCAGCATTAATAAATGTCAAAGGTGGCGTTAGTGGAGTTGGAATCGATTTGTTTAAAAGAAAATCAGCTAGCGAGACAAAACAACTACAACAAGCCTCATTTGAAGAAAACAGAACCCAACTAGAACAAAGAGTTTCTGTTGTTGAACAAGGACTATCTAGATGTGGAATAAGGGTGGTAAGACTGGGAACAGAAGAGGTGATAGAGTTATTCTATAAGATATTCAACCCAGGTGACACAGAGAAACCAATAAAAACAAATTAAAATGGGAATATTTGATTTTTTAAAAAAGAATAATGAAGAGCAACAAATCTCAACTATACTACCTCAAGAGATTTATGATTCTGGTTCACTTGAATTAAAAGATGTTATTGCTCCAAGCGCACTGGAGGTGACTCCAAAACAAGTAAATTTAGGGGAGAAAGTTCTCCGAAGTTTCTTTGTTATATCTTATCCAAGATATCTAACTGAAAATTGGTTTGCACCCATCATAAACTTGGATAAAATTTTTGATGTTGCTATTTTTGTTCAACCTATTGATACAGCTGGAGTGCTCCGAAACTTCCAAAAGAAAGTGGCTGAGGTTCAAAGTCAGATTAACTCACGAGAAGCAAAGGGGCTTGTTAGAAATCCTATGCTTGATACAGCATATCAAGACCTAGAAAACTTAAGAGATCAACTTCAACAAGCCCAAGAGAGGTTATTTGATGTTGGTTTATACATAACAATATACGGCAATTCAGATACTGAATTAGACAAAATAGAATCAGAGGTAAAATCCATTCTTGAAGCAAAACTTGTTTATGTTAAACCAGCTTTGTTCCAACAAGAACAAGCATTCAAAACAACCATCCCTCTTGGTACGGATGGACTAAAAGTCTACAGCAAACTAAACTCTTCTCCTCTTTCTTCACTATTTCCTTTTGTCTCTTTTGACCTAACATCTGACAAGGGAATACTTTACGGTATAAATAGACATAATTCATCACTAGTTTTATTTGATCGTTTTTCTTTGGAAAACTATAACTCAATAACCTTTGCAAAATCTGGCTCCGGAAAATCTTACGGAACAAAACTAGAGATATTGCGTACACTGATGTTTGATACAGATGTAATAGTTATTGACCCAGAAAAAGAATACGAGTATCTTGCTGAGGCTGTTGGAGGAAGGTATTTTAATATTTCTTTAAACTCCGAACACCACATAAACCCTTTTGAACTTCCTGTCCCAGGAGAAGGGGAGTCTTTCTCTAGTGTTTTGAGATCAAACATCATAAATCTGGTTGGACTATTTCGAATAATGATGGGTGGCCTAACTCCAGAAGAAGATGCGATTATTGATAGAGCAATAACAGAAACATACGCACTAAAAGACATAACGGCCGACTCAAACTTTGAAAATGTAGAGCCACCTCTTATGTCTGACTTTGAATTAGTTCTATCTGGAATGGAAGGTGGAGATTCACTAGCCCAAAGACTGACAAAATATACACGTGGTACATGGGCTGGTTTTATAAACAAACCATCAAACGTTGATATAAACCAAAAATTCATCGTTTTCTCTCTGCGAGATATGGAGGATGAACTAAAACCTATTGCGATGTATATCATTATGCATTACATCTGGAACATGATTAGAAAGAAGCTAAAGAAAAGACTGTTAGTTATTGATGAGGCTTGGTGGATGATGAAATCAGAAGATACAGCATCGTTCCTGCTGTCTTTGGCAAAAAGAGGAAGAAAATATTATTTGGGACTTGCAACAATCACTCAAGACGTGGATGATTTTATGAAATCTCCTTATGGTTTACCTATTATCACAAACTCATCAATTCAGATACTTCTAAAACAATCTCCAACATCAATAGACAGACTACAACAAACATTTAACCTGACAGATGAGGAAAAATACCTTCTACTAGAGTCAGATGTGGGTGAGGGAATATTCTTTGCTGGACTAAAACACGTAGCCATAAAAATTATTGCATCATACACAGAAGATCAAATTATTACATCAGATCCTTCTCAGATTTTGTCTATAAAGGCCGCAAAAAGTGAGTTAGAAGAAGGCGGTAAATAAAATGAATAAGAAAAGCCAAATAACCAATGTTGAGTGGGGGCTTGTTATAGGAGTCCTCTTAATGATTGATCTTAGCCAGATTGTTTTGGATATTATAATTATTGGTTTTGTTTTAAATCCTTTTATAGATGTATTTGTTGGTATGAGTTTTGCACTATATTCGGTACTAAGAATCCAGGGTGGGGTAACAGACTTCAAAACCCTTCGGTCCATACTTATAAGTATATTTGGAACTTTTTTGATTGAAATGATTCCTGGGGCGAGCGATCTTCCTTTATGGTGTCTTGATGGGTTCTATGCTTTTTCTAGATACAAAAAAGACCAGATAAAAGCGATTTTAACTCCAAACATAACCAATAAACAGGAAGCTAGCACTTCATCAGTCCAGGATGAAAAAATAGCTGCATAATGTGTATAAAAAAATATTTTTAAAAAACATTGTGTTACAATAGTAATTAAATGAGATATTCTATCTTAATATTGATACTCGTACTTACACTTGGATTTGCTGGTATAGCAAAAGCACAATTTAATGTAATCTCCACAGAAGTTAATCTTGAATTGATACCAGAAAATCCAAACCCAAACGAAATTGTTCAAGCATCTATAAGTAGTTACGGCACAAACCTAAACGCAGCAACTATCACATGGGTTGTAAATGGAAAAACACAAAAAAGTGGGGTGGGGGAGAAATCAATAAATTTCACAGTTGGAGATATTGGAACAAAAACATCTCTTAATGTAATCATACAAACAGTTGATGGTGAAATGATAGAGAGAAGTATTTCAATAAACCCCTCTAGTGTAGATTTAATATGGCAGAGCACTGGTTTTGTTCCACCTTTTTATAAAGGAAAAACTCTATTTAGTCACCAAAACAATCTAACAGTTATAGCTATCCCTCACATTATTTCGGCAACAACAGAACTTTCAGCAAAAAGTCTTATATATACATGGAAAAAAGATGGTACTGTTATGGACTATGCTTCCGGTTACGGAAAAAACTCATTCACTTTTCAAGGATCGCTCATATCTAGACCTATTAAAATAGAAGTGGTTGTTTCGTCACCATCATCAAACACTACAGCATACGCTCATACAACAATAACCCCGATTGAACCGGATGTTCTGATTTATAAAAAAGATCCTCTTTATGGAATAGAGTTTCAAAAAGCTTTGTCTGGCGCATTTAATATAGACAGCCTAAGTGAAATAAATGTAATAGCAATGCCTTTCTTTTTTGGGGTAACAGACGCAAAGTCTTCAGACTTAACTTATAAATGGTCAATTAACGGAAAACCTATAGGCAACGCTCAGGACACAACAACTCAAGTTTTTAGGAGGAAAGAGGGGGTGAGTGGAAGTTCAAACATATCTGTTTCTATAGAAAATTCAGATAAAATCCTACAATACGCTGGAGGTGGATTTAAGTTGGTGTTTAATGGTCAAACACAGTCATCAATATAAAATTATGAAAAATATTTACAAAAATTTGGCAAAAATATCAGTTTCAATAGTATTGCTTTTATTTTTAACTAACACAGCATACGCTCTGGATGACTATACAGTTTTAACACCTCTCCCTGGAACAGTTAGTAGCTGTACCGGTAACAACTGTACAACCAACATCGACACATACCTTCCTGGTATGTTCAACCTTATGGTTGGAGTGGCTGCTGGTCTAGCTTTTATAATGATAACTCTGGGTGGAATTACTTATGCCACATCGGATGCCTTAAGTGGAAAAAGTCAGGGTAGGGAGTGGGTCACAAATGCAATAGTCGGCCTTCTTTTGGTTATTGGAGCATATGTCATTCTTTACACAATAAACCCCAAAATATTGGAGTTTAAAATCGACATAACAGAACCAATAATAACCCCAGCTCAAATAGTAACTGCAGGAGTTCCAATGACAGCAGAACAAATAGCCGAAAGTAATGCCATAAAAGCAGAACTAGAAGCGGCAGGAGTAACAGTAAATGCTGGACCTTGTACGAACGGACAAACATCTGGATGCACAAACCTAAATGGACTACCAAGAACTGCGATAGACGGCTTAAAAACAATGTTGAGCTTGTGTAAAAAAAATGTTAGTGGAGCTTGTTTGGTTAAAATAACAGGTGGGACAGAACCTGGAGCCCATGCAACACATGGAGTCAATAAAGCAATTGTCGACTTAAGACCAGACGTAAACCTGAATAAGTTTATTCTTGGAAACTCAAACTCACCGGTAGATAAAACCAATAAGGAAGTAAGTTTGGGTGGTTATCGTTACGCCTTCACTTATGAGACAAAGGGTGGCAATCCGAACGGATCATCAACTGGTGATCATTGGCATGTAGTAATAAGTAAACCATAAAAACTCTATGTCAAAAAAAATAATCATAACAATATCTGTAATACTGGGACTGTTTCTGATAAGTCTTGTTGCTTATTATTTTATTGCCACAACAAATACCGGAGATGGAACAACAAAAACTACAGGTTTCAGGAGTTTCTTTCCTTTTGGAGGAAACGATTTACCTCCAACACAAACAGAAGCTACCACAACAGAACCAACTCCTATAGATCAAAACAACCAACAAAACTTTACCAAAAAACTCAGAAAAATATCAGAAGAACCAGTAGCTGGAGCGGGAACATTGGACTCAAAAGCTGGAACTGTTGTTAGATACATAGAAAAGGCCACTGGTCATATATATGAAGTTGAATTATTCTCTCCTAGACAGGCCCGAATATCAAACACAACAATACCTGTTGTTTATGATGCTGTATGGGGTAATAAAAATGATTCTCTAGTGGCTAGATACTTAAAAGATGACAACCAAACAGTTGATACATACTCTCTAACAGTCAAAAACCTCAGCACATCAACAGAAAACACTATAACTGGAATAGCGATGCCAGCTAACATTGATGATGTTTCATCATATGGTTCAACCATATTCTTTTTAATAAAAAGTGACAGTGGATCATCTGGATTTACATCAAACTTTGATGGATCAAAAAAGAAACAGGTCTGGAATTCCCAAATAAAAGAACTTTCTTCTCAATTCATTAATTCAAAAACAGTGGCACTAACAACAAAACCGGCACAAAATATTCCTGGATATTTGTATTTCGTGGACACGACAACTGGTTCATCCAAAAGAGTATTAGGGGATATAGCTGGCCTTTCAACATTATTAGACGGGCTAGGATCTCAAGTTGTATTCCTTGAACAAACTAATGACGCCAAACTATTTCTATACAATATAAAAAATAAAACCAAAACAAATATAACACCAACAACATTCCCAGAGAAATGTGTTTGGAGCAAAAAAGACACAAGTGTTTTATATTGCGCTGTTCCAAGAGACTACCTGTCTGGAAATAGCTTAATTTCTTGGTACAAAGGAATAGTCTCACACAGTGATGATATTTGGAAATTTGATCTAAAAAACAACACCTCAAATATAATTGAAGACTTAGGATCAAATGCAAAAGAAGATATTGATGTTATTAAGCCTTTTCTATCAGAAAACGAGCAGTATCTTATATTTATGAACAAGAAAGATAATACTCTATGGAGTTTGGACCTTCTTCAAAGCTAAACAACTAGTGTGTGTTTGTGATATCTCTTTCTAATATACATTTCCTGAACAATAGCAAAAATGTTGCTTGTTATTAGATACAAAGCCACAGCAGAAGATATTGTGTAGGCTATAAAAGTCATAAGGATAGGGAAAAAGTACTTCATCTGCATAGACATTGCTTTCTGAAGATCACTCTGTGGAACTTCTTTTTCACCTTTTGTAGTTGGAGCGGAAGCGAGAGTAATCTGTATATATGTTGTTATTCCAGCTATAACAGCCAGAATCACGCTTTTTTGAGATATGTTTATCAAGTGAAGAAAGACCATATCGACCGATACTGGTGCCGACACAAATGAATACAGCAGAGTGGTGTTAATTGCTGGTAAACCAGACTTCAAAAAGACTCTATATAGACCTATTAGAATTGGTAACTGAATAATTAAGATAAAAATACCAGCAAAAGGGTTTATGCCTTTCTCTTTATAGTATTCGAATTGTTTTTTTGCTAGTTCCTCTTTATTTTCTCCATATTTATCTTTAAGTAGAGCAAGGTCTCTCTCTGCATTTTTCATTTCAAGTTGTGATTTTGAAGCTTTTATCGACAATGGGAGCATTATAAACTTAACAATTATTGTAAAAATAATAATGATAACTCCAGCATCAAAGAAGGGGAGTAGATCCATAAGAAACACTAGGCCGTTATATAATGGTTCAGATATTATAAGATGAAAAAATGATGTCATTTGGTTATATTAACACACCAGAGTCTGAAAGTAATCCAACTATCTCAGATTCTAATACTTTATAAGAAACTGGTACTGAGGATTTTTTGAAAGAGAAAAATAGCAAAAAACCATCATTGATTCTATTTAAGTTACTCTCTATTACTGAGTAACCTTGTCTTCTATATTTATTTCTATCTGTAGCTTTAGAACAAACCTTTTTTGATACAGAAAAAGCCACCCTTGTGTTATTTTTAGCCTTATTTTCAGTGATATTAGCTACGTAAAGTAGCAGTCTAGGAGAATTAAACCTTCTTCCAGAAGAGAGAATGTGAGTGAAATCAGCTCTAGGTATTCTTCTTTCTTTTTGGAGCATATTAGGCCAAAATACTACTTCTTTACTGTAGTTATTGCCTTTCGTCCCTTTCGTCTTCTTCTCAAAAGAGTGTTTCTTCCTGTCTTTGTTCTGCTTCTAACAAGAAAACCGTGTGCTTTTGCTCTTTTTCGTTTTTTTGGCTGGTATGTTTTGGACATGTTTTTGTTTTAGTGGTGAAGAATTTTATTGCTAACAGTTATACACATATTATTAACATATCAGAAGCTTTTTAACAAGTACTATCTTTTTTCCTTTTCTATATAATATGTTTCATGATGGATAACAAAAAACTTTGGGATAGTGTTTTGGTTGAGATGGAGTTAACTTTGTCTAAACCAAATTTCAACACTTGGTTTAAAGATACCTCCATCGTTAAACAAGAAGATGGCGCAGTCTATCTTGGGGTCCCAAATACTTTTGTTCAAGACTGGTTGGGAAGCAAGTTTCATAATCAAATCTTAAAAGCGTTAAGAGGTGTCTCTAGTACTATACAGTCTCTACATTACGTTATTTCTAAAGAGGAAATGCGAGATAGACCTGTGCAAGACAAACCCCTTCAAACAACAAAAGAGCTTCCTATAGCAGATACTTATATAAACAAAGAAGACAATCTCAATCCAAGATACACATTTGAATCTTTTGTTGTTGGACCGTTCAATGAATTTGCACACGCAGCAAGCCAAGCTGTAATCAAAAAACCAGGAATTGTTTATAACCCATTATTTATCTATGGGGGAACAGGTCACGGAAAAACTCATTTAATCCAAGCTGTTGGTAATCATTTAAAAAATCTTGGTAGAAAAGTTTTTTACACTACTTCAGAAAAATTTAGCCAAGAATATTTAAATGCTATCCAAGCAAACAAACCAAACTTCTTCAAAGAGAAGTATAGAAAATACGATGTTTTAATAATGGACGATATTCAATTCTTCTCTGGAAAGATGAAAACTCAAGAGGAGTTATTTCATCTATTTAACCATTTATACGACAACAATAAACAAATATTGTTTTCATCAGATAAACATCCTGGTTTAATACAGGATTTGGAGGATCGATTAAAATCAAGATTTAGTGCTGGAATGATAGTTGATATACCAACACCAGATAACGAGTCTAGAGCGGCTATTATAAGAAATAAATCAGCCTCCAGTCGTTTTCCTTTATCAAAAGATGTTATTGATTACCTGGCTTATTCTGTTACAGGGAATATTAGAGAGCTTGAAGGTATTATAAACTCAGTAACCTGTCAGTCTGATCTAAAAGAAAGAGAATTAACTCTCGCAGAAGTAAAGAATTTTGTAAAAAATAATACAAAACCTAAAAAGTTAGTCTCAACAAAAGAAGTTGTTAAAACTGTAGCAGAGTTCTACAACATAGAAGAACAGTTGGTTTATGATAAAACTAGAAAAAAAGAGATTATTAAACCTCGTCAAATAATAATGTATATTTTAAGAGAAGATTTTAATATATCTTATCCAGCAATAGGGGAGAAACTTGGTGGAAGAGATCACACAACAGTTATGCATTCCTGTGAAAAGATAAAAAATGATATGAAAGCTGATGAAACATTGGTTCAAGAAATAAACCAATTGAGGTCTATCTTTGTATAAAAAACTGTGTATAGTATGTAGATAACCTGGTAAAAATACTAATAAAACTTGGGGATTAAAATTTAATAATATTGATAACTGCAAGTTATACACATATTAGTAAGAGTTATCCACATAAGAAATTGGTATAAAATGGCTTAAATTAAGGTTAATTTAGAATAATCCAGATATATACAGGACTAATAGTAATAGATTTCTTAAAAAGATAAAATTAATACTATGAATATAGAATGTATAAAAGATAAACTATCTTACGCTGTAGCAAAGGCAGAAAGGATTACAAGTAAAAATATAACCCTCCCTGTTTTAAGTTGTATTTTATTAGAGGCTGAAAATTCTACATTAACTATAAAATCAACTAATCTTGATCTTGGTTTAGAAATATCTATTCCTGTTAAAGTAAACACTCCTGGAAAGGTTGCTGTGTCCGGTTCTGTTTTATATAACTTTATTTCAAACTTAACTAATGATAAAAATGTTAATCTAGAATTAATTGGAGGTAATTTAAAAGTTTCTACTAAACATTCAGAATCAATAATCAAAGCTTTTCCTGTTGATGATTTTCCTAATATCCCAAAAGTGGTTACTGATAAACCTTTCACTTTTAATGTTCCAAACCTAATAAAAGGTTTTAAATCAGTAATGTATAGTTCATCAGTTTCTACAATAAGACCTGTTTTATCTAGTATTTTACTAGCTTCAGAGGAGGATAGTGTTGTTTTTGTTGCTACAGACTCATTTAGATTAGCAGAAAAAAGAATAGGAGTTAAAAAACACAAAGAATTTAATCAAATACTAATTCCTTTTAAAAATGTGGGGGAGATAATAAGAACATTAGAAGATATTAAAGATGATGTTAATGTTTATTTAAATGAAAACCAAATAGCCTTCTCTTTTGGTGATATTTATATAACATCTCGTGTTATTGATGGAACATTTCCAGATTATAAACAAATAATACCAAAAGATATTAAAACAGAAGTTACTGTTTTAAAACAGGATTTGTTGAGTAGTTTGAGAATTTCTAATATTTTTTCTGATAAATTTAGTCAGGTAACATTTTTCATCTCTTCTAGAGATAAGATTTTTAGAATAACAACTAAAAATATGGAGATTGGTGAAAATGTAAACAATTTGGACGCTGTAATAAAAGGAGACGAAGTAACTATTAGTTTTAACTATAAATACATTATTGATTGTTTTCAATCTATAGAAGGTGACTCAATAACTCTTTCTTTGTCAGATGTTAATAGAGCTATGATAGTTAGAGGAACTGGAGATCAATCATTTACTTATTTGGTAATGCCAATGAATAAATAATGTTTAATATAGAACAATATCTAAAAAGGTTTTCAAAAGGAATAGAATCGATAAAAGTAAATAAAGAAAATATTGTATTAATAATAAACAAATACACAAATCTTAATATAAATTCTTCTGATATTGAGATAAAAGATTATAAAATCATAGTTAATACAAGTGCAGTAGGGAAGAGCCAGCTGTTTTTAAATAAAAACAAGATACTACAAGAAATAAACTCTTCTATAAAAACAAAAGTAGTTGATATTAAGTAGTTTTGGTTTTTATTGGAAACCGTTTCCTATAGACCACAACCTAACAGCATATTCCCAACGATCAAATTGGGGATCTGATGATGGATTTGATGGTTGTGGTCCTCTAGGATCGTCTTTGTTCAACCAATACAATATAGAGTGTACACCACCAGATAGTATCTCTTGTGGAGGACTGTTCGGATCTATTAATGTGCCTGGAATAATGTTTGATACACCACCTTGCCATTTTCCTCGTAATACAGGTTTTAAATCAAAAGAATCTTCTATTTGAGGTTTTGTAAATGTGTTTCCTGGGTCAGTTTTTAGCACCTCATCCATAAAAGCTCTCCACATAGGTGCAACAATGAGACCAGAAACTTTTTTAGCCATAGGTGTGTTGTTGTTGTTTCCAGCCCAAGTACCAACAACAATGTCTGGTGTATACCCAATAATCCAAGCATCTTTATAGTTGTTTGTTGTACCGGTTTTTACAGCAACATCACGTCCAGGGAAGTATATGACTGAGTTTGAGCCATATAGGGGTGTTCTGGCCACATTATCATTTAATATATCAGAAATTTTTCTAGCAGCTTCTGGATCTAGAACTTGTGTTGGTCTAGGATTAAATTCCTCCAAAGTTTTTCCATTCTTATCTTCTACTTTTAGGATTGATGTGTAAGGGTTTCTAATTCCTTCTGTTGCAAAAACACCATATGCTGATGTCATATCTAAAAGAGAAACCTCACCACCTCCAAGTACGAGTGTTAATCCATAATTATTTGCATCACCTAAGTTTTTTACACCCATATTGTCGGCAAGATTTATTGAGTCTTTTATTCCAGCAAGATATAAAGCTTTTACTGAAGGAACGTTTATTGATTGAGCTAGAGCATCTCTAAGAGTCATTGGCCCTCTAAATTTATCATCGTAGTTTCCTGGAGAGTAACAACCATTATCACTAGTAAAATTATCAGCAGGACATTTTGCAGAAAACTGTGTTGGAACATCAAACAAAACTGTTTCTGGTGTATAACCCTTCAAAAAAGCTTCTGCATAAACGAATGGTTTGAATGTTGATCCTGGTTGTCTACGCGCTGTAGTTACATTGAAGTTACCGTCTATTTTTGTATCAAAATAATCACGTGAACCAACCATAGTAATAATACCTCCCGTTTTTGGATTTATCGCAATAAAAGCATCGTTTGAACCATTAAAGTTTTTTTCGTTTGATTCGGCGTATTGTTTTGCTATTGATTCAGCTTTTGCTTGCAGTTCGTAATTCAGTGTGGTTGTTACTTTTAAACCTCCCTGTTCCAACACATCAGCTCCATATTTTTTTTCTAAATAGTCTATTACGAACATTACAAAGTGTGGTGCTCTGATACCAAGAGTTGATTGTGGTAAGAATTCTACTTTTTCAGCGACAGCCTCGTCATGCTGTTTTTGTGTAATTTTTCCATCATCAAGCATTTCTTTTAACACAAGATTTTTTCTATTCTCTAAATCATCTCTGTATTTACCGTAAGGGGAGTAGTGTGTTGGGGCTTGGGGTATTGCGGCAAGATAAGCAGCTTGTGCAAGTGTTACGCTATTTGATGATGTTGCGAAGAATGCTTGGCTAGCCTCCTCTACACCATATATAGTGCCTCCGTAAGGATTTTCATTGAGATACATGGATAAAATCTGTTCTTTTGTCAGCATTTTTTCTAGTTTTAGTGCTAGAACTAACTCTTTTAGTTTTCTTGCTGGGCTTTTATCGTCAACAAGTAAAGATTTTTTAACAACCTGTTGGGTTATTGTTGAGCCTCCTTGTGTGAAATTTAAGGTCGCTATATCTACTAATATAGCTCTTAATATAGCTAAAGGTCTTACGCCGTGATGTGTGTAGAAAGTCTTGTCTTCTATTGAGACAGTCGCATCTTTTATATAAGGAGATATTTGGTCGATAGGGACGATAGTTCTTTTTGCTTTATGATAAACATCATATAGAAGGATTTTTCCAGTACTATCGTATATTTTTGTAGATTGGCTAACCTTTCTTTCCTCTATTGTCTCTAGTGATGGAATTTGGAATGTAGATACCCATATAAGCAGTATTCCAGCTATAACAACACAACAAGAAACAACAAAAACCAATATATTTCTAAGCCCATGCTTTGCAAAAGGATTTTTTATCATGTCTCGTATTTTAGCATATTTGTGGTAAAGTAATAATATGTTTAGTTTTAGAAAAGAAAAAATAAATACCAATCCAGAAAAAATAGAAGAGATTTTAAGTCGTGGAACTGAAGATGTTTTTGTAAAAGAGCATCTCAAAGAGGTTTTATTTTCCGGCAAACAACTAAGAGTTAAGCTTGGTATAGATCCAACTAGTCCAGATATTCATTTGGGTAGAGCTGTTGTTTTGAGAAAATTGAAAGCATTTCAAGATCTTGGACACAAGGTAGTTCTTATTATAGGAGACTTTACTGCAAAAATAGGTGATCCTTCCGATAAGTTAGAAAAGAGACCTATGTTGACGGATGAAGATATTAAAAAAAATCTGAAGGGATATTTAAAACAAATAGGAAAAATTATTGACTTAAAAAAGACAGAAATAAGGTATAACTCAGAATGGTTAAAGAGTATGGATTATCTTGAAACAGCAAAGCTGCTTGAATGTTTTACTGTTCAACAAATGTCAAAAAGAAGAAATTTTCATGATAGATTGGAACAAGGACAGGATATATTTGTGGTTGAGTTTATGTACCCAGCTCTTCAGGGTTACGATAGTGTTAAGGTTGATGCCGATGTTGAGCTTGGAGGTTTTGATCAGTTGTTTAATTTGAAAGCTGGTAGGATTGTGCAAAAAAGATACGGAAAGAAAGAACAAGATATTATGACTGTATCAATGTTGCCAGGTACGGATGGAAGAAAAATGTCATCATCTTGGGGGAATGTTATTTCTTTGAGAGACACTAATGAAGATATGTTTGGGAAGATAATGGCGGTCAGAGATGATTTGATCATTCAGTATTTTAAACTGTGTACCGATATTCCACTACAAGATATTCGTGGTTTTGAAGAAGAAATGAAATTGGGAGTAAATCCTAAGAGTATAAAAATGAGACTTGCTTATGAGATTGTAAAAATGTATCACGGAGAAAAGTTTGCGAAGTCTGCTCAGGATAATTTTGAAAACACTTTTGCAAAAGGGGGTGTTCCAGAAGATGTTGTAGGGGTTGCTGTGGCTGGTGGAACAAAGTTGGTTGATATTTTAATGGTTCAGAAAATTGTAATATCAAAATCTGAGTGGAGAAGACTTGTTTCTGAAGGGGCTGTAACAAATATGGATGGTGATATAAAAATAGATAATCCAGATACAGAAGTTTCTTCGGGGGTTTATAAGATAGGTAAAAGAAGATTTATAAAAATAAAAGTAATATAAACAAAAAACACCTCACGATTTTGTGAGGTGTTTTTTTGTTTATATTCCGTATTCGTTGTCCTTGTCATCCATAGTGTCATCATCGTCTGCCTCTTCCTCATCTAATACATCATCTAGTCTTCTGACTGTGTCTTCGTCATCTCCAACTAGTAGTGGATCAGCAGGTAGTTCTTCGTGTACAGATCCATCATCCAATTCATCTGGAAGATCATCAAACCCACTCACAGGTTTTTTAGTCGGATCAAAGTCTTCACTTAATTCATTATCCTTTAATTCATCATCACGATCATCCATATTTTTATTTAGAAATAATTTATAATATTACTATAAATATATTTATCTATAGATTTTCCATATTTGTACCAGATTGAGATTTTTTTGCAAATGTTTAAAAGAGGTCACTTTGTGGATAACCAAAAATTTCTACAATCAATTGTTTTTTGGGTCAAAATCTGTATAGTAACATTATGTTTATAGATGAACTCACTTTAAATATATGGGCCGGAAAAGGTGGAGACGGTATAGTTTCATGGAGACATGAGAAGGGTATTGACCATGCCGGCCCAGGCGGTGGTGATGGTGGCCGTGGAGGCAATGTCTATTTGAAGGGGGTAAGGGATATAGGAAAGCTCTCAGAGTATAAATTCGTTAAAGATTTTAAGGCGGAAGATGGAGAAGCTGGAAAAGGTAACCTTATGCACGGAGCTGCAGGAAAGGATCTCACTATAGAACTACCTATTGGCAGTGTTGTTAGGCACATAGAGACGGGAGAAGAAATTGAAGTTTTGGATGAAGAGCCTATTTTTTTCTTAAAGGGTGGTTGGGGAGGATATGGTAATGATCATTTTAAAGGCCCAGCAAATCAGAGGCCAAAAGAGTGGACTCCGGGTAAACCAGGTCAGGGAGGAGAATTTTTTATTGAATTAAAATTAGTTGTTGATTTGGGGTTGGTTGGTTTACCTAATGCTGGGAAATCAAGTCTTTTGAATGGTATCACTAATGCAAAAGCTAAAGTTGGAAACTATCAGTTCACTACATTAACACCGAACCTTATCGCAGATATTCCTGGTCTTATAGAAGGTGCGGGAGAGGGAAAGGGTTTGGGTCATAAGTTTTTGAGACACATATCTAGAACAAAAATGCTTCTGCATTGTATTTCTTGTGAACATGAAGATGTTTTAGAGGTTTATTCTACTATTAGAAAAGAACTTCAAAAATACGATCCAGTGCTTTGTGAAAAACCTGAAGCTATTTTGTTTACAAAATCAGACTTGGTGGATGAAAAAACCCTAAAGTCTTATGTAGATTTATTTAAAAAAGATCATCAGCACGTTTTAAGTCTTTCTATTATAGATGATAAATCAGTAAAAAATTTGAGTGATGAGTTAGTAAAAATACTTAAAAACTTATAATATAAACGTATGGAAGGTTATAAAATGACAGTTGGTTTGGAGATACACGCCGAGCTAAAAACCCAAAGCAAGATGTTTTGTGGTTGTAAAAATTCTCCTGATAGTGACTCTCCAAACTCCTATACTTGCCCTGTTTGTATGGGTCATCCAGGCACACTACCTGTTATAAACAAAGAAGCTGTAAGAAAAGTTCTATTGGTGGGTGCGGCACTTGGCGGTAGTCTAGCTGATTTTACTGAATTTGATCGTAAAAACTATTTTTATCCAGATATACCAAAAGGCTATCAGATTAGTCAGTATAAATACCCACTAGTTTCTGGGGGTTCATTAGCGGGGATTAATCTAACCCGTGTTCATTTGGAAGAGGATACTGCTAAGTCAACCCATGATACACCTGGTGTCAGTTTGGTTGATTACAACCGTGCAGGTGTGCCTCTTATGGAGCTTGTTACTGAGCCTGTTATACATAGTAGTGAAGAGGCAATGAATTTTGCAAAAGAGCTTCAGCTGCTACTTCAATACCTCGGAGTTTCTGACGCAAATATGGAGAAAGGCGAGATGCGTGTAGAGGTTAATATATCCGTTTCAAAAAACGATACTTTTGGGACAAAAGTAGAAGTTAAAAATATAAACTCTTTTAGAGCAGCTGGTAAGGCTATTGATTTTGAGTTTGCACGACAGACTGTACTACTTGAAAAAGGGGAGAAGGTAACTCAGGAAACTAGAGGATGGGATGAAAATAAAGAAATAACTTTCTCACAGAGATCAAAAGAGAATGCTCATGATTACAGATACTTTCCTGATCCAGATTTGCCAAAGCTAGTCTTGTCCGAGATTCCAGAATTATCTTTTGATAATTTGAAAAAATCATTACCAGAATTACCATCTCAAAAAAGAGTTCGCTATGAAAAAGAGTTTGGTTTGAAATCAGCTGATACGGAGACATATATAAATAATTTTGATGCAGGGAAGTTCTTTGAAGAAGTTTCAAGCATCGTATCCGGTTTTGGAGGGGAGTCAGTAAAGCTTGCTTCAAACTATATAATTTCAGACATAATGGGCCTTTCAAAAAACTCTGGTTTAGAGTTTACACTTGGTAAGGTATCAAAAGATACTTTTTCAAAACTAATAAAAATGATAGTTGATGGAGACCTGTCATCAAGAGGCGCTAAAGATATTTTGAAAATTATGTTTGAGGATGGTGGTAGTCCGGAAGTGATTGCGAACGAAAAAGGGTTAATTCAAAAGAGTGATGTTGATGAAATAAAAAAACTAGCTGAAAAA
>LFCP01000004.1 GCA_001189155.1 Parcubacteria bacterium C7867-006 | reverse complement strand
AACAGCTTTAGATCAGGAAGATGGTGACATAACACCAAACATTGTCGCTACAAGCACAGTTAACACCTCTGTAGTTGGTTCATACACAGTTACTTACAACGTGAAAGATTCACAAGGTTTGGCTGCAACTCCTGTCTCAAGGACAGTGAATGTCCTTGAGAACGGTGGTGGAGGTGCTACAACAGGGAGTATTACATTCTGTCTTGCTTTGGCAGATAAAGATAATGTCATAGCAACATCATCATTAAGTCTTCCAGCCGGTTCATTTATATTGAATTTGGCTACAAGTACAGATATTTCATCTACAACTATTCAGTCTAAAAATTGGACTAACACAGCATTTGCTCCAAACTCAAAATTAATTTCAGGAACAGTTAATGATGCAGATTGTGTAAAGTATTCAGATTTGAAGTTTGGAACATATTATTATTCTGAACTTGGAATAACTGGTTCACTTTGGAATATAGCAAAATATAGTGATAAGTATAACCAGCCAATAAACAATGTTTTTGATTTCTTCAATTATAGTCCAGAGTTGTTTAATGCAACAACTACAGATGATTCAAGTAGAAATATGAATTCTGATGGGCAGATAACTTTGACAGTTGATAACAGAGATCAATCAGCAAATCTTTACGTAACATATAACCCTGCACCATGTACAGATTGTGGTGGAGGTGGATCTCCAGTTTCAAATCTATCTGTTACAAAAACAGTTGATAAAACAACAGCAGGAGTTGGTGATACCCTGACATATATTGTTACAGTAACTAATAATGGTCCATATAATGCAACTGGTGTTAGTCTAGCAGAGACACTTCCTTCACTTTTGGATTTAGTTAGTGCTACTTCTACATATGGTACATACAGTACAACAACAAATATCTGGACAATAGGGGATCTTCCAGTTGGCCATTCAACTACAACTTTGACTTTAGTTGGTACAGTAAAAGCTGGTGCTGAGGGTCAGAAGGTTACAAACACAGTAAATGTTACAGGTAATCAAAGTGATAATGACACATCAAATAACACTTTCAGTGTTGATACAAATATTAATCCAGCTCCAGTTCCACCATGTACAGTAAACTGTGGAGGTGGGGGTGGTAATGGTCCTATTGTTGGTTCATATGGAGGAAGTAATGGCCCAATAGTTCCTCAGGTTGCTGGTGCTAGTACAACATCTTGTTACTACCTATATGATTATCTTAGAAAAGATTTCAATAATAATCCTGTAGAGGTTAAGAAGCTTCAGGTATTTCTACGAGATCTAGAAGGATTCTCAACAGTTGATATAACAGGAGTTTATGATGATCAGACTATCGTTGCACTTAATGCATTCCAATGGAGATATAAGGATGACATTCTAACTCCATGGGGACATACAGCTCCAACAAGTTATACATACATCCTAACAAAGAAAAAAGTAAATGAGATTTATTGTAAGACAGCTTTTCCTGTTACAACTCAACAGCAAGAAGAGATAGATAACTATAGAAATTTTCTAGAGAGTTTGAGAAAAGAGGGAATAAATATAGGTGGAGGTGTTTCAGTAGATACAATAAATACTGGTGCTGGGGGTTCATTTGAGGATCCAGTAACTTCAGTTAATACTAGTTCAAGTAATTCTGGTTCAGCATCTACAGGTCTAACTACATTGGCTGGAATTTCATCTACGACAGAGAAGATTGCAGGAGATATGACAGCAAATGTTATATCTGCAGGTAAAAGATTTGCAAATACCGCTTTAGCCTTTCTAGCTTGGCCATTTGGTTCATCTTTCAAGAATCTGTTTAATAGATCTTCTGAATGTGTTCTTGGAATAGGAATATTTGGATGGATAAATCTATTTCTTCTAATTGTTATAATAATAATTTCATATCTTTGGTATAGAGAATACAAAAATAATAAAAAGATTGAAGATATAAATAAGGAGATTGATTTGAACTAAGTAAGAGTAGTTAAATATAAAACAGAAAGGACTCACATTGCGTGAGTCCTTTCTGTTTTGTGCTTCTTTTAAGTTTTATAACATAAAATACTTTTTTATTCAAATCCTAAATTACCTTTTGCTATTATTTTTTTTGTATTAGTTAATATTTCTGGATATAAGCATGTGTTTATATATGCTGCTACGGCTATCATTAGTGAGTTATCTGTTGCTAGGCCTCTCGTTGGAATTTTTACTACAAGCCCAGAGTATTTGTTTTCGAAATCAATGAATACATCTTTTAATTTTTTATTAGCTATTACTCCACCTCCAACTATAAGAGTTTTTACATTATTTTCTTTTAGCGCTTCATTTGTTTTTTCTCTCAAAACATCTATAACGGCATCTTCAAATTCACGTGCTAGATCAGATTTATTTTCTTCGTTCATATTTTCAAAACTACCAGAAAAATGGTCTCTAATGTAATAAAGCACTGCAGTTTTTAGGCCTGAGAATGAAAAGTTTAGGTTGTTTGAATGTAGCATTGGTCTAGGCAGTTTTGCTGTGTGAGGAAGATTTTCTTCTCTTGCTTTTTCTGCTAAACGAGAGATTTCTGGTCCTCCCGGGTAGGGTAATCCTAGAAGTCTAGCTACTTTATCAAAGGCCTCGCCAACAGCATCATCTACTGTTTGTCCAATAACTTTATATTTACCCCAAGAGTTTATTTTGACTATTTCTGTATGACCACCTGAAATCAAAACTGCTAGAGCAGGGAATTCAACTTTTCTTTCGTCTATATTTTCTATTAAAACTGAAGCAATATGCCCTTCCATATGGTTTACACCAATAACAGGTATGTTCCAAAGCTTTCCTAATGCTGTCGCAAAACTAATACCAACCCACAAAGCTGGTTCAAGTCCGGGACCAGAAGTAACAGATATTGCATCTATGTTTGGCTTATCGATATCTTTGAATGTTTCTTTTAATGCAGGGAATAAACCTTCTTCTCTAGATAAAATATTTTCTACGTCTTTCCAAAATTCTTCAGTATGGTTGTTTTGTTGGTTTTTTAGTAAACCAGCATCTTTTAGACTTTTTTCTAAAAGTGGTGCTAGGTTTTTTGCGTGCTCTCGTTTCGCTAGCATAGGATAGACCCCACCATATTCTTTGTGTATGGCTATCTGTGAGAATAAGGCATTTCCCAGGACTTTAAATGAGGGGGAGTCTAGTCCTCCTTCAGCTTCAACTATACTCACTGCTGTCTCATCACAGGAGGTTTCGATGCTTAAAATTTTCATTTTGTGCGCGATAGAGGACTCGAACCTCTGACCCTCTCAACGTCAATGAGATGCTCTACCAACTGAGCTAACCGCGCGTTAACACAGTAAAACTAGCATATTTTTGCTTTTTTTACAAAAAATGCTATAGTTTTGCTGTGCTGTTGGCCTTATCGTCTAACGGTTAGGACGCGGCCTTTTCAAGGCTGCAATCCGGGTTCGATTCCCGGTAAGGTCACTTTTACTTAGTATGTAGGTTAACGTAGATGTCCTCTAGGGCTTTAACAGCGTCACCTGATGCAATATTGTTCTGGTGATATAGACCGTCAGTACAGTCTCCGGCAGCCCAAATACCTTTTACTTCTGTTTGTTGTGTTTTTGGATTTACTGGTATTTGCCCGATTTGATTTAGGTTAATAATATTTTTAGCGAAATAAGTTGTTGGAATTAACCCGATTTCTACAAAAACTGCAGGAGTTTGTATCTCATGAGTTTCGTTTGTCGCAGCATCCTCATATACAATAGACGAGACAAATTTATCACCTTTTATTTCTTTTGGTATAGCATTTGTGATCACTTTGAAATGACTATTTTCTTTCAGTCTGTTTATTGTAATTTCATCAGCTTTAAATTTATCCGATCTATTTAGTAGAGTTACGCTTTTACAGTAGGCTAGTAGTTGAGCTGAAGTTTCAAACGCTGCGTTTCCACCTCCAATAACAACAACATCCTGGCCAGCGAATAAAGGGCCATCACAAGAGGCGCAGTATGTTAAACCTTTATTATCAAATTCTTCTGCTCCAAGAACATCTAGTTTTCGTCTAGTGCTTCCAGTGGCAATCAAAATAGTTTTTGTTGAGTATTCTCCATCATCTGTTAAAACAATAAAACCTTCAGTATCTTTTTTGATATCTTTTACACTTTCTCCTTCTTTTACCACAACTGAATCATTAGCATAAGCCAACAAGTGTTTTTTAAGGTTTTCTGCTAATTCGGAACCTGGTATTTTTATTGTTCCTATCCAGTTTTCAATTCCTTCTGATACTATACTTTGTCCTCCGAATTCTGGAGCAATAAGTAGAGTCTTTAATTTTTTTCTAGCAGCGTAAACACCAGCAGATACTCCTGCTGGTCCACCTCCGATTATGATTAAGTCGTATGTCATAGAATTTCAGTATATCAGGATTATAGGAAAATAAAATAGCCTCCGTTCGGAGGCTATTTTATTATTTGATCTTTGACCTTCTTAGAAATGCTGGCACTGCACCCCATTCATCATCCTCATCATCAATTATTTTTTTAGGTTCTTCTGTAGTACTGCTTTGAGTTGGGATAGAGTTGTAGATTTTACCTTTTTCTTCTACTGGTTCTTCTCTTTTTGGCGCTGGAGTTGAGACTGTAGGTGAAGATTGGAATAGGGTTTTCTTGTTAAAGTTTTCTGGGAAGTTTGACGCTATAACTGTGATTTTAACCTCACCCTTCTTTAGTTTATCGTCTTTTACTGTACCAAAAATAATTCGTGCATTTGGATCAACTGATTCAGTGATGATTTTTGCAGCGTCCTGGATTTCAAACATTCCCAAATCATCTCCTCCAGCAATAGAGAATAGAACTCCCTTTGCACCGTTTATTGAAACTTCTAGTAGAGGGGAGTTAATGGCCATCTTTGCGGCTTCTTCTGCTCTTTTCTCGCCTGTAGCAACTCCAATACCCATAAGAGCTGAACCAGCATCAGCCATCACAGCTTTAATATCTGCGAAGTCGATGTTGATGATACCTGGAGTAGTAATAAGGTCTGAGATTCCTTCTACAGCCGACTTTAGAACATCATCACAGATTGCAAAAGCTGATTTTGCAGTAGTCTCCTTTGAAATAGTTGAGAGAAGTCTATCGTTTGGAATAACAATGATTGCATCAACTGCACCTCGTAGTTCCTCAAGTCCAGCCTCAGCTAGTTTCATTCTCTGTTGTCCTTCGAAAAAGAAGGGCTTTGTAACAACAGCCACTGTTAGAGCTCCCATTTCTTTTGCTATTCTAGCTACGATAGGGGCTGCACCTGTTCCAGTCCCTCCTCCAAGTCCGCAAGTGATAAAAGCCATATCAGCACCTTTGATCGCTTCTTGGATTTCTTCCTTTGTTTCTTCTACTGCTCTTTTTCCGAGCTCAGGATTCATTCCAGCTCCAAGTCCTCGAGTCAAGTTTTTTCCAATGTGGATTTTTCTTTTAGCTTGAACGTGGTGTAAGTCTTGAGAATCTGTGTTTACAGCAATAAAATCAACCCCTTTTACTTTGGAGTTAATCATGTGGTTTAGAGCGTTCTTTCCAGAACCTCCAATTCCAAGGACTTTTATTCGTGCAAATGCTTCTACTTCTGGTTTAATTTGAGGCATATTTTTAAGGTTTTATTACAGTTAAATCTCTTATCCTTCTCTGTCGTACCAGTACTATATCATCAAAGTCTATAAATAAAAACAGTTGACTTTATGGCGTCAATTGTGCTCTTATAAATCATTAATTTTAGCTATTTTCTTTCGATTAAGGTAAGAATTGTTTGAAAAAGTTTAGTAATTTTGCACCAGTTCTACTCATTGAGTTTTTTATTCCAAGATTTCTTTTTTCTTCTTTTGAAAAGCCAAGCATACACAAACCATAAGCCACAGCCCAAGTAGAATCCTTCACACTACTTTTTTGCTCTCCTAAAGTCATACTTGCTATTCTTGATGGTAGTTTTAATGCGGCTTTTGCAAAATCTTCTATTGTTCCAATACCACCACCTCCTCCAGTTATAAATATTCCTGCAGGAAGCAATCCGTTTCTTCCAACTTTTTTCAGATGATTTTCTATTAATTCAAACATATCAGTAAGTCTTGCTGTAACTATCTCATCTAGTTTCTTTTTTGAATAAGTAGTTGATGTTAGTCCTCCAATTTTTATATTTTCTGCTTCTTCAAGTGGGATTTTTAAGCCAAGGGCTATGTCGTTTGTAATATCAGTTGAGCCAATAGGGAAGACTTCTAGAGAAATAGGAATATTGTTTTCAAAAATAACAATAGTTATGGTTTCTGCTCCTATGTTTGCTAGTACACATCCAGCTATTTTCTGAGCTTTAGTTAAAGTTACAAAAGAAGCTGCAATAGGTGAGGCCATTACATCTATTACTTCTATACCTGCTTGATCTATAGCTTCTAGCAGGTCGTTTAAGTGGGCCTCAAGGCATGTTATAAAAAGCATTTTAACTTCTAGTTTTGTACCTTTCATATCTAAAGGTGTTTTTGCTAGAACAGGTTTTCCATCTATTTTGTATGAAAGAGGAATACTGTGAAGTATTCTGTGGTTCTGAATTAGATTCGGAGAGATGTTTTCCTCGCAGATTTCATTGAGTTTTTCTATATCAAGATCAGTTATTTGCAAATCAGCTCTACCTATCATAGTGCTAGAGCTGGATGTGATACCAGAAAGGCCTATGCCGCCAACAGCAACATAGGCTTTATTTATTTTAACTCCAGATGTTTTTTCCGCTTGTCTTACAGCTGTTTGTATGCTTTGAGTAACATCAGCGCTGTTTATAATATAACCATGCCTTAAACCTTTTGATTCTGTTAGCCCAGTACCTAGTATTTTTGTTACATTTTTGTTATTTTCTCTAACAAGTTCTGCCACTACCACTTTTACTTGGTATGTTCCAATATCTATTCCTACTGTAATATTACGCATCATTAGTGAAATGGTGCGGAGAAAAATTTTTACTAAATTCCAAACTGCTTTCGCAACTTTTGTTCCGCTCTTTCCATTGTACTACCATGGTCCATTCCTTTCAAATGCATCAAACCGTGGATAAACAAAAATGCAACAAGATTTTGAAAATTTCTCCCAAATTTTTTGGTTTGTTTTTTTACAACAGCTGGAGTTATAAAAATTTCTCCATTTTTTTTATCTAAAGTGAAACTTAAAACATTTGTTGATTTATTTTTGTTTCGGTAACTTCCATTTAACTTTTTTGATCTTCTTTCTCCTATAAAAACTAGAGATAGGGAATAACCCTTACCCATTGCAATATCTTTTATTTTTGCAAAAGGCACGCTTGGGAGCGCACCTTTAGTCTTGTTTGTTATTGTGAATGTCTCAGAATTCATTTTACTTTTTTCCTCGTCCTGTGAATTCGTTCATTTTTCCCATCTTAATCATTTCAGACACCTCCTCTCTTCTCTTTAGAACTTTAAGAGTTTTCTTTTGTTTTACATATTCAGACTGCTTTCTAGTTGCGTATCGAATACTTCGAACACGAGGTAAAACACCAGAACCTTGGACTTTTTTGGTAAATCGTCGGATAAGGTTTAGGTTATTTTCACTGCCTGTTCTTACTACTTCTGCGTTTATCATATGGGGGTTACTCTAACATAATCGTCTATAAAATTCAAGACTTAGGCTCTATTTTTTGCTTTTATCTAGGTTTTTTAGGAATTCTACGAGGTTGGCTATAGGGACAGTTTCTTGTTCTCTGTTTAGGATGTTTCTAACCACCATACTGTTCTCTATGGCCTCTTTTTGGCCCATAATAAGCACATGGGTGGATTTCATATATTCAGCGCCGTTTAGTTGGCCTGTTATCTTGTCTTTTGTTATAGAGTGATATACGGGGATCTTATTTTTTCGCAGTAATTCAACAACATTTAAAGCCTTAAGTTTTGCTGTATTACCAAGTTGAACTAGGTAGAATTTTGGTTTTTTTATATTTTTTATTATAACCTTTTTTGCTAAAGAGTGATTCTTCTTTGCTATTATAGTTGCTCCAATAGAAGGAATCTCTCTTTTACCACCAAGTTTTTTTGCTAGATGGTTGTATCTGTAACCATAAGCTAGAAGTTCGCCATCCTCATCTTTTTTATCTGATATTTGTCTTATTTCGAAAATAGTATATGAGGCATAGTGTTTATTTGAAACTAGATTCGGTTTTATTTTATATGCAACATTAAAAGCCTCAACACTTTCCAGAACTTCTTTTAGGTGTAGTCTTGCAACATCAGATAGAGAGCCAACTGTTTGTGGGGCATTTTTCAAAAATTCCTTAGCTTCTTCAGGATTATTTTTCAGTATTTCGTAGTGGTTTTTCTTAAAGTCTAGTTTTATTTTTGATGGTAGGGTATGGGCGTGTTTTCTGAAATAAGAATTTATTTCTCTTTCAAATCTAGCTATTGATTCACGATCTCCAATACTGTTTATATCAACAAAAAGATCCTTGTATCCTAGCTCTTCTAATACAGCAATTACGCATTTTAATATCAAGGATTCACTAGTTGATCTGTTACTTCCCATAATCTCAAAACCATATGTTTCAACATTAGTTTTCTTTTTGTTAGGACCTCCTGAAAGAGGCTTTTTGTAGTGAATGGCAAGTGGCTGAGCTTCTAGGTCCATTCTTTTATCCATATACCATCTTGTTAGAGCAACTTTTTCTTCTACATCATTGTAATGATCAAATTCTTTGAACTGTTTTGATTTGTGCAAGTCATCACTTGTTATGTTTGGAGCTTTTATAACATTAAAACCATAGTTAATAGCTATTTCTCCAACTTTGTCACAAATGATTTCTAGATGAGAGTTTTCCTTTACTGCTTCTTTTTTGGCCATAGTGATTTTTGTTAATTACTCAGTTTCTTTTCCTGGTAGAATATCAAACTTATTTAACAATGGAACCGGCATTGGTCCATATGTTTTTATACCAAACAGTCTGACTATGGGTTTACCAGTGATATATACTCTATTAAGAGCCCCCCAATAACGAGAGTCATAACTCTCGGCTCTATTGTCTCCCATAACAAAATATTCATCACCAGCTAGAGTTTTTTGGTAACTACCTGTAGATTTGTGAGTTATATAAGATTGATCCAATGTGAATCCATCTGGATTCTCAGAGTTGATTATTTTTACGGTATTATCTTTTACAATTACGGTTTCTCCTGGAAGACCAATAATTCTTTTTATAAAACTTTTGTTTGGTTGGTTTGCGTTAACTGCTTTAAAAACAACCACATCATTTCTTTTTATTTCTGATAGTTTGTCTACAATAAGATAGTCACCTGTAGAAAAAGTTGGGTCCATTGAACGACCATCTACAAGATATGGCTCTGCTACATATATTCTAAATGGAAGTATTATAAAGAGAGCTACAAAAGCAAATACTCCAACATCTTTTCCGAGAGATTTTAGACCCTCTTTACTCCACCAGCTAGGTTCATTTTCTGGCGTATTTATGGCTTCTATAGGAGCTTTTTCCGGATTCATGGCTGCATTATACAGCCAAATATGGTTTGACACAAATTAATTTCATAATCTCTTTTTCCTCATAACTTTTTTGGAAACAGAATAATTTTCTGCTGAAAATTTTCTTCGCGCTCACGTCTTCACGCGCTCCGCGATGTTCCAAAAAAATCATGAGTCGACGAGATTATTTGTTGTGGTAGTATAGTCAGTATGGCATATATAATAGTTGGTCTAGGTAATCCTGGAGATGAATACAAGGAAACAAGGCATAACACAGGTAGGATGCTTGTTGAATTGTTTGGAAAGTCTTTGGATGCAGAATGGAAACTAGATAAAAAACTAAATGCAACTGTAGCAAAAGTAAAAGTAGGTAAAACTCCTGTTACTTTAGTTCTGCCAGAAACTTTTATGAACAATTCTGGAAAATCAGTGAAGCCTCTTGTTACTAGTGTAAAATCTGCAGAAAAAATGATGGTGATATATGATGATCTTGATTTACCTTTCGGAGTTTCAAAAATCTCCTTTAATAAATCATCTGGAGGGCATAGGGGACTTGAGTCGATAATAAAAAGCATAAAAACAGAAAAGTTCGCTCGCGTTCGAGTGGGGATTTCTCCTACAACACCAAGCGGAAAGATAAAGAAACCAAAAGGTGAGGATGCTGTAACAAAAGTAATACTTGGAAAGTTTAAAGACGAAGAAATAAAGGAGCTGAAGAAGCTTTCAAAGGGTGTGAATGAAGCTCTAGAAGTTTTTGTATCTGACGGTTTGGAGAAAGCAATGACAGGATTTAATTAGAAATTGACTAAATCGATTAAAGTGTTACTCTGGCAGACTGAAGGAGTACATATGGCGCAGCGAGTGTCTGAGGATGACGAGGAGCTTTCGATTTCGGAGGCGTTCATCAAGGAGATGCGAACGGCTTCTATCGATACGGGTATCGAATTCCACTTCATGAGGTTCATGATGAGGCTCGATATTCGGACCGGTCACGACGAGCTCATCGCTCTCGTACATTCTAGGCTTGAGAGTTGGCCGAGTCGTTTGCCATCACACCACAAGGAGATGGCGGAACAACTCGTCCAGATCCTCGAGCGAAAGAAACTGTCGGTCGAGAAAAAGCGTCGGAAGGATCATAAGGACGACGAGTTCGAACGCGAAAACGATTGATTCCTCACTCGATTAACACAAAAAGGGCGGTCCTCACGGGCCGCCCTATCTGCTATCTGAATATTTTTTAATTACTCAGCTTTTTTATTAGGATCAACAAATGAAAGTGTCATTTTTTGTTCCTTTGCATCAAACATTGTTATTTTGAACTTGTAGTTTTTCCCAAGTTCTAGTGCATCATGAAGTTTCTCATCTGATCCAAACTCTGATATGTGAACGAGTCCTGCTATACCTTCTTCAATAGAAGCAAGAGCTCCATGTTTGTTGAATTTAATAACAACACCCTCAACAACGTCATCCTTTTTGTATTTCTTTTCTGCGTCTTTCCAAGGATTTTCCTTCAAAGCCTTGATAGATAGAGATATCTTTCCGTCCTTGATTTCAATAATTTTTACTTTGATTTTCTCTCCGATATGGAATAGAAGTTTTGGGTTTTCAACTAGTGCCCAGTCTATCTCTGAAATGTGTACTAAACCTTCTAGACCTTCCTCAAGCTTTACGAATACACCAAAGTCTACCATTCCTGTAACTTCACCCATAACTTCGTCGTTAAGCTGGTATTTACCGATTATGTAGTCTTTGTTTTTCTGTTCAGGGTTCTTCTCTGAGAAGATAAGTTTACCTTCTTTTGGAGAAGCGCCTATTATAGCAACAGAGATTTTCTGACCAACTAGTTTCTTTAGCTCTTCTAGAATTCTATCTTTGTCTCCGTCTGAAACTCGTGGATAGTGCTCTGTTTTAAGCTGTGAAGCTGGAAGGAATCCAGAAATACCTTGCCATGAAAGGATAAGTCCTCCTTTGTTTGCTTCCTGTACAGGAAGTTCAAAGATTTTCTTGTCTCTGATAGCATCCTCTGCTTCTGACCAGATTAGAGCTTGTCTAGCTTCCTTTAGAGATATCTCTATGTAACCGTCTTTGTTAGAAATACTAACAACCTTACCTGCAACAGAGTCTCCGACGTTAATTTTCTTTATAATGTCTCGTGCATTTATATACTCACGTCCAAAAATAATACCAGTTCCAAAAGGTGGTATATCTATATAAACTGCTGATTTCTCTATACCTATAACTTTACCTTCGACTACGTCGTCGATAGATGGGGGATTTGATGATGCATCTAGGACTTTGTCCATAGTGCTAGTCTTTTTACTTACTTCAGCCTCCTCCATTATTTCCTCCTCAATAACTTGTGCTTTTGCCATTTTAGTATATGTGCTCCAGGCTTTTCAATCCCTAACTACTGTGTCCGGATGGGTCGAGGTTAAGTCCTATTGCGGCTATTAATATACAGAGAGTAAGTATACCCAAAAATGCCCATTTTGCAATACATTTGAAATGTATAGGTTTTTTGCTACACTGTGGGTATGATAATCACATACCACGGAGCAGATTTTTTCAAAGTTTCATTCGGAGATACAACTATTGCTGTAAATCCTATTTCAAAAGATTCAAAACTTAAATCAACAAAGTTCGGAAGCGATATAACTTTGGTCTCTATAAACTCACCTGAGCACAACGGAGTTGAGCAGACTTCTCGTGGAGAAAAAGAGTCCTTTGTTATCCAAGGTCCTGGCGAGTACGAAGTTCAGGGTGTTTTCATAAAGGGTTTTTTGTCTGGTTCTACATACGGAGGTAAAGAGCATATAAATACTGTATATACAGTTTCACTTGAAGGGATTAATCTCGGTTTTCTCGGTGCTCTTTCTGATGAAAAGCTTTCTTCTGAAGCAAAAGAAGGTTTAGAGTCAGTTGATATTTTGTTTGTTCCTATTGGAGGAGATAATGTTCTAGATTCAGCCACTGCTCACAAACTAGCTGTACAGTTTGAACCAAAAATCATAATACCTAGCCACTTTGGAGATGTTGGCGAAAAAGATGCTCTTAAAAAGTTTTTGAAAGAATCTGGAGAAGAGGGAGTAAAACCTATAGATAAATTAACCATAAAAAGAAAAGATGTTGAGGGTAAAGAAGGTGAGATCGTTATTCTTGAAGCTATTTAATAAAAATGTTTGATTTTATTGAAAGACTCAGACAAAAATCAGAAAGTTCTAAAAAGAAAATAGCTTTTCTAACTTCTTTTGTTTTAGTTGGAACTATATTTGCAGTTTGGCTTTCAGTTATATATCCAGATTTTAGGTTTAGAGAAAAACAAAAACAAACAGCAGCTTCGGTTGAAGCAAGTCCGACTACTAGTTTTTTTGAGAATATAAAAGAGGGTATTTTTGGAATTAAGAATCAAATAAATAATTTAAAAGAATCAGTCTATTCTATTGGTACAAGCACTTACTATGTATCGAATGATACTGCCCCTTCTCCTATTTCAGAGCCAGAATCAAACACAACAGAGGACATTAGCTCTGATTTGTAGGTTGGAATTCTGGCCTCAATATGATATAATAGTGGGATAAATTTCATAATTCTATGGCAAAAAAACTCAAGTCTGACAGTAATGGAGATGAACCGGTAGCAGCATTACCTCATATAAATGTGATCTCACAGGAAATCACTGATGAGATGAAAACTTCTTTTATTGATTATGCTATGTCAGTTATTACTGACCGTGCTCTTCCTGATGTTCGTGATGGTTTGAAACCTGTACACAGAAGAATTTTGTTCTCAATGGGTGAGAATAATCTTACTTTTTCTGGTAAAACAAGAAAATCCGCTACTGTTGTTGGAGACGTTATTGGAAACTACCACCCTCATGGCGATGTTGCTGTTTATGACTCAATGGTGAAAATGGCTCAGGACTTCGTTATGCGATATCCACTCATAGTTGGACAAGGTAACTTCGGTTCTATTGATGGAGATAACGCCGCTGCATACAGATATACAGAGTCAAAAATGTCTCGTTTGGCTGCTGAACTTTTGAAGGATATTGAAAAAGAAACTGTTGATTTTATTCCAAACTACGATGGAACAAAGAAGGAGCCAAAGGTTTTGCCAACTAGAGTTCCAAACTTACTTTTGAACGGAACACTTGGTATTGCTGTTGGAATGGCAACAAACATTCCTCCGCATAACTTGGGAGAGGTAATGGATGCTGTAATTCATCTTGCCGATAATAAAGATGCTACAACTGAAGATTTACTAGAGTTTGTAAAAGGACCAGATTTTCCAATTGGAGGTATTGCTTTCAATCAAAAAGACATTGCTCATGCATATGCTAGTGGAAAAGGTGGTGTTGTTGTTCGTGGTAACGCTGAGATAGTTGAAACAAAGTCTGGTCAGTTCCAGATTGTTATCACTTCTATTCCTTTTCGTGTTAATAAATCAGATCTTATTTTGAAAATTGTAGATTTACATAGAGAGAAAAAAGTAGAGGGTATAAAAGATATTAGAGATGAGTCAGCAAAAGATATTAGAATTGTTATTGAGCTCAAAGGAACAGCGCATCCTCAAACAGTTTTGAATTATTTGTATAAACATACTCAACTAGAGGATACTTTCCATTACAATATGCTTGCTTTGGTAAACGGAGTACCAGAAACACTTTCTCTAAAAGGGATTTTGGAGAATTTTATCTCTCACCGAGTTACTGTTATAAGACGCAGAACAGAATATGACTTGAAAAAGGCTCTTGAGAGAGAGCATATTTTACTCGGTCTTAAAAAAGCTCTTGATCACATAGAGCAGATTATAAAACTTATTAGAAGCTCAAAGGACACTACTGAAGCACATAAGCGTTTGATGTCAGAATTTAAGTTTTCAGCAATCCAAGCTTCTGCTATTTTGGAAATGAAACTTTCTAGACTCGCTGGTCTTGAAAGAAAGAAAATCGAGGATGAATTAAAAGCAGTTCAACTATTTATTGAAGAGTGTAAGGCGATTCTTGCATCACCAAAAAAGATTTTGGGAATAATAAAAGACGAAAGTAAAGAAATAAAAGAGAAATATGGTGATGAAAGAAGAACTCGTATTATAAAAGGCGGAGCTCAAGTTTTGTCAGTTGAGGATTTAATTCCTGATGAGGAAAACGCTTTAGTTCTAACTGCTGGTGGATACATAAAAAGAACAAATCCAGATGAATTTCGAAAACAAAAACGAGGAGGGGTTGGAGTTGTTGATTTGGATACAAAAGAAGAGGATTTTGTGACAATGCTTCTTATCGCATCTACTCACTCCGACCTACTATTTTTCACAAACAAAGGAAAAGCATATCAAACAAAAATGTATGATATTCCAGAAGGGCGAAGAGCAACAAAAGGTAAGTCTATAATGAACTTCTTGCCTCTAGGTGAGGGTGAGAGTGTTACATCTGTTCTACCAATGCCAAAAGAAGTTAAGAAAGAGACAAGTTCTCTGATGATGGTTACAAAGCAGGGAGTCGCAAAGAAAGTAGCAACAGCATCATTCCACGATGTGCGTATTTCAGGAATTATCGCTATCAAGCTAGAAGATAAAGACGAACTAGTCTCTGCTTCATTCACTCATAGTAAAGACACAGTTATAGTTGTTACACAAAAAGGTCAGTCAATTCATTTTAAAGAGGCAGATATAAGAGAGATGGGAAGAACAGCTATGGGTGTTAGAGCAATAAAACTAGGTAAAGGTGATGTTGTTATTTCCGCTGAAACAGTTCCAAACTCAATGAATAATGGTAGTTTGATGGTTATTTCTGCAAATGGATATGGAAAGTGTACAGATATAGATGAGTATAAGATACAAAACAGAGGTGGAAGTGGTATCAAAACAGCAAATGTTACTCCAAAAACAGGAAATCTTATTTCAGCAAAAGTTTTTGCCGAAGGTGAGGGAGAGATAGTGGCTATTTCAAAGAAGTCTCAAGTGATAAGAGTGGATGCAAAGGAGATTCCAGTGTTAGGACGACAGACTCAGGGAGTTCGCATCATGAAGTTGCGCGACGGAGATAGTATTGCTTCATTGATTTGTTTGTAAACATAGAATTTTTACTCACAAAAACTTTTGATATGCCAGACCCTACCCCTAACCCCTATAAAAAGTTTTTGGTTCGACAAATTCTATGTTCATAACCTACTTACTTATAATATTTTTTCGTATTACAATATAGTTAACAAAAACTATGTTCTCTGATCCAGTAAAAAATGTTGAAAGTTGTGGAATACAAGCAGGGATGGAGGTTGCTGATTTTGGTAGTGGGTCAGGTCATTACACTCTGGCGGCTGCAAAAGCTTTGATGTCTACTGGCCGTGTTTATTCTATAGATGTAAATAAGGACTTACTTACAAAACTCAAAAACCACGCTACACGTGAGGGTTTATACAATGTTGAGGTTATTTGGGGTGATATAGAGAAACCAAACGGCACCAAACTTCGTGATTCTTCAATTGATTTAGTTTTTCTTGGAAATATTTTATTTCAATTAGATGATAAAGATGGGATGATTAAGGAATTGAAGAGGGTTTTGAAACCAGGCGGAAGAGTTTTAGTTGTTGATTGGGCAGATTCTTTTGGTGGAATAGGTCCAACTCCAAAATCGGTCATAAAAAAAGATAAAGCACAGACTCTGTTTGAAAAGGCTGGTTTTCATATGGATAGAGAAGTTTCAGCTGGTAGCCATCATTATGGTTTTATTTTTAAGAAAATGTAACAGATATGAATAATCTAAGTAAATTTCAACTTGCAGTTTTAGCAATCTTTTCTGTTTCAATAGTGGTCGGGCTTTTCTTGTTTGCTATGTCGAAAGGGTCATCTTCATCAGCTCAAGCTGATTTGTTGGTTTGGGGAACAATAAGTGATAATGCTTTTAATGCCGCCTATAAAGCTTCTTCTGTTGCAAGTAATAAACTAATAAAAGTTACTTATGTTAAAAAGGATTCTGTAGATTTTCAACAAAGCTTTGTTGAGGCTCTTGCTGACGGAAAGGGACCTGATCTTGTGATATTGAGAGATGATTGGGTTTATCAGAATAGAAATAAAATTTTTACTATTCCATATAAAAACTATTCAGCTAGAACATTTAAAGATACTTTCATAGAGGAAGGGGAAATGTTTCTAGCTCCAGATGGTGTCACCTCACTGCCTTTTATTGTTGATCCTCTTGTTATGTATTGGAATAGAGATATGTTTTCAAACAATGTCATTCCTCAACCTCCAAAATATTGGGATGAGATATATGATCTTATAAATAAAATGACTAAACGTGATAACAATGCGAACATTTTACAAGCTACTGTTGCATTGGGAGAGTGGAGAAATATAGTAAATGCAAAAGAGATTCTATCAATGATATTGATTCAGGCTGGTACTCCTATTACAACAAGACAAAACAGCAATGTAGTATCTGTTTTAAATGCTGTATTTAACTATCCTATAGCACCTAGTCAGTCAGCAGTCAGTTTCTATACTCAGTTTTCAAATCCAACTTCTCCTGCTTATACATGGAACAGATCATTACCAAACTCATTAAATATGTTTTTAGCTGGAAATCTTGCAACATATATTGGATTTGCTTCAGAAATATTCCCTATACAACAAAAAAATTCAAACTTAAATTTTGATGTAACTTATGTTCCTCAAATAAGAAATGCTCCAAAAAAATCTGTATTTGGACATATGTATTCGCTCTCTATTGTTAAACAATCTCAAAAAATTGCTGGCGCATACACTCTAGCTGTATCTTTGGTAGAGCCAGCATCTATAAAAGCACTTGAAACTGTAGTTAATCTTCCTCCAGTAAGAAGAGATTTGTTAGCAGATGCGCCAACAGATGCCTACAGAACTGTATTTTATAACTCAGCTTTGATTTCACACTCATGGATTGATCCAGAACCAACACAAAGCTCAAACTTGTTTAGGGATATGATAGAATCTATAACTGGTGGAAAAACTAGTATACCAGAGGCACTCAATAGAGTTAATTTGGAGTTAAATGCTCAATTAAAATAATATGAAAAATAAAATAAAATCAGAAATATTAAAATTCTTTTTGATAGCTTTATTTATTTCTCTACCTGTTTTTTCATATTCACAAGTAATGGTTCCTCCAGGTGGAAGTACAGACACAACTGGAGGTGGTCAGAGTACTGGTATAACATATGAATGTAGTAGGCCTGGTCCTAACGGCACCACTATCTATGGGGATTGTGGTTTTAATGATTTGATATATGCGGTTAAGAAATTTTTTGGAATAGCTATTCCTCTTGCCCTAGCTTTTACTGTTGTAATAATTGCATATGTTGGTTTTGAGTATATGACATCTGGAGGTAATCCGGGGGCTAGAGCAAGGGCAAACGGTAGGCTTGTTAAGGTTGCTTGGGGAATATTTTTTATGTTAGCAGCTTGGCTCATAGTTACACTGATTACAAATAGTTTATTGAATAACAATGTTAAAAATTTGGTACCATTAGGTTAATAAAAATTTATGAATAAAATAAAAAAAATATTTTCTGTTATGGGTTTTCTTGTGATGCTTGCCCCGGTAATTTTGTTGGCTCAAACAATGCCAGCTCCATCAACAACACAATCACCAACTCCAGGTTCAACACAGATAGGTGCGAAAATCGATAATCCTTTTAATGGAGGTAATGACCTTATGGCTTTGATTAGAGTTATATTGTCAAATATAGTTATGCCAATAGCTGCTGTTGCTGTTGTGGTTTGGATTGTCTGGGCAGGTTTTCAGTTTGTTCTTGCTCAAGGTAACCCAAAGAAAATTGATGACGCAAAGAAAAACCTTTTATGGTCACTTATTGGTGCAGGTATACTTCTGGGAGCGGCTGCTATTTCAGTTGTTGTCGAAAATACAGTCAGAGCTCTTATGAACTAGATAAAAATATGAATACAAAAAAACATTTAAAGTTTCTCATTCTGATAGTGCTAATGTTTCCAACTTTTGTTTTTTCTCAGTTTACTTCTGGAGTAACAGCTTGCGACACTAGTAGTTTTTCTTTAATAGGTGTTGATTTTGGTTGTAGTATCTACCATATAATAAATGTTATCTCTCTTATTATTCCGATACTTTTTGCTTTAAGTTTCTTAGCATTTTTCTGGGGTCTATCGAGGTTTATTCTAAACTCTGGTAGTCCAGCAGATGTGCAGAAGGGTAAAAATTATATGATATGGGGGGTTGTTGTGCTGTTTGTTCTTATTTCTGTAAGAGCTATCATAGGATTGATAGCTCGAGATTTGGAGATAGGGGATTCATCAACTATTCCACTTATACCAACTTCAACAAACAGTGGTCAGAATACAAGTACTTTTAATTTACCAAGTGGGGTTCCGGCACCATAATTATTAAAATAATATGAATATGAAATTAAACAAAAGGATTTATTTAGCATCATCTTTGGCTCTGGTTTTACCGGTTGTCTCTTTTGCTGCTCTAGACAGTCTCAGAACATTACTTGTGGATTTTGGTGGACTTATTAATTTTGGAATTAGAATTGTGTTTGGTCTTGCAATGGCTTTTTTCTTTTGGGGTGGAGCGCAGTTTATTCTAAATGATGCGGCTAGTGATAAAACACGAGAAGATGGAAAGAAAAAAATGCTTTGGGGAGTTATTGCGTTATTTGTGATGTTTTCAATTTATGGAATCTTAATGGCTATAGGTAATCTAATCGGTATCTCACCAAATGGAACTAGTAGTTCTTCTGGTTTGTATACACCACAACAAGGTGGTTATACTTTACCAACATTTGGAAATTAATATTTTCTTTATCCACAATATACTTGTTTTTTATTGATTTTGTACTACAATTATTACATTAGTTATTTAATAGTTAATTTAAAAAAATGAAGAAAATTATTTATTCAGCTTTAGCTTTGGCTCCAGTTCTAACTTTTGCTCAGACATTGGGTAACCTTTCTGCTCTAGTTCAGGATTTTGGACAAATTATAGGAAGAATTATTCCAATAATGTTCGCCTTAGCTATCATTTACTTCTTCTGGGGACTTGTTGTATTTCTACGAGCTGCAGGAGATCCAAAGGCACAGGAAGCTGGCCGAAATCAGATGATTTGGGGTGTTGTTGCTATTGCAGTGATGCTTTCTATCTACGGTCTAGTTTACTGGTTGCAAACAAACTTGGGAGTAACTAACAATGGAGCTATTCAACCTCCACAGGTTCTAGGTCTTTAATTTTTCGGACAAATTATGTCCTCATCATTATCTATTGTACCTTTCCTAAACAAAGTAATTGATTTGATTATCAATCCACTTTTGTTACTAATGTTTGCGGTATCGTTTTTGTATTTTGTTTACGGAGTATTCAATTTCCTAAATCAAGATTTAAATTCTGCTGATAAAACTAGAGGAGAGTCAAGAAGTGCAATAATGTGGGGGATCGCAGGTATGGTTATTATGTTTTCTGTTTTTGGGATTATACGTTTTGTTATGGGAACATTCGGTATAACATCTTCTGATATAAATTCTTCAGGTGCAACGAATTTTCTAAAACTATAACAACACAAAATTCAGATATGAAAAAAGCGCGGAGGGCCCCGAAGGGTCTCCGCGCTTTGCGTTACCTGCATGAAATGGTGATCGTTGGGAGTGAGCCTCCACTTGGAGTGGAGTACTCATACCACAACGACGGAACAGTTGGAACGCTGGTCGGAGTCATTGGGTGGCTCCTACCTTTGTCGTCCCATACGGTGACTGGAAGATCGGTTTGACCCTGGCAGAATCTGCCGTCGGGGGTAAACCTTTCACTGCGACCTTCCTTTGGCACCTTGATGGTGATTATCTGCGACGGACGGTTTTTGATTTTATCCACCGTCCGTTGCCAAGGCTTCGTGCCGTATTTCTGACGAAGCCTTTTGGCCGCTTCCAGATTTCCTTCGAGAGTGTTGACGTTGAGCCCCCACGCTATCAGGTCTTTCTGGTTCTCACGGACGTTGATTTGCATCACGCCCGTGTCGGCTGGGTCGTCCACGCCGGTGAAGACACTCCCATCAGTGTTGAATTGCTGGAAATGTGACTCTTCCGTGGCGATGTCGAGCATCTCCTTGGCCTCGGTCGGTGGCAAGTTGGAATACCAGAACTCTCCCGTCCGACGGTGGACTTCGTTTTTGTCGACGAAGCCACTGTTGGTTGGAGTGCTCATCCTAGCTTCCGCTTTTCCCCAGATAGGGAAAGAGAAGTAGTGCAGAATTCCAGGCCCCCAAGCCAGGAAGTACACAACTCCCCAGAGGATTCCGACGCCGATGGCCAGGCCAAACGGCATCATCACAGCAGCGGCGAAGTCTTTCGAACTTCGGCTACTACGATATTTGAACCTCGGAGAAGTTGGATGGTTCCTCCGATACATCACGTACGCAAGCGCAAATGATGCAACCGGGAGAACCACCAGTATTACCTTGCTAATCAGTCCACCACTGGGAGTTTGATAGTAGTTCATAGCTTCCGCTTTGAACCAAAGACCAATCTCCGACAGAAAGTGGAAGACGCTAGTTGCGATCTTCGCGATAATCAGCGTGATGATCGCAATGACCGCAACGATGGTGTTGGACCGTTTATTTCTTGTTGCGGCGGCCCTTGTCTTTGTGACCCCTGCCTTGATTCTGATGCGGAGTCTGACCAGCCTGGGTTGTGCTCGGAGCCATAGGCTTTTGAGCCACAGGTTGAGCTGGTTGAGCCGAGGCCTGGCCCACTGACTGACTGCCAGTAGGCGCTGCTTGAGCTGCAGCTTCGGTAGTCGAACTTGTAGTTGCACTTGGTCTTCTCTCCATAACGGCAAGTTGAACGCCGTTACCTGAAGCGACGTAGGTTCCTTGAAGCTGTCGAACAGCATCTGCGTTGAACTCGGCTGAGATCATTGCATTTGCTCTGTCCACTGCTTCAGACCCAGTCAAGCCTTCGTTCTTGTAGAGGTTGATGAGTTCAGAGAACCTGGATGCCTTGGCGGCAGCCAGATTCCTGATTGCTTGGGACTGGCCTTCGGACACGAGAGTATCGTAGTCTTTTTGGCCCTGACCCTTTCGTTTCTGAGCCTTGGCTTCTTGTTCAGCCTTGGCTTCTTTTTCAAGGCTTTCCTGAACACTCTTGTTGAGTTCAGGGTCGCCCATACGAAGTTCCTTGCACCGAATTCCCAGACTGAGAAGCACGCCGTTCAACTCATCGATCTGCTCTTTTTCGAAGGAGTTCCCTCGCTCTTTGTACTCATCGTACGAAAGTTTGAAGGTATTCTTCGAAAGATAAGCAGAGATCAGTTTGCTGACAGTGATCAAGTAGCTGTCCGGGTAGATGTTGAACGCCGGTTTGGCGTCGAACACTTCCAGAACAGCGTAACTGATTACGCTAAACCGGATGTTGTTCTTCGCGTCAACATCCTTGTGAAGGGTTGGGCGAAGAATCAGTCGGTAGAGACCTTCCTTGACGACTGTTGAGGCGTCAAGTTCATCGGAGAGTTCGTTGACAGTTGACTTGGTGTCCTTGCTGACCACCCGGTCAATCGTCAAAGGCTTCACATGCTGGATGATCGGAATGCGACACCAGCGTTTGCCGAAGTGTTTCCTGATCAAATTCAGGAACCAACCCTCCGAAAGGAGGGGTGGGTTAGGGTTGGATGTAATGATGCCAGTGGCCTCATCAATAACCCCGTCGTGCAGGTTCCCAAAGTACCTGATCGGCCGGCCGCTTTTTGCGCTTCCAGCGACGACCTGACGAATCAGGTTCGGTGTGTCATCGACGAACCCCAGGTGATACCAAAGGTTGTGTCGTTCGTTTGACGACTTCTTCTCTTGTCCTTCTTCAGGTTTGGCTGTTTTGCTCGGCCTCGACTGGTAGAATGCGAAGAGGAGAAACAGTGCCGTCAAGACGAGCGACAGCATCGTTAGTCCAGACATTTTCTTTTTCCTTTCATGCAGATGTCAATGTTCTGAGAGGTCGGCAGGATGCCTATCCTCATCTGCTTATAATTCTATCACATAAAAATAGAAAAGTCAAGTTTTTTATACAACAAAAAACAGCCAAAAACAAGGATATTTTTTATATTTTTTATTACTTTTACATAGCTTTAAGTTCTTACTGTTGTATAATAAAAAGATGAATTCTCGGGCTCAAATTATAGCTACTATTAACGGTTCTTCTGAAGATCCAGAAATATTCAAATCAATGGTCACTTCTGGCTTGGATATTGCAAGACTCAATTTTTCTTGGGGAGATTTTGATGAGAAAAATAGAGTTATAAATGTTATTAGAGAAACTGAAGAAAATTTAAATAGAAAAATTTTAATAATGGCTGATTTGCCTGGTCCTCGTGTCCAAAACGGAAACTCTCATACTTATGATAAAAACTTTGACTCCGCCATAACTGATAATGATAAAGAAATAATAAAATTTTCGATTGATAAAAATATTGATTTTATTGCTCTCTCTTTTGTGGGTTCTGCAAATGATGTTGTTGTTTGTAAAGATTTTATAAAAAGCTGTGGAGGCGAACAAAGAGTTGTATCAAAAATAGAAAGAAAAAGTGCTGTAGATAATATTGATGAAATAATAAAAGTCTCTGATGCCATCATGATAGCTAGAGGTGATTTAGGAAATGAGTTTAGGATTGAAGAAATACCTTTTATTGAATCTGAAATAATAAAAAAATGTAAACTAGTTAGTAAGCCTGTTATAGTGGCGACACAGATGCTTTTGAGTATGACAGAAAACATTGAGCCAACTCGGGCTGAAGTTACAGATGTATCGTTCGCTATAACACAAGGTGCTGATGCTGTTATGCTTTCAGAAGAAACTGCAATAGGGAAACATCCTCTCGAAGTAGTTTCTGTTATGGAAAAGATAGTTTCTGAATCAGAAAATCATATGAAATCAGAAGTTAATTTATTGAAATAAAATGGAAAATGAAATTGTTAAAAAAGGTAAACTAGTAATAGTTCGTCATCAAGAATCAGAGTGGAACAAGTTGGGACAATGGACTGGTAGTCGCGATGTTCATTTAACTGAAGATGGCTTTGCAAAATCAAAAGAGTTGGGTGAGTTAGTTAAAGATATTTGTTTTGATAAAGCTTTTGCTTCTATGCAGGTCAGATCAATAGAAACTCTCTCATCTATATTGAGTGTTTGTATGGCTGATTCTGTTTTGCCAACAGAGCATGTTTCAGCTCTAAATGAGCGTGACTATGGAGACTATACTGGAAAAAATAAATGGGATATGGAAACAGAGATAGGTGAGGACGAATTTAATAAAATTCGCCGTGGTTGGGATGTGCCAGTTCCAAATGGTGAGAGTTTAAAAATGGTTTACGAGAGAGCTGTACCTTTTTTTGTTGAAGTAATTGTTCCATTGATAAATAGTGGAAAAAATATTTTGATTGTTTCTCATGGAAACACTATTCGTGCACTGATGAAATATATAGAAAAAATTAAAGATGAAGACATTTCAAATGTAGAAATGCTTTTTAGTGATATCGTTATTTATGATTTAGATAATGAGGGTTATATGATAAATAAAGAAATTCGATCGTTAAAAAACCAATAAAATTAAATGAAAATAAAATGAATAAAATATTTTTAACTAGAAAAATTCCAGAAGTTGGTATAAAAATGTTGGAGGAGAAAGGTTTTGAGTTAGATATTTATCCTGACGAACACGCTCCAAGTCATGAAGAGTTACTAGAAAGACTTAAAAGTTCCGAATATGTTGGTCTAGTTTCGCTTCTTACTGATAAAATAGATTCTAGTGTTTTTGATGCTTCACCAAATATAAAAATAGTAGCTAACTATGCTACAGGTTTTAATAATATAGATGTTGAAGAAGCAAAAAAGAGAGGAGTTGTTGTTACAAATACGCCAGGAGTTTCGGCTTTGGCTGTAGCAGAACATACAGTTGCGCTTATGTTGGCTCTTACGACCAGACTAGTTGAGGGTGATTTGTTTATGAGAGAGGGAAAATTCAAGGGTTGGACTCCATATAACTTTGTGGGAACTGATCTGTCCGGAAAAACTATAGGTTTGATTGGTGTTGGAAATATCGGCGGTAGAGTAGCTCATATTTTAAAGGGATTTGGTGTAAATGTTATTTATAATGATGTTGCAAAAAATGAGAAAATAGAGAGTGATTGCGGAGCTGTTTTTTATAGTGATGTAAATGAATTACTAAAAGCTGCAGATATCGTCAGTCTCCACGTCCCGCTTATGGATTCTACACATCATCTGATAAACGAAAGTCATTTGAAAATAATGAAGCCGACAGCATTTTTGATTAACACTTCTCGCGGGCCTGTTGTTGATGAGGTTGCTCTAGTTGAGGCTTTGAAAAATAAAACTATTGCCGGAGCAGGACTTGATGTTTTTGAGTTTGAACCGAACCTAGCCGATGGATTGAAAGATTTACAAAATGTTGTTTTGACTCCACACATAGCCTCTGCACGTGAGAGTGCGAGAAATGATATGGCAGTTTTAGCTGCTCAAAGTATTGTAGACTTTTTTGAAGGAAATGAGGTGAAGAATAAGGTTGGGTAGTTATTGCATTAATATTTTATAAGTTATTAGAATAAACTTATGAAAATAGGTTTATTTGCATTTGTGTGTCATAAAACAATATAGGTAGTATATTGTCAATATTGGGTGTATAATGAATGGGTCGCAAGGATATCTAATAACAACGGTGCACATCAGACTCGTAATCTCCAAGAGTCGACTGGACAATTTAATTTGTATCCAGTGGAAAGTATCTAGAGTTTGCACTTAGAAATTGTTTTGCCCAAGTTCTTTTATAAATTAAATATAAAAATCATGACAAATATTAAAAGTTTTGTTCAGTATGTTTTCGGTGCGAGTATAATTATAAGTTCTCTAGTTTTAGCTGGTAGTCCAGTTATAGCTTCTGCTGAAATGTTAACCAGACAGTTACAGCAAGGTATGTCTGGAGCAGATGTTTCTCTTCTCCAAACTTTTCTTGCTAAAGATGCAACAATCTATCCTCAAGGTCTAGTTACTGGGTATTTCGGAACTCTAACTACTTCAGCAGTTTCTAACTTTCAGGCAAGAAATGGAATAGCCACTGTTGGTCGTGTTGGTCCAATAACTTTGGCTGCTATAAACAACCAAATGAATGGTGATAATACTTCTCCTTTTATATATTCAGTTAATGTAAATGTCTCAAATACTGGGGCCAATCTTAGTTGGAATACAGATGAGAATTCTTCATCAGTTCTTTATTACGGAACATCACCACTTTCAATGATTGAAGGTAGTCAGACAACTAAAGTTACTATTGGCGGGTCTAGTGTTCTAGTAGATACAAATCTACAGTCTTCACATTCAACATCTTTAACTAATCTTAGTCCTAATACAACATATTATTATATTGTTTATGTTAGAGACAGTTTAGGTAATGAGAGTATTACTTGGCCTTCAACATTTCATACTAATCAATAGTATATGTTAACCACAATTGCGGTTATATTACTCATACTATGGTTGCTTGGTGTTGTCACAGCACATACAATAGGAGGTTTTATAAATGTATTGCTTGTGATTGCTATTATAGTAATTCTAATCAGAGTAATTAGGGGTGAGAAAGTTATATAGTAGTTGAATAAACAAAAACCACTTTTACAAGTGGTTTTTGTTTATTCAAAAAAATAAGAAAGCGCCGGGTTCCTCTCGGAACTCGGCGGCTCGGTGTGTCAGCGGCACAGGCTCGGCCGTTTGGGTTGTGTGGGTCGTGGTTTTGGCCATGAAGCTTTTGTTTTCTTGGCCACCTCGGACTGAACGATCAGTCCGTACCAGAAAGAGGGTAGACTTCCAGAGAAGTGAGCTTTCACTCTCTCCTCATTGCTTTTCCACTCCTCTGGAGAGCGACTGCTCCTCATCAGAGTGACAATCTCGTTGTGTGTCATAGGTGCTCCTGCGTTGTACAGTAATACATTATGTGGTATCTGTCAAGTGGGGGGGTAAGGGGAGACTCGGTCAGGAATAATTAGCAAGGGGAGAATCTCGAAACTTACAGTTTCTGTACATGAGTTCCATTTTTAGGAGACTCGTCCGCGACTCAAAATTTTCATTAGAGACTCGATCCTTACAGGATCAGTACCCATGTTTGGATATTTTTGTTCGTAATTTCATAACTCCCAAAATATCTCAAACAGGCTTCGAGTCTCCACGAAAAGTCTCCCAGACTTTTCTCCTTGTCCCAAAACAAAAACACCTTTCGGTGTTTGTTGTTTGTGGGCAAGGGGAGACTCGAACTCCCAATCCGTGAGGAACTAGTTCCTAAGACTAGCGCGTATACCAATTCCGCCACTTGCCCGTATTTATCACACGAGAACTATAACATATTCTTAAAAATATTGAAATTACCATAAATATCAGGTAATATGTACGAATTGCACCTATAGCTCAGCTGGTAGAGCAGATCCCTCTTAAGGATAAGGTCCCAGGTTCGATCCCTGGTGGGTGCACAAAGTTTGGGTATTCGATCCTTACAGGATCAGTACCCTAATTGGATTTTTTGTTTCTTAAAATCATAAAAAATCTCAATCGGGCTTCGATTCCAAACGTAAAATTATAACATAGCTTTACTCTCTGGGCACAATAAAACTCCTTACGGAGTTTTATTGTGCCCAGAGTGGGGTAATCTTTTTTAATTTTATTTCGTCGCCACTCAATAAAATTAAAAACGCAAATTTCCGACAAATTCTATTGAATTTGTAAACCGGAAATCTGTTCGATTCCCACTCAAAAAACTCCGTTTTTCTTCTGGTGCCCAGAGTGGGAATCGAACCCACATCCCTTTCGAGACACGATTTTAAGTCGTGCGCGTATACCAGTTCCGCCATCCGGGCAATATTTATTTGAATGACCTAAATTGGCCCAATTCCGCTAAAAAGCTTTGCTTTTTTCGGGAGGCGTAGGGCGGAATCGAACCGCCGTATAAAGATTTTGCAGATCTTTGCCTTACCACTTGGCCACTACGCCTTATTTTATTTGCTGACCAAGGAGAGAGTCAATTTTTTGTCTATTTTTTTCTCCTGTATCTATTTCAAAATCAAGTTGAGGAATACGACCTAATTTTGAATTATCCATTACAAACTCCTTGAATTCACTACGTTTTCTCTTTGCGAACTCAAGTGCGGTCTTTTCAAATTCAACTGGAAAGACTGTAAAGAAGATAGTAGCATTTTTACCACGACTTGTTAATTCTACATTTGTAACAGTAATAAGTGATGAACCATTTCCATTTATAAGCAAAAAACGTGCTCCCAAGTCTCTTAATATTTCTTTTATTCTATCATCTCGTGTGCTCATATTATTGTTCTGTTACTATTATGCATTCTATGTGGTCTCCAGGAGCTATCTCTATATTTGAGACAATCATCGCTCCAAATTCACTTCCTTCACGGACTTCTTCAGTAGCATTTTTTTGTTGCTGAAGTTCTCTAACTTTTCCTTCACCTATTTCAGAATCTCGCCTTTTTATTTTTACTTGTGATCCGAGAGTTATTTTTCCTGTTTCGACTCTTCCACCAAGAATTTGTTTATCTTTTAATTTACTAAATACTTTTAGTACTTTTGCTCTACCAGTGATTTCTTCTACTTTTATTTTTGGAGTTTTTGTTTTTATTAATTCTTCTAACCACTCTGTCATTTTGTAGATAATATCAAAAGTCTTTATTTCTATTTCGCTTCTTTCTGCAAGGTTTTTTGCAGGGGAGTCTACTTTTACATTAAAGCCTATGATTACAGCTTTCTCTGTTCCACTCGCTAGTCGAATATCATTTTCTGATATGGTTCCAATACCAGAGGCAACAACTTGAGGTTTTACTGTTTCAGTACCCAGTTTTTTGATTTGATTTATTGCAGCTTCAAGACTACTTCCTGTATCTGCTTTAACCAAAACAGGTATTATGATTATTTCATTACTAAAGTTTTCAGGACTATTTTCTGCAGATTTTTTATTTGCGATTTTTTCTTTTTCTGCTTCAACAGCTTCCCTTGCTTTGTTTCTGTCGTCAAAAACTTGGAATCTATTTCCCACAATAGGTAGTTCATCCCAGCCGATAATTCTTATTGGGCTAGAGAAAGAAGCTTTGTCTATCTGTTTTCCAAGATAGTTTTCCATTATTCTGACTGGGGCAATAGCAACTCCACTGACAATAAACATACCTTTTTCCATTGATCCATTTTTTATTATACAAGTTGCCGTAATACCTTTTTTTGTATCTCTGTTGCTCTCTATAACAATACCCTCTGCTAGAGTGTTTCTGTCTCCAGTTAGATTTTCTAGTTCTGCAACTAGAATTATCATATCTAGAAGTTCTGGAACTCCTTCTCCTGTTTTTGCTGACAAAGCAACAACAGGAATATCTCCACCCCAACCTTCCACATAGATTTCATTTTCAGCTAGACTTTGTTTTGTTCTATCTATGTTTGCTTCTGGTTTATCTATTTTATTTATAGCAACAACATATGGAGTGTGACTGTCTTTTATTGAGTTTAGAGCTTCTATGGTTTGAGGTTTTACTCCATCTTCAGCAGAAACAACCAAAACAGCCACATCTGCAACAGAAGCCCCTCTTTTTCTAATACCACCAAAAGCCTCGTGTCCCGGTGTATCTATAAAAGTAATGGTTTGTTTTTTACCTTCTTTTGTTTCGTGTTCAACTTCGTATGCAGAAATATGCTGAGTGATTCCGCCAGCTTCGTTGAGAGGTTCTTTACTTTTTCTTATATATGAAAGGAGAGTGGACTTACCATGGTCTATGTGACCCATTATTGCTACCACAGGTGATCGTTCTACCGTAGCTTTCGCTTCTATTGTTTTTGTTGTTTGCATGGTAGTAAATGATTAAGTTCATAAACTGAGCTTTAGTTTTATTGTGAAAGTTGAGATTTCGAATTTTTTATGACTTCTTTTTCTTCTTCTGTAAGTTCAAAACTACTTTCAAACTTGTTCAATGGTTTTGAAAATACGCTAACTCTGTCTCTAGAATAGAGGCTCGATATTACTACTCCATCACCATTTTCTGAAAGAAAAGATGTTGAAAAGCTTTGGTTACCTCCATCACCAGTGCCTTTGAAGGGGTTAAATCTTATAGTTTCTACTGACTGTAGGCTTCGATTGAGTCTCTTTTCAATATTTCTAAAGTACAAAGAAGATTCCTTTTGGAAAGTATTAAGTTTCTCTAGATTATCTTTTGCACTTACAATAGAGTCCTCTAACGATTTCGCATCCTTTCCGATAAGGAGTTTTTTGATTTTTATCTCTAGTCTCAGATTCCATCCAACAAGTATCACTACTAGGGCTATTAGACCGTATGTGATATATAATGGATCAAAAATCATTTCGCAACTATACTACATTTTGTTGTATTTTGCAAAAGACTCTGTATTATAAAGTTATGACATTTTTAAGTAATTTTTTGCCTAAAAAACGAGTTTTTTTGGATTATGCATCAACGACACCAATTTTAAAAGAAGTGGAGTTTGAGATAAATAAAAAAAAGACAAGTCTATATTTTAACCCATCAGCTCTGTATTCTGAGTCTATTTTAGCAAAGGAAGAGTTGTCTTCTGCAAGAAAAAAGATAGCAAACATAATTAGTTCACAGAAAGAGGATATTGTTTTTACTAGTGGGGGAACAGAGAGTAACAACCTGGCTATATTGGGAGTGTTTGAAGCTAATAGAAAAAATGGATTTACTCAGCATTTTGTAACTACAACGATAGAGCACCCTGCTGTTTTGGAAGTTTTTAAAGAAATAGAAAATAGGGGTGGTGAAGTAACTATTGTTCCGGTTGGTGAAGATGGAATAGTTTCTCCAAAATCAATTAAAGAAGTTTTGAGAGAGAATACTGTTTTAGTTTCTGTCATGTACGCAAACAACGAGATAGGAACAATACAACCTATAAACGAGATTTCAAAAGTTATAAGGGAGTTTAGAAAAAGTAAAAATACTATACTGCCTTATTTCCATACAGATGCTTGTCAGGCACCATCATATTTGGATATGAATGTTTTAAGACTCGGAGTGGATTTGATGACTGTTGATGGAATAAAAATTTACGGCCCAAGAGGTTCTGGATTTCTATATGTTAGAGGTGATGTAAAAATAAAACCAATAGTTTTTGGTGGCGGTCAGGAGAAGGGTCTGCGAAGTGGTACAGAAAATATTTCTAATGTTGTGGGATTAGCAAAAGCTCTCGAGATAGTGACTTCAGAAAGGGAAAGAGAAAGCAAAAGATTAGAATTAATTCGTGATTACGGGATAAAAAATATTTTAGAGATTTTCCCAAAAGCCTCACTAAATGGCTCTCACAAAAATAGATTACCTAATAATTTAAACATTTGTTTCCATGGATTGGACGCTGAGTTCTCTGTTATATCTCTGGATGTTAATGGTGTGTGTGCATCGTATTCTTCTTCTTGTCGAACTTTGAAAGAAGATTCATCTTCTTACGTTATATCCAATATAGGTAAAGAGAATTGTAGCCTATCAAGTTTAAGATTTACTATGGGTCGGGGAACTAAAAAATCAGATATAGATTATTTAATAAAAGTGTTGAAGAAAGTTATCAAATAATAATTAGTTATGTTATTATAATCACAAATGGAAGATCTAAATAAAAATCAAATCATTCTTTTGACTCTACTTATTAGCTTTGTTACATCTATTGCTACTGGAATTATGACAACTTCTCTTTTGCAAGAGACTCCTATTGAAGTAACAAGAAACATAAATAGAATTGTAGAAAAAACTATTGAGACAGTTACTCCTGCGGCTGTTACAACATCTGGACAGAAAGAGGTCACAACTGTTGTTGTTAAAGAAGAGGATTTGATTGTTGATTCAATAAATAAAAACCTAAAAAGTATTGTGAGAATAAAAGAAAAAGATGGAAATGTTGGTACAGTTAGTTTTTACGGTATAGGTTTGGTTCTGACAAAAGACGGTGTTATCGCAGCTGATAGGAAATATCTCCCAGCTGGTAATGTTTATACTGTTACAATGAGTGACGGTAAAGAATTTCCTCTTATTCCTATGGGAGTAGATAAACAAACAAATTTTATATTATTTAAAGCTAATCAAGGAGAAAAAGTAACAGATAAAACATCTTACCCGTTTTCACCAGCTGTTCTGGGAGATTCAGATCCTAAACTGGGACAAACAATTATTGCTTTGGGTGGTAATGACACAAATGCAATTGCTGTTGGTAGAGTAATATCTTTAGATATGAAAGAATCCGGCGTTGGAACAAGTACTATAAAGTATCTATCAGGAATTAATACAGATATTTCTATAAAAGATTTGGTAGATGGAAGTCCAGCCTTCAACCTCTCTGGAGATGTAATTGGTTTTAAACTATCATCTGATGCGTCAAAAGTTTTCGTCCCAGTATCGATTTTGAAGAAGGAACTTTCTACTCTAAATGAGGCTTCAAAAGCTCAATAATTCTGATTTAGGTTACATTGACTTTAGCCAAAAATGTAATATAATAGGCCAAAATAAGCATATTTATGCAACCATTTAATAACTTTACAACTAAAGCAAAGGAAGCAATACGAAAGGCTCATGAGCTAGCTATTGAACGTGGTCAGAATCACGTTAATCCACTTCATCTTCTAACAGCTCTTATTCTACAGGAGGAGAGTGTGGTTAATTCTATTTTAGAAAAATTAGAGGTTGATACAATTCTTATGACAGACTCTCTTCTTGAGGGTATCGAGGGTAGTGATCCTGGTCAGACTTTGTCTGCTTCATACCAGATATATCTAACTCCAGAGTTAGCACAAACAATAGAGAACTCAGGTAAGCAAACATCTATTTTGAATGACGAGTTTGTTTCAACAGAACATCTTTTCCTAGCCTTAACTGAGGTTCCGAGTGTAGCAAAAGATTTATTAAAGAAATTTAAAATTGATAAAGATACTGTTTTGAGAGTTATTGAAGATATCAGAAAAACAAAAACAGTTGAGACTGATAGTCCAAAAAAGTTTAAAGCTCTATCAAAATACACAAGAAGTTTAACAAAACTGGCTCAGTTAAATAAACTAGACCCTGTTATTGGACGCGATGACGAAATCGGACGAATAGTTCAAATTCTTTCTCGACGAACAAAAAACAATCCTATTCTTATTGGTGAGGCTGGAGTTGGAAAAACAGCTATTGTAGAAGGTCTAGCTATCAGAATGTCTATGGGAGAAGTTCCAGAGTCATTGCGCGACAAAGAGCTTGTTTCTTTGGATTTAGGATTACTTATTGCAGGAACAAAATACAGAGGTGAGTTTGAAGAGAGATTGAAGAACATACTAAAAGAAATAGAAAGATCTGATGGGAAAATAATTCTTTTTGTCGATGAAATTCATACTATTGTTGGGGCTGGATCAGCAGAAGGATCTCTAGATGCATCAAATATGTTAAAGCCAGCTCTCGCTAGGGGGGAACTTCGAGCTATTGGTGCAACGACTTTGAAAGAATACCAAAAACATATTGAAAAAGATCCCGCTTTAACTAGAAGATTCCAACCTGTTTATGTTAATGAGCCAAGTATTGATGACGCCATCACTATTTTGAGAGGACTAAAAGAAAAATATGAGCTTTATCATGGTGTTCACATAACCGATGAGGCTATTGTCGCTGCTGTAAATCTAAGTTCGAGATATATTTCTGATAGATTTCTTCCTGATAAGGCTGTAGATCTTATTGATGAGTCTGCTTCATATTTGAAAATTGCAATGGAGAACAAACCTCCAGTTCTTCAGACTGCTCACTCAAAAATAGTTAAACTACAAATAGAACATGAGGCTCTAAAAAAAGAGACTGATCCTAAATCAAAAGCTAGATTTAAAGAGATTGAAAAAGAAATTGCAGATTTGAAGGAAGAAATATCTGAAATAGAACTTAAATGGAACAATGAGAAAGAGACTGTATCAGATATTAAAGCTATTAAAAAACAACTAGAGGAATTGAGACGAGAAGCAGAGACTGCAGAAGCTAGAGCAGATCTTTCTCGTGCAGCCGAAATACGTTATGGAAAAATTCCAGGTCTAGAAAAAGATTTGGATACAAAATCAAAAAGATTAAAGAAGCTTCAGAGTTCAAGAAGAATTTTGAAAGAAGAAATTACAGAAAATGATATTGCAACCATTGTTTCAAAATGGACAGGTATTCCTGTTAGCCGGATGCTTGAGGAGGAGGCAGATAAACTAAATAGAATGGATGAGGTTTTGAAAAACAGAATTGTTGGACAAGAAGAGGCTGTTCAGAAAATATCAGATACAATCAAAAGAAGTCGTGCTGGTATTTCAGACCCAAACAGACCTATTGGCTCATTCTTGTTCCTAGGTCCAACTGGAGTTGGAAAAACAGAGTTAACAAAAGCTCTAGCGCAGTTTTTGTTTGATGACGACAAGGCTCTTATAAGAGTTGATATGTCAGAGTTTATGGAGAAACACAGTGTTTCAAAAATTATCGGTGCTCCTCCAGGATATGTTGGTCATGAAGAAGGTGGAAATCTAACAGAGATGGTTCGACATAGACCATATTCAGTTATTCTTTTTGATGAGATAGAAAAAGCTCATCCAGAAGTTTTCAATATTCTTCTACAAGTTCTAGATAACGGTAAACTTACAGATAGTAAGGGTAGAGTTGTTAATTTCAGAAATACTGTAATCATTCTGACATCAAACATTGGTGCTAGGTATATAGATAAAATGGAGAAAATTGGTTTTGCTTCAGAAAGAACAGAGAAGGCAAACTATGAAGAAGCGAAATCAAAAGTAATGGAGGCACTGAAAGATCACTTCCGACCAGAGTTTTTGAATAGGTTAGATGATATTATTGTTTTTGATATTTTGAGTAAAGAAGCAATAGCCCAGATTGTTAAAATCCAAGTTGATATTGTTAAAGAAAGACTTGAGCAGAAAGAAATAAAATTAACTCTCTCAAACTCTGTTATGGAGCATCTATCTAAAGAAGGTTATAACCCACAGTACGGTGCAAGACCTCTAAAGAGACTTATACAGTCAAAGATTTTGACTCCTATTGCATCACTTATGGTAAGTAAGGGAATATCAAAAGGTGGTTCTATTACTGTTGATATGAAGGGTAGTGAGTTCGTGTTTAATGTAAAGAAGGGAAAGAATGGCTCGTTTGTAACTGATGGTTTTGTAAACGAAAATGCATTGGCCTAATTGATGACAGACTAATACTCTGTTATAATCTAGTTGTGAATACCAAAAGTAAAGGAGATATAGCAGTTGGTAATGCTATAAGACATTATATAACTTCTGGTTATGAAGTGTGTTTGCCTATTGGTGATAAAAGAGATTATGATTTGATAATTGAAAAAAATGGACTTTTGTCCAAAGTTCAAGTAAAATACGCAGGACTTTATAGTAATAGCAAAACCTGTAAAGTCGGTCTCAGAATAACAGGGGGAAATCAATCTTTCAGTTATTCCAAGAAATACGATAAAAATTCATTTGATAGGTTATTTATTTTTACTCAAAAAGGGCAAATGTATGATTTGCCATGGGCTGAAGTAGAATCAAGAAATGAAATAAGTATCGAGACTAGTAAATACGTTAAATATAAGATTGCGTAGGTGGTAGAGTGGTCAATTACAAGAGACTGTAAATCTCTCGGCTTCGGCCTACGGGGGTTCGAATCCCTCCCTACGCACAAAGATTCCCCGCAAGGGGATTTTTGTTGACTAGTAACTTTTTTAGAACTAACATAATAGTTGGAACAATTTTGGAGGCCGCGATGTCTAACGAGATGTCCAGCGATCAGTGGAGCTCGCTTCAAGTTGGTGACAAGGTCAACAACTGCACTGTCGTTTATGTGCAGAACGACCCAGACAACACTCGCGGTGTTGTCGTCTTTCGACACTGTGGTGGTGAAAAGCACATCTCTATGAGGGTCGCTGGAACAGAGCAGATCCTCATCCCGCGTCCAATCTTCGAATTCTGAAGTCTGTCCAAGAGTGAAAGGCCTGTCCGAGGTTACTTTTACTCGGACGGCTTTTTACTTTATAAACCTTGCATTTTAGTCTCTTTTCTGGTAATTTATTAAAACTATGTCACAAGACAGATTAATACCAATATCAAACAAAGAAACTGGATCAGTTTATTTCACTGGAAAAAACAAGAGGAAAGTTGAAAGGAAGATTTCCCTAAAGAAGTATGACAAGAAACTTCGAAAGAGAGTTGTTTTTGGTGAGGTTAAATTCCCGTTAAAAGCTGTGAAGAAATAAAACAAAAAACCGCTACAAGCGGTTTTTTGTTTTATAAAAATATGCGGGGGGTGGAAGAATCGGACTCCCGACGACGGTTTTGGAGACCGTAGTTATACCACTTAACTAACCCCCCTTATTTGTTCAATCCTACAGGATTTTTTACCTTTAGGCAAAACGGTGCCCCGTGCCTAGGTAGGTCACGGGGCATACAACTGTGGAGTCGTTCTACTGAGTTCGCCTGCAGGCGAAGACTATCGCCAGTGGAGTAACCCAGAATGGCCAGAACGCTACCAGAGCGAGAACTGATTTACCAAGGATCTCGAGCATGTCGGTCCTCCTTTTTTATTTTTACTATATTGCTAGTTATTAATCAATGAGTTATTAACAAATTTTTCTATATTTAATAAATTTTTTGGATTGAACCATTTAATTTTTTTATCTTTTTTAAACCAAGTCATCTGTCTTTTGCTGTAATGATATATCTCGGAATCTAGTTTATTAATGAGTTCTTTTTGGTCTATTATTTTTTCCAGAAAATCTGCCAGGTATCGATACTCAAGTCCTAGTTCTCGCATACGTTTCCAGGATAAGCCATTTTTATGAATTTTCTCTGCTTCTTTCATCATTCCTTTTTTAATTCTTGCTAGGAGTCTTTTGTGTATTTTTTCTTTTATTTCTCCCTCTGGGAGGTTAAGACCGATTTGTATAAAATCATAGTTACTTTTTTGTGTTTTTATCTTTGGCACAGAGCCAAGTTTTTCTGCTATTTCAATAGCTCTTATCAGTCGTACAGGGTTGTTTTTATCTATATTTTTTAGTCTTTCTTTATCAATTTTTTCTAGCATTAAAACTAACTCATCAATATTTTTTTTCTCTAATTCTTTTCTGAGTTTTTTATTTGGAGGAACTTCTGGTAGAACTATTCCATCTACGATTGATTGAATATAGAATCCTGTTCCTCCAACTATTATAGGGAGTTTTCCTTTTGAAATTATTTCTTCTATTTTTGCATTAGCTAGTTTTTGAAAATCAGAAACAGAGAATACTTTTTTAGGAGATATGACGTTTAGCATGTAGTGCGGAATCCCTAGCATCTCTTTTTTAGTGATTTTTCCTGTGCCGATATCTAAACCTTTGTATACTTGTCTTGAATCAGCAGAAATAATCTCACCATTATATTTTTTAGCGAGTTTAACAGCTAGGTCACTTTTGCCTGTGGCTGTTGGACCAAGGATAACTAGTATTTTAGGTTTTATTGGATTATTTTTAAAACTTGATTTTTTCATTTTAATAAGACAAACTGTACAACGGACAGGTTATTTCGGCAAGGAGATTGCGAAATGAAATACTGGGTGCGAGCAGTTGGTAGCGATGAATGGAACAAGTTTGTTGAAGTGGGAGTGAAGGAGTGGCACAAGCTTCGACTTCAACCATCTCTCCAGCTGAATTTTAAGCTCGAGAAGAAGGTCTTCAACGCAGCGCAAGTTGCCTCAAAGAGAAAGGTTGACGGTAAGCTGAAAGATGACTTCAGCATCGTCTGGCTCGCGAACGAAATTCATCCAATTGGATACGCAACTAGCCCTGTGTTTGCTAGGGCTGAGAGGCTTGCATTCTGTTTGTGCACTGCTTTGCGTACACTTGGATATGGAGCAGAGCCTGTGCACGACGATGCTACCTTTCTGTGCTATCCTTCGACCACCCAAGCGAAACCTCAGGCTGTTTCGAGACTCGGCATAAGGATCTCGAATCTTCTTGATGGCAATCGCCAAGAAGCTTTCAGGTTGTACAAAGCAAAGACACTTGTGTCTCTACCCATTACTCAGAATTTGCCAAGATTAGTTCTGAAGAAGGGGTAATGACTGCAGTCAGGGTCCGACAAGCGCTAGTGTTTGTCGGCCCTGAACTTTATATTAAAATATGTTATATTGGTTTTATGCCGGAGTGGCGGAATTGGTATACGCGCACGACTCAAAATCGTGTGTCGCAAGGCGTGAGGGTTCGAGTCCCTCCTCCGGCACAACAAATCCCCGAAAGGGGATTTTTGCATGCCGGAGAGAAAGTCATGTTTTGACTTTCGTGAGGACTCGAAACCCGATTGAGATATTTTGAAAAAATATCCAATTGGAGTACTGAGTCTGTAAGACTCGAGTCCCTCCTCCGGCACCAAATAAAAACAACCTCTTTATGAGGTTGTTTTTACTAATCTAATATTGTAACTTCAGCACCTATTGCATTTAGTCTTTCAGCTATATTTTCGTAGCCTCGTTTTATTGAATAAACATTTCTTAATATTGAAGTTCCTTTTGCTCCGAGCATTGATACAAAAACTATCATAGCTGGTCGTAGGGCAGGAGGGCAGACAACTTGGTTTGCTTTTAGTTCGGTTGGGCCTTGCACTAAAACTCTGTGTTGGTCAGCTAGGACAATATTTGCACCAAGCTTGTTCAGTTCGGTAAAATAGATGGCTCTATTTTCCCACATCCAGTCGTGTACTAGTGTAGTTCCTTTTGCCTGAGTAGCTATCGGGACAAAGAATGGTAGGTTGTCTGTGTTTATTCCTGGGTATGCAGATGCATGTATTTTGTCATATAAAGCTTTTAGCTTTGAAGGGTGAACAGTTATGTCTACTAGTTTTGTTCCACCATTTTCCGCTAAATATTCTTTTGATTTTTCATATTTCAACCCCATTTTTTCTAGTTTCAGTATTTCCAAAGATAGAAAATCAATAGGGCATCTCGTTATAGTTAGCTTTGAATTTGTAACTATTGCAGCAGATATAAACATCATAGATTCTATAGGGTCTTCACTGTTGTGGTATTCTATCTTTTGATTTATTTCTTTTATCCCATGTATGGTTAATGTTGTTGTTCCAATACCCTCTATTTTAACTCCGCATTTTTCTAGGAAAAAACAAACCTCCTGAACTTGATAGTTTGGCGGGCAAAAACGTAGTACGGTTTTTCCTGGTACAAGAGACGCCGCCATCAGTAGGTTTTCTGTTGCTGTGTCGCTGGCTTCATATAGGACAATATCAGCTGGTTTAAGTTTTTTGTGACTCACTTCATAATGCGTTTCTTTTGTTACGATTTTTACTCCCAGAGACTCTAGGCCATATCTGTGTGCGGCGATCGTTCTTTGTCCCATTTTGCAACCTCCTTCATGTGGAATATTGAATTTATTTTCAGAGTGTATTAGAGAACCTATCATCATTAGTACAGAACGTATTCTGCCGGCAGATTTCATATCTATGTTATTTATTTTGAATTTTTTAGGAGGAGTTATTTTTACAGTATTTTTTCCAGTCCACTCTGTCTTTACTCCTATACTTTCAAATATTTCCATAGCTCTAGCTATTTCTTCTATACGAGGAATACCATGAAGTATAGTTATGTCTTTATTTAGTAATGATGCACAGAAAAGCCCCATCGCACCATTTTTTGAATAATTTGTTTGTATTGTTCCAGAAAGTTTTTTCCCACCAATTATCTTAAAATCATCAGTATTTTTTTGTATTTTTTCAGTTTTTTTCACATTTGGGATTATATCATATGTGATATATTGGTAATAATTATGAAGATATTAGAGAACCACAATCTCAGACCTTTAACAAGTATGTATGTTGGTGGAAATGCTAGATATTTTGTTGAAGCCTCTTCTATTCTAGAGCTGAAAAAAGCCATATCTTTCGCCAAAGAAAAAAATATTAATCATTTTATTTTAGGTGGAGGTAGCAATATCATAATATCTGATTCTGGTTTTGATGGTTTGGTTATAAAAATTTTAATTCCTAGTATTGAGTTGGTTTGTGATGATGAAAATAGTTCTACTTTCGAAGTTGGTGCAGGAGAGAGTTGGGATGGCTTTGTGAAATTTTGTATTGATCGTGGTTTATATGGTATTGAAAATTTATCACACATTCCTGGATCTGTAGGAGCATCTGTTGTTCAGAATATAGGGGCATATGGTCAGGAGGTTTCTAGTTGCATTGTGTCTGTTAAGGTAGTAGATATTGAATCATTGAAAGAAAAAGTTTTATCAAAATCTGATTTAAATTTTTCTTATAGAAAGAGTTGTTTAAATGATATTAATCAACATAAAGGAAAGTATGTTGTTACGAGTGTAACATTTTGTTTACATAAATTCGGAGAATTAAATTTAAAATATGGTGATTTTACAAAATATTTTACAAACCATCCACAAAAAGAACCGACACTCAAATCAATCCGTGAAGCTGTTATCTCAATAAGAGATAGTAAGTTTCCATTTCCCAAAAGCCCAGTTGATGGAACGGTTGGGAGCTTTTGGAACGCTGAAGTTATTGATGAAAAAAAGTATGAAGAAATAATAAAAAAATTAGAACAGAAGGGTTTTTTGGATAAAGCTAATGATATTAAGAATAAAAAAGCTTCTTTTACCGTAGCTCAGGGTATGAAGGTTCCTTACGGGGTTTTGATAGAAGTTCTGGGTTTTAAAGGGGTAGTGAATGGTGGAGTAAAAATACTAGAAAGTCATGCGGGTGTTATAAATAATTTTACTGGTTCTGGAACAGCTAAAGAGGTTATAGATTTATCGAACAAAGTTCGTGAAAGTATCAAAAATGAGTTTGGCGTAAAACTAAATGTTGAACCAGAGTTAGTTGGGGACTTTAAATAACCCAAAGTTGAGCCAGATTTTTTTGTGTGATAAAATTGCCTTATGTCACAATTCTATAATGATTCAGTATTCTGGATAGATGTCGATAAAATAGTTCCTAACCCTTTTCAACCAAGAAGGGAATTCAGTGAACCGGAGTTACAAAGCTTGGCTGATTCAATCCGTCAGTATGGTGTTTTGCAAGCCCTAGTTGTTACTAGAAAAGAAGTTCCAAAAGAGGATGGTGGTCTTGCAGTTGAATATGAATTGATTGCTGGAGAGAGAAGACTTCGAGCATCAAAACTTGCTGGACTGACTCAAGTCCCTGCTTTGATTAAGGTGGGTGATGAGGAGAACGATTTGATGAAGCTTGAGCTTGCTATTATTGAAAATATTCAACGAGAGGATCTAAATCCAGTTGATAGAGCCAGAGCCTTCCAGAGACTTATTGATGAATTTGGTTTTAAGCATGTTGATATTGGAAAAAAAGTTGGAAAAAGTCGTGAATATGTTTCAAACTCAATCCGTCTTCTGGCTCTCCCATCAGATATTTTAGATGCTCTTTCTCAAGGGAAAATATCAGAAGGTCACGCAAGACCTCTTATGATGTTGGGTGACAGACCAGAGGAACAGACCACTTTGTTTAAAGAAATAATGTTTAAAAAACTCACAGTTCGTGAGGCAGAGGCTATTGGACGAAGAATTGCTTACGATAAAATAAAAAAGAAAGGAGCAACTTTGGACCCAGAAACTCAAGAAATGGAAGAGAAACTCACAGAGACTCTTGGAACACGAGTATCAATAGAAAAAAGAGATAATGGTGGAAAGATAACAATAGATTTCTTCTCACCACAGGATTTGCATGAAATATTGGAATTAATAAAAAGTAATAAAACAGTTTCTCCAACTGAGAAAATGGATAGGCATATAGAGGCAAATCCTATCCCTCCAGTAAATGAAAATATCCCAAATTATGTTCGAGATCCAGGTATCGCAGAGATGACTATTGAAGATTTAAAGAGTGAGCCAGAAAATCTGGATGATAGAACTCCTGAACAAAAAAAAGAAGAGGAGAATCAAGATGATGAGCAGTTGTACTCCATCAAAAATTTCTCAATATAGTAGAATTTCCAAATTTGGAAATTCTTAAATCCAGTAAAGAGTTTATTTGATAATTCCTAGTGCCTGATTTATTTTTCTTCTAGCCATCGTTGTTTTGCAGAACTCAATCCATTTGAAACTTGGTTTTGCACCCTTTTTTGTTTCAACTTCTACTCTGTCTCCATTTTTTAGTGTAGTTGTTATAGCTAAAAACCTTCCATTTATTTTCGCCGATGAAATATGGTCACCAATGTCTGTATGTATCGCATAGGCGAAATCAATAACACAAGAGTCTTTTGGTAAATCTATAACATCTCCTTTTGGGGTAAATACGAATATTCTTTCTTCAAAGAAGTCGTTTTTTATATCATCAATAAACTCATCTCCTGCTTCATTTTGGTATTCTACTAACTCTTTTATCCAACTCGGTACATCAGTTGATGTAGAAGTTTTTTTACCAGACATATTTTTCCCAGGTAGGATACTTCTTATCCATAGTAGATTTGGATTTGTTGTTTTTTTCTTCAATCCTTCTTTGTATGAAACATGAGAAGCGATTCCGTATTCAGCTTCTTTGTCCATTTCTTGTGTTCTTATTTGAACTTCAATAATTCCTCCATCACCAGTAAATATGGTTGTATGGATAGACTGGTAACCATTAAGTTTTGGGGAGGCAATATAGTCTTTTATTCTCTCTGGTAGAGGTCGCCAGTTACTATGGACAATGCCCAAAACTTTGTAACAATCAGCGACTTCTTTTACTGTCACACGTAGAGCAGATATATCATATATACTTTCTACATCACCTTTGTATTTTTTTAGTTTCTTAAAAAGAGAGTACATACTTTTTACACGATGATCTATGTGAAAATCTGTAAAATTATTTTTCGCCAACTCTTTTTTTAGGAGTTTTTCAAATTTTGTTAGCTCAATTTCGATTTTCTCCCTTTTTGCCTTCATTATTTTTCTTATTTCTTCATATTCATTCGGGTAAACATATTTAAAAGCCGTGTCTTCTAGATCACGTTGAAGTTTTTTGATTCCCAATCGGTAGGCGATAGGGGCATATATTTCTAGAGTTTCTTTTGCAATTCTGAGTTGTTTTTCTTTTGGAACATGTTCGAGAGTCATCATATTGTGAAGTCTGTCGCAGAGTTTTATTATAAGTACTCTAATGTCTTGAGACATTGCAACAAAAAGTTTTCTTAAACTTTCATCATACCTAGCTGTGCCGTGGTGGCGGATTTTCCCAAGTTTTGTAACACCTTCAACAAGGAAAAGTATCTCATCTCCAAATTCTTTTTTGAGTTCATCTGGGGTTACATTTGTATCCTCTATTATGTCGTGAAGAAAACCGGCAGCTATTGTTGTTGAACTCATTCCAAGTTCTGCAATATTTTTTGCCGTACCGAAAAGATGGTTAAAATAAGGTTCTCCGCTTTTTCTAACTCCTCCAGTGTGGGCTTTTTGCGCGAAATCATAGGCCTTTTGTATTAAGGCTTTATCTTCTTCTGTGGGGTTGTTTAATAAGGAGAATATCTCCTTTATATCATTCATACTATTAATTGTAGTTAAAACTAAACTAAAAACAATCTTGAGCTATTTTGCTTTTTTTGCAAAACCACGTTTCTTTTTTTCTTCTTTCAGTATTTCTAATGCTCGTGGGAGGTCTATTTTATACACATCGTCAGTCTTTAGTGATCTAAAGTCTGCTTTAGGTTTTGTGTTGTGTGCAATATATGGGCCAAATCGTCCGATGTTTGCTGTAATATTCTCTCCAGTTTCTGGATGTTTTCCTAATATTCGTGGGAGTGAAAGGTACACTAGTGCATCATCTACAGTAACAGAATTTAAATCTTTTTCTTTTGGAACACTTGCCATTCTTGGTTTTGGAGCCTTTTTACTTCCTTTACCTTTTACTCTTTCGCCGAGTTGTACATATGGTCCATATTTTCCGAACAGAACAAATATAGGTAGTCCAGTTTCTGGATCGTTACCAATAGGTGCATCTTTTTTGATTTCTACACCATCCATCGTTAGTGCTCCTTCACAGTCTGGATATCTAGAACATGATAGGAACTTTCCTGAACGAGAAAGTTTAATAATCATAGAACTTCCACAAATAGGGCACTTAAACTTTGGATCTGCATCTCCCAGGTTAGTGACTTTATCCATTTTGTCTTTGCTTTTTACTTCAGCTAGAAAAGGTTTGTAAAAAGTTTTCAGAGTCTTCACGTATTCTTCTTTTCCTTCTGCGATGAGGTCTAGTTTATCTTCCATTTCAGCAGTAAATCCATCTGAAATATATGTAGGGAAGTTTGCTTCTAGAAAACTTGATACAACATCTCCTGTATCTGTTGGGACTAAAGCTTTATTAACTTTCTCAACATAACCCCTGTCTTCTAGGGTTTTTATGATAGATGCATATGTAGAAGGTCTTCCAATGCCTCTTTTCTCAAGTTCTTTAACTAAACCAGCTTCCGAATATCTTCCTGGTGGTTCAGTTTGTTTTTCTTCAGTATTTATTTTTTGGAAACCTAGTTTATCTCCAGCAGAAACTTTTGGAAGTTCCACATCATCTCCTCTTGAATCCGGATCTCCTAATAGCCATCCTGCAAACTTTATTTGGGAACCTGTGATAGAGAAATCTGGAATAGTTTCTCCCTTTATGTTGGCGGTTATTTTTGTTCGGAGAGTTTGAGCGTCTGACATTTGAGAGGAAACCGCTCTTTCCCAGATGAGTTTATAAAGTTTTTTCTGTTCATCTGTGTGTCCAGCATTTTCAACATTAAAATGTGTTGGTCGTATCGCCTCGTGTGCCTCTTGAGCATTTTTACTTTTTGCACTATATGTTCTGACCTGCAGATATTCTTTTCCGTATTTTTTTGTAACAATATCCTCGATTTGAGTGATAGCGACTTTACTTAGGTTGGTTGAGTCAGTTCTCATATATGTAATATGACCTTCCTCGTATAGTTTCTGTGCAATACCCATAGTTCTAGATGGAGCAAACCCTAATCTAGATGATGCCGCCTGTTGTAGTGTGGATGTAATGAACGGTGCACGCGGAGATTTTTTTACATTTGATTCTTTTACATCTTTTATAAACCATTCACCGGCTTTGCCAGCTTTTTCAGCAGTTGCAACTATTTCATCTAGTACTTTTTTATCTGTTGGCTCGTCTTCACATACTATATTAAAAGCTTTTCCATCTTTGCTTTCAACATCTGCTGAAATAACCCAAAAAGTATGACTTTTAAAAGCTCGAATCTCTCTTTCTCTTTCCATTATTATTCGAAGTGCAGGGGATTGTACTCGACCAGCAGAAAGACCATATCTAACTTTTTTCCAAATAAGTCCAGATAGATCATAACCTACAAGCCTATCTAGGACTCGTCTAGCTTCCTGAGCCTCTTTTAGGTTCATATCTATTTTACGTGGATGCTGGATCGCTTCTTTTACCGCTTCTTCTGTAATCTCATGAAATACAACCCGTTTAGGATTTTTCATTCCAGTTGCTTGGGCAACGTGCCAAGCGATAGCTTCTCCTTCACGATCTGGGTCGGTAGCAAGAAGAATCTCATCTGCTTTTTTAGCAAGTGATGCTATTTCTTCTACTACCTTGTCTTTACCTTTTGAGATTTCATAATGTGGCACAAAACCACCCTCGATATCAATGGCTTTTTTGTTTGATTTTGGGAGATCTCTAACATGTCCAACCGAAGCAACTACTTTATATTTTCCGTCCAGATATTTTGAAATTGTCTTTGCTTTTGCTGGAGACTCAACAATTAATAATTTTGTCATTGCTATCTAGTATTACTATAAAAATAAATTTTGTCCAATTTAACATATTATTTTTTATAAAGTTTAACGGCTCCGGCGCAGTGTTGCGCGGAGCCGTGTGTGAGCGAAAGAACATCACTCAAATCGATAAGTCCTGTGACGTTCACCTTCAACGAGGACAGCCTTGAGATTCAGTATTTCTGCCAGAATCATCACATAGCTGTCGAACTGTTCGTCGCTCCGCAGCCAGCTAGCCATCTTCTTCAGCTGGTTGCCGTGCCAGTAGAGTGGTTTCCCACTTTGCGCCTGAGCAGTGATAAACTTACCTTCGTTGTTCCACTGCAGTCTGTCTCCAGCAGAAATCGGGACATCGACCAACATTTTTTCAAGTGCGAGTATCATGAACCCTCCAGTTCTACATTATTTATACGTGAAATAAAAAACTATTTCAAATGAATCTCTCCCAACACTTCTTCTATGATTCCTTTGATTTCCATTGTTGCTAGGATTGTTTGTGTTACATATACAGGCTTACCTAGCTTTTGAATAATTTCATCACGTGACATTGGTTCATACAGGAGATTTATGACTTCGTGTTCATCACTAGAGCAGTCTTTGTAATCTCTTTTTTCAAAAAGATTTTCGTGTGGAGTAAGTCCAAGTGCTGTGACGATATCACTGGACTGTGTTATGGGTGTGGCTCCTAGTCGGAGTAGCATGTGCGGTCCTTCGGATGTTTTTGAAAATATTGAGTTAGGAACCGTGAACACATCACGGTTATATTCAATAGCGTATTTTGAGGTAATTAAAGTCCCAGATTTAAGTTCAGCTTCGATAACTAAAGTTGTATGGGACATTCCAGCAATGATTCTGTTTCTTTGTGGAAAGTTTGATGGATATCCAGGAGTATTGTCTTCAAATTCTGAAAGTAAGCATCCGCCATTTTCTACTATCTCTTTTGCTAGGTTCTGGTGGCTTGATGGATATAAAACTTTTGGAGAAAGACCAGAACCGGGGATTGCAATTGTTGGTAGTCCAGCTTTTATTGCAGCTTTGTGACCAATAGAATCAATACCAAGTGCAAGGCCTGATACTATAGTAATAGGATAACCTCGCAGCCCCTCTATCAGTTTTTCGCAAACAGCTTTTCCATACTCACTATATTTTCTAGAACCAACAACCGCTAGATATTTTTCTGTTTTCGGTAACTCACCAATAATTCTGAGTGACTTTGGTGGGTCGTTTATTTCATTCAAGAGTGGAGGAAAGTCTTTCTTTGGAAGATCCCTGATTTCCATAATATATATAGTATAGCAAAATAATTGACACCACTATTTAAAAAGGTAACCTAATTATCAGGAGACTTTATGATTGTTAGACTTACCGACGACATCTCTGTTTACAGAGAGCGCTTGAGAGAGCTCGTCTGGATCGGTGTTTGGTATTCTGGAACCACTGTCGAGATTCAAAGACAGAGGAAAGAGGAGGTGAGGATCAACCCGAATGACGAGAGCACGAAGAGAATGTTTGTTGTGCCAATGCGGACTATTGGCGATGGTGGCGTTGTGTACGCCATCAAGTCCGAACTTGTTGGTAGGTACAAGAAAGTTTAAACGAGCAAAGGGGGGTGAGATGATTAAAATAGCCGGGCGACCGGCTATTCTCATATATAAAAAATTCTGTTACAATCTGAAATATGTTAGATATCAAATTCATACGAGAAAACAAGGATCTTGTGGCTATGGGTGCAAAGAAAAAGCATATAGATTTTGATGTAGAAGCTCTCATAAAAATAGACGATAAGAGAAAAGAACTTATTTTGTCTATAGATCAGAAACGTTCAGAGCAAAACGAAGTCAGTCAGAAAATTGTTTCTATATCTGATCCAGCACAGAAGTCTCAGATGATAGCTGAAATGAAAGTTTTGAAAGAATCTCTTCAGAAAGAAGAAGAGGAGCTAAAAACTGTTATGCATGATTGGCAGGTTTTGATGGTTGCTGTACCAAATATTCCAGATGTTTCAGTACCAGAAGGGGTTGATGACAAAGACAACAGAGAAGTTAAAGTTTGGGGTGAAAAGCCAAAGTTTGATTTTGAGCCAAAGGATCATATTGAGCTTATGACAAACCTCGGGATGCTTGATTTAGAGAGGGGAACAAAAGTCGCTGGTTTCAGAGGATATTTTTTGAAAGGTGACGGGGTTCGTTTAATGAATGCACTGTGGAACTTTACACAGGAATATTTTTATAAAAAAGGAGCAGATGGAAATAACTGGACACCTATGATTGTTCCTTCGTTACTCAAACGAGAAGTTTTTATGGGAACTGGATATCTTCCACAAGGTGAAGAGGATTTGTATAAGACTCAAGACGGAGATTATCTCGCTGGAACAGCAGAGGTTGCTACTATGGGTTACTATATGGATGAAGTTTTAGAAAAAAAAGATTTACCGTTAAAGATGCTTTCATTTTCTCCAGCATTTAGAAGAGAAGCAGGAAGTCATGGGAAAGATACGCGAGGAATTTTGCGAGTTCATGAGTTCTATAAATATGAACAAGTTGTTTTGTGTGAAGCAAGTCATGAGGAGTCTGTAAAATATCACGAAGAAATACAGAGAAATAGTGAGGAGATAACAGAGGCTCTCGGTCTTCACTATCACGTTGTAGCAAACTGCGGAGGAGATTTAGGTTTAGGTCAGGTTAAAAAATATGATATTGAAGTTTGGCTTCCATCAGAGAATACATACAGAGAGACAGGTTCAGCTTCATATTTTCATGATTTTCAAACACGACGGCTCAACATCCGATACAGAGATGATGATGGAAAAATGAAATTTGTTCACTCACTAAACAATACTGCTCTTTCTGGTAGACCTCTTATTATGATTGTTGAAAATTATCAAAACGCAGATGGCTCAATTACTATTCCAGAAGTTCTGAGACCATACATGGGTGGCCAGACCGTAATCTCCAAAAAGTAACGTCTATTTGAGATTTTTGTTTTTTGGAGACTACGGAAACGATTAGAAAACGACAACGAATGAGAAGAAGCCCGGAGCACTGTTTGAGGGCGGAGCCCGAGTTTGCGAGAGGGCTCTGGAATGAGAGAATCGTTTTCTTGATCGTTGAGTGAGAGCAAATCGCAAGCTTGCGATTATGCGTGCTCTAAAAAATAAAAATTGAAAAATCTATGCCAATCAATAATTCAACACTACCTTCGCATGAGGAGTTTCTCAGAAGAAAAAGAAAAAAAAGAATAATAAAGTATTCTATAATTTCTTTTTTAATTATTTTTATTATAGGTCTGTCTTCATATATTTCACACAGACCAGAAGTTCGGATTTCAAAAGTTGTATTGAAAGGAGGAGTGTTGGTAACTGAGTCAGACATTTCAGATAAGTCTTTTTCTTATATGAAAGATTCTTATTTTTGGCTTTTTCCAAAAAATAGCAGTTTTTGGTATCCCAAAAAACAACTTTCTGTTTATTTGAAAGAAAATTTTAAAAGAATAGACACTATTAGTATTGGTTTAGACGGGTTGAGGACTATGGTTGTAACGGTAGAGGAGAGAAAACCTTTTGCTATTTGGTGTGATAAATTACCAGGCCAGGTTGAGATTTCAACAACAACTCCAGTTGAGAAAGATTCAGAATATCAAAAGTGTTTTTTTATAGATCAGAATAGTACCATTTTTTCTGAAGCCCCATATTTTTCTGGAGATGCGTATTTTAAATTCTATGGTTTGGTTTCAACATCTACTCCTATAGGAAACTATTACATTTCATCATCAACAAAGTTTCAAGAAATAGTACATTTTATTTCTGATATCAAAGCGATGTCTATTAGACCTCTCTATTTAATTGCTGAAGATGAGGGGGATTTTTCTCTGGTGGTTTCTGGGGGCGGTAAAATTTTCTTTGATACAAAAAAGCCTCTAACAGAAATTTCAAAAAATCTTGAGTCTTTGTTAAAAACTCCAGCTTTATCAACTAGTACAAATTCTGATTTACCGATAGAGTATATTGATCTACGATATGGAAACAAATTGTTTTATAAACTAAAAGGAGAAAAAATATGATAGCTGATGGGAAATTGGTTTCGGATAAATTAAAGAAAGATATTGCCCATAATTTAAAAAACAAACCCAAAAAAGAGGTTTGTTTTATCATATTTGGAAATGATTTGGCTAGTAAACAGTTTATAAAAATGAAATGTAGATTTGCTGAGTCTTTAGGTATTCCAACTCGAGTTTTTAAAGATAGAGAAAATCTGTCCTTTGAAGAAGTTTCTTCGATCGTTAGCAGTATAGTGGAACAAGATATCGCCGGGGTGGTTATACAGTTGCCTCTACCTTCAAGTTTCCCAGTTCAAGATGTTTTAAATCTGGTTCCAGTTGAGTTAGATATAGATATCCTGAGTGAAAAAGCAAAAAATGAATATAAAAATGGGAGATTAAATAAGACCCCACCTGTCGCAAAAGCTGTTTCTGAGATTTTAGATTTTTATAATGTGGATTTGAATAATAAAAATATTTTAGTTATTGGTAATGGTCGGTTGGTGGGTGAACCGGTTCAAAATATGCTTACACTAAAAGGTATCTATTTTAATACTATAGATAAAAATACAGATTCCAATTTAAGCAAAAGTTTGATAATGTCTGCAGATGTTATTATTTCTGGTGCAGGATCTCCTCATATGATTAAGCCAGATATGATAAAAAATGGAGTGGTTTTGATAGACGCTGGGACTAGCGAACAAGCTGGAAAGATAGTTGGCGATATTGACCCTGGTTGTTTTGAAAAAGCTTCTCTAGTCACACCAGTTCCTGGTGGAGTTGGGCCGGTTACACTAGCTAGTCTATTTTTAAATATATAGTATGAATTTTTGGAAAGAATTAAAAAATAATAAACCTAAGGGGATAATGGTTCTTGCTCCTATGGCGGATGTAACTGACTCGGCTTTTCGAAGTATTATTTCAAAATATGGAAAACCTGATGTTACATGGACTGAGTTCGTTTCTGCTGACGGACTTTTTCTTGGTGGGTATGATGCTTTAATAAAAGATCTGTCATATACAGAAGCAGAGAGACCTATAGTTGCACAGTTTTTTACGAGCAAACCAGAGATAATGGAAAAGGCTGCTGAACTTGCAGTTGATTTAGGTTTTGATGGGATAGATATAAATATGGGTTGTCCAGATAAAAGCATAGAGAAGCAGGGGGCTGGAGCTGGACTAATAAAAAACCTAAAACTTGCACAAGAAATAATTCTGGCCGCAAAAAGAGGCGCAAGTAAGAATGGTAAAAATATTCCTGTAAGTGTAAAAACCAGAATTGGTTATAACAAAAACGAACTTGAGAATTGGTTGCCAGCACTATTAGAAACAAATCCTGCTGTTATTACTATCCATGCTCGGACAAGAAAAGAAATGTCTTTGGTTCCTGCAAGATGGGAGCATATAAAAAGAGCTGTTGAAATACGTGATAGTTTTGTTGACTCACTCGGTAATAAAAGTGAGACGCTAATTTTTGGAAACGGGGATGTCATTGATTTGAAAGATGCTGAAGCCAAAGTTCTCGAGACTGGCTGTGATGGTGTTATGCTCGGCAGGGCTATTTTCGGAAACCCTTGGTTGTTTAGTAAAACAACTAGCAGAGAGGATGTTTCAATACCAGATAGACTTCGGGTAATGGTTGAACACACTAAACTTTTTGAAAAAACTCTTTCACACAAAAGTTTTGCAATAATGAAAAAACATTATAAAGCTTACGTTCATGGATGGGATGGGGCAAAGGAACTTCGAATGAAACTGATGGAGGCAAAGGATTCAAATGAAGTGGGGGAAATAATAGAGGAATATATAAAAGGTTTATAAAATTTGACAAAATATTATTTTCTCGTACTATGTCTCCTCGAAGGTGTGGTGTTGATAGTGTTAGTCCTCAACTCCGTCAGGGCACCAGAAATCACCCACATCAGGCACAAGAGAGTAGCTTTGTTACTCTTGCCCCCGTCAATAATGGCTCGTCACCTTATTGACGGGGGCACTATGCCATTGAAATTTGCCGTCAATGTGACGGTTTTTTTATTTGACAATAATTATTTAATAATGTATTTTGTTGAGCGGAAAACTGGTGGTGACGACAATCTCCGTTGTTGTAGAACATCACTGGTTTTTGTGTGGTGATCGCTCAAAAATCCCCAGGGTCCTCCCACCCTGAAGGATAGCGGACCTTCACCTTCGATATGATGCTAGCGAGTCACGGAGATCTCTAGCGTCTGTATCAGTAACCGACCTATCCTAGTTTTTGGTAATACGGATAGGTAAGTCCGTTCCACTCCACCAATTTTGCATCCTGGCCAGATTCATAATTGGTGGAGTCGGGTCTTTACATCGAGCTTCGGCTCGTTTTTTTATATAAAAAAATTGACTCATGTTTTTTGAATATGATATTCTCAAGTAAGGATTGTGTAGAGGGGGTTCCAATGGTTTTGATGTGTGTTGAGGGTAATCATTTGTATGAGGACCCGAAGTTCACCAGTGGCCATTATGGAGTGTGCGAGGACTGTCAGAAGAAGTTGGTCAGTGAGACTCCCGAATTCCTGTTCAGGGAGTTCAAGAAGATGTTCGAGCACGAACCCTCCCGTCATGAAGTCAGGAAGTTGATCTTTGCTGGGCTTCAAGAGCTCAGCAAGGTCAAGCCACTTGGTCATCCTCAGACCGAGGCCCCTCGACTGCCTCGGTCCAGGCGAATCGATCTGGGTCTGGATAACAATCGCCATGACAACGGCCACCGAAAGGGGTAATTTGTTCTTCGTTCTGCACGAAAAAGTGCCTCTGTCCAGGAGGCACTTTTCCAATTATTACTTAATTATATGTTTTGTCTCAAACTCACAATAAGATATACTATTTACTATGTCAGAAGCACTATATAGAAAATACCGCCCAAGTAAGTTTTCTGAAGTTGTTGGTCAGGACCACATAGTTAAAGTTCTAGAAGCAGAAGCAAAATCTGGAGAAATTTCCCACGCATACCTTTTTTCTGGAACACGGGGAACGGGAAAAACTTCTGTAGCAAGAATATTTGCTGCAGCTATAGGAACAAGTAAAAATGATATTTATGAAATAGATGCGGCATCAAACACTAGTGTAGAAGATATTAGAAATCTAAATGATTCTGTTTTTACACTGCCTTTTGAATCAAAATATAAAGTTTATATTTTGGACGAGGTTCATATGCTTTCAAAATCAGCATCAAACGCACTTCTCAAAACTTTGGAGGAGCCACCATCTCATGTTGTTTTTATTCTAGCTACAACAGAAACTCACAAAATTCCAGAAACAGTTTTGTCCCGTTGCGAAACATACACATTCAAAAAACCATCTCAAGATGTTTTGAAAAAAGTTGTAACCAGTATTGCAAAACAAGAAGGTTCAGTAGTGGATGATGCATCAGCAGAGCTTATTGCTTTGCTCGGTGACGGTTCTTTTCGGGATACACTCGGAATACTTCAAAAAGTTTTAGCATACTCTAAAAATAAAACTATAAGTGAGGAGGAAGTTCGTCTTGTTACAGGAGCTCCAGCTATCGACATGGTTCATGATGTAGTTTTTTCAATAGTTAATAAAGATTTAAATTTAGGACTAGATGCGGTTAAAAAATCAGTAAGTCAAAACATAGATATGTCTGTTTTCTTAAAACTTATTCTCCACACTGCACGAGCGGTTCTACTTGTTCGGTTTAATGCTGGAAATATCATAAAAGATGATTTGTCAGAAAAAGAATTTGAGTTTGTTGGTTCTCTAGCAAAAGGCGAGGGGAATCTAACTTCATCTGATTTGGTTGAACTTCTAACCGCATATGAAAAAACAAACGGTGCATACATACCTTCTCTTCCATTGGAACTTGCTTTAGTAAATATAATAGGCGATAAATAATTTCTATATAGTAAAAGCCGACCTTCGCGTTAGCGTTGGTCGGCTCAGAACATTTTCTTCACCCCTTTCTTTATTTTCTCGTACAGTTTCCGAGGCAGGAGACTCGACAGGAAGTGTCGAGCGATGGACTTTCTTAAAACATAGTCCGGTCGCCAGAGCACTGCGTTGGCGTAGCACCTCCTCGAATCTTTACCTCGGTTTTTTTCGAAATTGATATTCCCGAGGGTGGTCCATGCGTTGGCGTAGATCATGCGTCGCGCAAGGCGGTGTTCTCTTTTCAGATTTACCCCGCTAAACGCTTCATTGATAGCGCCGATGGTGGTCTGTTCAATATCGACCGCATCAACACTACCTTGTTGGTGGGTCATACTCGCACTGTGCATGCGGTATTCCCCAAGAATACCCTTCTTGTAGTACACGTCTGCATCTCTGATGGCCATGATGTTCAGCCACCAGTCAGACGGGGACTCCCAAGTAAAGCATTTGGGGAAAGGTAGGCCCTTACGCCAAGCTTCGGTTCTTCCTATCACACCAGCGGTGCCGATTGTGCATTCGCCGACTTGTGAAAGAAATCTGTCTCCCTTGAAATCACGATCGCCGTGAACCTCAAGTGAGCGAGCGATTGTACTTTCCTCGTTGATGATGTTTCCTTGTTCATCAACATGGGCAACATCACCGAAGACGAGAGCAACATCAGGGTATCTCTCAAGCTCAGGAAGTGTTACTTCCAGAAAGTGAGGTTTCCATCTGTCGTCCGCGTCAATCCGAGTAAAGTACTTACCTCTTGCGAGGGTGAGTCCTTCTGACAGTGTGTAGCAGAGTCCACGGTTTCTGTCGTGGCGGATGTAGTGAATACGCGGGTCCGTGAACTCACGCATAACAGCGTCAGTGTTGTCGGTTGATGCATCGTTGATGACGATGATTTCAACCGATATTTGGTCGATGATTGTCTGGGCGAAAATTCCTTCCAGACAATTGCGTAGATACCGTCCGTACTGATAGCAGGGGACGAGTATCGTGACGAGCGGGGCCTCTAGGCCTTCAGTCGTAGACATCGTCTCTCCTGTGAAAGGTTTCAATGTTCTTCTAGTACAATAATATCACATTTTAACTATAATGTCAAATATAAAATAATCATTGAGGTTTGGAGATTATAAATGGTAAAATAATAAAGGGTCGAATATATTAGACATAACCAAAAAACATACATGTCAGATGAAATGAAGTGCGAAGCTTGTGGTCACGTTCATACAAATGAAGACGGTACATGTTCTTGTGGATGTCAGGTGGGAAAAAAGTAATTCGAGACTAAATTAAAACAAAACCTCCGAAAGGGGGTTTTGTTTTAATTAAACTTTGAAAATTAGTTTTGTTACAACAACGACAAATGCATAGAAAATCCAGTGTAGAAAATATGAATACAAAAAACCATTTCTTACTTCGAGCAAAAGATATGTGAATATAAAAGATGCAACAACTGCTATTATTGTGAAAACTGTTGCATACATAAAACCTCCACTAAAAACTAGCAGTAGGTGACTGCCACCAAACAGAAGTGCGCACCATATTGCTGTTGTTTTGAATTTGTATTGGTTATCGAGAAAAGAAATCACAAGAGCGAGAAGAAGGATTTGTTGTAGAAATATCTCTATTGATTTCGGTAGAAAGTACCAAGTTGTTGCATTCAGTAACTCTGATGGAGGCATCCATGGCGGAGTCCATGTTATAGTTGGAAGTAGTGGAAGTATATAAAATACGTAAATTACTATAAAAATATTTCCAACCACAAGTGGAATATATGTCCCTAGTCTTTTTTCTAGAACTACTTTATCTTTTAAAATATCTTTGAAGGCAAATATGGCTATTATGGTCCATATGAGGTAGTAGATTGTTATTTGTACTGGATGAACATTGTACCCACCATTAAAACCAAGTGCCGGAAGAAAAATATAGTATCCAATGTCAGATAGAACCCATACAGAAGCGATCTGGAGAATTACACCAATCAAGTTTGTTTTAGGAATTACTTTTTCTTCTGTCATTTAGTTAGTATATCAAAAAACAAAAACCCCGTTAGGGGCTTTTGTTTTTCAAGTTTTTTGGAGATCCTTTAATCTTTATCTTGGAATAGATTGAAAAAAGCGTTTATGAGTGATAGAGCAATTGAGAACCAAAAGGCTGGCCAGAAACCTGATACATAGAAACCAGGAACTATTTTTGAAGCTAGAATAATAAATAGAGTATTTATAACGAGAGAAAAGAATCCAAGCGTTAGTATTGTGATCGGTAGGGCGATGATTTTTACTACTGGTTTGATGAAAACATTTATTGCTCCTAGAACAGCCGCTAGCACGATAGCACTTGAGAGAGTTATCGTTGCTCCAGGAATAATGTATGTTGCTATGATTATGGCTAGTGTAGAAACTAGCAAATGTGTGAATATTTTCATTTAGTTATTATACCAAAATCTTGTATGAGATTTAAATTATATAGCTACTCCAGCATCAAGATTCAAAGATGCTTTATAGCGTTCTATTACTTCTGGATGTTTACCTTCTATACACTCCTCTACATAAATGTCTGCACTTTTTGAGTCAGGGAATGTCATATATGCTAGTGCACCTTGGCAAACGGCTTCTATATTTATTTTTGCTGTTGAGTTTGGGTTTTTTGTATTTTGTGCTGATTTGTTGTAAAAAAAGAAATAACCTATTAATGCTAATGCAAATATTATTGATAGAGAAATAACTATGTTTTTATTTTTCATATAAATATTATATCGCTAATTTGTATACTGCAGAAGACGAATAATGATAAGATTTATTAAATTGTTATTAAACTGAGTTTAGACGAGGAAAAGAATTATTGTGTAAATTAAAACAAAACACGCAAAGAAACCAACAGTTTTTGAGAAGAAAGCGATGGCTTCCTTTTTCTTTCCTTCAATAAGTAACTGTAGTGGTTCAGATAGAAAAATGTATCCCATGATGGCTGCGGATAGAACAAAAAGACTGAGCATGGTCATTGGAATGACTATGGTGTCAGGTTGGTTTTTTAATGCATTACCAACTCTCTCTGCGATGAGGACTATAGCAACTATGTATAGTGCCGCTGCTAAGGCATGTAAAAATGGTTTTTTCATAGAGTTATTATAGCAAAATATAAAACAATTGACCGCCCACGCAAAATTTAGCGTGAGCGGTCTGAGGCGGTCAGGTTATTGTTCTTGGTAATGACTGCCTCGTACAGAGCCTTGTGCTCATCCATCTCGGTCGTCTTGATGCCGAGTGATTTCGCACAGGCAATCATGTACTCAAGATTCTGAATTGCCAGTTCCATCCAGACAATCTCTTGTTCGGAGTAACTGATTTCCTCATCAGGGATTGCCTTGATCTGCCTGACCATTTCCAATGTGAAGTGACTCGCCGGTGGAAATGGAAGCTTTCTGATAGCCCGCTGATTCATCGGATCCTTTCTGCCCAGGTAGGTAGGGCAAATCTGTTCGTTAAATTAACACTTAAATTATGTCGCGTCAATGAGTCCTTCTCTTATTTTCATCCAGATTTTGCCTATATGGTTTAGCCCCTTACCATCTTCACCATCGTCCCAGAAACTATCTCCTGGTGGAGGAGTCACGATATGTTTTACTATTTCTAAATCTCCAGAGTCAATGAGAGCTTTTTGTATTTCCTCATGTTGTTCTGTTTTCAGTCTCATTAACTTTTCCATAATTTTTAATTTGTGTTCTCCAGTTTTGAATTCAGGTATTTGCAGGTGTTTATATTTTGAAGAAGCCTTCCAAGCTTTGACTGGGCTTTTTGCTGAAATTATTTCAGCAATTATTTTGGGGTCAGTGTATCTTGCGCACTGATATGCATGTTCGAGAGTAGGATAGACAACCCCATCGATTTCGATTGCATGTGCTGTATATGGAGAGAAATAAATGTAGAATATTTCGAGTGGGAGCATGTTAGTTTAGAAAAAAGTTTCCAGATCTATATTCCTCTAATAAAAATTGCGCAGTTTCTTTCTCTGGTTCTTCTTGTATTGCTTTTGCCCAAGCTTCTGCTTCTTCAAGTTTGTCGTTTACTAATAAATCCAAGAGTTTAGTAATTTTGTTAGGATGATTTTCTGATTGAATTGCCAATGCGTGTGCAGAATATTTTTTAGCTGCTTCTTTGTCTTTGTATCTTCCGATAGCACAGCTAATAGCGTGATGATACCAGAACCAAAGTATTTCGTTTCTCCACTCCATTTCATCTTCTGTCAGTTCTCCAGGTTTAACTGATTCTAAAATTTCTTTCACTCTGTTAACTACAAGGTCTGGATTTTCATAATCCCACTTACCAGACTTCATTAGTATCTGGTCTTGTTCACTATAAAGACGGTGTAGCTCTAGTGGGGTTGTTGCTCCCAGTAGTTCATAAGCTTCGCGGAGGGGACTTGTTTCGGGATTAAATAGTTTTGGGGCTGATTCCATTAGGGTATTATAGCAAGTTAACTTAAAACGATCTCGAGCAATTCTGGAAACTCATTAGTCTTCATGTGGTCTGTTATAAAATGACCTTTGTCGTTGAAATGATGTACTTTAAGATTTGAAATTTTAGCTTTTAAAATTTCAGCTGAATCTAGCTCTTCTTTATCATCATCCGAAGATATAAACAGATGCACGCTGTCAGCTCTGTCAGAAATATCTCCCGCTTCAAAGTCAAACATTTTAGGGTATTCGTGTTTAGGATCTATCCATGGTGCAACAAGCACGACCCTTCCGACTTTTACCTTGTGTTCGCCAAGCCATCTAACAAGAAATCCACCTCCACAACTATGTCCGATGAGTATTGTGTCTTGATTTAATTTGAATTGTTCAAAAACCTCACTCCATTTTTTATAGTCAGGGTCATATGGCTCTGGCATTTCTGGAGTTTGAGCCAAAATACCTTTAATTGTTAGTTGTTTTTGTATCCAAGGGAACCAATGTGCATTTGATGCAGAAGGGAACTCGGGGTTCAGGTATTCCTGTTTTGATGGCATACCATGGATAATGATTGATGTTTGCATAGGAGGTATTATAACTTATTCAGAGTGATTTGAAATCAAGGTTAAATTAATACTTGATTTATGTTTTGATAATTATATAGTTGTGTCCGGGGGTACCAAATGAGCGACAACCAACTAACAGATGAGTTGCTTCGCGGAGTGGCTCACATGTGTGTGGGCAAGGCCGTGCGCACCTACCTGAACGAGTTCCTTCCCGGAGGTCTCAGGCTGGCTCGTCGTGAATTACATGCGAGAAGGGAACGTTTCGAGAAAGCTAGAGAAATCCTGAAGAGCGGAAAGACTGCTCTGCCGGATCTCGGGCTTTCGTCGAGCGATCTCTCCTGGGTTGCTGATGAGATTCGCGAGGAGAAGGATCCTGATGGCCTGAAGGTGTTCTTCCGAGCAGCAGCCGATGAGATGAGGAAACACGAGGAGGCCATGGCTGCTGAAGTCGGGCAGATTCAGAGCTAGAATGGAGGAGCGAGTGATCAAGTTGAAGAAATTTTCGGAAGCAAGACTCCGGAACGCGCAAGACGGTGTTCTGGATCGCTACAGGAAGCGCTATCGGCTCTCCAAGAAGGAGGCTGGAGTGCTTCACATGTTCTTCAGTCCCTACCGAGTCGCAAAGGGTCTGACCAAGGATGAGGTGAAGATGATCATCGAGGTCTACCCACTCCTTGGCTCGTGTCGTCGTTCAGTGATCATTGCTGTTGAACGGTTCCTGGGGATTCATGGTTTTTCGTTTTCGTCGAGGGTGAGCGGAACGATACTTCCCGAGGAACTCACCTCGGTCGACCGGATGACTCGCAGGAGGTTTCGCGATGGTTTGAGGAAGCTCTTGCGCCTTCTCACGTAGCAGTTAGTCGGCACTAAATAGGCCCGTCTTCGGACGGGCCTATCGTTTTTTAGGGGAGGGCATGGCTAATTTAATTATAACAACTTCTGTCGATATAATGTCTTATGAATGCCGTCACCCTCATCTTCTCCAATTATTTTGAAATCAAGTTTGTCGTATAGTATTTGTGCTGCCGCTTCGTTTGGGTCTGTAGACGTGTATAGTTTCATTTTCTTGAATCCTCTCTCTTTTGCTTTGTCGATCGTCCAGTTCAACAGTTCTCGTCCAAGTCCTCTGCCTCTCTGGTCTGCTCGAATGCAGTACCAACCTAACCAAACAACATCTTCCGGATCTTCTTTGAGTCTGTACATACCGGTTACTCCAATAATTTCATCATTGTCGTTAAGTACAATCCAATAGTCAACAAACACATCTTGCTTCAATTCGCTTTGAGGTCGCAGACTGAGTGGTAGAGATTTCTCTGGGTTCCAGATTGCATCAAGGTCTTGAGGAAAAACTTCATCCACCATTTTGACTGCTGCCTCGAGATATTTTTCTGTGAGGGGGATTGGGAGCATGATTTATATTGGTTTGAAATCAAAATTTATTATCTTCACTTCGGTATTTTCACTAACATTATCTCCATAATATTTTCGAAGGTTTTTGTACATTTCTTCATCCGATGGATACTTTTCTTGACCAAAGTAGTCTTCGTCAGTCACTGTGCCTAAAGTTTTTATTTTTAGTTCAGTAATTTTTGCTGTACCGAACTCTTCGCTAGTTTCTTTATTGATGAATGCTAATTCGTCGCCGAGAGTTAGGTCTTTGTCATCAAAAAGTCTCCAGGTAGAAACTTTTTCTCCAATTAGGATTTTTTCGACGAGGTGTGGGGCGAATTTGAGGTATTTCATATTAGAATTCTTTAGCATCACCTTCTATCATAACAACAAATTCAATTCCATTTTGAGTAAGAACCTTACCAGGAAGAACATGAGCAGAACCAAATCTTGTGCCGTCATGTACGGGAAAAGCTAATTTTGGTTTGAGTAAAAGAGCATAATCAATAGCTTCACTAAGTTTCATCCAAGGTCCAGAGACGGGAAGGGCTAAAACTTCAACTGGTCGTTCTGGGTTAGTGAATGCATCACCTGGGTACCAGAGTTTGTTATCAATAAAAAATCCAAGATTTGATGAGGGTGGAATTGAGCTATGCATCTGTGCATGCTTCTCTCCAAAACCTAGAACTGGAACACCTCCTAGGTCAAAATCCTGATCATGATTGATTTTAGTGTGTGGTATTCCTTCTTGAGTTAATAGTTCACTCACGGAACTATTTGAAAATACTAGAGCATTCGGGTTGTTTCTGATAATGACTTTCAAAGAGTCGATATGATAATGATCTTGGTGCTCGTGTGTAAACAGAATGTAGTCAATATTTTCGAGAGTAGAATGAGCTTCTACGGTATAACTCCCTGGGTCAGTAAGAATTATTTTACCTTTGGTTTCTATGAGTAAACAACAGTGTCCTAGTTTAGTAATTTTCATAACCCCATAATAACAAAAAATCCCAGATTTGCATCTGTGATTTTTTGTTATCAATATTGCTTTCAGGGCTGGCCTCCTCGGTCTCGTATATTTACCCATCAAGCCCCACAAGGCTTTTTTGATTACTTTTATCTTATCATTTTGACCCTCTTCGGAATAGGTCAAAAGCGACAAATGCGACACTACTTTGGGTATCTAGAATTTAAGGTCTTTTACATCCTCCGATGCTTTCTTTGGGTTTGTGGCAAAAAATACCTTTCCTATGTAGCCCGGTTCATCAACCATAACGATTCCTCCATCCAAGTCATATTTAAGACAAACCACTTCTAGAGCCATTAGAGCCACAATGCATGTATCTGATCTAACAGTTCTTTTCATTTCCAGAACATACGGTCTGTTTTCATTAAAATCTATTTTCTTTGGGCGATATGCAGGGTGAATGAATTCCGAAAGTCGCCTATATGATCTTATGTATGTAGCGTCAGAATTAACGGCTTTGAATTTTTCACGTATATTTTTCTCAGGCGTGTAATCCTTAAGAAGCTCCTGAAAGTAGTCATTCATCTCTTTTGCCTCAGGTGTACGTTCTTCCAAAGAATCAAACTTTCTTGAGAGTTCCTTTACTGATTTCAATTTAAAGTTTTTAGCACGTTTTTCGGTATCCTCTTTGTAGATATATCTAAGGTTTACAGAATTTTCGAGTATGGACCTAGATAACTTAATGCAACCTTCGTAGTCAGTTTTCTTAATCAAAGTATCCATCGACTCAAATGTGCTCAGTAGTTCTTCTAAAGAAAACCTAGTGACATCAAAAACATCTTCAGGGATAGAAGTCCTTTTTTCTTCTAGTTGCTTTAGATGATCAGTTATAACCAGCTTCATGGCAACAAAATTTCTTTTTTTCTTAAAAAAGCTAAACACGACTATTTATTATTAGTAGCGTCTTGAATGAATTTCTTTTGAGATGACGATAGACAAGGAAATAGCTTTTTTAGTTTCCAATCTTCCATATTCAAAAGCTGTTGTTTCTCCCTCTCTCTTTTTATTGTTAATTTAAAATGAGACTTATTGAAGTAAACTTTATGCTTCTCTATTCTCCAAAGAATAGTTGATAATTGATTAGGTGTGAAAGCCATTCTTTCTTGGTAATATTTTAAAAAGTTTGAGATGTCGAACTCGTGGTCGTAGGATCCTAAAGTAACAAGAGTATTGATGACACTTTTTGTTTCAGCATCTCTTATAAGTTTGTTTTTATCTTTTGCTACTCTTTTCTTAGCTTCTTTTATTTCCACTGTATTTCCTTGCCCATCAACCACAACAATACCGCCAAATCTAGTTACACATTCTGAACCAATTAATAAAGTACTGCTGGTATTTTTATTTCGAATTTCAAACTGATATCGAATGTCAGGATGATTACAAAGCTGACACAGTTCTGAGGGAGTTTCTAGATCGTAAAAATTACCTTCATATATCCATTCTGTAAGAGCCTTCTTGATATCTTTTTGCTCCAAACTCAAAGGGAAAATATTTTCAGAAACTTTGTCTAGCCAGATTGTATTCATGTGACCATATTAACAAAAATAACAAGTAGTTCACACTTTACCCCCCGTCCGGATCACAGTAGACACCATAAAAGGGAAGGTGTAAAATTCTATCAAAACAGGCCTTTGAAAAACTGACGAGGATATACCTTGGACCCCTCTCTTTTGTTTAGATCACACTGCCACTAGACCTCCCGAATAGAAACTGAATATTTCGGTTTTTATTCGGGGAGCGCTCTACGCTGGTCGGTCCCTAAACATTATTAGAGTTAACAAGATTAAACTGTATGAACAAAACAATATTTGTTATTTACAAAGACACGGCAGGTTATTACCGATGGCGACTAGTTGCTGGAAACGGCGAAAAAGTTGCTGCTTCAGAAGCTTATGTTTCTAAGCAAGGTGCTATAAATTCTGCATCTCGTGTCAAGCAAATTGCTTGGGATGCTGTGATTGTAGATTCTACAAACTAGTGTCTAGGCAATTCCTCGTCAGTTTTTTGTAGGTCTAGTATTTTGAAAAGTATAGAAAATTTTTAGGCTTAAATTAATTTTCAAAAGTCATTCTTTTGTATACAGCTCGAGTAGTACCAACATCTCTTTTACAATAGTCACAAATTTTTTGAATACCTCCTTCTTCTTTATAAACCTCAGCTACTTTTGAACCATCAACTCCATCTTTAGGTGTTGGAATTCCCAATGCTAGAGCAACATGCTCTAGTGATGAGTTTTTATTCTCACCCCAAGCAACCCACTCACACATAGTGTCGAATATTGGATTATTTCTATATCTTGCAAATGATAGATACTTTGGAGATCTCATTTCTCGAGTCTGCCAAGTTGGTTTGACTCCTAAAACAATAGATCGTTGCATTATAAATTTAAAATCAAAAGACATAATGTTGTGACCAACAAATAAATCACAATCTTTTGCTACATCCCAGAATTCCTCTATGGTTTTCTTTTCGTTTCCGTCATTACACAAAACTTGTAACTCTCCATCATCAATAGCATAGGCAATACAAAGAACTCTACCAAACGCACCATCTAAACCTGTTTTATTGATAAAATCATCAAGACTTTTTGAACTAGAATCAACAATCTCCTCATCTTCTATCTTTTTGACTTTAGACTTCTTTTCTTTCTTTTTATCAAAAAGATATTTTAACTTGTTATATGAAGATTCATCTGCTGGCAATGTTTCAATATCGAAATATAATGTTTTCATAAGTTTTAATTTTCTTTCATAAACTTGTCATATGCTTGCTGTATTATATACAACCCATAATCCAAACCTTTCTCGTTATCTATTTCTATATATGATATATGCTGATTATAGTGTTTAACACTGTTTTCATTGTAAAACACTTTCTTTTCAGGATCATTAAAATCTTTTGGCTCTGATCTAGTGAAATCAATTTTTAACTTACTTCCATACACATGACAGTAAAAAATATTTCTCCAGTTATTAGGCAATTGGAATGAAATATAACTTTTTGTTGGGTTCATGACTATACTTGAATCTATAACTAATACTTTTTCTTTCAATAACTCAAATATCTTTTTACCAACACCGTCAGGTTTACTATTTAAATAATCCTCTTCAGAATAGGTTTTTACTTCTCTAGAAACTTTTTTGACATCATTATTATTTATACCTAAACTTTCAATAGAAGCTTTTGCACCAGATTTTTTGACTTGAGAGTACTGAATTAAATCTCCTTCATATCTTGTAACTTCCCAAAGCTCAATAGGTAGGTCTTTAAAATTTATTGCCTCTAATTGATGCGGGGTGAACGATCTTGTTAGAAATAGTACCCTCATTTGTGACCAATCAAAATCTGCCTTTCCTCTTTTTTCTTCAAATTTTTTATTAAATTCCAAGACAAATTCAGCTTGATTGTTTAGTATTAGCGATAGATAGGCAAATCCCTGATCTATAACACTAAAACTCTTTTCTCTTTTATACTCAAGAACAACAAAAGTGTTTAGGTTTCTATCAAAAGCTAACGTATCTATTCTTAAATCATTATGCTGAAACTCACTTGAAACAAATTCTAATCCGAATATCTCCCTGATATTTTTTTCCGTAAGTTTTTGAAGGTCTTTTTCCAAAGAAAAAGGCATATCCTTAACTATACTGATCTTTTCATTTTGATTTTTAAATAGTGTCATAAAAATAATAAATTATTTTGAATAAAGTAACTTTTGAAAATCGAAGAATGCTGTCCGTATTTTGTCCACGCTCCCCAAGTTTTTCTCGGCATCAGAAATAGCGTCATACTTTAGCTTTAATAGTTGAGGTAATTTCTCCTCATCCAGCTCCTCAACACCTCTTTCTTGGTATTTAGCAAGTACGAACTCAATGAATTCTCTATGCTTAATGTCTAAACCATCAAAAATATCATACTTAGTATTTTGGATTCTTTCTAGGCGAGTAATTGGTTGCAATGCGAAAGCGATATATCCAAGAACATCAAAAAGGTCACTGTTTTCAGCATTAATTATTTTTTGTACAGATTCTAATTGTTCCTTGCCAAAACCCATTTCTCCAAGTTTATCGAGAAATACTTTTCTTGTTTGAGGATTTGACCAAATTACTCTAAGTTCTTTCTCATCTTTAAAAAATTCAGGTAACACTCCGAACATGTTTTGCAAAAATTCTTCAGCAGAAATTGGTTTTCCATCTGCACTCCAAAAAGATGTTCTAACCATGTGTTGAATTTCTCTTTCTTTACCATCTCGCAATTTTATCTTGAGTTTCTGTATTGGCTCTGGTGGTAAAGGAGGTGGAACTCTTGGTCCTCTAGGTCCTGGAGGTTCTATTGGTCCTTGCTCTGTTGTTTTATCAATTGGCTCACCATCCCATTCAGGATCAAGAAAGTTCTTATAGGCATCAACAAAATCAATAATAGTGAAATACTCTTTACCATCAAAAAGACGAGTCCCACGACCTATGATCTGTTTAAATTCAATCATTGAATTTACGGGGCGCATCAAAACAATATTCCTTATATTTCTAGCATCAACACCAGTAGAAAGTTTTTGAGAAGTGGTTAGAATAGTTGGAATAGTCTTTTCGTTATCTTGAAACTCACGAAGATATTGTTCACCAAGAAAACCGTCGTTTGCTGTAACCCGCACGCAATAGTTTGTATCTTTACTTTCTTTGTTTCTATTTATCAAATCCCGAACTAGCAAGGCATGACCTTGTGTAGCACAAAATACGATAGTTTTTTCATTCTGGTTTATTTCTTTCAAAAAAATCTTAACCCTATACTCCTCTCTTTCAATTATTTTTATATTTCCTCTAGCAAAGTCGTCCTCTTTATATATTTTTCCTTCTTCAACTTCGCCCTCAACAATCTCATCATCTGAAGTATAGATATACTCATCTAGAGTTGTTTGAACTCTTTTTACTTTAAAAGGAGTTAGGAACCCGTCATTTATACCTTCCTTCAGGGAGTAAATATAAACTGGATCACCGAAATATTTGTATGTATCGACATTGTCTTTTCTTTTTGGGGTAGCAGTAAGACCTAGTTGAACGGCAGAAGAAAAATACTCCAATATGCCACGCCAGTTAGATTCATCATTCGCACCGCCACGATGGCATTCATCTATAATAATAAAGTCAAAATAATCTGATGGATAATCACCGTAATAAGGTGTCTCGTTTGGACCACACATGAAGGTTTGGAATATCGCAAAGAAAATGCTTCCATTCATTGGAACAGATCCTTTCTTTTTAATATCATTTGGAGTTATGCGGATCAAAGCATCTTCTGAAAAGGCACTGAAGGAGTTAAAAGCTTGATCAGCTAAAATGTTTCTATCGGCAAGAAAAAGAATACGAGGTCTTCGGTTGCCGTCTTTAGATAAATTCCAACGAGCTTGAAAAAGTTTCCAAGCAATCTGAAAAGCTATAAAAGTTTTTCCAGTACCTGTTGCGAGTGTAAGTAATATTCTCTTTTTATCTTCTGCTACAGCATCCATTACACGATTTACAGCAATCTCTTGATAATACCTAGCATTTTTACTGCCATTTACATCTTCAAAAGGGACAGCTCCAAATTTTTCCTTCCATTCATTATGGTCTGAATATGTGCTGTTCCAAAGTTCATCTGGACTTGGAAACTTTGAAATCAACCCCTCCTTACCAGTTTGCATTCCTATCTGATAAATATCATGACCATTAGTAGAGTAGCTGTATAAGACTTGAAGTTTACCTGCGTAGGTTTTTGCCTGCGCCACTCCCTCTGTGCACTCTAAAGACTCTTTTTTGGCCTCTACGACTCCAATCTTGCGATTTCTATATACAAGCACATAATCAGCAATTTCTGGCTTAGGAAGGACTCCACCAAGCTCAATACGCCCTGGAGATATGCGAAATTCACGAAGAACTTTAGACCCTTCTACCACACCCCAACCAGCTTCTTTTAGCTTTGGGTCTACATATTCAGCTCGTGTTTCTGCTTCATTCATATTTTGTCTATTATGCAACATAACTTACCTTATGTAAATATAAGCAACTTTTGTTCTAAGCGCTTGCTAAGAATAAAATCCAAACATTTTTTAGTCTGTTCTAAAGAAAATTTTTGAGCCTTTGTTTGATTATTGTTTGTTTGCCATTGATCCATAAAATTTCTAATAATTTTTAAATCAGTAGATCTGCATTCTTTTATTGCATGACAGACAGTCGATAATAACTCAACTTTGTCAGTATTCATCTTTGTTATTCCCAATCTCGCCAGTTCAATCATAGCTGTCTGTGCATTTCTATATAAGTTACTTGAACGTGAAAGTAATGCAGTAATATTACTACCAGCGACAATCATACCGTTTCTTTTTACAAACCATCTATTTCTAGGGCTAAGACCAGAAGAAACTAATTTTTTTATTTCTACATCAAATGGCCCAAATAGATGCGTTTGAAATTGATAACCTAGTGATATGCCAAAAATTTCTTGTAGTAAATGGTCATATTTAGCGACAGCAACTTCTGTAGTCTCTCCACCATCTTTTGATACTTGTCCAACAATCGCAGCATGAACTTGATTACGAATATATGGTGATGGGACAGGAAGAGAACTTGTTTGTTCTTGAACAACTAGTTTCCCCTCAAAAGCTTGTTTTAAAATAGACTTTTTAAGTTCTTCCAAACAAGCGAGTTTCTTTTTATATATTTTCTCTAACTTATTTGTTTCAATTGAAAGCACATCAAGTTTATCTATAATCTTTTTTTGCTCAGCAAGAGACTTCGGAAATAAAATCTTTATATTTTTTACTTCACTATCTGTAACAGCAGGATAACTTGCGCCCTTTTGTAATTTTTCCATCTGTCTATTAAAACTAGAAGTGAGTAGGAAATAAAATACTAACTTATTATTCATCAGGTCATTTGTCCTCAAAATAAAATATCCGGTGCTACAAACTTGGTTGTTATATTTCTCTGTTATTATGGCCACTCTAGCATGTGTTGGTCTAACAGTAGCAAAAATAACATCATTAGTTTTAACTAGTTTTCTTGCTCGACTAGGTGCGTCTTTTCCTATAAGTAAAGATGTGTTCACTATCTCTTTTGTTTCCTTATCTACACTTGAAACATCAATATATACAAACTTTTCTTTAGGTTTTTTTGTTGGATCAACAGTTTCTGTCTTCTGTAATACTTCTCCTAGAAATCTTTCATCCCAGTCTTTACTCGGATTCACAAAGATACCATTCAAATAGGACTCAAAGAGCTTTTTCGAATTTTGTAGGTTTTTTTCTGCGGCCTCCTTTGCCTTTGTTACTTTCTCAAAAACCTCATCTAATTTTTTCACAATTCGCTTTTGCTCAGAGATTGGTGGAGTATCTACTTTAATAGAATAAACATCATTTCTATTTATTCCCGGCTTTACACCCTTTGCTAGTTTTGTAAGCTCTAATGTATTAAGAAGATTATAAATAAAACCTAAATCATATTTAGTGGAATCAAAAGTAACGAAATAAGTTACATCAAGAGGCCAGAATTTTTCTTCAGTTAGATTCAGTTCTCCGGCAGAACCCTTGCGACCAACGATTATGCTTGGTTTATTATAAAAAAATTCGTTAGTCCTATTTTTTTCCCCATTAGCACCATATACAGGATACTTACCGTCAGGATGTCTCTTAGAATCTGGAAGTGGTTTTCCATATTCTAATTTAATTATTTCTCCAAGTTCTTTTATTTGCCAGCTAGTTTTCATATTACTTTAATTCATCTAGTTTCCTAAAAAGAAGACTAATAAAGCTGAGGTACTCTAGTGTTCTAAGTGGATCTATTAGATTTATTAACTCATGCCCTTTAGGATTCCGAATTCCGTGCATAACACCTGCAAATAAGTGCATAAATCCTTCTTGCTCATCTTTATCTGACTGAGATTGATTATCACTTATTTTTAAAATAGGATTATTTACACTAAAAACATCTAGCATTAATGACTTTCCATCTTTTGTAGATTTTGACAGCTCTTGCACTCTCTTATTCAAAAGTTTACATGCTTCAAAAATAGACTGTGAATAAAATTCTGAAACGAAAAGGTCTTTGCTGGCAAAACCAACCGATCCATGTAACTTTCTGTCATCGAATAATTTGCTATTTTTCTTTTTATCACTTTTCTCCTTTTTACCAACTTTCTTTTTTAGTTCACCAAAAGAATCTCTAGGAAATTTATAATCTTTATCACCTTTTTTAAAATAAACACTACTTTTTGAAAGAGTCTTATCTATTATAAATTCTAGTACATCTATCCTACCCTCCTCGGCAATCTTATTAAATTGATCAAAAAGATAATCTTCTTTAGATTTACCAGATTTTCTATACTCTTCTGATGCTGTACTTACAACATTCCAACCAGAATCTTGTAAAAGTTTTGTAAAAAGTGTGCCTGATGAAGCACTTGCGATAATAAAAGCAATTAATCTGAGATTTTCTTTATTATACTCAAATTTTTTCATAATAGTTTTTGAATACCCATCACACTACTTTTAATTTCTGTATCAAGTTTTTGCATTTCATCAATAATTTCTTTTGGTTCACGCAAGACACCACCATCTTTCTTACTCGGATTTTTTACAGATAAATCAAAACTTTCTTTATCAATATCAGAGACATTAATACTCCATGAGTTTTCGCTATCTGCTTTTGTCTTCTGTAATTTCACAAATTCCGCCAGGTCTAACTCACTTAAAGGATTGCCCTTACCTAAATTTCGACCAAGATTAAGTTGGTAATACCATATTTTCTTTGTTGTCTTACCTTTCTCAAAAAATAAAACTACTGTTTTTACTCCAGCTTGGAATACTCCAGATGGTAAATCTAGAATTGTGTGAACATCACAACTATTTAAAAACTCTTTTCGTAAATTTGAGGCATCGCCGTTAGAAAGAAATGTGTTTTTAATTACAATACCAGCTCGACCACCTGCTTTAAGTTTTTTTATAAAATGTTGCAAGAATAAATATGCAGTTTCACCACTCTTTATCGGAAAGTTTTGTTGAACCTCTTTTCTTTCACCTCCTCCAAAGGGAGGGTTGGCGAGAATGACATCAAAACGATCTTTTTCTTGAATATCAGTAAGATTCTCAGAGAGAGTATTTGTGTGAATAATATTTGGAGCATCTATGCCATGCAAGATCATGTTCATTACACCAATAATATACGGCAAAGTAATTTTTTCTTTTCCATAAAAAGTTTTTTCCTGAAGTGTCTGGTACTCCTTGAGAGAAAGTTTTTGTTTGTTTTCTGTAAGATAGTCAAAGGCTTCTATAAGAAACCCTGCTGATCCGCATGCTCCATCGTATATTGTTTCTCCAATTTTTGGATTTACCATTTTTACAATAGTTCGAATAAGTGGACGAGGAGTGTAATATTGTCCACCGTCACGACCAGCATTTCCCATTTCAGCAATTTTACTCTCATACAAGTGAGAAAGTTCATGTTTTTCCTCGCTTGATTGGAAATGTAGACCATTCACGATATTAAGAATGTCACGCAGAGCATATCCACTTTTTATTTTATTTTTGAGTTCACTAAAAATCTCTCCAATTTTATACTCAATAGTATCTGAATTTTCTGATTTGAATTTCTTTAAATACGGAAAGAGTTTCTGGTCAACAAAAGTATTGAGATCATCACCTGTAAGGGCTTTGTTATAGTCAATTTTTCTATCTTTGCTCATTGGGCATGCCCAAGAACTCCATCTGTATTCTCCATCAAGAATATAAGAGTATTTTTTACCAGAAAGTTTCGCTGACTTTTCACGTTCAGTCTCTAGATCATCTAGATACTTCAAAAAAATTATCCAGGAAGTCTGTTCTATATAATCCATCGCGCCACCCGCATTATCGTTACGGAGGATCTTATCTATATTCTTAAAAGCTTGTTCAAACATAATTGCCATGATTTTAACATTTTTTAGCTCATTTTTGAAGACCAAAATTTATTGACAAAAACATACGATGTTTTTTGAAAGCATTACATCTTTTACATGCCAAAGTGAGGTTTTTCATATTATTTGATCCGAAACTCTGTTGCTCAACTTTCTCACTGGAAAAACGAGCCATTTTTCTTAATTTTTTATTTAACTCATTTGAAGCTAGCGGAATAATGTGATCAGGTTCAAATTTTTGCACCTTACTACAATCAGGATGGATTTTTAACTGACACTCATTGCCGTATTTCTCAATAAGTTCTTTTAAAATCTTTTTCCTAATCTTATTAAATCTCCATCTTTTCATTGCAAGATGTTCAAAATCAAAAAGCTCAGAAAAATCTCTGTCTAATTTTTTTACATCTCCATTTGCTAATAAATTAGCAAAATACTCCCGATCTTCGGGATGTTCAAAATTTATCATTTTTGCTTGATAGGACTTGCTAATGCCGTGGCAGATACACAAAAAGCCCACCACGGGTAGAGACCGAAGTCTCTCATACCGGTTTCCCGATATGGCCTATCAAGCGACCCCATGATGGGTTCTTTATGCTTGATAGGACTTTTCACCATGCCTAGTGAAAACTAGGTTTAGGCTACTTATACTTATTAAATTGTGCTCTTATCATAGCACTTTTGGGTGCTATTTTTCCACCCTATCACATCACTCAATCCCTGCGAAGCGATTTACATTCTTTACACTCTTGACATGATTAAATATCTGTGGATAAGTCATATCGACTTTTTGGCCCCTATCGTTCTATAATTTGAATACAAACCTAGATAGTCTACCTAAAATGTCACTCATTCGGATAACTTTGTTTACTGCAGAGTTATAAGAAGTGGCTTTTTCTTTAAAAGCCCTTCTCTCTTATTAGTTAGCAATAAAATATTATGAACAATGAAAAGTTGTCTGTTTGTTATGTGCCTGTGAGTAAAATTAAACCTAATGAGTACAATCCAAAAAAGTTCTCGAAGGAACAACTCACTCAAATATCTGAATCTGTAAAAAGATTTGGTTTTGTTGACCCTTTAATTCTAAATGGCGCACCCAATAGGAAAAACATTCTAATTGGTGGTCATGGTCGTTTAAGGGTTGCAAAAGAACTCGGTATCAAAGAAGTACCAGTTGTGTACACAAGTATTTCAGAGATTGATAAGGAAAAGGAACTTGCTATTCGTTTACATAAGAATCAAGGTGAATTTGATATTGAGCTATTAAGTGAGTTTGATGAAAAATTTCTTGAAGATATTGGTTTTTCAGACGAGGAACTCGATGGAGTATTTATTGATCTGGATACGGAAGAGGATGGATTCTCTACTGAAAAGGAGTTAGAGAAAATAAAAAAACCAAAAAGTAAACTTGGTGATTTGTATCAACTTGGCCCACACAGACTATTGTGTGGTGACTCTACCGACATTAAGTCAGTAGAAAAAGTCGTTGGTCAGGAGAAAATTGATATGGTTTATTGTGACCCAATTTACAACATTAACCTATCCTACAAAAATGGAATTGGAGGAACTAAAAACTATGGCGGTTCAAGTACTGATAATAAAAATGATAAAGATTACGAGGAGTTTCTAAAGAAAACAATTAAAAACGCTTTTGCTGTTACAAACACCAATGCTCACTTCTTCTATTACTGTGATCAAACGTATACACCACTTATTGCTTCCATCTATAAAGAAATCGGTATTGATTTTAAGAGAATCTGTATATGGTTAAAAGGAATAGCTAACCCAACCCCTCAAATAGCATTTTCCAAAGTGTATGAACCGTGTGTTTATGGAACAAAAGGAAAGCCCTATCTTTCTCCACATCATAGAAATTATGATGAAGTGTTAAATAAAGATATTGGTACCGGTAATGAGATGATTGAAAACTATATGGAAATGTTTGATGTGTGGGCAATACGAAGATTATCTGGAAACCTCTACGAACATCCAACAGAAAAGCCAATCACTCTTCACGACAAACCAATTAAACGCTGTACAAAAATCGGAGACAATATCCTTTCTCTTTTCGGTGGAAGTGGCGGAGAACTTATTGCATCTCACCAACTTAAAAGAAAGTGTTTTATGGTTGAAATCGACCCAGTCTTTGTAGATTTAATAATTAAAAGGTATGAAATCTTTACCGGTGACAAGGCTCATAAGATAAATTAGCTATGAGGTATGGAGATGACATAACCAAAAGAATTGTTAAGGAATTAGAAATAATTCCAAATATTCGATATGTCTGCAATAAAGTTGGAATAGACCATAGTACTTTTTATAGATGGATTATGCGACACCAATCCTTTCATAAAAAAGTCATCATGGCTTTATTTGTTGGACGAGAAGCTATAAACGGATCTGCTGAAACTGTAATTATAAAAGGAGTCCAACGAGGAGAACATAAGTCTGCGACTTTTTGGTTATCTCATAATGATTCGAGGTATATGCAAAAAGAAAAAGGTATACATTATAGTTCCTTGTTGACCAGAGATACCGACATTGTAAAGAAACCTCTAGAGAACGGTAACAATTTCGAAAGTATGTTTGCAATTATTCACAATCTTGAAAAGAATTATGAGGAAGATATTGCTTACCATATATTTGAACCTTTTATTAAAATATTCTGTAACGATGAGCAAAATCTAATAGACATATTCAATGCATCCTACAAAGAATGGAAGATTGATTTTGAGAAGGAAGAAATAGCCAAAAAGATGCTGGATCCAGATGTGGACAAAGATACTTAATTTCTCCTTGACTCCCAGAACCATTGCGTCATCAATATAGGTATGGAAGCAGTAATAAACAGAGGGGCTCAAATATGGGCTCCAGATGTAGTGCCTATAGATAAAGTGAGATATTGCCTATATGCTCGTAAATCAACTGAATCTGACGAGAAACAGGCATTATCAATTGACTCTCAAGTAAAAGAGATGCTACAGATTGCGGAAAGAGATAATCTTGAGGTAGTAGATATTAGGCGTGAGTCTCACTCTGCAAAAGCATCAGGTCAAAGACCTGTGTTTAATGAGCTTATTCGAGATCTAAATTCTGGAAGGTACACTGGTATTTTGACATGGGCACCAGATCGTTTAAGCAGAAATGCTGGTGACCTCGGCACATTGGTAGACCTGATGGATGAAAAGAAACTACATCAAATTAGAACTTATGGTCAGTCATTCCAGAATTCACCAAACGAAAAGTTCTTATTAATGATTTTGTGTTCTCAAGCAAAACTTGAGAACGATAATAAAAGCATCAATGTTAAGCGTGGATTGAGAACTAGATGTGAGATGGGTTTATGGCCAGCACCCGCTCCCATGGGATACCTCAATGAAATGAGGGTTGATAGAAAAGGTTGTGTGTATATTGATCCAGACCGAGGTCATGTTATTAAAAAAATGTTTGAGAAAGTTGCATACGAAAAGTGGAGTGGTAAAAAGATATTTCATTGGCTCAAATTTGAACTTAACTTTAAAACCCCTAACGGAAACAAAGGATTAACCTTAAGCAATATTTATTTAATTCTAAAAAGCGATTTTTATTATGGCACTTTTGAGTTCCCTAAGAAAAGTGGTCTTTGGTATAAGGGTGTACACGAACCTCTAATTACAAAAGAACTTTTTGATCAGGTTCAAGCTCAAATAAATGGACAAATTATCCGAGTAGAAGATAAAGAATTTGCCTTCACAAAATTAATGACATGTGGTTTATGCGGATCTGGTATTACGGCAGATGAGAAATTTAAAAAGCAGAAAAATGGAAATGTACATCGTTACGTTTACTACGGTTGCACTAAGTTTAAAGATAAACACTGTAAATCAGGATACATAAATGAAGAAGATTTGATTGAACAACTTGTTCAACTAATGAATAAAATTAACCTAGATGAATTAGGTATAAAAGAAAAAATTAAAACTGAAGTAGAAAGAGTTAAAAAATTTCAACGAATAATCATCGGGTCAAAAGAAAAAATTGAGGTTAATGACATTGATATACGAAATTATGCAAAGTATGTCTTACAGGAAGCTAGTGGTTTAGAGAAAAGAGAATTATTAGGCTGTTTGAATAGTAAAATATTGTTAAATAATAAAAAGATAACACTCGATTAATTAACTTACCTTTATCTGAAAATTGTACATTCCCATTCCACACACACCCTGCACTTTGTCTCCAGATTTTGGAGTGCCTAAATCTATGACCTCTTCACCTGTTGGTTGCAATATTTTTTGGAAACCAACAGGTCGAACCACGAGCGATGCTGAACAATCATATGTCCCATCTGTTTTTACAATCAATTTAGTAGGCAGTCCTCCTTTAATTTCTGTGATTCGTGGAGAATAGCCTCCTTTTGCTGTTATTGTTACATATTGCACACCATCCTTAATTTCAACATTCTGTGATTGTGCGACTTCACCAACCGAGGATGTTGACCTGTCAGAAATAAAGTAAAGCGTTCCGCCAATCAAAGCGATGCTAATAATGATTGATATGATTGTATTTTTTTGCATAGATTATTAATAAGATTATATGTTAAATAAAGGGTCAATAACACCTAACCCTGCGAGTCCAGCTAGAAGTGCAAAGACTCCAAGACCAATTACTAAAACTCCAGCAGATTTAAAGAACAGAGGAGCATGTTTTGATTGAGAAAAAGATGCTGATCCGAATGACAAGAGTGCGAGCACAGGAAGAGTGCCTAAAGCGAAAGTTGTCATAATTAGAAATCCAGAAAGAAACGAACCGCTTGAAAGTGCCGCGACCTGCATTGCCTGAGTAAATCCACAAGGTAGGAAAAATGTACCAACACCAACTAATAGTGGAGCCATTGTTTTGTGTTCCATCTTCCGAAAGAAGTTGAAAGCCCCCGAAGGAAGAGCTATCATATTTTTCTCAAAAATCCCTAGTAGATTAAGCCCGAGTACAATCATCACAATTGATGCAATGATTCCGAGGATTGCAGTAAAGGTAAAACTAATACCAATCACACTACCAATAGCACCGAGTACACCACCAAGTATTGCGAAACTAATAAGTCGACCTCCATGAAAAAGCACCATCGGTTTTACGTCACTTATTTTATCCTGAGACACAGTTGCTGAAAGAGAAAGGACGAGTCCTCCAACAACTGCAAGACAACTTGAAACAGATGCAATGAGACCAATGATAAAACTAGTGACAGGTGTTACAGTTCCACCTAATCCGAAGTTCAGTATTCCTGATTTCTGCACAATGAAAAAAAGAGCTAGAAGTGCTAAACCAATAGGTAGAGCTTGCCAAATAACACTGCCGTCTTTCTTATCTTTATCTTTTTTTTCTACTGAAAGAGAATAACCATTACGTTTTATTTTTTCAGTCAGTATTTCTGCAAGTTTATGTTGGTTTTCATCTAGAGTGGTGTTGATTGTTACTATCTCGTGCTTTAAATCAACATCGGTACGATCGATACCAATCTGCTCATTTAAAGCATCTTCAATGAAGATTTTACATGATGGGCAATGAGTTCCGGAAACATGGAATGTGTATGTTTTCATAAATTACTACGACAATTTAAATATTTTCACCACGCTTTTCAAGCATCATGTGATGAATTGTTGCGACCTGAAGCCATGTTGCAATAAGGATAAGTATTCCGGCACAGAGCAGAGCGTCGATTTTAGTTACACCCAATACGGAATTGTCAGCTCCTCCGAAAACTGCAGCTAAAAATGAAATTACTCCGATTAAACCGACCACAACACTGCTGACATGTATTATTTTTGATACTTTCATATATTTATGTGTAGTTATTTTTAATAATTTACTTGTACCATTGCACATACCAAGCCTGCATTTGCTGTATCTCTTTCGACTGCGAGTTGGTAATATTTTTTGCAAGCTGAAGCATTTCTGGTCGATTTGACCCTGCTTCCAACATTCGTACCATCATAAGAGCGAGTTGGTGATGTGGAATCATTGCTTCAAGAAATGCCTTATCAAAATCTTTTGCATTTTCGAGTACAGTCATATCTTCTTGCCCACCCATATGCATTCCACTAGAAGACATCATCCCACCACCCATCATCCCAGTGCTAACCTGTGGGACATCTTTTCCAAACCAATCCTTATACCAAACTTCCATATCTTGAATTTCTTTTGTTTGACCTTCAATTATTGCAGTAGCGAGAGTTTTAATTTCTGTACGCTTTGATTTTTCTAATGCTAACTTTGCCATAGCAACAGCACCATCATGATGCGGAATCATCTGTTCAATAAAATGTCTATCGATATTGTTTGCTACTTGAGTGTTACCTGTAAGTCCTTGATTTGAGCCAGAATTACTTCTCCATCCCATCATTCCAAAACCAGCATTACTATATGGAGATATAGTTGTTGTAAAAAATATTGCAATAACTAAACCAATTATTATTCCTCCGATTCCAAATACAATTTTATTATTCATATTATTTATAGTTAATTTTTATAATTTCTTCGCTTTAATACGAAGTGAATTTGACACTACTGATACTGAGGACATTGCCATCGCAAATCCTGCAAATACAGGATTTAATAGCCACCCAAAAACTGGGTACAAAGCTCCTGCGGCCAAAGGAATACCAACAATGTTGTAGATGAATGCCCAAAAAAGATTCTGCTTAATACCTCTCATGGTGATTTTAGAAAGCTTAATAGCTTTCACCAGCTTTGAAATATCTCCGCCCAGAAGTGTAATGCCAGCTGATTCTATTGCCACATCTGTTCCAGTTCCCATAGCGATGCCAACATCTGCTTGAGCGAGTGCTGGGGCGTCATTTACACCATCACCTGCCATAGCAACTACTAGACCATGTGATTGAAGTTCTTTTATCTTTTCAAGTTTATCCTGTGGCAACACATGGGCTACAACTTCATCAATACCAACAAGTGATGCAATGTATTTAGCAGCTTTTTCATCATCACCTGTAAGCATCACAACCTTGACGCCTAAATCATGAAGATCAGAAACAGCTTGCTTTGATTCTTGCTTTATCTCGTCAGCGACCATAACAAAACCGAGAACTTTTTCTTTACTTGCTAGAATAACTGGAGTTTTACCTTGTGATGTAAACTCATTCAATTTCATATTGTCGAATGAAAGGATAAGATCACTTACAAGTTTTGTATTACCCACGAAGTATTCTGTTCCTTTGATTGATCCTTTTAATCCTTTACCTTGTATTGCTTCAAATACCAGAGCTTCTGATATTGGAATATTTTTTTCTTGTGCGTAGTTTACAATGGCGTGTGCAATTGGGTGCTCTGACTTTTTCTCAAGTGAGGCGAGAATTGATATAAATTCTTCGTCGTTAAGATTTGAATTATTTTGAATATCGACAAGAGTTGGCTTACCAATAGTGATGGTGCCTGTCTTATCAACTACAACTGTGTTTACCTTATGGAGTTTTTCAAGTGTAGCCGCATCTTTAATAAGAATGCCTTCTTTGGCACCTTTGCCGACACCAACAATAATAGCAGTCGGTGTAGCCAAACCAAGTGCGCATGGACATGCGATAACGAGAATCCCAACAAATGAAACTAGCCCGAATGAAAGAGCTTGAGAGAAACCTAAATACTGAGACCCGACTATGAGCCACGCTCCAAGAGTGAGAAAAGCGATTACCAGAACAATTGGTACAAAAATTGCTGATATTTTGTCTGCAAGAGCTTGTATTGGTGCACGACTTCCTTGAGCTTCCTCCACCATCTTTATAATCTGTGCAAGTAATGTTTCAGACCCCACTTTAGTTGCCTTAAAAGTGAATGAGCCATTGGTGTTAATCGTTCCAGACACAACACTGTCGCCAACCTTTTTCTGTACTGGCATTGGTTCTCCTGTAACCATGGATTCATCAATAAAAGAACTACCTTCGGTTACAACACCATCTACTGGAATCTTTGCCCCAGGCTTAACAATTATCAGATCATTATGTTTAACGTCATTAACTGAAATCTCAACTTCTTTTCCATCACGAATAACGAGTGCGGTCTTTGCTTGAAGATTAAGAAGTTTTTCAATAGCATCTCCAGTTTTAATTTTTGATCTTGCTTCAAGATATTTACCCAATGCGATAAAAGTAATAACCACGATTGTGACATCATAGTATTGATATTCAACATTAATAAAAGGGCGGAGAACATCCTCGAATGCAGTTACAGCAAAACTATATAAAAAAGCGGTACTGGTACCAATCCCAATAAGAGTGTCCATGTTTGCCTTGCCATATCGGAGAAATCTATAAAAACCAAATAAGTATGGTTTGCCAACTACAAACAAAATATAAGTGGCAAGTATTGGAAGGAGATGATGGAAAAATTCCTTAAGTGTATAACTCATTGCAGGAGCAATGTTATATTCAGCAAATATATCCCAACCCATAATAAAAGCAGCAAGAATAGCAATTGGAATAGCTGAAAGCACTTTCGTTCGCATGTCTGCAACTTCCGCCAATTTCTCTTTTTTTGATTGGTTCAAGCCTAAATGAGCCGCGTGTTCATTAGCACTCATGCCCATTGATTCAGCACTAGGAATATCAAGGGAGTACCCCAACTTTTCAATATTTTTAGAAAGATGATGTGGACTAGTTTTTGATTCATCAAAAGCAATTTTAGCTGTTTCAGTTCCATAATTTACTTCGACCGAATGAACACCGTCTGATTTTTTAAAAGTTTTTTCAATGATGCTTGCACATGATGCACAATGCATTCCTTTTATTTTATATGTTTGAGTATGATTCATATATTTTATTTACGTTTAAGTTTATAAACCTTAAGAACTTCCTCAACAGCTTTTGTTGGTTTTCCTTCTTTTATTTGCTTAACAACGCAATGCGAAAGATGATGCTCCATGAGCATATCTTCAATATTTGAAATACCTTGTTTGACTGCAGAACCCTGGGTTATGACATCAATACAATATGCACCTTTTTCGACCATTTCTCCCAGTCCTCTAACTTGCCCTTCAATAATTTTTAACCTACGTAGTATTTTAGATTTATTTATATTCATAGTTAGATGATATACCCCCTAGGGGGTATAGTCAAGTTATACTTATGCACAACAAAAAATCACTGATATAACTCAGTGATTTTTTGTCTTGAATACTGCTCTCAGCAGGTATGTGGTGGCGGAATAGATACTTGAGCCATTTCGACCCTCCTCGGAGTCCGAAACTATCTCAAGCTGGCTGGGAGACAGGGAATCGAACCCCAATTAAAGGCTTCAAAGGCCTCTGTCCTACCGTTAGACGATCTCCCAATATGGTTTATAAAATTAAGTGAGATCGTCGTCGATGTCACAAATAATTTTTTGGTGAAAATTTTTGCGACCCCTCCTCGCCTCGTCAGGCTCCGGCCTTGCGGTCGGGTCCCAACCCAACCTCACCCAATATGTTTAACTAACAAGCCAATATTACCACTTTTTTGGATTTTTGCTACTGCATTTTTGAGAAAGCAATAAACATCAGGCTAATTTGATATAATGGTGCTATGAACAAAAACAAAGCCATTTTGATTGTTTTGTTGGTAGTTGCTATTTGTATCGCTGGTTATTTTTTCACTGTAGATAAAAAACCTTCCATGCAGGTGCTCTCTCCAGCGAGTGGAGATGTTTTAACAGAGGGTTCTGTTTATGTAATAAAATGGAAGACTAAAAATATTCCAGCGACAGACAAAATTTCGATTACAATCAGGAGGGTTCCTCCGCCACCTCTACAAGAAGAAGGTCAGGAGTTTGATCCAATCGTTTTTATCAATCTTCCAAACACTGGAAGTCAGGACTGGACTGTTTCAGATATGTATCCAGCAGGTAACTATGTTATAGGAGTTAACAGTTATGCTTCTATTCCAATAACAGATACAGTGACAGCAGAAAGTGGTCAGTTCAAAATAGAAAAAAGTTCTGTCGTTGTTCCAAAGAAAGTGGTTTTTGCATGTGCTGATTCAAAAAGTATAACAGCTAGTTTTTATATCGGTGAAGACAAATTCGTTGATTTGGAGCTTAGTGATGGTAGAAGTATGAGAGTTCCTCGAGCTATCTCTGCATCTGGTGCGAGATATGCAAACACTGATGAGACTTTCGTCTTCTGGAACAAAGGTGACACAGCATTTATTACAGAAGGAGCAAACAGTGCCCAGACATACAAAAATTGTCAGTTAAAATAAATATAATGCAAATTAAATCTCAATTCACTGACAAAGAAGGTAAGCTAGCAGAAGTCACCTATGAAGACGCAGATTCATTTAGTCATCTTTTGGATAATAAGGTAACCCAAACATATGGGGTTTGTTTTGTTGGGGATAACATGGTTGTTGTATATAGTAGTAAAGGTGGTGGTCACTGGATTTTGCCAGGAGGAAGTATTGAGGATGGAGAGACATTTGAAGAATGTTTGAAAAGAGAAATTCACGAAGAATCAAATATGAGAGTTCTTTCGTTTGCACCAATTGGGTACCAAGAGGTTCATTTTGATGGAAAAATATTTAATCAGTTACGCTATTTTTGTATAGTTGAACCGTATGGAGACTTTGTTTCTGATCCAGATGGAAGTATAACTGAAATAAAGTTAATTGATCCAAAAGATTACAAACAATATTTTGATTGGGGCGAGATTGGTGATCATATTGTAAAACGGGCAATAGAAATGAAAGAGGAGTATTATAAAAATAAATAATAAAGAAAACTATTTTAATTATGAAAGATATAATGAGAGTATTATCAGAATATAGTTTGCCGGAATCAATTCCTGTAGTTTTATTGCGAGAGTCAGCAGATAATTTTGTATATTTAGTTGGAGAAGATCAGAAAAAGGTACTGAGAATAAGTAAGAGGTTGCCTGTTGAGGATATAAAATTTGAATATGAAGCTAATCAATATCTTTCAAAAAAATCTAGTCTATTTTCCAAATGGATTAAAACTTTAAAAGGAGATTGTTATACTGTTGTTAATGAGGTGGTTGCTGTTATGTTTGAGTATGTTGATGGACACAATATTAATATAGACAAAGACCATTTACCGGAATTAAATATCGCATATTCAGCCGGAAGAGGTCTGGGTGAGATGAGGAATGCAGGGGCTGGTTTTTCTCAAGTTTCTCCCAGAAAAAGAACAATATTTTCTGAATTAGAAAGAGTCTTGAAAATATCTGATAAGTTTAAAAAAGAATTTGAGGGTGGTGAGAAATTTGTGCAAGAAGTCGAGTCTTCGCTAGAATTTGCTAGAAATCAAAATGAAGTTACAGGTTTAATCCATAATGACTATAGACCAGGGAATGTTATTTTTGATAACGGGGATAATCTGGTGGGGATTATAGATTTTGATTGGAGCTGCACTGGTCCGCTTATAAAGGATCTTGCTCTTGCTGCGGTCGAATGGTCGTTTCCTGATGGATCTGATGAACCCAATTTTTTAATTTTTGATGCCTTTTTGGATGGATATAATTCAGTTTCTGAAATTAAAATAGAAAAAAATGAGAATTTGTATTCATGGATTAAATTTTCTTTATTGTCAGATGCCGCTACTTATTTTTGTGATTTAGCTGAAGATCCCAATTCTGAAAAAAGAGTTATTCGGTCATATATGTATCGGAAATATAATTTTTTCTCTAAAATATAATTATGAAATATAGCTTTGTTTTGTGTAGTCTACGGTAGTTTTAGGGTTTTGGTATACTATCTAAATATGGAAATAAAATCACAATTCAAAGGACGTAATGGAGAGATGGTTGATTATGTTTATAGAGAAGGTTTTGACCCTAATGATGGGCTCGATGGAAAGATTCTTCAAGCCGTTCATGGTTTCTGTTTTTATGGCGACAAGTTAGTTGTGGTTTATGCGGGCGACAAGGGGTATTGGACTTTTCCTGGTGGTGGAATAGAGAAAGGAGAAACATGGCAAGAGGCTACAGTTAGAGAAGTAAAAGAAGAATCAAATATGAAAGTTTTACACCTAGATCTTATTGGCTATATAGATGTACATGAGAAAGATAGGATTATAAGACAAACTCGTTCATTGTGTATTGTTGAACCATATGGAGATTTTGTTTCTGACCCCGATGTAGATATCACAGAAATTAAACTAGTTGACCCTAAAGATTATGGACAATACGTAAAATGGGGTGAAATTGGTGACCATATTGTAAAACGAGCTTTGGATATGCTATATAAATATAACCAAATTAATTAAAAAAAATGAAAAAACATATTATCATAGCAACATATGATGGAATAAGCACTCATTACAGTGGTGTTGGTACTATTGCAAAAAATTTAGTTTTTGCTCTGACAAAACTTTCAGATACATATGATTTTAAAGTAAGTATTGCTTATATAAATGTAAACAAACAATCAAAAGTGTTTAATAGCCAATGTTTTGAAGATAGTTATAATTTGGTCAATAAAACTGGTGGTCTACTAATACCACTGTGTAATTCAACAAAGGGAGAGAGTGAGTGGGATATGTGGAGGAGTATTAAAGAATGGGACTATGCATCTATATCTTTAGTTACTGCATTAAATTTAACACTTAAATTTGATGAGGAAAATTATATTATTTTAAATGATACCCCTTTTTTGTTTTTTGCTAAATATAAAGAATTAGTAAATGATAAAAAATTAAAGTGCTTCTATTTTCCATTGAGTACAGGGAAGAATCATGCTTTTGGAGATGAGGGGTGGAGACATAATCGTATAATTGAAGAGACTATGTGTTTTGATTTGATTGCAAAAGACAGTAATTCTAAAACTATTGCTTTGGGAAAAAGATTTTCAGAAAGAATGTCAGAAGATTATGGTTTAGTTTTTAATGAGTCTGATTTTTTACAGAATGGATTGTGTTTCGAAAAATATAATGAATTTCTGGATAAAAAATTTAATAATGAAGATTTGAAAAAGTTTGGAATTGAGATTGATAGTAATAAAAAAATCATCTTCTCATGGGGGCGTTGCTCAATCGCTAAAGGTTTCAAAGAGTTGACAAGGGCTTGGGTAAATGCAAGTGTCAAATTACCAGACCATTTTCTTGTATTACAAATACCAAATAATTCTGGTGAAAAGGACTATTTTGATGAAGTTATGGAAATTTTATCAGAGACATCTAGGTATATAGTAATAGATGATTTTAATCCTGAAATTTGGAGAACAATATTAAGAACAAATAATACTGATTTGGTGTGTATTCCATCTCTTATGGATCCATTCCCACATACTTCTATTGAGGCCAAATTATTTTCTAAGGATATGAACTATATAACAATGATAAGTGATATTGACGGTGCAGTCGACGCATTTAATCCTGATGAATCAATATATATTGATCCAAGAGATACTGAATTATTTGCTGACAAAATCATTCACTCATCCCTTATGAATTACGATAGTAAAAGAAGTATTATTGACCAAAGTATGACAACTATTGATAAGTTTGATTTTTCTAAGATTATTTTTAATTTTTTAAAAGTAAATATAAATCTCTGATGAATACAAATTTACTCAAGAAAATAAAGAGAAAATATTTTAATTCAAAACCAATTACGGCTAGTTATTACAATAGAGGGCTAAACGAGAAATATATTATACGCAATAATGGAAATGTTTTTTTGTTTAAAACATATGATTTGAACTGGGTTGAATCGATCTTAAATTTTGAGAAACGTTTTAGAAGAGGTGGGTTTGATGTAATATTACCACTAAAAAATACAAACGATTCATATTATATTAGGATTGATAAAAAGCGTGCTGGTGTTCTTTATCCATATATAAGTGGTGGTGAAATTTTAAGAAGAAATAAGAATAGATTATTCTTGGCAGGAGCTTTCTTGGGGGAATTGCACAATTTTGGATCCATTAATTTCAATAATGGTAAATGGGATAAGGTTTCATCTAATTTATTTGATATAAATTACAAAAAGTTTATTTTAAGAAGTGGAATAAATAATAATTCTAAAGTTATTAAATCGTTAAATAAAAAAATCTCATGTCTTAAAAAAAGTAGGGTGGAAATTTTAAATTTAAAATATCCACCTAAAAATTCTTATCTTCACGGTGATTTTCATCTTAAGAACATTTTGACAAAAAATAATAAATTTTTGTTGTTTGATTTTGAGCACTCAAGAGTTGGGAACAGGGAATTAGACTTAATAAGAACAATATTTTCTGTTTGTTTTCAAAGTAAATTTACTAAAAGAAGCTTTGGTTATGCGGAATCATTTTGTAGGGGGTATTTAAGTAAATCAAGTATATCTTATGAAAAAGTAAGTATGACCATTAGTTTTTATTTGTATGATAATATGATAATGAATACGTGGTATGAAGATAAGATATTAGAGAAAAATGCTAAAAATTTATCAATGCTATATAGGTTATTGTCTGATGATTTAAAAACTATCTCGTATCTTAGTAATAATTTTGATACGTTTAAGATGATAATGACCAATTTTTTATAAATAAGTAATTAGTAAAGCAATTTTATATGAAATTAAAGTTAGAAAATGTAACATTGCTTGGAATAGATTGTGTTGATGCTTCTAGACTGCAAAAAGTTATGGATTTATGTGAAGAAAAAATTTTTTTTGCCAAGTCAAAGATTTTAAGTTCAGACTATATTGATGATAAAAGGTGGGTAAAAATTGGCAAAATATCTAGTTATGAAGATTTTTCTAAATTTTGTCTCAGTGATTTAAAAAAATACGTAGAAACCGAGTTCGTGTTACTTATTCAGTGGGATGGGTTTGTTCTAAATCCAAATAGCTGGACTAATGATTTTCTTGATTATGATTACATAGGCTCTCCGTGGATCGTTAAGGACTGGTCAATATACGATTTTGGATTCCCAGAGAACCTAAGAAATACACGTATAGTTGGTAATGGAGGTTTTTGTATTAGAAGTAGGAAATTTCTTGAAGTTTCTTCAAGGATGTATTTGAGTGGGGTATTTAAAACTTACCATCCTGAAGATATAGCGTTGTGTGTTTGGTACAGAGATTTATTAACTTCAGAAGGAATAAGGTTTGCCCCGGTGGAGCTGGCTAGGAGGTTTGCTTTAGAGGGAGATGATGATATATATGACAAGCAATTTGGATTTCATGGATTATATACAAATTTAGATAAATGGATGGAGGAGAATAAAAATCACCCAGAAATATTTAAATCTTATCAAGATTTCAAAAAGAAAGTAAAAAAATATTGGAAGCCCGATAAAATAGTAATATGATTTACAAAATATCGTATGAATAAAAATTGTTTAGACTTTCACAATTATGCTACAATTACAAAATGATTTTTCGATGGTCAATATGGGGTAGTCACGTCTCAAAAAATATTGATTTACTTCGTTTCAGCGTCCTCTCATTCAAAAAATACTTCGGAAATAATCATCAATATATTGTTTATACAGACAACACAAAGCGAGTCTTAGATTATCTTGATGGTGGTGTCGATGTTAGAGAATTACAATCTGAGAGTAGTTGTTTTTTTTGTATACCATCTAAAGCCACTTGGATGAAATGGTGCCCCACATCAAGATTGGATAACAAGCAAACTGAATTTCATATTGATTCAGATGTTTTTTTATTAAAATATCCGGAAGAAATCGATAAATTTTTATCTGATGATAATATGAAATTTGCTATTATGGATGAATTTTTTGGCCAATCTTGGCAACTTGGGGCGATGAGTAATAGGGCTAGTCAAGATACACCCTTTGTAAATGCCGGTTTTTTTATACAGAAAGCTGGGTATGACATCTCAAAAGATTTAATGATTGAATTTAAATGGTGGAAAAATAATATAAAAGAAAGTGATCAAACTTGGCACGATGAACAGGGTGCGCTAGCAATTGCACTTACTAAATATTTTAAGAGTGGAGAGTTATATGTATTACCGAAGGATAAATATATTCTTGTTGGTGAAAACGAAAATCAGGACATTGAAAATTTGGAAGGCATAACCTTACTTCACGCTGTTTACCCTGATCATCCTGCTTTTTATAAGTTTAAAAAATATTTAGACGGTCTTATTGATTAAGTTTCAAAATTTTAACACAAATGCTAGTATTGGGCATATGCAAAATGACCAAAAAGTCGCTATTCTTATGTCTGTAAGAGACGAAGAATCATATATTGATTTCAATATTTCATACCATCTTAATCTTGGTTTTGATTATATTTTTATAGCTAATCATTGCTCAACTGATGGCACCAAGGGAATACTCAATTTATATAAAGATAATCCAAAAGTAATTGTCATTGAGGAGAACGATCCAGTTTTTGATCACGCAATTATTCAAAAGAAAATACTCGACCACATTAATGCAAATTATAAAATCGACTGGTTTGTTTTTTTGGATGCTGATGAATTTATGTCAGTTAGAGATAATTCAATCCATTCATTTATTAATAGATTAGAAGACAATAACATACCATATGCGACCGTTGGTTGGGTGAATGCTTTATTTGATAATACTTTGTCTGATTATAGATGTTCGCCAGTGACTTCAATAGATACTACAAAATTTTATTTTCCTTGGCCAGAAAGAGATTGGCAAGAACATGGGCATTTTAGAAAAGCGCTTGTAAAAAATCATCAAAATATGGAGATTGTTGTTAGTGGACATTATGTAAAAACCGAAAACAATCTTGATTTTTTTGGTGATTACAACTGGAATCCCTATATAGTACCATTTCATGAAGCTAAATTGTTGCACTTTGAATTTAGAAATAATGCTGACGCTATTTATAAAAAATGGGAAAAAATGGCAACGTATGAAAATGACTCAACATCAAAAGATGATGCCCCCTGGCTTGAAAGGATAATGACTATTAGAGAGTATGTAAAAAAGTTTAAGAATAATTTGGACGAAATTAATAAAAGATGGTTTTTTGAGCACAGAACTTTTTGGGGAACAATCATTCCAAATGATAGAATAATTTATGATACAACCTTGTCTATATGGTATAGGAAGTATTTTAGAGAAAAAATTGAAAGTGGTAAAATAAAATCAGTTTGCTTGGTTAGGGATCGTAATTTGGGTGACGTTATAATGACTGAACCAATTGCCAGATTTTTATCAAAATATGTTAATAAAGTTTGCCTAGCCACAGATATTTCTGAAATTTATTCAGTAATTAATGAATATGATGAGATATATAAGTATCGTGATATTAACTCAAATAAAATTGATTGTGAAATAAAAGTTAAGCTTGTATATGAACTTAGTGACAACAAAAGAAGTTACATTCAGGGTTATATGGAATCAATTGGTTTTGATGAAGTTGTGAATAATAATATTCCTATTATAAATAAAGACTGGGAGGACGTGGTTGGTGAGGATTATATTTTAATCGCACCTTTTACAAGTGATTGGGAAGCAAAAAAAAGAAATTGGGGTTATGATAAATATACTGAATTAAAAAATTTATTAGAATCCGAGTATAAGATAAAATGTATTATGCTCGAGAAGAGCTACTCTTTTAAAGAAATGCTGTCTTTAGTTAGGCACTGTAAGTTTTTTGTTGGAAATGATTCTGGACCAGCAATAATAGCACAAAGCTTTAATAAAAAATCTTTTATTATTTTTGGAGCAACACGACCAGAGTATTTAATATTAGGAGAAAATTGTTTTTCGATTTACGATAAAAATAGGCATAAGCTATGCAAACACCATACTAGAAGTGAGGAAATTGATTGTTGCGAGGAGTTTTGTATGCATAGGATTCGAGTGAACGAGGTTTTTGGTATAATTAAAAACAATATATGAACGAAGAAAAATTAGAACTAAAGCTATCTTTTATTCCTGGTTTGCAAGGTGTCGTATTGGATGAGATTAATAAATATTCAAAATTTTCTGTAATAGAAAAAAATAACGACTCAATCTATTTAGATTTTATTGATGATTTTAATTTAGTTAGAAGCTTAAGAAGTGTTGCTAGGGCATATATTGTTATTCGTGGTTCAAAGTACAATCCTATGTATGTTTCAAATCATAAATCGCTACTAGGTAGTTTGCTTGAAATGGTAATGAGTCGTAATGAGCCAGGTGCCTTTAGAACCTTTAAAATTACCTGCGCAGGTTCTGACTCCGTTGAAGTAAACGAAATTAATAGTTATATTGAAGATACTTTTAAATTATCAAAAAAAGATGAGTCTGATATAAAAATTCACATAATAAAAATTGATGAAATTTGGGAAGTTGGGATACAGATTACACCTAGGCCTTTATCTTTTAGAGCATATAAGGTGAGAAATATGAGTGGAGCCATGGATCCTACCATTGCTTATTCATTAAATTCTATGTGTAACTTGGAGCAAGCTAAAACATATCTAAATGTATTTTCTGGAAGTGCTACTCTGCTTATAGAAGCAGGACTGAGTTACTCAAACTTGGATACATTGATTGGATTTGATATCAATAAAGAACATTTGTCTCTTTCAATTCAGAATATAAAAAGCGCTGAATTGATAAAAAAAATTACAGTTAAGGAAGCTAATATATTTAATAATCCAGATTTTGGAAAATTTGATGTAATAGTATCTGATTTGCCTTTTGGTATGGTTATTTCTAAAAATGAAGATTTGGATAAACTTTATAAGACTTTTATCGATTATGCTGAACAGCATCTTAACCCAAACGGTGTAGTGGCCGTATATACTAGTGAATTTAAGATCTTTGAAAAAGTGATTGAAAGTTCAAATTTTATAATTATTCAATCGTTAGGTATTAATCTTATTACATCTGAGAATCAATATTTACCAACAAAGATATTGGTACTTAAATTAAAATAAGATATTATTGGACTTTTCCATTATAGACTAAATCTTTCTTTCCCTCTATTTTGTTATAAATTGCAACGGAGTCTTAACCTTTTAAATTTAAAGATGTATTTAGTAAAACATAAATACCGGTTTTTTCTCCAAATGACCTTATTAAGTCATATAAAAAAGCATTACTACTTTTACTAACTGTCTGGGCTCTTGCACTACCGTCATTATGAGTTGCACCTATAATTTTTTCTTTAATTGAACCTTTAACCTGGTATTTATATAGCATATATGGTGAAGATTTTGGACCAATAAAGTAGTCATTAACTTTATCTTCTAAAACTACAGGAGCAATTGGCCTATAGCCCTCCCTTTGTTTTATGTTCTCACTAAGCTTTCTCTTAATTTCAATTTTATCAGGTCGTGCAATTAAAGATCTGTTTCCTAATGATCTTGGTCCAATCTCAGCTTTTCCATTATGAAGAACTACGATACCATCATCTAATAAAGTTTGGACCGCTTTTTCAATATCAAGATTATTGTAATATACATTTTCTTCTCCCACACCGAGGTAGGGAAGTTCAATCACTGGTTTTTGTCCTGTTACTTCACTAATTAAATAACATAAAGCACCCAAAGATTGCCCAGTATCATCGCAACAAGGTGCAATAAAATGTTTCATATTGCTAAATGAATTTATAATTTCAGTATTTAGATCCAAATTTAAACTAACTCCCCCAGCCATAACCAAATTAGAGCTTTTACTCAAGCTAACTATGTTTTTAATGTTTTCAATTCTTGTATCACAAAATAGTTTTTGAACTGAAGAAGCAAAATCAACTACATTTTTATCGGATACTGATATATTGCCAGAGGTAATGTCTGGAAATAGTTTTTTTAAGATACCCATACTCTGTTCAAAAGAGTAACTATTTAAATTTTTGAAATTCTCTTTCAACTTTGAAATAACAGACTCGTTTGGTTTGCCGTAGGCAATAAGGGCCATCATTTTTCCTTCACAATGTATATCTCCATATAAAAAATATGAACATGCACCATAAAATTTGCCACTTATATGATTTTCTAGGTTGACATTAATCCTTTCAATTTTATTATTATTTCCTGCAAAAACGGCTACACATTCAGACAGTCCATTTTTTTCGTTGTAGTCTCCACCCCCATCACACGTGGTGATTATTGCATTATTAAAATCAGACATTAAGTATGAAGCAGCGTGTGCCAAGTGATGATTTATAATTAGTACATTTTTTTCATCTCCACAAATTTTAAATTTCTTCCAGTAGGGGTCTTTAGGTAACCCTGTTGATTCTTCAAAAATATTTTCCTTTTGAAATAAAATAGGGTTTTGGAGTGTTGTCATTGTCCAATAACTTATATCTTCTATTTTTATACCTAGGTATGTAAGCCCATGTTTTATTAGTTCGTCCATCTCACTTTCATCGCACCTCTTTCTTTTTACTCTAAATATTCTTTCTGCTTCTAAAACTAATACTACTTTGTTATTTTGGGCAAATGAAACTGAAGAATCATGAACATTATAAGATATTGCACAAAAAAATTTATCATTCATTTGTGAAAAAATAACATAAAAATGAGTTTTATGGAAGTTATGGAAGATAAAACATCATAGATTTAATAAAAATCTGATATAATCAAAAATATTATGCATGATCAAAAAAGAAAAGAGCTTTTAGAGGGACCGATTATAAAATCACTTATCACACTTTCTGTTCCAATAATCCTCGCAAACATATTGCAGGCGGGGTATCAGTTAACAGATGCATTTTGGGTCGGAAGACTTGGTGGTACGGCTGTAGCTTCGGTCGCTGTTTCAGGTCCGATAGCTTTTTTCAGCATGTCACTGGGAATCGGTTTTGCTATTGCTGGGTCGACCCTCATAGCACAGTATTTCGGCGCAAAGAACCAAAAAATGGTTGACCATGTTGCCTCACAAACTCTGCTCATGATAGTTGTTGTTTCTACTGTGATAGGTATTGCTGGTTATGTTTTGACCCCGATGATTTTGAAAATGATGGGAGTTGCTCCAGATGTTTATGCTGGAGCACTCGGTTTTATGCGAGTAAGTTTTGTTGGTCTTGTTTTCAACTTCTTTTTCTTTATGTTTCAGTCTGTTATGCGTGGGGCGGGTGAGACAAAACTTCCTGTGTACATAGTTCTCGGCACTGTACTTCTAAACTTTGCTCTGGACCCACTGTTTATTTTTGGTTGGAAATTTATCCCAGCGATGGGTGTTATGGGTGCTGCTGTTGCTACGCTAGGAACACAAAGCATCGCTGCCATCATTGGTCTGTTTGTTCTCCTGCATGGTAAATACGGAATACATCTTTCGCTTTCTGATTTCAAACCAGATTTTACTTTTATAAAACGAGCGTTTTTCCTCGGTTTTCCTGCATCCATTGAACAGTCTGCAAGGTCTCTAGGTTTTACAATTATTACTTTTTTGATAGCTAGTTTCGGAACTCTCACTGTCGCGGCGTATGGAGCTGGCTCAAACATACTTCAGGTTGTTATCATTCCGATGATGGGAGTGTCTATGGCAATCTCAACACTAGTTGGTCAGAACATCGGCGCGAAAAATCTAAAGAGAGCGAGTGAAATAGGTCGCATAGGTGGGTGGATTAGTTTTTGGTCAATGACATTTTTTGGTTTAGTGATTTTCATTTGGGCAAAAAAGATAATAGCATTTTTCGTTCCTAACGATGTTGATGTTATAAATGCTGGTGCCGTATTTTTGAGGATTGTTTCTCTTTCTTGGGGTTTTATGGCAGTTCAGTTTTCTCTCAACGGTGTGTTCAGGGCATCTGGCAATATGAAAGTTTCAATGGTTCTGGCCTTGCTTTCACAATGGGTATTGCAGTTTCCACTTGCATACATTCTTTCAAAGCACACTGCGTTAGGAATTCAGGGGCTCTGGTGGTCGTTTTCTGTTACAAATATAGTTATGTGTTTTATAACTATAGCTTGGTATATGAAAGGGGATTGGAAGAAAACAAAACTTACAGAGGAAACTATTTTGCAGGAAAAAGTTTCAGAGGAAATTTTAGCTGAAGAGGGTGTGAGACAATAAAATATATTTGAGTATAAATAGTTATGAAACTAATAACATTAAATACTTGGGGGGCTAGAGCTGGTCATCGGGAATTTTTGGATTATGCCAAACAAAAATCCAGTGAAGTTGATATTTTTTGTTTTCAAGAAATTTGGAATGTTAAGGATGAAAAATCCAAAGCGGTAGCTTCATTGTTGAATGATTCAATAGTTGGTGGGGTTGTTCTGCATAATATGATGGAGGATTTGTATGTGCAAATCAGTACAGTTTTGCCAGATTTTAATGGTTTTTTTCGGCCACACTATGGAGAGCACTATGGGCTGGCTATGTTTATAAAAAAAGATTTAGATTTAGTTGAGGAGGGAGATGTCTTTGTTTATAAAGACAGAGATTTTGAGCCAACAGGTGATGTTGGAAATCATGCAAGAAATATTCAATATGCAAATATAAATACGCTAGATGGTTTAGTAACCGTCATAAATTTTCACGGTTTATGGAATGGGAAGGGGAAGACAGATACAGATGACAGGATTTTGCAATCTACAAATATTGTAAATTTTATAAACAAAGTCACTAACCCTATTGTGCTGTGTGGAGATTTTAATCTTTTGCCAGATACTGAAAGTTTAAAAATGTTTGAGAATACCGGTCTTGTTAATCTTGTGAAGAAATTTGATATAAAATCAACGAGAACAAGTCTGTATAAAAAAGAACATCGTTTTGCTGATTATATTTTTACTTCACCAGGAATAAAAGTTAAAGATTTCAGAGTTTTGCCTGATGAGGTATCAGATCACTCACCGTTATATATAGAGTTTGAATAGGTGTTACTTAGGGTGTTATAAAATCAATAGTTGGATTGTACCAAGTATATATAAGCTAACTTAAATAATATGAAAAATACACTAATTGTTGTGGCTGTTTTGATTGTGGGTGTGCTTGCAGGAGTTTTTATGTTTAATGGTTCAAACAAAGAGGTTTCCAGTGCGGGGCAATATTTGAATAACGTCGTCCCAGCAGACTATTTATCTATGAGACCAGAGATTTCTAGTCTACCAATACAGGGTATCTCTGAAGACGAAAAGATTGGACTTCTGTATATGCGCGAGGAAGAGAAACTGGCTCGTGATGTTTACATAACTCTGTATGATAAATGGGGAATTCAAATTTTCTCTAATATCTCACAAAGTGAACAGACCCATACAGAAGCAGTCAGAGCTTTGCTTGTGAAATATAGTATTCCTGATCCTGTCGTAGATGACACTGTGGGGGTATTTGTAAATCAGAACTTGAAAAATTTATACAACGACTTAACAAAGAAAGGATTGTTATCTAGGGAGGATGCTTTAACCGTCGGAGCAACAATTGAGGATTTGGATATAAGTGATTTGGAAAAATATATATCTAAAACAGATAACGCTGACATAAAACTTGTGTATGATAATCTAACTCGTGGCTCAAGGAATCATCTCAGAGCCTTTGTCTCACAGTTAAAAACACTAGGGATTACATATCAACCTAAATACATAACAGAGGATGAATATAAACAGATCATTTCTTCAGGTGTGGAGATGGGAAGTATGATGAATGGTGGTATGATGAGGGGGCGAGGTTGGGGGTATAGAAGTTTTTAAGTTGTATTATATAAATAAAAATGAAATTTAAATCCATAGGAGTTTTTGATTCTGGTTTTGGTGGGCTAGATATTTTGAAAGGAATAGTCAAAAAACTTCCAGAGTATAACTATATTTATTTAGGAGACACTGCTCGCGCTCCATATGGTAATCGTTCTCAAGAAAAAATATTTGAGTTCAGTAAACAGGCTGTGGATTTTTTATTTGCAGAGGGTTGTGAGTTGGTGATTTTTGCTTGTAACACAGCCTCTAGCGACGCTCTTCGTAGAATACAACAGGAGTATCTTCCAAAAAAATATCCAAACAAAAGAGTTTTGGGTGTTCTCATTCCAGCAGTTGAGGAATCTGTGACAAAAACAAAAAACAGCAAAGTTGGTGTGGTGGCTACTGTTGCAACAGTAAAATCCGAAGCTTTTATTGATGAGTTCAAAAAAGTAAATCCGAAAGTGAAAGTTTTTCAAAAAGCTTGTCCGCTTCTGGTTCCAATAGTTGAGTCAGGAGAAATAAAAAATCCAGCAACGGATATCATAATCAAAAATTATTTAAAACCACTTATAGATAAAAAAATAGATACCTTGGTTTTGGGTTGTACACACTATGGTTTGTTAGAGAATAAAATAAAAAAAGCAGTTGGTCCGAGTGTCTCAATAGTTTCTGAAGCCAGAGTAGTTCCAGATAAACTGTCACAATATCTAAAAAGGCATAGTGAGATAGAGAGGAAACTTGGGAAAAATAAAAAAATCAGATTTTGCTCAACAGATATAACAGACAGTTTTCAGAAACTCGGCAGTTTATTTTTTGGTAAAAATATAAAAACAGAACAGGTTTCTCTGTAGGTAGAGTTGGTGTTGGTTTAAAATTTTAAAAAATGTAATATAATAAAGATATGATGCTTTACGGACACTCAAAATACAATCATTTACTATTTATTTTATTGGCGATTATTGTAGTTTTTTTAATATTAATCTGGAAATAATTTAGTAATGAAAAAATATTTACTATATATACTAGTACTAGGTGTTGTTGTTACTGGTGGAATATATTTTAAAAAACAAAAACTTCCTGAAAAGGCGGTTGTTTATAAAACTACTTTCGAATCCGATGAGTATGTTCGGTTTGATATGGAGGCTTACGATTCAATCCTTCAGAACTATTGGGCTCCACATTCACAATATGACCTAGCAAACTTTTTCAAACTAGCTTTGGAAAAGGCTAGTGGTAAAACTTATACTTTGGCTTCTAGTACAAGAGAGGCCACAGCAGAAATGCTTTCAATGGCAATAAAAGAGGCAACTACAACAGAGGCTAAAAAAAATATTGCTCTGAATACACTTATTGTTACTTTGTATAATCTACAACCTATTGGTCGTAACGGAATACTTTCTACTCAGGAAGAAACAGCATTACGTCAAAATGTTGCAAATATAGATACGACAAAAAATCTTTATCAAAACCTTGGTCTAGAGAAAGGAGCAACTGCAGAGGAGGTTATAAAAGCGTTTGAGAAAAAAGATAGTGAGTTAAAGGCTTCTACTTCTCCAACAGCAAAAGCTGAGAGGGAACAGTTGGCCTATACAAAAAATGTTTTAACAAATCCTCAAAGCAAAACTCTTTATGATCAAGCCGGAGTTGAACCGACTATTTTTGTACACAAACTAGGGAACACTTTGTATTTTTATATTAGTAAAATATCTCCAACAACTTTCGGAGAGTTTGCTATTGCTATAGATAACGCATCAACAACCCAAAATTTAAACAGTATGATATTGGATGTCAGAGGTAATGTCGGTGGGTCACTAGATTTTCTACAAAACTTTCTAGGTTTATTTGTTGGTCCAAACCAATATGCATTTGATTTGTTCCATCAGGGAGACTATCAGGTTCAAAGAACGGTCCAACCAAAATATCCGCTTCTAGATAGATACAAAGAAATCGCAATCATAACTGACAATATGACACAGTCTACAGCAGAGTTAACCGCAGCGACTTTCAAAAGATTGCATTTAGCAAAAACAGTTGGAACAAATACTCGTGGATGGGGGACAGTTGAGAATACATATCCTCTGAATACGGCCATAGATCCAAAAGTTAAATATACTCTACTTTTAGTTAACAGTATTACTCTGCGTGACGACAATCAGTCTATTGAGGGACTAGGTGTTGATCCAGATGTTAGAACAACAGATAAAACTTGGAAAAATAAATTAATTAGCACGTTTAACACTACCTCTTTGATAGATGCGCTTAAACAAACAGCTGGATCTGCTCCGTTAAAATAAAAACGAAGAGGGGTCGCCATTACGCGTTACCCCCTTAGTTCACCTCAACTCATCAAATCTGATGAGACTTCTAATCTTGTCGCCACTAGGTAGAGTGCACTCCACCTCGACGATTGGTTCATGCTCGTCATATGGGTTCTGAGGCTTCTTGATCTTGACGACCTCAACTTGTCTGTGGCTGGTCGCGAGAATTCTCCTCTCTCCAATCTCTACGTGTCGGCCGCCCCTGAACATCCTCACGAGATTTTCGCCGAGGTAGATCAACTGGGAGTCTCCGTACAATTCAGACGTGGTCCCATTCATCTCCAACCTCCTCTATATAAATAGTATCAAACACGATAATGCTTAACAATCAATTTTAGTCGTGATGTTTGAGTTCTAACTCGTGTTGATGAATATCTCTTTCAACCTTAAGTCTTTTTGATTTTTGAGTGATTGCCATAATAGATAATACTGCAATATAAGTTGCAAGAACCTCTTCTGGAATGTGGTATTCCTTATGCATAACAACTGTAGCTACCATTATGCCTATAACCAATATAGTCCATCCTATTACGAACCATTCACCTGGATGTCTATCCCTTCTAAATTCATACCATCTCTCAAACTCTTTTACTCCGGCAAAAATAACAAGTAGAGCAACATAGATTACTAGAATAGATGGAAGGATTTCTCCAAGTATATGATCATATATAAAGTCTATAATAATTGCAGCATATGATAGAAGACACCAAAGGTTAGTAATATATCTCCAAAAAACATCTTTTATTATTGGGTTATCATTTGACATACTTACATTGTAACAAGTTCGTGTTAAAATATGAATATGAATATAGAATGGAATAGAGTTACTTGGTACTCAAAATTAATAGCGATTATTGTTTTTGTTTCGACATTTTGGTTGGCTTTTTGCTTTGGAGTTCAATATGAAAAATTAATGGAGTTTAAAAGGACGACTCCAGAGTCTGAAGTTAGCATCCCAAGTATTGGAGATGTTGTTCTGTCTGTTGGTCAAACAAAAAGTCTGGGAGAATTCAAGATAACTTTGAATTCAGTTCCAAACGACTATCGTTGTCCAGTTGATGTGCAATGTATCCAGGCGGGGGCAATAAATACAAATGTAACTTTTGTGTATGGAAAAGAAGCAGTTACAAAAAATATGCCTTCAGATGAAGTTCCACAGGAGTTCGCTGGCTATAAAATATCCATTGTTGAGATAAACCCTCCCTTGTACAGTAAAAAACCAACAGAACAGTCTGAATATCGCATCAAATTTCACATAGAAAAAGCGAAGTAATATTTTTCCTCCCCGATTGTATTAGGTGTATAGTATACAAATGAACAGTAATACTGAGAGTCTTTCTGATGAAGAATTAGCCGGACTCGTCCAAAAGGGAGATACGGATAAATTCGGTGTTCTTATGGAGCGTTATCAAGCGAAGCTTTTTAGATATGGTAAAAAGTTTTTGTACGACAGTGACAATATTGAGGATGTTGTCCAGGATGTTTTTATAAAAACATATCAAAACATAAACAGTTTTGATGTAAACCAAAGGTTTTCTCCTTGGATTTATCGTATTGCTCACAATACTTATGTTAATGCCATAAAAAAGAGCTCAGTAGGTCCTATGTACCTTTTTGATTTTGACGCTCTTGTTTCTCATACAGTAGTTGATGATCCTATTGTTAGAGAGAAAGAACAAAGAGAAATGAAAGACGTTGTTGATAAAGGATTATCTTTGATTGAGCCTAAATACCGAGAGATTTTAGTTTTGTATTTTATTGAAGAGTTGAGTTATAAGGAAATCTCCGATATTTTGCATATTCCTATAGGGACGGTGGGTGTGAGAATAATGAGGGCCAAAGAGATTTTAAGAGATGCGATGGAGAAAACAAATATAGAAATACCAAAAATATGAATACAGAAAATACACAAATAAATAACATAAAAGATCAAATTCTGAATAAAATAAATTCAGGTGAGGTTAATATGAAGCCAAAGTATTATTTTATGCTAAAGCTCGCACTTTTGGGTGTGACTATATTCCTGACTTTCATTCTATCTTCAATCATAGTTAGTTATGTTTTATTCAGTATAAAAGTTAGTGGCCAATTTTTCCTACTTGGTTTTGGCGCAAAAGGTTTTTATCATTTTATTATGGCTTTGCCGTGGGTTATTTTGGGAATTGATATTGCTCTCATCATTTTTCTAGACTGGCTACTTAAAAGTTTTAGATTTGGATACAACAGCCCAGTTCTTTTCCTCTTCATCGGGACTCTGGCTTCTATAACTTTACTCGGTTCTCTTATAAATTTCACTTCTTTCCATAAGGGTCTACTTTACAGAGCTGAACAAAAAAACTTACCAATAGCTGGTGGGTTTTATATGGGACTGAGGAAATCTCATGGTAATCAAGGTATATTCCGTGGAGAGATAATCTCTATTGAGGGGACTAGTACTTTTTATATGAAGTATAACGACTATGATTCTGATGCAGACGATATGACTATAGAGGTTTTTGTTCCAGGTAACACGGATGTTTACTCATTATCACTTAATCCGGGAGATCAAATTTTCATAGCGGGAGATAAAATGTCTGATGGAATAAGGGCATATGGTATGCGTAAATTGACTAATGAGCAATAAAATTGTTCCATTTGTATTTTTGTGAAATAAAATAAAATATGTTTTGTATCTAATAGTGTAAGTATTTAACAGATAGTTAACGGTAATAATATAAATAAAAATATGAAAGATAAAAGATACAAAAGAATGACAAAGGCCATTATTGCCGGAGCTAGCTCTGGAATTGTGGCCGGAATGATACTGATGGGCACAAGCAATGTCGCTCTTGCTGAAACAGCAGACTTGAGTTTGCCAGGTTATTATCAGAATGCTGGTGATACTGGTATGCATATGATGCGAAAATGGAATACACCAAAAGGGGTTAATGCTCTTGCAGGTGGACTGGGTTTGACTCGCGAAGAAATTAGACAAGAACTTAAATCTGGAAAAACAATGAAACAAATAATGCAGGAACACGGTATTGATACAACAAATCTACACAAAGGTTTTAGAGGGGGGAAAATGGGTGGTAGATAAAAACAAAATAAATAGATATAATATTTTCTGATTAACTTTAATTAAAAATAAATGGAAGAACAAAAGAAAGGAAGCGGTGCAATTTTATGGACTGTTGCAGTTGTTGTGATAGCTCTAGGTGCGTTTGGAGGTTATAAATATATGAAGGGAACTACTGAGTCAGTAGTCGGAACTCCTGTTGTTCAAGATACAACTGGAACTGTTCCAACAGTACAAACTCCAACTTTACTATATAAAGACGGATCATATTCAGCTACTGGTTCATATATTTCTCCAGGAGGTTCAGAAAGTATCGCAGTTACTCTAACTTTGAAAGATGATGTTGTAACTAGTGCAAATGTAATATCACAAGCAACAAGAAAGGAGTCAAAGGAGTGGCAGGCTAAGTTTATTTCTGGAGTTAATGCTCAGGTTGTTGGTAAAAAGGTAGATGATATTGCTCTTACTAAAGTTTCTGGTTCATCTCTAACTCCAAAAGGATTTATGGATGCACTAAATCAAATCGAAGCACAAGCCAAAGCCTAACTTTTACATGACAAAGTTTGAATTTGAAGCTATCGGAACACACTGGCAGATAGATATACAAAACAACCTCTCAAAAGAAAGAGAGGTTGTTTTGCTTCAAAAAATAAATGACAGGATAGTGAAGTTTGATCTGGACTACTCCCGTTTTAGAGAGGATTCTTTGGTGACAAAAATGTCTAAAGAGTCTGGTGAGTTTGAACTGTCAGAAGACGCCGATCTGATGATGATGCTTTATAAAAAAATGTATGATGTGACTTCTGGTTTAGTGACTCCACTTATTGGCCAAGTTTTGGTAGACGCTGGATATGATGCAAATTATTCTTTATCTCCTAAACACCTAACAAAACCAAAAACTTGGGATGAGGTTATAAAATGGGAGAGTCCAAAATTAACATTATCAGAACCAGTAGTCCTTGATTTTGGTGCTGGCGGAAAAGGATATTTGGTTGATATTGTTTCAGAGATAATTGAGGGGGAAGGTGTTCAGTCATACTGTGTAGATGCTGGTGGAGATATGAGACAGAAAAATGTTACTGGCGAAAAATTAAAGGTAGGGTTAGAACATCCGGATGATAGCACTATGGTAATAGGTACTATTGATATTTTGAACCAGAGTTTGTGTGGCTCAGCGGGTAATCGTCGTAAGTGGAGGAACTTTCACCATGTCATAAGTCCAGAGACTCTATCTTCTCCAAAAGATATTTTGGCGGTTTGGACTTTGGCTGACACAACTATACTAGCTGATATTCTCACTACAGGTTTATTTTTTGTAACTCCAGAAACTCTGGCAAAACATTTTGATTTTCAGTATTTGATAATTTATTCTGACTATTCTATGAAAAAGTCTGTAGGTTTTAATGCGGAAATATTTACTTCATAATGGTATTATACAAATATGAAATATATAGATAATTTTCTAAATGGAATAACTATGTACAAAATAGTTTTGTACGGACTTACTATTTTATCTTTAGTAGCAATAGTTCTCGGATTTTTTGGAGTGCTACCGTACAGTGGGGTATCTCTGATTTCTACTTTACTTGTTTTATTTGCTGTTTGTTTTGTTACAAATCAATTATTTTCATCCTTGTTTAAAGTTCAAACAAACGTTGAGTCTGTATGGATATCTAGTTACATGGCGTCAAAATACCTCCTGACAATAGATAAAAAACATATATTTAATCCTGTAGCAGTGTCTATTTTTTTGATAGGTCTGTTTGGTAGCGGTATTGCATCATGGTGGGTAGCGACTAGCTCTATGGTTGTTCCTGTTTCAATACTAGGTTTTCTTGTTTTGAGAAAACTAAAAAGATTCCAAATGTTTTTTGCTTTTGTTTTGGCGAGTCTTGTTAGTATTTTGATATTCAACTTTTCTTCCATTTCAGATATAGTAGAGATTTTAAAAATAACTTTTATATCTGGGCCTATATTGTTTTTCGGTTCTATAATGCTAACTGAACCACTGACAACTCCACCAACGAAAAAACTGCAGATTATGTATGCAGTCATAACAGGGTTTATGTTCGGTGCTCAGTTTGAGTTCGGCATTCTATATTCAACTCCAGGTTTAGCTCTAGTCATTGGAAATATTTTCTCTTATATAGTTTCTCCGAGAGCTAGATTGGTTTTGACTCTTATTCAGAAGAGAGCTTTAACAAAAGATGTTTATGAGTTTGAATGGAAGCTTGATCAAAAATTTAATTTTAAATCTGGACAGTATCTGGAATGGACTTTGGGTCACAAAAATCCAGATCAAAGAGGAAATAGGCGGTATTTTACTATTGCTTCTTCTCCCACAGAGGAAAATCTAAAACTAGGAGTAAAGTTTTATAATAATTCTAGCTCTTTTAAGAAAAAACTCGGTTCTTTAAATGCTGGAGACAAAATAATTGCTTCACAACTATCTGGTGAGTTTATTTTACCTGAAGATAAAAATAAAAAACTGGTTTTCATCGCTGGAGGCATTGGAATTACACCTTTCAGAAGTATGGTAAAAAATCTTTTAGATTTTGGTCAGAATAGAGACATTGTTTTATTTTTCTCAAACAGAACTCCAACTGATATTGTTTATAAAGATATATTTGATCAAGCTAAAGTTTATGGATTGAAAACGATATATGCTGTTAATGATTTGGCTGGCACTGTTATTGAGGATGATATGAAAATAGGTTTTGTGGATGAAAAAATGATAAGAGATAATGTTCCAGATTTTGCTGATAGAATGTTTTATATATCAGGCCCACATGGAATGATAACAGCCTTTGAATCAACGCTTGCTAAAATGGGAGTTAAGAGTTCAAACATAAAGACAGATTTCTTCCCGGGGTTTGTGTAGAGCATTTTGTTAATATTATTGTATAATTGATATTGAAAGAATATTTATCATTATTCGTCTTAATTAGAGTATGAAAAATAATACAAAAAGATTTTATTTATTATCAGCATTATCAGTGTTTTTATTGGTTTTTGGAGTTAAAGTTTCAGCTTTAAGCGTTGGTGTTAATACTAAAGCAGAAGTTGAGGTTGGATCAAAAACTTCTGCTAGTGCAACTGGAACAGTGAAAATGGAGAGCGGTGAGAGAAATGATGATGGAGATGATAATTCATCTGCAACATCATCAGATAAAAGAGAAGATAATGAAAATTTAGGAGATGAGCACAGAAGTGCTGTTTCTACTGTTGTCAAAAACCTTCTTATGGTAGCCAACAGAGATGGAGGAATAGGTGCAGAAGTTAGACTTGTAGCACAAGAGCAAGCATCAACAAGCGCTAAAGTAAAAACAGATATTGATGAGCTGAACTCAGAGAGTAAATTAAAAGTTTTCCTTTTGGGTCCTAATTATAGAAATATAGGAGAGTTGCGAAGTACTATTGTAACAACACAGAACCATATAGAAAGACTAAAGAAAGCAGAACAGAAAACAGCTAGTGTAAGTGTAAAGGCAGATTTACAAGCGCAGATAAAAGCCCTTGAAGGTATTTCAAGTAGCACTCAGGCCTTTGTTGAGGCAAATGAAAATAAACTAAGTTTGTTTGGGTGGGTTGTTCACATTTTTGTTAAATAATTATAAAAAAAATAGATTGAACACAAAAAACTCCGAAAGGGGATTTTTTGTTGACTAAATATTGACTTTAGTGTCTAGTTTTGTTAAGTTTACCCTTGGTAAGCGGCATCCAGTCGCTTTTGTTCCAAGGAGCTTGAAGAATGAAGTTTATTTGGTGCGCTGTCCTGGCCAGTGTCCTGGGGGTCGTCTCCCATGCGAATGCTGATCCTCGCGAGAACCTCAACTGGGGTACCCAGGTCAACGCTGGCACCTGCCAGCGTGTTGGCCCCCCGGTCATCAACGTTACGGGTAAGGTCATCCATGACGTGGATTCCGGTCTCGCCGGCAACAACTGGGCCTTCGACGATCTCAACCGTACGATCCAGGTGTGGGCTCAGCCCGACGGCAAGTACTGCGCGGTGGTTCGGAACTCCGGCCAGTTCGACGCCCAGGCTGGGCAGACCAGCCCCGGCAACAACGGACCCCTTACCGGTGAGGAAGACGGAACGTTCGAGGGCGGGTACGTGCTCATCATCGACGGAGTTCTCAACCCGGCGCCGGCCTGGAAGACCAAGGGTAACATCGGCATCGTGGACTACGCCTGCGACATCAATGGCAACTGTCCCGGTTACGCTTCCTGGCTCACTACGTACTTCACGGTCAACACCTACTCATACGAATTCTGGGGGTGGGTGTACCACGGTATCAGCGACAATTGGGTCAACTCTTCGGAGGGGACCTCGGGCGACGTGTTCTAGTTTCACTCGTCTCAACGCCTCGCGGCTCCTTCGGGAGTCCGCGAGGTTGTTTTTTATACTGTTAATAAGATGTAAAACTTTGTAATGAATAGATGGTATAATCGTCTACAGTACCGTGCGAGACAGTTTTTATTATTTAATTAGGTATTAAATAGAATTTAATTAATTATGAAACAAAAATTACTTTTAGGAATAGCTGGATTGGCTATGGCAAGTGCTATGGTTATGCCGGCAGTCGGTTTTGCGGATACTTCTACTACTAGTACACAAAGTGCTGCAGTAGCTAGTATGTTACAGCAAATTCAAACATTACAGGCACAGATTCAAGCTCTTAGAGCTGCTCAGACACAGGTTGCTTCTACATCAGCAAATATCTCAACAACTTTGGTTGCGATGAGAAATCTAAGACAGGGTATGAGTGGAGATGATGTTAAAGCCCTACAGGCCATCCTAGCAGCAGATCCAACTATATATTCAGGTGGTATAACTGGATATTTTGGACCTCTTACTAATCAGGCTCTGAAAAAATATCAGAAAAAGTTTGGTCTTGAGACAGTTGGTTTTGTGGGCCCAAAAACTCTGAAAAAATTGAGTGAGCATATGAATGAACTAGGATTATCAAATGAAAGTAGTAGTTCAACTAGTACATCAGTTACTACAGATTTTAGAAGAAATGGTGATGAAAAAGAGAGAGGTGAGAAAAAACTTTGTGTAAAAGTTCCTCCAGGACATTTGATTGCACCAGGGTGGTTAAAGAAAAATAATGGTGAGAGACCTATTGTTCCAGAATGTCAGACTCTTCCAAAGGGAATAGATGATAAAAGAGATAATGATGGTTGGAATAACAATGGAAACTCATCAACAACACCAGTTATATCAAACACAGCGTCAGATTCTGTTGTTGTCGGGGGAACAATAAAAGATACAGCCACACTATCATTTGGTAATGCTCCAACAGGAACAATATCATTCCAGGTTTACGCTCCTTATGATTCATCATGTACTATGCCTCTGACTCCAGCACCTGCTAGTGCAACAGTAAATGGTAATGGTAATTATGTATCAGGAAACTTTACTGCCACATCAACAGGAACTTACAGATTTATTGCAACATATAGTGGTGATAGTAAAAACAAGTCAGTTAGTACAAAATGTACTGATGCCGGAGCTTCTGTAGTTGTGACAGCTGCGCCAGATACAACAGCACCTGTTATAACATCAGTAGGAACATCAAATCTATTTGGTACAACAACAAACATTGTTTGGACAACAAACGAGGCAGCAACAAGTAAAGTTTGGTTTGGAACATCAACACCATTAAGCTTAACTTCTGCTAATACTCAAATGGTAAATAACTCATCTTTAGTTACAAGTCACACTTTATCTCTTTCAGGACTTGCAACTTCTACAACATATTACTATGTAGTAGTTTCATCTGATGCAGCTAACAACACAGCATCATCTACTGAAAGTTCATTCTTAACTACAGCTGGCCTGTAATACAGAGTGAGTGATAAACAAAAGACCTCTAGAAATAGAGGTTTTTTGTTGTGTGAAAAGTTATGCACTGTTTTGTTGGATTAATTAACTCTTTTTGAATTTGAGGAGTATAATTTACTCGGAATAAAGGTCGATATTATTAGTACAAATATTATTAATTAACTAATAATTATTATGAAAAAACTATTTTCTGTTTTAACAATTCTTTCTTTGGTTATGTTCATGGCTCCAATAAGTACTCATGCAGTTGGTACAGATTGGGATGTTAGAGGAACATATGTTTGGAATGTTTTTGGAACATACTTTCATGATTTCGTGATTGATGTTCAAGATGCTAATGGGTCATTTTCTGGACATGCTGGTTACCCAGCAGGTGGAGCTCCATATGATCAAGTAGGACAGACAACAGAAACTGTTACTGGGGTCGTGGATGGAAGCAATATTTCTTTCCATGTTGTCTATAATGGACCATATGCTCAAGGTTCAACGTTTGATATGACTGGAACTATTGATTCAGATGGAACAATCAGCGGGACAGTTCCATGGCAGTGGAGTTTGGATGGCCACAAGGCCATTAAAGATACTGATCATGACGGTGTAACTGACGGACAAGATTTTTGTCCTTTGACTGGGTCAGATATTTCTTGGGATGAGTCTTGGGGTGCAAATAGGTGGCAGGTTCAAGATGGGGTTTGGTGGCAAAATAAAGTAAAAAAAGGAATTAAAACTCCGACAGCTAGTGTGAATACTATTGATTACACATATGGATGTAATGGGCATCAGATTCTTGAGATGTTAAACAGTACTTTTGGTAGTGTTATGAACGGTCATCTAAAGTATGGTTTGAGCTCAAGTGTTCTAGAGGACTTCCATAAAGACCTTGCGGATGGAGTTTTAGATGGAATGTATTATTTAGAGACAGTTACAGTTCCAGCAAATGGGGCAAGTCCTGTTTCTTCATCTAACTCTTTTCTAGTAGGACACAACTATGTTTTGAAGGCATCTGGTACAGCAAATGCTGGGGATGGTATAGCATTTGATGCTGATTATAGTTTCCGAACTGGTTCAAGTGTAGATTGGACTGATGCAGTCTCTACATATGAGTCATACACCGATCAACTACTTGATCTAAAAGTAAACGGAGGTTCAGTAAATTGGGGAGGATATAGTTCATTACACTCATATTCATATGAGTTTGCGGGTTTAGGTTCACCAGTTTCCTTCCAAGTTTATGATGTTTACTATCCAAACAATACAGGGAATTTAACTGTTGATATTTACGCAAAAATTTAACAAAAGTTTTCTAGTTTTTGTTTTATAAAACTTCACATCGTTGTGAAGTTTTATAATTTCTAAATTTTCATTATTTTTTAAAAAAATTAAAAAAAATGATATTTTTATAATAATAATTTAATTTTTTAATCAATTTTAATAAAATTTAGTGAATTTGCTCAACCATTGACGATATTTTAAGTTAGTGTAGAATACGATTTAGTTAGATATTTAGGGTTTAGTTGTTACTAAAGAAGGCGATGAACCACAGTCTGTATTTGGACGCTTGGGCTGTGGGGAGCTAATAGCATAACCGGTCTTTTTAGGCCGGTTTTTGCGTTATAAAAATTATTAAATTTATAAAAATTATGAAAAAAATAACTTCGTTAGTTCTGACTCTGGTTTTGGCGGTGCCATACACACTCATCCCAAGTGTTGCATTAGCTGATCAACCAACTGCTTCGATTGATTCTGTTGTTACGTCAGGAAATCCATGTTTAGGTACTGATTTAACAGTAACTGGTAGTGGTACTGTAACTCCAGCAAATGGTAGTCAAATAGACCAGTATCACGTTCAGGTTGTTTGGAATACGGGAGACATAGAGACAAATATTCCATTAGACCTAGGAGGAGATACAACTTCACCATACAGTTTTACTTTTTCAGCTGGACCACATCACTATTCATCAACTCCAACAACTACTGTTTCTGTAATGGTATACCACTCAAAACCAAATGGTAAAGATAATCAGATTGATGCTACTCAAATAGTTCCAACTTGTCCTCCAAATACAGCTCCTGCTGCAACTGGTAGTTCAGTAACAACACCTGAAGATACAGCAAAGGTTGTGACTATGACAGCTACAGATTCTGATACTCCAGCACAACCTCTTACATATTTCATTGTAAACGGTCCTACACACGGAACTCTAGGTTCTGTTTCAGGTAATCAAGTTACATATACTCCGTCATTAAACTATAACGGAGGAGACGCATTCTCATTCAAGGTTTCTGATGGACTTGGATACAGTAATGTTGCAACAACAACAATCACTGTTACTCCAGAGAACGATGCACCAGTTGCATCAAGTACTGCTATATCTATAAATGAAGATACAGATGTTTCTTCAAACCTTGCAGCTTCTGATATAGATGGAGACTCTCTTACATACGCAACAACTTCAAACCCAGCAAACGGAACAATAACATCTTTCAACTCAACTACAGGTGCATTCACATATACTCCAAATGCAGACTTCAACGGTTCTGATTCATTTAACTTCAAAGTTTATGATGGAACAGTAGATAGTAATACTGCTACAGTTTCTATTACAGTTAACTCCGTAAATGATAACCCAGTACTTTCTATAAGCACAACAACATCTGTGGCTCTAGATGAACTTACAAATCTATCATTTACAGCTTCTGCTACTGATGTAGATTCTGGAGATGTAATGACATACTCACTTTCTGGTGAACCAACAGGAGCCGGTATAGATTCTTCTACAGGAGTATTTACTTGGACACCAGCAGAGAATCAGGGCCCAGCAACATATAACTTTAATGTATTAGTTTCTGATGGAAATGGAGGAACAGATACAAAAGCAGTAACAGTTGTTGTAAATGAAGTAAATGTTGCACCAGTTGCTCAGTCTCTTACAGTATCAACTCACCAAAATACAGCAGTAAATGACACTGTAGTTGCTACAGACTCTGATTTGGTTCCTCTTCTACCAAACACACTTACATTTTCTATTCTAACTCAACCAATAGTTGTTGGGGCTAGTGTAATAATGAATCCAGATGGATCGTTCACATATACACCAGCAACTGACTATCAAGGACTAGACTCATTCACATACGAGGTTTCTGACGGAACTTTAACTAGTTCAGCAACAGTTACTATAAACGTAAATGATAATGCACCTATATTGAATGTAATTTCTGATTATGTTGTAAATGAATTGAGTAATCTAAACTTCACTATTTCTGCTAATGACCTAGATAGTCCACTTGATACTTTAGTTTACTCTCTAGTTGGTTCAGTTCCATCTGGAGTAACACTAGATTCTGTAACAGGAATATTTGATTGGACACCAGCAGAGGACCAAGGTCCTGGAGTTTATAACTTCACAGCATCTGTTACTGATGGAGCTCTACAGGATTCAAAAACTTTTAAAGTTACAGTTAACGAAGTAAATGAAGCACCAGTTGCAAACGACTTGTCTGTTTCAACAGATGAGGATACAGCAACATCTACAGCTATGACTGCAACTGACGTAGATCTTCCAGCACAAACACTTACATTTGCTACAACATCAAACCCAACAAAAGGAACACTTACATCATTTGACTTAAACACAGGAGCATTTACATATACTCCTAATGCAAACGAAAATGGTTCTGATTCATTCACATTTGTTGCTAACGACGGTGTAACAAACAGTAGTACAGCAACAGTTTCTATTGACATAAAACCAGTTAACGACTTACCAAGCATTACTCTTTTTGGAAACAACCCAATCAACTTGCTAGTAGGTGATACATTTGTTGACCCAGGTGCATCATCAACAGACCCAGAGGATGGAGATATTACTTCCTCTATAGTTGTGACTGGAACAGTTTCTACATCAACTCCAGGAACATACACACTTACTTATACAGCTATGGACAGTGAAGATGCTTCAACTAGTACAACACGAACAGTTATTGTTACAGCACAACCAGTAGAAAACACACAGCCATTGTGTACTGATGGTATAGACAATGATGGTGATAGACTAGTTGATCTAGCTGACCCAGATTGTGCTGCATTTATTCCAGCACCTACACCAGTAACACCACCAAGTGGAGGAGGTGGAGGTAATGGTCCTATTGTAGGTTCACTAGGAGGTGGAGGTCAGGTTTTGGGAGCTTCTACTACAGCAGGTGAAGTTCTAGGTGAGTCTTGCGGACTTTACTTGAATACACACTTTAGACTAGGTAGTTCAAAGAACAATGCTAGTCAGGTTAAGAAACTTCAAGAATTCTTGAACAAAAATATGGGAACAAGTTTGCCTATCACAGGTTTCTACGGACCAATGACATACGGAGTAGTTAAAAACTTCCAAACAAAATATTCTGATGATGTTCTAAAGCCTTGGGGACTAACAAGCGCAACAGGTCTAGTTTATCTATCAACAGTTACAAAGATAAATAACCTTGAGTGTCCAGAGTTGATGGCTCAACTTCCAGAATTGATTCCTTGGTCAATGAATCCAAACGCTCAATAACAAACTAAAGAGCAAAAATAACAAAAAAGCCCTAAATATAGGGCTTTTTTGTTGCCTTTACAATGTTCAGTTTGTGTTTTTTGATTTTAACTGTTACAATTTATTTATGTTTAAATGGTTCAAAAAATACTTTATTCCACATAAAGTAAATAACTATAAACCTCATATTTTCAGAGAAGTTTCTGTTTTTGCAATTTTCCTTACAGTCATCGCTTTATTTTTGGTTGCTGTTTCCGGTCGTATATTAGTTGGTACTGATTTTACTGCACTTGTTTTACCAAAAGTTTTGGTGGACTACGCAAATCAGGACAGAGATGCAAAAAATTATGGACATTTACTCCATGGTATTGGTTCAAGCAAGTTGGTTACGATTTTGCTTACGCTGGTGAAAACCTAGCGGTGAATTTTAATGATTCTGTAGATGTAAACACTGCGTGGATGAACTCTCCTGGTCACAAGGCAAACATAATGAACGAAAACTTTACAGAAATTGGTATTGCTACTGCCGATGGAATGTACCAAGGGAAAATGACTACTTTTGTGGTTCAACTTTTCGGAAGACCAGCTGAACCAGAGACTATTGTCAGTGCTCCAAAAACTACAACAAAAAAAGTTACAGAAAAACCAATAGTTTCAGCCGCATCTTCGGCGGTGTTGTCTGAATCGGTTTCAACAGAAGTTTTGGGTGAGAATGGAACAAATGAGCTGTATGTGAGTGCAAAAAAGAATAGTCTTGCTACTACAGTTTCACCAAAGGTGAAATACTCAAACTTTTTTGAAAGAGCTCTATTTTCTCCAGAGAAATCATTGAGTATTTTGTATTCTCTAATAGCGTTGTTAGTAACTATCGGTTTAGCTTTTACTGTATTTATAGAGTTTAGAGCTCATAATTTAAGAATGGTATTTTTGGCAATCGGTTTACTCACTGTTATTTTCGGTCTTTTGTATGTGTATAAATCAATAATAGTTGATCCTTTGATAATCGCTTAATTTAGTTCTGTAAGATAAAATATACTGTATCGTCTGAGTTACTGTTAAGCATTTTTTTATTATAATTTTAAATTAAATAATCATGCCGATTGCACTAATATTGCTACTGTTATTAGGAGGAGGAACTGGAATAGTTGCAGAGAATTCTCTTCCAGGAGATATTTTGTACTCAGTAAAGATTCATATAAATGAAAATATAGAGTCTGCTATTGCTCTTACAGCAAAAAGTGATGCTGAAGTTTCTGTTCGTCAAGCAGCTAGACGCTTAGTAGAAGCAGAGCAGTTAAAAGAAAAAGGAAAGTTGTCAGCTGAGCAGAGTATCGAAATAAAAGACTCTTTTTTGAAAGAAGTCAGTTTAATAAATGAAAATGTACAAAAAATTAAAGCTAAAGGAGATTCAAAATCTGCAGATGAGATAAATGGTAAGTTAGAAAAAGAAATAAAAGATCACTCTGAAATAGCTGGAACTTTAGGAGTGGAAGATGATGATAGTGATGATAATGGTGAAGACAATAAAACTGCAACTACTTCTGTTAAGAAAGAGGGGGGTTCAAGTGTGAGTAAAAGTAGCGATAGTTCTAGAAGGGATTCAGACGATGAGGACGAGAATGAATCTGAAGATGACGACGATGATGATAGAAGAGTTTCTAATACTACTACTGTAACAACAACTCCTGCTGGAACAACGAATTCTGATTCATCCAGTACAACTCTTCCTAAATATACCCTAGCTCAAGTCGCACTACACAATAAATCTTCTGATTGTTGGTCTGCCGTAAGTGGTGGGGTTTATAATCTAACTTCATGGATATCACAGCATCCTGGTGGCGCATCTGCGATTATAGGTTTGTGTGGAATAGACGGTACAGCTGGATTCACAGCTCAACATGGAGGTCAGGGTAATCCAGCCAAAGAATTAGCATCATTTAAAATTGGTGTATTAAAATAAAAATTCTAATTATAATACAAAAACCACTAAATTAGTGGTTTTTGTATTATAATTAGATTATGAAAAAAGAAATCGCTGTATTTGGAGGTGGATGTTTCTGGTGCACAGAAGCAGTTTTCAAGATGCTAAAAGGTGTTTCTTCTGTTTTACCTGGATATTCTGGTGGAACAGTTCCAAATCCAACTTATGAGCAGGTTTGTAGTGGGACAACGGGACACGCAGAATGTACTCAAGTAGAGTTTGATCCTAGTCAGATTACCTATAGAGATCTTTTAACAGTATTTTTTGGTAGTCACGATCCAACAACTGTTAATAGGCAGGGTAATGATGTTGGAACTCAATATCGTTCAGTTATTTTCTATACAACCCCTGAGCAAAAACAAACTGCTGAGGATTTTATAAAGGAAATCAATGAATCAAGTAAGGATGGAAAACCTGTGGTTACAGAGGTTGCTCCTCTCGATGTTTTTTATGTAGCAGAGAATTATCATAAGGATTATTATGAGAGAAACAAAGACGCACCGTATTGTGAACTAGTTATAAACCCAAAACTTGAAAAAGTTGTAAAAAATTTCGGTAATCTGTTATCAAATAAATCTCAACAAATATGAATGAAGAAGAAATAAAAGCAAAATTAACACCAGAGGAGTATGCTGTTTTGAGAGAAAAGGGCACAGAAGCTCCTTTTTCCGGCAAACTTTTACACGATGACAGAGATGGAATGTACAAATGCAAAGTCTGTGGGCAGGACTTGTTTTCTTCAGAGGCAAAGTTTGATTCTGGAACAGGTTGGCCTTCTTTTGATCAGGCACTTCCTGGTGCAGTAAAAGAGATCCCAGATGATACTATGGGTATGCACAGAGTAGAGGTTGTCTGTAGTAAATGTGGATCACACTTGGGTCACGTATTTAATGATGGACCAACTGATACAGGAATGAGGTACTGTCTTAACTCGGTCTGTTTGGACTTAGAAGAGAAAAAATAGAATCTCAAAACAATTTACTCATCATCCCTTAAATGCTTAACAATCAATTTCTTGATTTCTTTCTTTGTGCTGATTCTTCTGCCAGTACCAGCCTCTATGTCCCGTATAACAGTTTCAAGATCTTCTATTTTATAAACACGATAGTTGTTCATAGGGTGCCTATGAGCCTTTAGTTTTCCGTTGTTGTCCCAGTTTCGCAGTGTAAGAGGGGAAACTCCCAGTATTTTTGATGCTTGTTTGATTGTGATAAAAAGGTTTGCCATATGTATAACCATAATATCAACTTATTAACCTTTATCAATGTTTGATGTTGATAACTTTTTAAGACAAAATTATTATTTTATTTTAATTTTGTGGTATAATTTTTTTATGGATAAAGACTCTCTTCAAAAATATTTTTTTATTGGACTGCTTTTTATTTCTACTGCTCTAGTATTTTTTATATTTTTACCTTTTTTGGAGGTTATTGTTCTGTCGGCCATATTTGCAATAGTTCTTTCTCCTCTACAAAAAAGACTTTCTAGAAGATTGGGTGGAAGAAACGGTTTGTCTGCATTTATTTTGGTTTTGTGTTTTATGGTAACAGTTTTAACTCCATCTGTTTTTCTGACATTCAAACTGCTGGATGAGTCAAAAAGTATTTATGCTCAACTAACAAACAACTCCGAGATTGACTACGTTCAGAAGATTTCTAATGCAATAGAAAAACCTATACAAAAATTTTCTCCAGAATTTTCTATAAATGTTGGGGAGTTAGCTTCTATTGGTGCAGATTGGATAACGGGGCACCTAACAACTATACTTTCTTCTGTATTTAATATAATCACCGATATTGTGCTCATATTTTTCTCACTTTTCTTTTTCTTAAGAGACGGGGAAAAATTCAAAGGTATATTAATGGATTTGAGCCCGCTAAATGATAAATACGATGAGCAGATTTCTTTGAAGGTAAAACAAACTGTAAATACTACATTTGTTAGTGTTTTACTTATAGCGATAATCCAAGGAGTGCTGTCCGGATTTGGTATGTGGATTTTTGGTATTCCTAACCCAACATTGTGGGGGGCCGTTTCTGCTGTCGCTAGTTTGGTTCCAGGTCTAGGCACAACTATCACTTTTGTTCCAGCGATAATATACAGTTATTTTTCTGGAAACATTCCACATATGTTGGGATTGATACTGTGGTGGGTTTTGGGAGTTAGTTTGATAGACAATCTTCTTTCACCATACATTTATTCTAGGAGTGTAGAGATTCATCAACTTATTATGCTTTTTGCTGTGCTGGGTGGTTTGGCTTTCTTTGGACCAATAGGATTTATATTCGGACCGATAGTGGTCGCAGTATTTTTTGTACTTATAGATATTTATCAGGATTTAATTCTCAACGCGAAGTCTCTCTAGTATATAGGTAATGCAAAAAATTATTCGTTTTTATTTAAGACGGTTTAGAGTTGTTAGAATAAAAAGAAAAACTAAAAAAAGAGTTAGTAAAAAATATTTAGAGCACAAAGAATCTGCCAGGATTTTAGCAACTCAACGTCTGGAGTATTTTAATCAACACTATAATTTAAAGTTTGGGAAAATATCCATTAGAAATCAAAAAAGCCGTTGGGGTAGTTGTTCTAGTAAAGGTAATTTAAATTTTAATTATAAAATTGCTTTATTGCCTTCACATCTCTCTGACTATGTTATTGTTCATGAGCTCTGTCATATAGGTCAGTTTAACCATTCTCAAAATTTTTGGGATCTTGTCGGGGAAACTCTGCCAGATTATAAAAAACTTGTTACGGAATTAAAAATGTGGTCAATCAAGGCTAGAGTCAATCCGTTAATTGGCTAAGCGTTTGAACCTGCAACAAAACCTGTAGTCCAACAAAGTTGTAAACTATAACCACCACTTGGTCTATCTATATTTAGTATGTCGCCAGTTAAGTAGAGGTTCGGATAAAGTTTTGAAGACATTGTTTTAAAATCAACTTCTTCTAGAGAGACTCCACCTGAAGTAACTATAGCTTTATCTTCACCAAGCAGACCCACTACTGTTATTTTTATATCTTTTAGAGTTTGAACTAAGTGTAGTCTTTCTTCTCTGGTGATACTGTGAGATGGAGTTTCTCCGTTTATTCCTGATATTTCTATGACCACAGGGGCAATAGCTGATGGAAGAAGTGAATCTAGAGTATTTTTAAATTTCTTATTACTTTTTTCTTTAAATATTTCTTGTAATTTTATATTAAGTTGTCCATAGTCCAGATCCGGTAACATATCTAGTGATAGAAAAACATCGCCATATTTTAGGAGCTCTCCTATTTCACCACTCATATTCAGTATTGTCGGGCCAGATAATCCAAAATGTGTAAAAAGGATTTTTCCTTTTTTAGTTTCTTGTTTTATATCATTTTGGAGAATTGTTATTTTTGTGTTTTCTAGACTAACTCCTTGAAGTTTTTTAACCCAAGCTTCCTCTGTTTCAATTGGAACTAGGGATGCAGTTGGCTCTATAACTTTGTGACCTATTTGTTCTAACCATTTAAAACCATCACCAGTTGAACCTGTTTCTGGATGGGATTTACCGCCTGTTGATAATATAAAGGACTTTGAAAATATTTTTGTTTTATCTTTTAAAATAATATTACTAATTTTGTTATCATCAGTTTCAATTTCAACTACAGGGCAATTTGATTTGATGGTTACGTTGTTTGTTTTTAAGTATTGAAGTAGAACGTCCCAGACAGATTGCGCTTTATTTGAGATAGGGAATACGCGACCTTTTGCCTCTACTTTTGTTTCCATTCCACGAGAGTTAAAAAACTCTAAAGTATCTATGTTTGAAAACTGTGAAAAAGCAGAAAATAGGAATTTGTCAGAATCTTTAAATTGAGAGAGTAATTTTCGTAAATCTTCTTCTGCATTTGTAACATTGCATCTACCTCCTCCAGTAATTAGAAGTTTTTTGCCCAGTGATTCATTTTTTTCTATAAGTAAAACTTTTTTACCTAAAGAACCAGCTTTCCCAGCAGCCATCATTCCAGAAGGTCCACCACCAATAACAACAACATCCCAGATCGTTTCTTCGTGTTTGTGCATAAGTTTTGTGTTGTATGAATTAAACCTTGATATACTTAATATTGCAAGGTTTACTTTTATTAATTTATCTAATTAAATATGAAAACTTTTTTTAGTTCTATCTTTACTAGTCCAAAACTTTCATGGGTTTGGCTAATTGTTCGTGTTTATGTTGGTTGGGAATGGCTTTATGCTGGTTATGAAAAATTAATTAATCCAGTTTGGATTGGGGAGAAGGCTGGTGTTGCGATAACTGGTTTTGCAAATGGGGCGCTAGCAAAAACAACTGGTATTCACCCGGATGTATCAGGTTGGTATGCTTGGTTTTTGCAACATGCAGTTCTTCCATATGCGAACATTTGGTCACATGCAATAACCTACGGAGAGATTCTTGTAGGTCTAGGCCTTATCTTCGGTGCATTAACGTTCCTAGCCGCTTTATTTGGAGCGTTTATGAATCTAAACTATCTCTTTGCTGGTACAGTAAGTACAAATCCTCAGTTATTGGTTTTAGCTATCTTTATTATGTTAGCTCACAAAACAGCGGGTATGATTGGTCTAGATTACTATCTTGATCATGCAAAAAAATCCTGGGCACTTTTTAGGTAAAGTTTAAGTACTAAAAACGGCAGACCTTGTTGGTCTGCCGTGTCGAGTGGAATGCTCTACCTGATGCCGTCAGGTGGCGGAAGAACTCGTGTCTACTTACTGGTCCTGGGATGGTACCGCAGGGAGTGAACCCCGTCCGGTGCCACCTCGAGGCTGTGGAAGTCCAAGCCTCCCCACCGCAGAAGGTGCGGATTTGAGCCGCTACCAGCAGAGTGGGTGATAAACGCCCTTTCAGTATTGGCCGGAGCTGCTGCCGGTGTCGTCGCTGCGGGGGCATTTGGGGCAGGAGGCGGGACAGTCGCGGCCGGGTGCGATGGGTGTGTTTGATCACCAACCATCTGGTTGCGATTGTATCGTCTCCTATCCCTATCCTCGAGGCCAGCCATGATGACGGCCCAGATGATACCGAAGAGGAGAATCGCAAGTAGCAGCCATCCGATGAAATGTGCAAATGGCGTAAGCCACTCAACACCTCTACGAACGGTAGAAGCTACTGTATCCCACAGACTCATCATCGGTTTTGCCGGGATGACTTTCGTACTGTCGGGCGACACAATCAGCGTGTCACCATCGTGGACAACAACAGGTTCAGACAACTTGTCAGAGGAAATGATTCCCCGAACGAGTGCTTGATTGTCGAACTCCACCAACCGGTTCCCGCAGTCCTCCTTGTAACGGAGGTTGTTGTTTTCGTCGACGAGAACGAGTGTGCCTTTCGGCAACGTCTCGACGACGAATCGACCTTCCTTTCCGTGTAGTCCACGGAAGTGGTTCTGAACCACGGTCGGTTTGTCCAACCGGATCGGATGCAAGTGCATGTCTGCGATCTGCACCACGGTCAGAGGCTTGTTGGCCTCGAGTACCGGATATTGTTCGAGCTGGGCGTCCTTCGGCACAGCGTATTCACCCTTCTGGGCGAAAGCGTTGGTTGCCGACAGAAACACCAACAGAACGAGAGCGAGCGAGCGTGCGATACGCATCTACAACTCCTGACAGAGAGCTTCGTTTGTAGTCTCACCTCGTCATCGAGGCGACCAACTACATACGAATCTATTTCTAATTCTATGACATTATTTGATATATGTCAAGTGATATAATTGACAAAAATGTCTGTGTAGTATATAGTACTTTGTATTGAGTCTTCTCTACTTATTTATTTACTAATTGAGATGAAGAGACCTTCGGGCTCGCACTCAATTTAATTTAATGCAATCAAAAATACAGAAAGGTGCGCTTACGCGGACTTTTAAAAAGCCTGCGTTTGCAGGTCGCTCAAGTGGAAGTCGAGGAAGATTTCCAGTTCGTGGTGGTAACAGAAGTGGAGGTGGTAGAGGCCGAGGGGTCTCAACTAGTATTCATCCATCTAAATTCGTTAATAAAGCAGTTATAACAGAGACTGTGGAGCAGTTTGTGCCTGAGCATAAGTTTGCTGATTTTTTGATAGATGAAAGATTGAAAGCAAACATTATTGAAAAAGGTTATGTTGATCCAACACCGATTCAGGATCGGGCTATTCCTCATATATTAAAAGGCGAAGACATTGTTGGTATCGCAAACACAGGAACAGGAAAGACTGCTGCTTTTCTTATTCCTCTTATTCACAAAGTACTTTCAAATCCAAAAGAAAATATTCTTATAATGTGTCCAACAAGAGAGCTAGCACTTCAAATAGAGGATGAACTAAAAGGTTTTATAAAAGGTATGGGGCTGTATTCTGTCTCATGTGTTGGAGGTGCACCTATCGGTTCACAAATAAGACAGCTTCGATATAGAAATGAGTTTGTTATTGGTACGCCAGGCAGACTTAAAGATTTGATTGAACGAAAAGTTTTAAATCTATCATTTTTCAAAACAGTTGTTTTGGATGAGGCTGACAGAATGCTTGATATGGGATTTATAAACGATATGAAGTTTATGATGGCTATGATGCCTAAAGACAGACACACTTTGTTTTTCTCAGCTACATTATCTAGAGAGATTGAAATGCTTATAAAGGATTTCTTAAAAAATCCAGTTTCTATTTCAGTAAAGACACAAGATACATCAAAAAATGTTGATCAGGATGTTGTGCGAGTAAATCGAGGTGAAAATAAACTAGATGTTCTACATTCAATGTTAATTCAACCAGATTTCAGTAAAGTTTTGATTTTTGGTAGAACAAAACATGGAGTTGAAAAGCTAACAACATTACTACAAGGTAGAGGTTTCAAAGCAGAATCTATTCACGGTGACAAAAACCAGTCGGCTAGACAAAGAGCATTAAAAACTTTCAAAGATGATAAGGCTCAGGTGCTGGTTGCAACTGATGTCGCTGCTAGAGGTTTAGACATTTCCGGAGTTTCTCATGTTATTAACTTTGATATTCCAGCTACGTATGAGGATTATGTCCATCGTATAGGAAGAACAGGAAGAGCTGGTAAAAAAGGAAAGGCTTTTACCTTTATTGACTAAATTTTCTAACTAGATAACATTAATACTAGGAGGGTGCTGATGGCTGTTACGCTCGGCAGACTCGATTCGTCGGAAAGTGGTGAGATCCAGAACTCGGCTACGAAAAAGCCGAACTACTGGCTCTGGATTGGCGCGGTTCTCCTCGCTGGTCTTCTTCTCGCTTTCCTCACTCGTGGTTAGCTCTCGGCTGGCCATACTCCACACGTAAATGAGGGACTCCCACGTCCTACATTCGTGTGGAGTTTCTCTTTGTGTTGATTTCTTTACATAAAATTATGTTACAATAGCTCCCATGGAACATTTGATCGGTCTCATAAAAGACGTTGGATATTACGGATATTTTATTCTTTTTATAATTATTTTTCTTGAATCTTTTCCGCTTACTTTTTATTTACCAGGTGATTCACTTCTGTTTACTACAGGTTTTCTTGCATCACAGGGTTACTTTAGTATGGCAATACTTCTACCAACTCTTTTTATCGCAAGTATTTTGGGTTACAACTTCAGTTATTTTATGGGAGAGAGACTTCGAAATTTTATTTTAAAAAGCAATGATAAATATTGGTTCAAAAAGAAACATTTGGACTACACACAGGATTTTTATAATAAATATGGAGATAAAACGCTTATAATTGGAAGGTTTGTTCCTGTTGTCAGATCATTTGCGCCAACTCTAGCAGGAGCAGTAAATATGTCGTTTAAAAAATTCACAATAGATTCTGTTTTTGGTGGATTTCTTTGGACTATAGGCGTTACGTCTATCGGTTTTTATTTAGGTAGAGTTATGCCTGGTGTGGAGAAGTATCTTCACTATATGGTATTTCTTATTATTTTTGTTTCTCTTCTGCCTTCAGTTTATGAGTACTGGGTTTCAAGAAAAAATAAAACAAAAGCATAATTATGTTAGGCAAAGAAATAGTTCCAGTTGGTTTGTATATAGATAAACTAAACTCCAATTTAAAACAAGAGAGAGTTAAAATTGTTGGCGAAGTTTCAGGTCTTCAGATGTATGAAGGTCGGTCTTATTTGTATTTCAATATAAAAGACACGAAAGAAGAGGGCACATTAAAATGTTTTATGTGGAAAAGAGATTTCACTCTGTCTGGTGTGCCATTGAAAGATGGCCTTGAGATTATTATTACTGCGTATCCTAGTATTTATAAACCGAATGGTGGTTTTACTATGCAGACAGAAGCTGTTGAGCTTGTGGGAGAAGGTGCATTGAAAATCGCATATGATCAACTGAAAACAAAACTAGAAAAAGAAGGATTATTTTCCCCTACAAAAAAAAGAGAGATTCCAATGTATCCACACAAAATTGGGGTCATAACTTCTCGTAGTGGTGCAGTTATAAATGACTTTCTAACCAATATTGGAAAGTTCGGATTTGAAATACTGTTTGTGGATTCAAAAGTAGAGGGGGTGGATGCAATAAAAGACCTTCTGGGGGCCATAAACACTCTCAAAAACGAGGATATAGATGTTTTAGTAATAATGCGCGGGGGAGGTTCTTTGGAGTCATTTCAGGCATTTAATAACGAAGTTTTGGTTAGAGCTGTTGCTGATTTTCCTGTGCCAGTTTTAACAGGTATTGGTCACGATAAAGATGAGCCGATTGTTTCTATGGTTTCAGATATGAATGTTTCTACCCCTACGGCAGTAGCTAATCTTTTAAACTCAACATGGAGTGATGCATTGTCTCTAGTTCAGTTAGGCGAAGAAAGAATATTTTCAAAGTTTCAGGCTGTTTTGAGAGAGAATCAGTCTGTTATTGAAAATTCAATGGTACATATGGAGAACGGAATAAAAAGAGTATCAGATAGTGTGGCAACTATTGGAGTAGAATTGATCAGAGGATTTTCGCAAATGTTAGAAAATAGTTTAGAGTTTTTAGTTCAATCTAAAAAAATTCTAGATCTTTCAAACCCAGAAAGACAGTTGGCCTATGGTTATAGTATTGTAAAAAGTGGTGGGAAAATCGTAAAAAGTATAAAAGATGTTTCCAAAGGTCAGGAGTTAGACATATCAGTTAAGGACGGTATAATACATTCACAAATAATATGACAACAAAAAAACAAACAGGAGATACAAATCTAAAAGATTCATTAAAAAAACTATCTGAAATAGTTTCTTGGTTTGAATCTCAATCTGAATTGGATGTTGAGAAAGGTCTAGAATACGTAAAAGAAGGTGCACAGCTAATAAAGTCTTCAAAAGAAAGACTTTCAGAAATCGAAAACGAGTTTAAGGAGATAAAAAAGACAATATAACTAAAAAGTTATATTACATATCTGAAACAACCTCACCATCTTTGTGGTCAAACTTTATTCCGTTTCTAATTGGGGCGTTTTTGATAACGTTTATTATTTCGTCTTCATCGTCTAGTATTTTGTATAGTTCCAAATCATCAGCATCAATAGTGCCTCGACCTAGTAGTTCTTTTTTCATTAGTTCATGAATCGGGTTCCAGAAATCACTACCTACTAGAATTATTGGAACTCTCTCTATTTTTTTAGTTTGGATTATCTGTTAGGTAGTTATTTTTTATTTGATGTTTAGAAAGTTCAATAGTTAGTCCTAGAGACTGACCTCCAACTTCAAAAGCACCTCTATTTACAGCCTCCATTATTCCTGGACCTCCTCCTGTAACAACTGAGTATTGTAATTCCTGGGCTATTCTAGAGCTGATACTTCTTGCTTTAATGTATTCTGGATCAGTTTCTTTAAAATGACTTCCGCCAAATGCCGTTACTGATTTAGGGTATTTTCTCAGGAAACTAAAAGCATTTGTGAATTCTTTTGCGATAAGGTGCACTCTTTCAACTGCTGTGTCGTGTAGTTCTTGTCTTGTAAGTATTTCAACCGGCGATTGTTTCGGCGGGGTATTTATTATTTCTTTTGGACTCATAGTCTTTATTTTACTTGGCTAAAGCTTTAATCGCAAGTTCTTATTCTAAACCTATACTTTTTAAAAATTCTGTCTTTTCCTCACCATTTATTTCTCTATAACTATTGACTGGAGTTTTACCAAGTTCAATATTTTGTATACGAACTCTTTGTAAATCTCGAACAGTGTATCCAAGTTTTTCAGTCATTCTTCTAATCTGGCGATTTTTACCTTCTGTTAAAGTGATACTAAAAATGTTTTCTTTGATTTTTTTAAGTTTTGCTTTTTTTGTTATACCATCTCCAATATCAACTCCATTTTCCATATTTCTAATAAACCCTGGTGTGTAGGCTCTATCAACTTTAACGATATATTCTTTCTCATGATCTTTATCTGGATTTAGAAGTCTATCTGTTACTCTGCCGTCATTGGTTAAAATAATAAGTCCATGAGATTCTTTGTCTAGTCGGCCAACAGGGAAGACTTTTTCTTTTATTTTTATGTTCTCCATAATACTTTTCTCGTCACCTTGAGGATTTGTACTAACTATTCCAACCGGTTTGTTGTAAGCCAAATAAATATATTTTTTATTGTGAACACCTCTAACTTCAACTTTATCAGTTTCAGAAACTTTGTCTCCAAGTTTAGCCAGAACTCCATTTATAAGGATTTTTTTGCTTTTTATTAGTTCATCTACTCCTGTGCGGGTAGCCAGTCCTTTGTGTGCTAGGTATTTGTTTATTCTCATTGGATAAACATCCTTTTTCTCAATAGGAGTTTTCTTTGATTTTGACATATTGGGCATTATATACGCCATAGCCTAGTTTTCCTAATTTACATTAGTGTTTAGGCGTAATATAATTAGTCTTATGAAAAAATTAAGTCAAAAAGAATGGATAGCTGTTACTGTGGCTGTCTTTATAGTAGGATTTTTCTTTGTTTTCGGTCAGACACTAGTTTCTATTTTTAGTAATAATGATTCAATAAACCCAATAAATATGGCGCAAGGACAATCACAACTTTTAGTTCAGGATGAAGAGTTTGGTTCAGGAGAGATTGCAAGTGTGGGTAGTAGAGTTGTTGTTCACTATACAGGACGTTTTGTTGATGGAAGAGTTTTTGATAGTTCAGTTTCTCGTGGTGAACCATTCCAGTTCGTACTTGGTTCTGGTCAGGTAATAAAAGGATGGGATGAGGGAATAGTTGGCATGCGAGTTGGAGGAAAGAGACTTCTTTCTGTTCCACCAGAGTACGGTTATGGATATCAGGATTATGGACCTATACCAGGGGGATCTACACTTATTTTTGAGGTCGAACTATTGAAAGTAGAGAATTAATATAAAAAACAAAACCCTCATTTGAGGGTTTTGTTTTTTGTGATACTCTGATTCAAATGTCACCACTCAAATTTGAAATACACAAAGAGTTAGAAAACGGTCTTGGAAGAGTTGGAACAATACATACATCACATGGAGATATCCAAACTCCAGCTTTTGTTGCAGTTGGAACAAAAGGTACAGTAAAATCTCTCACGCCAGAACAAGTCAGAGACTCTGGAGTTCAGACTATTATTGCAAATACGTACCATCTTTATCTAGAACCAGGGGACGAAAATATAAAAAAGATGGGTGGTCTTCACAAAGCTATGAACTGGCAAGGGCCACTGATGACAGACTCTGGAGGATTTCAAGTTTTCTCCCTTGGCGCTGCATATGGGAAAAACGGAGTAAGTAAAATATCTCACGGAAAAACAGAGGAGCTAATACTTCCGGAATTTAATGATGCAGAAGTGCCAAAGATTGCCAAAATTGATCCGAACGGAGTTATGTTCAGGGATCATTCAAAAGGTGACGCACATTACTTTACCCCAGAAAAATCTATAGATATTCAGCATAATTTGGGAGCAGATATTATTTTCGCATTTGATGAATGTACTTCTCCACACGAGTCACTTCATTATCAAAAAGAGGCACTAGAGAGGACACACCGTTGGGCGAAAAGAAGTTTGGAATATCACAAATCAAAACCTAACGCCGAAACTCAGGCTCTTTTTGGTATTGTGCAAGGAGGACGTGATGAAACTTTAAGAAAAGAGTCCGCAGAGTTTATCGGGGCACTAGACTTTGATGGTTTCGGAATAGGAGGTTCATTTGATAAAGAGGATATGGATAAGGCTGTTCAGTGGTGTAACGAAATACTTCCAAAAGAAAAACCAAGACACTTGCTCGGAATAGGGGAACCAGAAGATTTGTTTATGGCTGTTGAAAATGGTTGTGATTTGTTTGATTGTGTTGCTCCAACTCGCATTGCTCGTAATGGTGGAGTTTATACAAAAGAAGGAAAAATTAATATTTTGAATCAAAAGTTTCGTGAAGATCAGAGTCCTCTAGATTCTGAGTGTGGGTGTTACGCATGTAAAAATTTTTCTAGGAGTTATATAGCACATCTTTTTCATGCAAAAGAAATGCTTGGCTCAACATTACTTTCAATACATAACATATATTTTATTGCACATATGGTAGACGGAATGCGAGAAGCTATTTTGAATAATAACTTTGATAAATACAAAAAAGATTTTTTGAGCAGATATTATAATTTCTAGTTGACTTTCTTTTTTATAGAGCTACAATTAGTTCAGGTGGGTGATGTACTTAGGTAATAACCCCGGTCTGGGTAGAGGATGAATAAAGCCTCTATAACCGTGGGAAGGATATTCTACCCACCTGTGTAGTTTGCTTCGGCAGACTGTAATACGCTCTTTATGTGGACAACTGTCCACCGCACTCGTCACACGGCTGGTCCATTTGGATCGCCGTTTTTTATATTTAATATAAAGCAATTTGACAAATTTTTAATAAGTAGTAGTGTTGCTAATGGAACACGGTTGGACTGGGTGTCTTGGGCAACCACCCCCACCTAACCTTGGAGCGCGCTCCAGGCCTTGCCATGGGTCTGTCGTCGGACTCTTCCCCCGACGATCTCCATATGTTGGGTCTTCTAGTCCAACCGTAGTTCCACCACCAGGCGACAATGTGTCGCCTTTTTCTATATCTAAATTTATTGTATAGTGTGAAAATGAAATTTGAGATTAAAAGAGAATATCCTCCAGCTGGGGATCAACCAAAAGCTATAAAGGGTTTGGTCGACGGTGTAAAAAAGGGTCTGAAACATCAGACTCTTTTGGGTGTGACTGGTTCTGGAAAAACTTACACTATTGCAAACGTTATACAGGAGGTTCAAAAGCCGACTTTGGTTATAGCTCACAATAAAACTCTCGCAGCACAACTAGCTCAGGAATATAGAGAATTTTTTCCAAACAATGCCGTGCATTACTTTGTTTCTTATTATGACTATTATCAGCCAGAAGCCTATATGCCAGTTTCTGATACATACATAGAGAAAGAGGCAATGATAAATGAGGAGATAGATAGACTTCGCCATGCTTCAACACAAGCTCTTTTAACTAGAAAAGATGTAATCATTGTCGCGTCAGTTTCCTGTATCTATGGTTTAGGTTCTCCTGTTGAGTATGAAAAAGTAAATGTAAAAATCAGTAAGGGAGAAAAAATTTCTAGAGCAGATTTTATTCGAAACTTGATTGATGTGCATTTTGAAAGAACTACTGCAGACTTAAAACCGGGAATGTTCAGAGCTATAGGTAATATGTTAGAGATAATGCCCATTTCAGAAAAAGTTATTTATCGAATTGAAATAGATGAAAGTAAAATAAAACAAATTTTAGTTATTGATGCTATAACTCGTGGAATAATAAAAGAAGTAGATGCTTTTTTCCTTTTTCCAGCAAAACATTTTATTTCAACTAACGAGCAGAATGAGAGAGCATTTAAATCAATTAAGGCAGAATTGGCTAAACGTTTAAAGGAGTTAGAGAAAGAAGGAAAAAATCTTGAAGCGGAGAGATTAAAAAGACGCACAACATATGATCTAGCACTTATCCGTGAGATGGGGTATTGCAATGGAATAGAAAATTACTCGCGACATTTTTCTGGTAAAAAACCTGGAGAGGCTCCTGATACATTACTTGCATACTTTCCGCACAATAAAGATGGCTCACCAGATTTTTTGACTGTTATAGATGAGTCTCATGTGTCAGTTCCTCAAATCGGCGCGATGTACGGTGGAGATGCTTCCAGAAAACAGAGTCTAGTTGATTTCGGTTTCAGACTTCCAAGTGCAAAAGACAATAGACCTCTAAAGTTCAACGAGTTTGAGGAGAGGGTTGGACAGGTTATTTACACATCAGCTACACCTAGTACATACGAAAAAGAACATTCAGAACAAGTTGTTGAACAAGTTATACGACCAACAGGATTGATTGATCCAGTTGTAGACGTAAAACCTATTGTTGAAAAGGGGAGTTATCCTGGTCAGGTGAAAGATTTTATAAAGGAGGCTGAGAAGTCTATAAAAGATGGTGGTAGGGTAATCGCAACAACTCTAACTAAAAAAATGGCAGAGGATCTGAGTGAATATTTGAAAGAAAAGGGAATCAAGGCAGAGTATCTTCATAGCGATATCAAAACAATAGAAAGAATTGAAATATTAACAAATCTTCGAAGGGGTACTTTTGATGTTCTTGTTGGTGTAAATCTATTGCGAGAAGGTTTGGATTTGCCAGAAGTTAAACTGATTGGAATTTTGGATGCAGATAAAGAAGGTTTTCTCCGAAGTGAGACTTCACTCATACAGATTATTGGTCGTGCAGCTAGAAACATAGATGGTCGTGTGATTCTTTATGCAGATACAGTTACAAAATCTATGAAGTACGCTATAGATGAAACTGCTAGACGTAGAACACTACAGATGGAGTACAATAAAAAACATGGCATAACTCCAAAAACAATTATCAAAAAAATTCAAGATATTACTGACCAGCTTCGAAACGAACATCAAAAAACAGTTTCTGCTTTGTTGGAAGTTGATAAAAAAATGTTAGAAAAAGATCCGGCTAAACTAATACGACAGAAAGAAAAACAAATGGATGGTGCAGTAAAAATATTAGATTTTGAAACTGCCGCTATATTAAGAGATGAAATACTTGAGCTACAAAAAATTCTCGAGTCACAAAAACCTAAAAAAATTGTAAATCCTAGAAACAAAGACTTGCTGAGATAGTAATTGACAGTAAATCATAAATATTACACAATAAAGAGAGGACACTCTTTGGGGAGGAAGCGGATGGGAACTCTCGTTAAGGCGCTTTTCGGGCTGGTTTCAGTCGTTCATGGAGTGGTGATCGTTAGCGAAGCACCTCGGCGTTCTTTCTCCGAGGTGTGGAACTCGCCATCGCTTTCCAAGGAAGTCGTGCTCCGGCACACCGAACGATGGTACGAGGAAGCTCGACCACGGACGGTTCCGAAGCTCGACCACTCTCCGTACTGGAGCTGATGTACGTGGAGGCCTTGCTCATTTTCTTGGTGATAGCTGCCACAGTGGTAGCTACTGTCATCGGAGTGATCTGCCTCATCGTCTTCTATGTTCTTTGTGCCGTTGTTGTGTGTTTCGCATATTGCTCTATCTCTACCTTCTGGGTGTGGATCAGGTGCCATATGCATACACCTCGACTTCGCGGTGCGATTCGGACATAGATATACTGCCGGCGTGTCTCCATTGGGGGCCGCCGGTGTTCGTTTATATAAAGATTGTTTGACGTTTTTATAAATAAAATACATAATTATCTTTGGGTAGTTAGACGAAAGGGCCGTGCATGGACTTCCAAGAAGTGCTTGTCAAAGGTTCCGTTCTCGTCGCTTGCATCCTCGCGTGCGTTGGTGTTGCCGGCTCTCTCCTCGATGAGGTGAGGCCCGGCCTCGGCAGAGAGGCTTTCTCTCACCTTCGACCTCGCCTTCGAGGACGTTCTAGGGCCCTTGTTGGGGCATAGTTTGTTGAGCCGGCGTGTCTTCATTGGGAGGACTCGCCGGCTTCTACGTTGTTGTTTGTCGCTGATTTGTTTCTGTGGTAATATCCTTTTTATATAACAACCCTATAGAGCGAACGGGGGTTGTGTTTACGTATATGGTTAAAAAAGACAATAAAAATAACGAAGATAAGATTATAGTAAAGGGAGCCAGAACTCATAATCTTAAAAATATCACTGTAGAAATGCCACGAAATAAGATGGTGGTTTTTACCGGTCTCTCTGGTTCAGGGAAGTCATCGCTTGCATTCGATACTATTTTTGCCGAAGGTCAACGTAGATACGTTGAATCTCTTTCGTCCTACGCTAGACAGTTCCTAAGACAGATGCAGAAACCAGATGTTGATGAGATTGTCGGTCTTTCTCCAGCTATTTCTATTGATCAAAAGTCTCGTTCAAACAACCCTCGTTCAACAGTGGCGACCATAACTGAAATATATGACTATCTACGTATTTTGTATTCACGAGTTGGTCATCCACACTGTCTTATTTGTGGAGATGAAATAACAAAACTTTCAAATGAAGAAATAAAAAACTTTGTACTTGAAAAGGTTGAGGCAAAGAAGAAAGATTTTGTGGCAAACTCAAAAAAGATTCAGCTTCCAATGTATGTTGAGATTTTTGCTCCCGTAGTAAAAGGTAGAAAGGGTGAGTACTATCAGTTACTTTATGATTTGCTTGGTAAGGGCTACTCACATGTACTAGTTGATGGCGTGCGAAGTTCTCTTCGTGACAGAATAGAGCTTTCAAAAACAAAACGACATACTATAGATGTGCTGGTAGATAGTATTTCTATTTTAGATTTTAAAACTGACACAAAAAGTGCAGAAGAAAGATTGTCTGAAGATTTGGAAAAAGCTCTGAACGAGTCAGACGGTCAGGTAAAAATAATGTTCCGAGATATGAGTCAGGAAAAAAATAAAACTTATATTCCTGAAGAATTTTTTATGTCTTCAAAACTTTCTTGTCCGAAGGATGGGTATTCATATCCAGAAGTTGAGCCAAGACTTTTTTCGTTCAACTCACCATACGGTGCGTGTCCAGAATGTAATGGCCTAGGTACAAGACACTTTTTTGGTAACGAGCCTTGTCCAAAGTGTAAGGGTGCTAGACTCCGAGAAGAAGCTCTGCATGTTTTGATTGGTAAAAAAAATATTGTTGAGTTAACTGCAATGTCTATTAAAGATGCATATGAGTTTTTTGAAAGTTTGAAAATGACAGAGCGGGAGAAAAATATATCAAAAGTTGTAATGCGAGAAATCGAGTCACGACTACTGTTTATGCTAAACGTTGGTATTGAGTATTTGTCTTTGGACAGACGAGCACACACTCTTTCTGGAGGAGAGGCACAACGTATTCGTCTAGCTAGCCAGCTTGGTTCTGGTTTAGTTGGGGCGCTTTATGTTTTGGACGAGCCAACTATCGGATTACATTCCCGTGACAATGATAGACTAATACAAACACTTATTGATTTAAAAAATCTTGGAAATACTATAGTGGTGGTTGAGCACGACGAGGATACTATTTACGCTTCTGATTATATTGTTGATATTGGCCCGGGAGCTGGGGTTCATGGTGGTAATGTTGTGGTAGCCGACTATCTAGAAGATTTGTTGACTGCAAAGAAAAACACATCTGGTTCAGTAACATTGGATTATTTACGTGGAGATAAAGTTATTGAGGTTCCAGAAGAAAGACGAACTGATCCAAAAGGTGAAATACAAATACGTGGAGGAAAAGTTTTCAATATCAAAAATATGAACGTAGATATTCCGTTAGGACGGTTTGTTGCTGTTACAGGAGTTTCTGGTTCAGGTAAGTCTTCTTTTGTGTATGAAATACTTCATAAAAATCTTCAGGCAAGATTAGAAAGAAAATATAGAACAGCAGAAACATTTAATTGCGGAAGTTTTGCTGGTACAGAATATTTGGGTAGAACAATTTTGATTGACCAGTCCCCGATAGGTCGAACTCCTCGTTCAAACCCAGCGACATACACAGGTAGTTGGTCATTTATTCGTGATTTGTTTGCAGAAACATCTGAGGCTCGTGCTCGTGGCTGGAAAGCTAACAGGTTTTCTTTCAATGTTAAGGGTGGAAGATGTGAGACTTGCCAAGGAAATGGAATGATAGAAGTTGAAATGCACTTTTTGCCGACAGTATATGTACCTTGTGATGTCTGTAAGGGTAAGAGGTTTATGAAAGAGACTTTGGAGGTTCAATATAAAAAGAAAAATATTCACGATGTTTTAAAAATGACAGTAGAAGAAGCATTGAAGTTTTTTGGAGATATTCCAGCTATATATGACAGACTAAAATGTTTGGATGATGTTGGCCTTGGATATCTTGAGCTTGGTCAGTCGGCAACTACTCTATCTGGGGGAGAGGCTCAGAGAGTAAAAGTTTCTTCTGAGTTGTATAGACCACATCTACAGAAAACAATTTACCTTTTGGATGAACCAACTATCGGTCTTCATTATGAAGATGTAAAGAAGTTGATTGAGATTTTGCAAAAGTTGGTAAATAAAGGTAATACAGTTGTCGTTATCGAACACAATATGGATATCATAAAATCTGCCGACTATATTTTGGACATTGGTCCAGAAGGTGGGGCGGGTGGTGGACAGTTGGTTGCAAAAGGCACACCAGAGGAGGTGGCGAACAATGAAAAGAGTCACACAGGAAAATATTTGAAGAAAGCTTTGAAACAGTATAAAGCTTACAGAAAATAAAAGAGCCGGAACAAGTCCGGCCCTCATGGCGCCTCCAGCGACATCCAGGTTGTCGCAACCTATTCTCCCCGAGTATTTTCCATGTGTTGGTGAGCCTTCTCGAACTTGCAGGTGTAGATGAACGCAACGATTGAGCCAACGGCTACGACAATAATGCCGGCCACTGCTGCGATCTGGGCAAGGTTCACACTTACCTCCGATAAAATTATAATATAAATAAAGTGCTTAATAAAGAAATTAAAAAAATAATATCAGAGCTACCAGAAGCACCAGGAGTGTATCTTTTTAAACGTGGTGAAAGTATTTTATATATTGGAAAGGCTACATCTTTGAAAGATCGAGTGAGAAGCTATTTTAATAAGGACATAGTTGAGACTCGATCTCCACTTATATCAAAAATGCTAGCAGAGTTTAATAAGATTGATTTTATACAAACTGACTCAGTTTTGGAGGCGCTTGTTCTGGAGGCGCATCTAATAAAAAAGTTTCAACCAGAGGCAAATATAAAAGAAAAAGATAATCGTAGTTTTAATTTTGTTGTGATAACAAAGGAAGATTTTCCTAGAGTTTTGGTTGTGAGAGGTAGGGAACTTTTGAACTCTCATTTATTAAAAAATCACGAGTATGAAATAGCATATTCTTTTGGGCCATTTCCTAACGGAAGTCAGCTAAAAGAGGCGATGAAAATAGTTAGAAAACTTTTTCCATTCAGAGATAAATGTGCGCCAGCATCTGAATTGAAATCAAATCAAAAACCAAAACCTTGCTTTAATAGACAAATTGGACTTTGTTCTGGAGTTTGCTCTAGTGATATCACAAAAGAGCAGTATGCAGAGCAGATAAAAAATATCATATTGTTTTTTGAGGGTAACAAAAAACAACTACTAAAGAGTTTAGAAAAACAAATGAAAGCTTTTGCAAAAGCTAAAGAATTTGAAAAAGCAGACAAAATAAAGAAAACTATTTTTACTCTTAACCATATACAGGATATTTCTTTAATAAAAGAAGATGTAAAAACTGGAGATGTTGGTTCCACTGCTTTTCGCATCGAGTCATATGATATCGCTCATATGTCAGGACAAAATGTAGTTGGTGTTATGACAGTCGTGGAGGATCACGAAGTAAAATTATCTGACTATAGAAAGTTTAAGATAAAAGATAACCCCGGAGTAAATGATACAAAAGCTTTGTCAGAAGTTTTGTCTCGTAGGTTAGCTCATATAGAGTGGAGATTTCCTGACTTGATTGTAGTTGATGGTGGTGTAGCTCAAAAAAATATAATTGAGAAAATTTTAAAAGAAAATCATACAGATATTCCTGTTGTTTCAGTGGTAAAGGATGAAAGACATAAACCAAAAGAAATTCTGGGTGATAAAAGGTGGTTGAAGTATGAAAGAGAAATATTGCTTTCAAATGCCGAGGCGCATAGATACGGTATCGCTTTTCATAAACAACTTCGCGGAAAAATAAAATAACGTTTTGACCATTTTGTCTATTTGAATTAGAATCATCCGTTGGGGCCCAATAGTGGGCATGTACAAAGGAGAGCTAGGTTGAACACCTACGTTTCTGTCGTTTGGGGCGGCGTGGCTTCTGGTAAAGGAGAGCTGACTCGAAGGCTCTCTGCAGAAGGAGAGCACGTCATCATCTCGACTTCGGACGAGATCAGGAAGCATCAGGCCAGGATGAGTCCTTCGGAACGGATTCTCGTCATCGCCCAGATGAAGGCGGGCAAACTCTACGACGACCTCAAGATGATCGATCTTCTCGATCGGCGTCTCGAGGAAGTCGGCGAAGTCTCCAGTATTATTCTGGATGGGTTCCCTCGGAATTCGTACCAGGCGGCGCACTTCATCGAAGCGATGGTTGATTCCGGGCGTTATCGTCTCGGTTCCATCATGCTTCTGGAGCTCAAGCGCGAGACGGCGCGAAAGCGTTTCTTCGGCAGGATGGAGAAGGAGGATCGACTCGACAACGACGAGAAGGTCTTCGATGATCGTTTCGACGAGTTCGAGAAACTCCTTGTCCCGATGATGAAGTACTTCACCGAAATCGCCAAGGTGAAGGTGGACATCGTCGACGCGGAGAAGGACGAAGCTGGGGTGGAGGCTCAGGCTCGCACCATCCTCTCGAGGAGACTCTCTCTGCCGACTCTGTCGGCTGCGCGGTAGTGCGAAATGAGGCGGATTGCTACAAGCGGTCCGCCTCGTATTTTTATATTGAAAGTGGGAAATTTTCTAAAAGTTTTCCACATTGCGTGCATTTGTTATGTTTTGTATATTGAGAACTTGTGAGTTTGATTGATTTAAACTCACAGGGATGTTCTTTCTGGTGAGTTTAAACCTTTTGGTAAAAATTTTCCTTTGACTACTAGCTAGAGTCATAAAACTGGGGGCCCCAAGCGGGTCCAACGATATTCAAATACGAGCACTCGTGCAAAAACATAGCGCACCACGGGTGCTTTTGTGTATAATAAACAAAATGTCAGTTACTAATCTTCCAAGATCATTACGAATAGGAGTTTTACGTGGTGGACCATCCACTGGTTATGATGATTCTCTACAAACTGGAAATTTTATTATTCAAAATTTAGTTGATACTCATAAACCAATAGATATTTTTATTTCAAACGATGGAACTTGGCATATGCAAGGCGTCCCAAAATCTCCAGAAAATATTTTCAAACATCTTGATGTTGTTTTTAATGGACTTCATGGAACTTTTGGTGAGGATGGTCACGTTCAGGAAATATTAAATCATCATGGTGTGAAATATACTGGTTCAGATAGATATCCATCTGGTCTGACTATGAACAGATGGCTTGTAAAAGAACATCTGAAACCATTTGGAATAAAAACTCCTGTTGCTGTGCTGGTAAGGCGAACTGATTCATTGAATAAAAAAGCAAAAGAGATTTGGAATTCAATTCCGACTCCACTTGTAATAAAACCAGCTAGAGGGGGATATTCTTCTGCATATTACAAGGCTGATTTTTATCAGGAACTAATAACAGCTCTTTCAAAAATACTTTCTGAAAATGATAGTGCTTTAGTGGAGGAGTATATAAACGGTACGCGGGCTTCCTCTGGTGTAATAGAGGGTTTTAGAGATAAGAATTTGTATACTTTAGCTCCAGTTGAGCTTGATTCTAGTGACAATCCATTTTATCCAACTCGTTTTACTGATGATGAAAAAAATGAAATGGAGCATCTAGCAAAAATAATTCACAAAGGATTACGTCTGCGACATTATTCAACTACAGATTTTATTGTTACTCCACGAAGGGGAATATATGTGCTAGAGGTAAATACTCAACCTAAATTAGGAGAAAAGTCTGTCATAAGGAGATCTTTGGAGGCTGTTGGTGTTTCAATACGAGATTTTATTCATCACACAATCAATCTAGCTTTAAATAAAAACTAATCAACTCTTCCTTTTGCTACTGCTTCGTACAGTGTCTCAATCTCAGCCTCTACATCTGTAAAATAAATTGTTTCGTTATTGTCAGTTCTTTTTACAGCAACTCCAAATTCTGTTTCTTCTAGGTAGTATTTGTAATCTTCCATTACAAGTTTTTCTAGTATACTTTCAAAAATATTTTTAATGTTTTCTTTTGACTCTGTATTTTTAAAAGACTCCCAAATCTCTTCTTCTTTTTGAGTCTCAATTTCTGCAGGGTTTATTTTTTTATCATTTTCTGGATTTTCTATAGACATATTTTAATTATATCTTTTTTATATAAAAAAAGAACCCCGGTATCGGCCGGGGCTCTCGTGCGACGTCTAGTCGTAGCGCTAATCGCGTTTGCGCCTCACGAAGTAGCGCGTGTCGGACGAGTTGGCGACTCGCGGGTCGTACTCGTCTCGGAGTATTTCCTCCAAAGGGACAAAGTCTGGTCTGTGGGAAGCTCTCTCGATGTGGCGGAAGTGGACCACCTTTCGTCCAGCAATCCTTTCGTGCTCACGGATTGGCTCGTTGTCGATGCAGATGACCGACGTTCCTGCCTCACCGAGTTTGCTTGGAGGTGCGTTGTGGGCGCAGAGTCGCTGGACATCCACCATCACGATACAGTTGTCCGCGACGATGTCCTCCAGTTTGACTGGATCGAAGCCGAGTTGCGCCATGACAGCTTTGGCTTTGAAGATCTCCTCTTCAAAGTAACGTGGATTGTCCACCTATCTACTCCTTTTCAACAAACCAGAGCGTTGACTCTTTGCCGGTAAGCACATCGTCTACCGGCACAAACGAATGTCTGCCCATTGCAGGGTAGGTCATCTGGAAGTGTAGAACTTCAAGCCCGCCGAACATTTCGCTTTCGGTTATCGGTGGGTTGCCGAGTTGAACTAGTGTGGTGCCCGCAGTGTAACCTGCTTTGATCTCACCATCTTCAACCGGTTTGATTCTTGTCGTGTCTACCATGATGAGAACCCCATTAGCTTTGAGGTCCATCCTGGTTACTTCTCTGTAACCTGCAGATTTCAGCCACGATTTTACGGCTTTAGTCTGCAATGTCGCTTCTTTTGCGACAGTGTTTTGCATTAAAGAGCCTCCCTCGCTCTGAGCAAAAGATTGCGGTATTTTGGGAGGATTGTCAAATGTTAAATATCGGATTTGACCCTTATAGGGTTAGTACACTTGTTCTGAAACACAGGACTCTTCCTAACTTTTAATTCATCGCCACTCAATAAAAGTTAGGACGCGGAAACCTGACACGGCGCACTCGCCGCGTAACCAGGTTTCCGTTCGAGTCCTGAAGTAAAGCTTCGCTTTACTTCGGGTCACGAAAAAATCCGCCTTACAGCGGACTTTTTTCTGTGGACCCGACAGGACTCGAACCTGCCACCCCATCATTGCAAATGATGTGCTCTACCAGATGAGCTACGGGCCCAAATATTAAATTTCAAACTTGTTTTAGACCCGTTTAATCATTTGCTCAAATGATGTGGCTATTTGACTTGTTGCTACGCAACTGCCAGATGAGCTACGGGCCCAGTAACAATTAGATTACCAAAAAAAATAAAAATACACAACAAATCTAATAGTTTGGAATCATAGACAATAATTTATATATTTACTAGACTGAAAAACGGAATAGCACCAACAAATTCGTAACTATTTCCTCGGAGGTTGAGTTTGAGCAACACAACTAGTGGTCTGCCCTTTCCTTCCGGTGGAAAGATCATTGTCGTCAACATGAGCCTACCCAGAAAGGCACAACTCCGGTTTGGAGCACGTGTCCACTGGATGAACTCATGGGAGTTCCTTGGCGCCGGTACTGTGCCTGACGGTGTGGTTGGAATCGTTCTTCCATACGCAATGAAGAAAGATGCCGAGAACATCATCAAAACGTGGGCAAGAAAGAACGGCATCAAGGACGACCAGATTCACACCGAGTACTCCTCGAACCATCTGGAAAAGAACCTCAACACCTATTTCAGCGATGAAGTTGGTGGAAACGGGAACGGCAATGGTAACGGAGCTGATTACGCTGTGCCTGGTGTTACCACCAGACGGCAGATTCCGGCTCACCTCATGCGCAGCCCCGGTCCTGTGACTGTACCTCCAGCACCAAGAAAGTGGGAGGGTGAGTTCCTGGTGAAGACGAAACGGGTGAGACCCCTCAAGGGTCAACCTCGCACGTACTTCAGTCCCAAGAAGATGCAGGAACTCATGACCAGCATCAAGGCCATTGGTCAGGTTACGGCGATCATCGTTCGTCCGATCGATGATGACCCCAACTTTGACTATGAGCTGATTGAGGGTGAGCGACGGCTTCGTGCTTGCACCAAGCTCGGTGTCGAGGAGATGCTCGCTACGGTCAGGGAGGTCAAAGACTCCGAAGACCAGTTCAAGAAGTCTTTCGTGGCGAACTTTGCTCGCGAAGGACACACTCCTCTCGAGACCGCTCGCTCAATTCGGCGCATGATGGATTTTCCTGAATATGCAGACCTCAGCAAGATGGCTGCTCTCAGGATCATCGCCTCGTTGACCGGCAAGACCGACGTCTGGGCATTCAACTACCTGAAGCTTCTCAACCTGCCAAAGGAAGTTCAGGATATGTTGGAGCCGGACGACAATGAGCGTTCGGCACTTCCACAGTCCATGGGTGTTTTCCTGGCGTCAATCGAGAGCCGGGAGATTCAACTCAAAGTCTGCAAGGAGGCTGTCGAGAAGGGTCTTAGTGTTGCGAAGGCCAAACATCTGGCTCGCCAGTTGGCTTCGGCCGCCGGCATCAGGGTTGGGTCACCCGGACGTAGTCCAAGAGAGGATTACGTAATCCTGCGCAACTATCTGCGGAAGGCGAACGAGAACTTGGAGCATCTCGTTGACATGCCCCATCGTGCAATCGATGAGCTCTTTCAAAATCGTCCACTTGAGGACAGACAGAACGTTCTCAAGGAGATCGATGATCTCGCTGAAAAATTGACCATGCTCCGCGATCAGGTTGACTTGAGGACCACGGTCAGGAGTAAGGACTAGTTTCGGTGAGTCCGAAGCGCACAATCCCATACGGGATTGTGCGCTGTTTGTTTTTTGATTTTATATTTTAGTGTTTTTGTTGCAGAAATTTATTTTTCTAACCTAGCGGGCGTACCCCGGCGAGTTTTTCGTTTTTAAAACGTAAAAATGTTAGAATATGTTTATGAAAAAGAACCTAACTATTTTATTTGTTTTTATATTTGCTGTTGGGATTATCGTAGCTGTTTATTTTTTCAACAGAAAAGAACCAACTATTGGTGGTGATAGGGACAAAAGCGGTTGTCTGATATCAGCTGGTTATGCTTTTGATGAAAATGTTGGTGCTTGTATTAGATCATTTGATATGACTGCTGATATTAAAAAAGCGTCGAAACTCGCTGTTGACTCTGTTGGATCTAGTTACGCTCTGACTATTGCTTCTTTCAACTCGTATGAAGAGGCAGGAGCATATGACATATTCCTCGAACAAGGAGTAGACAGAGTAAAACGAACTATATATATAAAAAACTGGATGGTTGTAGAAGATCCATCGCTGTCTTGTCACGAAAGTTCCAAATATTTTGCAATTGAAAAGAGTTTGGCCCCAAATGTTGGTTCAAATATTTTGGTGAAATACAAAACTAGTCCTACTCAAAATTTTTCTTGTAAGTACGAAGTCGCCAGTGGAGACTTTGAACTGAAGAATCTTGAGGCAGAATATTTTCTAGCTTTTACAGATAACTTTTTACTCATAGACAAAGGCACAGCTCCAGAACCTCGCGGACTTGTTGTTTATGATTTGAGGACCAAAAAACAAGTATTCACTGACTCGTATGCAAAACCAGTGGATGTTGTGGGGGACAGTATTACTTATTTCGCAAAGACTTCAATAAAACCTACAACCCAAAACTGTCCTGATTTGAAAACCTACACCTCAAACGGCCTCGGCGCAGTCATTATGTCAAAAGTAACAGTAAATCTCTCTACTCTAACCAAAAAATACCTTAATCAGCAGGAATGTAGAGCGACCCAATAATAAAATGTTATAATCTTGTAGTTAAAAATAACTTTACACATTATGTTCATAAAACTTTACGTTATAGCTCTTCCAGTTTTCTTTGCTATCGACATGTTCTGGCTAGGTGTTGTTTCAAAAAACTTTTATCGTGCTCAGATAGGCTCACTTCTCAAAACAGATGTTAACTGGGTCGCAGCAATAACTTTCTACCTTTTGTTCATCGTTGGACTAGTTGTTTTCGTTATCACTCCAGCAGTAGAAAAAGGTTCATGGATGTACGCAGTTATGTTCGGCGCACTGTTCGGTCTTGTCTGCTATGCAACATACGACCTCACCAACCTCGCTGTGGCAAAAGACTGGCCACTACTCATAACTATCGTGGACATGATCTGGGGCGCCGTGCTCGCAGCTTCTGTATCTACGGTGACTTACTTTATTACCAGCGCAATCTCTAGCAAATAAACTTACGTTAAACAATAATAAAATAAAAAATATGAATAAAAATATATTTAAAAGTATCGGGTCAGTGATAGTGGGGTTTGTTTCAGTTGCATTTTTATCTATAGCCACTGACGTTGTGCTCGAAAAGTTTGGAGTATTTCCTTCTTCTGCTGACTCTGGATCATATGTCACATGGATGCTGGCCCTGGCTCTTTTCTATCGCAGTATTTACACGGTAGTAGGTGGATATGTCACAGCACGTTTGGCTCCTGCAAATCCTATAAAGCACGTGTATGTCCTTATGATTCTTGGTGGTATAGGTGGAGTCGCTGGAGCAGTTTCCGGATGGAGTTTGGGCAACCATTGGTATCCTGTTGCGCTTGCCGTATCTGGTCCTCTATTTGTTTGGTTTGGTGGAAAGTTCTTTTTGAGAAGTTTCAACAATATTTAAATCACAAAATGTCACACGAGAAAAAAATAAAAAATGAAAGCGGGGAGACTATGAAAGCGGGTTGTGTTGTTGTAAACGACAACAACGAAGTTTTGCTGGTGAGTAGAGTGGACGAGGATATCTGGTCATATCCAAAAGGTCATGCTGAGGCAGGAGAAAATCTTGAGGATGTAGCCGTGAGAGAGGTTTTGGAGGAAACTGGTTATGAAGTTGAAATCATCTCTAGACTGTCGGATTTAAAATATTTGAGAGGTGGCACAGACGAGGAGATAGTCGTCGCAATGTTCAAAGCAAAGTCACTTGGCCAAAAAGCTACAGCCGAAGAAGGCACGAAATCAAAATGGTTCCCTCTAGAGGAGGCAAAAAAGGTTGTTTACACAAACATTGCGTATTTGTTGGGTGAGGTGTAAGAGTTAAGCTACTAACTTTACTATTTTTAGTTCTGATGTTGTGGCTTTTCCAGATAGTCTTTATGTAGACTATTAGAAAAGTAATTAGGTTTGAGTCCAAGTCTAGTATCTATTGTAAAAATATCATGGATATTGTAGGGTTATGTCAACATTTCTAACATTTCTCAATAACATAAAACTATGGAAGATATAGACATAATAAAAGCAAAAGAACAATTGGAAGAGCTAAAAACCTTAATAAATAAGGGTAAACAGGATGTTTCCAATATAGAAAGCATGGCTAATAAGGCAAACAGCCTTATTGCTGTTATTAACGATTATAATACAAAATTTGAATTACTAAGAACTACCTTTGATGATCCATCAACGGGAATTATTTCAAACCTGGAACGTTCAAAGAACTCTTCTTCCGAAATAGATAAATTGAAGGTTTCTTCTGAGGAACAGTTGGGTCAGATTAAAACTTCATTAGCTACTGTGCAACAAAACATCCAACAAATGAATGTTGCTTACGAAGAGTTTAAGGGGGTAAATTCTAGAATGATAAATCCAGAAAGTGGTATAGAAGCTGTACTAAACAAAGCTACTCAAGTAAAAGCTGAAATAGATAAATTGAAGGTTTCTTCTGAGGAACAGTTGGGTCAAATAGGAACTGCATTAGCTACTGTGCAACAAAACATCCAACAAATGAAAGTTGCTTACGAAGAGTTTTTAACTATAAAGAAAAAGATTGATGACCCAGAAGGTGGTATCAAAACTATTCTTGTAAATTCAGAAGCTATTCAAGAAGAAATAGAAGCGGTGAAAAAACAGTCTGATGTAGTATTTCTAGAAATAAAAACTTTCCGAGATGAATCTCAAAACTATACAAAAGAGATTGAAAATTTAAGAAAAACATCTATAGAAAATAAGGATCTTATTTTGTCACACGAAAAGGAGAGTACAGACCTAAAAGACAAAATAAAAGAGATTTACAAAATTGCTACAGATAGTGCTCTGGCGAATTCGTTTGATCAGAGAAAAGTGGATTTACAAAAAAGTTCAAACTTTTGGTATTGGTCTGTTGTTGTATCTACAGCAATATTATTATGTCTTATTATTTGGTTTTTTTGGCATGTTCTTAGAAGTAGTGTGACTCTTAATGTGGATGGGTATCTTTGGTATAGACTAACATTAACGTCACCGCTCATTTTCTTCATTACCTTTGCGACCTTTGAATATAGCAAAGAGAGAAATTACCTTGAAAAATATGCTTTTAAATCAGCAACGGCACTTTCTTTGCATGGATATACTACACTTTTGATTAATACTTTTGGAGAAAAGAAAAATGAAGAGAAGATTCTTGATTTTGTACTTAATTCTATGACAATGATATATCAAGAGCCTTATGAACCAACAAAGGAGTCGAAATTTAGTTTGGGATTTGATGGTAAATTTGCTTCTTTGAAAGGTGAGATTACAAAAACAATGAAAGACGTGGAGAAAGAAGTTATTAAAACTGTAAAAGAGGAAATTACTAAAAATAACTAAATCGTTAACTTTTACTTACGGTTTTGCAATCTTTCTTTTTTAATATATTGAATAAAAATGCTAGTATATCCTCATGCATAAGAAAATTTGGTTTTTATATTTGACGATACTTATCGATATGATTGGGATTGGGGTTTTGATACCTGTCACACCACAGCTTTTGGTTAACGGAGAAGGAGGTGGTGGAGTAAAATAATAATATGATAGAAGAATATCTAGATATTTTAAATGAAGATGGATCACCAACTGGTGAGTCTTTAACATACAAAGAAGTTCATAAAAGAGGGTTGCTTCATCGAACAGCACGTGTGTGGTTTGTAAATTCAAAAGGTGAGGTTCTTGTTCAGAAAAGATCAATGAATAAGAAGATTTTTCCAGGACTTTGGGATGCGGGAGTTGGTGGACATGTATCGTCTGGAGAGACTAGTGTTGAAGGAGCACAAAAGGAAACTAGAGAGGAGATTGGTTTAGATATTCCAAAAGAGGAATATCAGTTGGTCTTTACAGTAAGAGCTCGGGTAATGAAACATTTCGATGATTTTATTGATAATGAAATAAATGATGTGTATGTAGTCCGCCGTGATTTAGATATATCAAATTTGAAAATTGAGAAAAATGAGGTTGATGAAGTAAGATGGTTGGATCTGGAGACATTTGAAAATTGGACGAGGACTGATGTGAGGATGTTCGCTGATCATGATGAGGAGTATTCAAAATTAATACAGTATTTAAATGATAATTAAATCAACATATACAAACAAATCTGGTCAGTTGGTAAAACAATCCTACTATGACGAAGGTGATTTGGATGGTGTACTAAATGATATGGATTTTGAAGGCACACATGCTTTTTGTTTTTGTGACCGAAAATTAGTTTTGGTAAATCATCCAAAAGTAGGTTGGATACCACCAGGTGGTCATAGAGAGGAAGGTGAAAATTATTTGCAAACGACGGAAAGGGAGGTTGGGGAGGAAACTAACATGAAAGTTTTGCATCAGGAGATAATCGGATATTCAGTGTTCGAGACACCAACCAAAATATCAAAACAAACTCGTTCGTTGTGTATAGTTGAACCATATGGTGAATTTGTAGCCGATCCGGATGGGGAAATTATGGAAATAAAACTCATAGATCCGTTGGAATATAAAAAATATTTTGATTGGGGTGAGGTTGGAGACAGAATAATGCAAAGAGCGATGGAGCTTTTAAATAATCATTTAAATAAATAATTTAAGAATACTTATCACTTCATTTTTTAAAATAGGAGTATAATGGGGGTATGAAAAAAGACATAAAAACAATTTTATTGTTCGTATTTTCTTTTGGTGGTTTGTTGTTTGCTGGTTATATAGGAGGGATAAAGTTTTTTACTGAGACATGTGCTTTTAACGAGTCGTGTCCGTATTTCCTAGGATATCCGGCTTGTTACTATGGTTTCGCTATGTACCTCGTTCTCAGTGTTACAAGTTATCTACTCATAACAAATCGTGTCTTGTTAGCAAAGGGATTGAGAATTGTATCGGGAGTTTCACTTTTGGGAATTCTGTTTGCTGGATATTTTACTTTCAAAGAGTTACCTCTATTGTTTACAGATGGAATAAAAGCATATGCTCTAGGTTTACCAACATGCGCTCTAGGACTAATATTCTATGTTTTGATTTTTGTCCTATCAATGCGAATTAAAGAATAATTTGTTTGATGAAACTCAAGATAGATAAAAAGAAACTGAGAAAAATATCTCCAACAGAGAATCCGTTTTTGTCGCTGGCAAACGCAATCATAGGTCAGCAGATATCGACAAAGGCTGGGAATGTGATACGGACAAAGTTTCTCGCACTATTTGGAAGAAAGAAAGTTACACCAGAGAATTTTCTGAAACTGAAAACTGCAGAGTTACGCGGAGCGGGGATTTCTCCACAGAAACTTGGGTATCTCACGGACCTCGCAGAAAAGTTTGTAGATAAAACCATAGATCATAAAAACTTTCATAAGATGACGGATGATGAGGTGAAAGAACACCTAGTCAGAGTAAAAGGAATAGGCTCGTGGACAGCAGATATGTTTCTTATCTTTGCACTCAATCGACCAGATATTTTGCCGTTAGGGGATTTGGGTACAAAAAAAGGTTTCCAAAAAGCGTTCAAACTAAAGTCACTTCCGTCAGAAAAACAAATGCTCAAACTCGCTGAGCCACACCTCGGCTCTCGAACCAATCTTACTCTTTACCTCTGGCACATTTTGGATAATGAATAGTATTGACACTGTTTGAAAGTGATGTATAAATAAAACTGGAGGGGGTTATGAGTTGGAAGAACTCGCATTTCTACAATCCACCAGTTGTCGTGGAAGAAATTCCAAAGATGATTTTGGAGATGGCTCGAGCGGATCCACCTCAGCCAACGGCACACGGTCAGGTGATGAAACGCATCGTGAGGGCTATTGGTTGGCCCTCCATCTCGAAGGTCGGGGCTCAAGCCTCGAGCGATGCCGCTCTGCTCGTTATCAGAGCAGATCACGACGTTTCTTTTCAGGCTCAGTGCCTGAGCAAGATGAACGAACTTCCGAAAGGAGATGTGAAGGCTGAAGATATCAAGAATTTGAACGATAAAGTCCGAGCAAACCTCGGACTTGTCAGAAAGTAATGCCCGCATGGGACGACTAGTCCATCGCGGGCTTTGTCGTATATTTTAAAAATGCTAGAATCAAAATAAATGAGTTGGGAAAGAAATTTTACAAAATGGGTTGGTTCTAGAATGTCCGTTGTATTACATACGATATTTTTTATCGCTATGTTTTCTTTGGCTTTTTTGGGGGTAAAAACTGATACTGTTTTGCTTATTCTTACAACAGTAGTTTCTCTAGAGGCTATATATCTTTCCATTTTTATTCAGATGACCGTTAATGAAAACACTCAATCCCTAGAGGAGGTGGAGGAGGATATTGAGGATATTGCTGAGGAAGTGACAGAGATTTCTGAAGATATTGATGAAATTCAACAAGACGTGGATGAGATCCAACATGATGTTGATGAAATCCAAGAGGACGTGGATGAAATCGAAAAAGAAGTCGATGCAGAAGAGGGAACAGCACAGAATGACAGAAAGAAACTAGAAGAGATAGAATCTGTTCTTAAAAAACTACTAGATGAGGTGCAAAACATAAAAAAGAGTTAGAATATAGATATTACAAATTTAATGTTTATTTATGTTACCAATTAATTATATTGCTGTTTTAGTAGCTGCTATTGCTAATTTTGTTATTGGTTTTCTTGCACATGGGCCAGTTTTTGGAAAAGTTTGGATGAAGCTTGCGAATATTCACCCTACAGGCAATGAAAAGTTTTCAGATATGATCCCTCAGATGGTTCAAAACTTTTTGGCTAATATTGTATTCGCGTATGTTTTGGCTGTTGTTATTTTTGTGACATCTTCATATTACAATAATGTTGGAAATGTTATCGGTGCTATGGGTATATCATTTTGGATGTGGCTCGGTTTTATTGTAACTTCATCATCAATGGAAGTTATCTGGATGGGAAGGACACTCAAATACTGGTTGTTTGAGATGGCTACATCACTGGTTTGTATTCTTGTTATGGGGGCGATAATAGCTGTCTGGTAAAAATAATAAAAAAACGCGCACCCGGGCCAAAGGCCCGAGCGCACGGTGTGATGACATGAGCTAGCCAGAGCTAGACTGCGGAGAGCTCCTCTGTTGGGACGCATTCCCCACAAAGGAGAGAACGGTCTACTACGTGAATCGGTGCTTTAGCCTCCTTCACTTTCGATGGGGAGGCGAGGTGTGCACAGTTCTTGCTCGTACCGTGACGCAGCGCATGCGTCACAGCATTGTCTTTGCTCAATTTTGCCATGTGTAAAGAACCCTTTCAATGGTAATTTCTAACCTATTTATAGAAAAAAGTCAATATCTACAAAGTGAAACTGTATTTGAAATAAAAAAATACAGTGGGTGTATAATAGTCGTAGATTATTAGTTTTAACCTAATTAGTCTGTATAACCTAGTTGGCCTATAGAAACCCTCTGTGATAGAATGTTGGAATATTAAATTTGTTTGCTTTAATTAAAATAAATAATGAATACATTAAGTAAAGAAAAAATAGTTGCAGTGGTAGTTGTTTTGGTTGTGATTTTCGGTGCAGTTGGTTACAAAATGTACAGCAAGCCTAAAGCTGAGGTTGCTGTTGCTCCAGTTGTTGAAACAGTAGCAAAAGTAAATGGCGTTGATATTACAAAGTCAGCATATGAGTCACAGTTGGCTTCAGTGATATCTACGCTTAAGTCACAGGGAGTAAATACAGACACTGAGCTTCCTAAAATCAAAGCTCAAGTTTTGAATGATCTAATCGGAAATGAGTTGTTGAACCAAGCAGTAAAAGCTTCTGGAGTAACAGCTACAGCTGATGAAGTTCAGAAACAAGTAGATGCTTTGATTGCTCAAGTTGGTGGTGCAGATAAATTTGCAGCCGAGCTTACAAAGGCAAATCTTACAGAAGCACAGCTTAGAGAGAATGTTTCAAAGCAGTTAACAATTCAGAAATACCTCCTAAGTAAAATAGATATCAGTACCGCAACAGCTACTGATGCAGAAGTTTCAAAGTACTACAATGATAATGTAAAAGGTCAGCAAGGAGCTCCTGCTCTAAAAGACATCAAAGAGCAAATCAAACAGCAGATAATTAACACTAAACAACAACAGTTAATAGCTGCATTCATTGAGTCTCTAAAAGCTACAGCAAAAATAGAGACAACAGTTCAATAGTAAGTTTCAAATTCTCAATATAGGAAAAACGGGGTGGGCCATCTGGCTCACCCCGTTTGCGTTGCGTTGCTACTGTCGACTAGGTCGTCGGCTGAGCGGTAGTCTTGCCGCGCCCGCCACGACTGGCCATGCCGCCCTTGCGTCCAGCCTCACGAGCTTCATCGCTGGTCCACTCGTGGGCCTTGCCCTTCTCGTGTGCGGCCCGGCCGCCCTTGCTTGCGATCTCACGCTGCTTCTCCGGTGACATCGATGCGAATCCTCTGGTCTCTTTCCCCATGAACTCAGGCCCTCCTAAGGCCTTTCAGAGAAAAATCCTACATATATAACAATATTTTGTCAAATTATAAATAAATATATCCTTGTTTTGGTTGGTATATTAAAAATATTATTTGACAGCTAAATGTGTTAGTCGTACTATATTAGAGGAGGCGCATAATGGAAGGTTTGTCCCGCGAAGTCACACGTCACATCGAAGTTGTGGAGGAATTTCGGGCCCTGCAGGGAGTTACCCTGCCAGGGCGTCTGAACAGGATTCAGTCTGATGAGATCCTCTTCAGTCACATCACGACGGGAGATCGCCAGACGCGCGGTTGCCAGCTCGGCTCCGAGGCGCGCAAGTGCACGTTCTTCAATTCTTGCGAGGGGCTCAAGGCCTGTCGCTGGGACAACCTCAACATGAGTCCGGAGGGTCACGACTAGCACCCACGGCACAAGATTTACCCTCAGGTCGCATTCTACGGAGTGCGACCTGGTTTATTTTATAGGTACTTTTTTATATTAGCTTTATGTCCTTCGTATGTTGTAGAACAATGTATCCGTCCTTTTTTATCATGCAGATAGTAAAGACAATTTGTTTTTTGCGGATTGTATGCAGCATCTAATGCAGCTAAACCTGGGTTTGATATAGCACTAGGTGGAAGGCCGTTGTATTTATAAGTATTGTAGTAAGAGTCGATTGATTTATCTTCGGGATCTACTTTTGTCCACCATCCATCTTCCTCTGAACCTTTTGCATACTGTAGAGTCGCATCAATCTGAAGTTTCATTCCTTTGAAAAGTCTGTTCCAGATAATTCCAGAGATTAATTTCATATCACTTTTTCCACCAGCTTCTCTTTGGATTATGGAAGCAATTTTTATTACTGTATCTTGATTTAGTATTTCTGAAGGTTTCGGTTTTTTAATTGTAGAGGTTTCTTTTATGAATTCGTGGAGCATATTACTAGTTACTCCCATAGGGTCTTCGTCCTTTAGAACCATATAAGTTTTTGGGAAATATCTACCTTCTAGGTTCTGACTGTTTAAAGCTAGGTGGGCGTTTATAAATTCTTCTTTTTCTCTCTCTGACCAACCAAGTTTATCTCCAAAAACCTCTGCGATTTGTTCCTTACGTAGTCCTTCTTGAACTCTAACAATTCTGATTGATGGGTTTGCTAGATTTTCATAGAACGAAAGGGAAGCGAGTAGGGATAAATCTAGATGATAGTAGAACATCATTCCCAAAAGACTTCCGAATGATATACCGAGCAAACCAAGAGTGTATTTCCATTTCATTCCGATTTGTTTTTTCTTTGCCATAGATTGTTTGAATATATTGTAGCATATAGTATATTTGATAAGTAAATTAAAAATTCAAAAAATATGTCAATAAAATCATTTCTGTTAAGAAAAATGTTGGGAAGTCAGATGAAGGGTGTTCCTCAGGCTGATCAAGACAAAGTTTTTTCAATGTTAGAAAAAAATCCTGAACTATTTCAGAAAATAGGTATGGAAGTTCAAGATGAAATGAAAAGAACCGGTAGTGATCAGATGACTGCAACAATGAAGGTTGTTAAAAAGTATGAAGCTGATTTAAAAGGTTTGATGTAATATATAGATATGTCTAAAAAAATCTTTGTACTGTTGGGGCATCCTGACACTGAGTCTATGTGTTGCGAGTTTGCGGATGCTTATGCTAAAGGTGCAAAGGAAGCTGGTCACGAGGTAAGGAGAACAAATCTCGGTGATATGCAGTTTGATCCGATACTTCACAAGGGATACAAAGTTATTCAAGCACTGGAGCCAGATTTATTGAAGTTTCAAGAAGATGTTAAATGGTGTGACCATTTAGTTATTATCTATCCATCATGGTGGTCTACAATGCCGGCATTGCTCAAAGGTTTGTTTGATAGATCGTGGCTTCCCGGTTTTGCTTACAAGTTCAAACCAAATGGCTTGGGCTGGTGGAGGCTTTTAAAGGGTAAAACAGCTAGAGTTTTTGTAACTTCAGATTCTAATCCTATACTGGCTAGATTTCTTTTTGGTGATAATACAAATGAGATTCAGGATGGAATACTTTGGTTTGCTGGTATTCATACCCAAATGAAAAAATGTGGACCAATGAAAAAAATATCTCCAGAACGACGTGCAAAGTGGGTTTCTAAATTTGTTAAATACGGTAAAAGAGTTTATTAAACAAAATAGTAGTTATATTTACAAATTATAACAATCATGTCATAATCCTCCTTCGAGGTGTTCTTTTTAAATCCTCAACCCAGTCCGTGGTAAACGGACGTGTCGGAAAAGGAGCGGATCATGATCACCAGCACTCTCATCGAACAGGCCAAGACAGTTCTCGCCAACAACGGCACCATTCTTGTTGCTGGCGTCAGGCCGAGCAACATGGGTGGTTGGTACAACAAGGGCGACCGACGTTTGCTGTTCTGGTTCACTGATGACAGTAAGAAGTGCACAGTTCCGAGCAACACGGGACTCATTCTTCAGACCCGCTTCGTCGATCACGAGCTGACGATGAAGATCAAGAACGACCGGCCCGATGGAGCGATTCTTCATCCCAAGACTCTGACCCCCGCTGAGATTCGGGATCTTCTTAGTTCGGCTTACCCGAATGAAAAGGAGAAGCCGAAGGAACATCCATCGGTGGAGGATCAGGGTCCTGTTCCGTCGGTTCTTGTTCAGGATCTGAACAAGGCTGACGGGAACGGCTCGTCTTCTCCCTATAAGGGCTGGAGCGATTCTGCCCGTCAGTTGGAGAAGTTCCGAAGTGGGATTCCCAACCTGGGTGAGGTCATCGACAATGTTCTCAAACAGTATCAACTGTTTATCAGGAAGGAGCAGGAGTGTGACGAACTCCGTCGCTCGATCGCTCCACTGCAGAAACAGAGCACCGATCTGTCCATGAGAGTCTCTGAACTCGAGGGGCAGATTGCTTCTACCCAGGATCAGCTCGCGGAGCTTGAGCTTTACCGCGAGGAGGTTGCGAAAGTCACCGCTGATCTGAAGTTGGCGAACGAAGCCTTGGCTCAAGAGAAGAGTCGGGCTGATAAGGCTGAAGCTGAGCTCACTGCGGTTCAGGCTGCTGCACGTCAGTTCTTCGGCGTGCTGAAGACCTAGTTCTCCAGTATTCTCAGTCACTCCCGAGACCCTAGCAAGGTTTCGGGAGTTTTCTTATTAAAGAAAAACTGCGAGCGCCTATTGCTGCGCTCGCAGTTCCGAAGCCTTGGCTTCGTTTGTGTAGCTCTGGAAAATCATTACATGGAAAACGAGTTGATCGTGTTCTTCTGTTGCCTCCAGTTTTTCCTCGTCTTCTAGAGAGAGGAGTTTTAATCGAACCCACTCAAGTTCATCTTTTGTGAGACCGATTTTGGCAATGTCCACTGTTGCCCCAGTGAGGTGGGAAGACCGACGACGACCAGTGACAGGTACAGCGTTGTTGTTCGTTTTTTGGAGCTCAATTTGTCTCAGTGTTGTCCTGACTGCCGAGTTGATTTGGAGTCGTTTTCCAAAAACTTCTTGGAACTCGAGTCCAATATCTCCAAGAAAGAACGATGTCTGGGGAAGACACCAACGCCATTTGTCTTCTAGTCGGTAGTCCACTCTTACGGTTCCCGGAATTGGGACGAGCGCTCCGGATTCTTTTAGAGTGTTTAGTTCCTCATCATTTCTGATTTGAGGAAGACCTTCTTCTTCGGCGTGGTCGTTTTGTTTGTGTTGAGAGACAGTGCTTCCAACTAGGCTGCTTTTTCCTTCTGCTACATTTGGTAACAGGAGGAAAGTAGCGAGCAGGAAAAACAAGAAATCTCGCATAGCGGTCCTCCTTCTGTATATAATTTTATCATCAACTTTTTATATTTTGTTCAGAATTTCAAAAAAACTGTGTTTTGCTGTATAGTGTTTTATTATGTCACTATCAATCGGAATTGTCGGTTTGCCAAACGTGGGTAAATCCACGCTTTTTAACGCGCTAACAAAAAAGGCTGTTCCAGCAGAGAACTATCCTTTTTGTACTATTGACCCATCTGTAGGAATTGTTCCTGTTCCTGATGAAAGACTTTGGAAGCTTTCAAAACTTTCAAACTCAGCAAAAACTATTCCAGCAGTTGTTGAGTTTGTTGATATTGCTGGTTTAGTAAAGGGGGCGAGCGAGGGTGAGGGGTTGGGAAATAAATTTCTTTCAAATATTCGCGAGACTGATGCTATTTTGGAAATAGTTAGAATATTTGAGGACGACAAAGTTATCCATGTTCATGGTGGTATAAATCCTGTTTCTGATATTGAGGTTATTAATTATGAGTTGATTTTAGCTGATCAAGAGACTGTCACAAAACGTATCGGAACATTACAAAAGGATGTTAAAGCCAACCGAAAAGAGGCTATGTTTGAAAATGAAGTGTTGAATAAAGTAGATGCTGTTTTGAAACAGGGCAAGTTAGTCAACACACTTAGTTTCGATGAAAAAGAAACTCCGGTTGTAAAACAGTTAAACCTTTTGACAGCAAAACCTATAATGTATGGTTTGAATAAAAAAGCTGGAGGAAAAAATTTGGATGAAATGAATGATGAAAAGTTTACAAAGCTTTTGGAATTTTTCAAAGAAAACAACAGTCAGTACGTGATTATTGATGCAAATATAGAAAATGAACTGAAGGATCTAGAAGGAGAGGAAAAAGAAGTTTTTAGATCGGAGTTGGGTGGAAAAGATGATGGTATAGATAACCTTATTAAAGCTGGATACAAACTTTTGAACCTTATTACATACTTTACAACTGGTGAGGATGAAACAAGAGCATGGACTGTGCTACGAGACTCGACAGCACCTGTCGCTGGTCAGGCAATACATACTGATTTTAAAGATAAATTTATTAGAGCAGAAGTCGTTCACTGTGATGATTTGCTAAATGCTGGTGGTTATGGACCAGCTAGAGAAAAGGGAAAAGTTAGAACTGAAGGAAAAGAGTATATAGTCAAAGACGGAGACGTGATCGAGTTCAAAATTTGACGAACACCACAAGAGTGTTTTTTGTTTTATGAATAAAACAAAGTCGCTTCTTTGTTAACCATTATTTTGTGGTATAATACGCCTGTTATAAATCTAACTTAATACCATGAAAAAAGGATATAAAGACAATATAGAAAAACTCACACAGGAAAATGAGAACTTTAGAAAAGTCCTCTACACTGGTGAGAAAAGCCAGCTTGTGCTGATGTCGCTTCTTCCAGGAGAGGATATTGGAGCAGAAGTGCATGAGGATAACGATCAATTTTTTAGATTTGAATCTGGAACAGGCAAGGTTGTTATAAACGAAACTGAGTACGAGGTTGCTGATGGAGACGCTGTAGTAGTTCCTCGTGGTGCAAGACATAATGTAATAAACACGGGGAGTGATCGTCTAAAGCTATACACAATATATAGTCCAGCACATCACCAAGATGCTGTAATGAGAGCCACAAAAGTAGAAGCAGAAGCAAATAGTCCTGAGTTTGATGGCAAGACAACAGAATAACAATTATTTATCAATTAACAAAAAATTATGGAACCAACAAAAAAAACAAATGTAAAAGATTTATTTTTAAATCTTGGTGCTATTGTTGCATTGTATACAGTTGTTATTAGTCTTATTAACCTACTTTTTGCTGTAATAAATACAGCCTACCCTCAAATCACTAATGGTTATAACTACTACGGTAGTCAGTCTATATCATGGCCAGTAGCGATACTGATTATATTCTTCCCGATTTTTGTATTTTTGATGTGGTTATTGGAAAAAGCTTATGTTTCTGAACCTGATAGAAGAAATATGGGTATTAGAAAATGGCTTTCGTATATAACTTTATTTCTAGCTGGAATTGCCACTGCTGGAGATCTTGTAACTGTGCTTTATTACTTCATTGACGGTCAGGAACTAACAACAGGTTTTCTTTTTAAAGTTTTAGCTGTTCTAGTTGTAGCTCTAGCTGTTTTTGTTTATTACATTTCTGATATAAGAGGAAAGTTAAATTCAAATTCCAGAAAAATCTGGGCTGGGGTTGCTTCTGTTATTATTCTTGGTTCAATAGTTTGGGGATTTTCAGTTTTGGGTTCACCTAGAACACAGAGACTTCTAAAGTATGATGAACAAAAAGTTAACGATTTGATGACTATTAACTCATTAGTACAAAGTTACTATCAGATGAAAGCTAGTATGCCTTCAAAAATGGAAGATTTAACATTAGTTCAGTATTCACAGATTCCAGTTGACCCACAGAGTGGAAAAGCATATGAGTACAATCTTATCGGTCAGAGTGCAAAAGCATATGAACTTTGTGCAGAATTCAACATAGACTCAAAAACAACTAAAGGTGTTTCTGCATCATATCCATATCAAGATATATCACGGGTTCATCCGGCAGGTTACTATTGCTTCAAGCTCGCTATTCCAGTTGGTCAGTACGTAAAGTTGCCAATGTAGTATTTAAACAAAACCCTCCAGCAAATCTGGAGGGTTTTGCGTAGAGACAAAAATTTATGTAGGATGTATTCATATGAAGGAATACAACCATCTAGATATAGAAAAAAAGTGGCAGAAAAAGTGGGTTACTAAAAAAGTTTACAAAGCCTCAAACAAATCAAAGAAAAAGAAATACTATGTTCTTGATATGTTTCCTTATCCGAGCGGTACAGGACTCCATGTTGGGCATCCAAAAGGTTATATAGGCTCAGATGTTTTTGCACGTTTCAAAAGAATGCAAGGGATGAATGTTCTCCATCCTATGGGTTATGATGCTTTTGGTTTGCCCGCAGAACAGTATGCGTTAGAGCATAATATTCATCCTAGAAAGGCAGTTGAAATGAATATAAAAACTTTTGAAAAGCAACTACACAACATAGGGCTTTCTTTTGATTGGGATAGAAAAGTAAACACGACTGACCCAGGTTTTTATAAATGGACACAGTGGATTTTCCTTAAAATCTATAACTCTTGGTACAACAAAGATACAGACAAAGCTGAACCAATAGAAAATCTGATAAAAATTTTTGAAAAAGAAGGAAGCAAAAAAATAAACGCTGTTACAGATAACAGAGCTAGTTTTTCTGCAGAGGAGTGGAAAGCGATGAGTGATAAAGACAAGCAAGATATGTTAATGAGATATCGTCTTGCGTATGAAGGATACAGTGATGTGAACTGGTCACCGAAACTTGGAACAGTTTTGGCTAATGATGAAATAGTGGATGGGCCAAATGGCCCAGTTTCAGAGAGGGGTGGTTTTCCTGTTGAGAAAAAGAAAATGCGACAGTGGTTTTTGCGTATTACTGCTTATGCAGACAGGCTTTTGACTGGTCTTAATGGACTTGACTGGTCTGAACATATTAAAGAAATTCAGAGAAACTGGATTGGTAAAAGTGATGGCGCAGAGATTCCTTTCAAAATAGTTTTTAAGGAGGGTAAACCTGGAATTATACCTGTATTCACAACAAGACCTGATACTTTGTTCGGTGCGACTTATATGGTTCTTTCTCCAGAGCACCTTTGGGTAACTCTAGCTGTAGATGATGACCATATAGGAGTTTTGGATAACAGAGAGGAAGTTAAAAAATATATTGAAAGTTTAAAGAAAAAAACTAGAGAAGAAAGAATTGAAGGAAAAGAAAAAACTGGAGTGGAGTTGAGAGGTATAAAAGCTATAAACCCAGCAAACAACGAGGAAATTCCTGTTTGGATAGCTGATTATGTTTTGGCTGACTACGGAACAGGAGCTATTATGGCTGTACCTGCATCTGATGAAAGAGATTATGAGTTTGCAAAGAAATACAAACTTCCTATAAGAGAAGTCATAATTCCGAAAGATAGAGGGAATTTAGAGTTGCCAATAACTGGTGAAGGGTTTTTGATAAACTCTGGAAAATTCAATGGTCTCAGTTCAGAAGAATGTAAAAAAAGCATAACAAAAGAAGTCGGTGGTAAAATTGTTTCAAAATATAAAATGCGAGATGCTATTTTTGCACGACAGAGATACTGGGGTGAGCCTATACCTCTTATGCATGATAAAAATGGAATCATAACTCCACTTAAAGAAAAAGATCTTCCACTAAAACTTCCTGAAGTTAAATCATATATGCCTACAGGAACAGGAGAGTCTCCACTCGCCGGTGTTTCTTCTTGGATGAAAAAAGGTTTTGAGACAAACACTATGCCTGGTTGGGCTGGTTCTTCTTGGTATTTTTTGCGGTACATGGATCCGAAAAACAAAAAAGCTTTTGTAGATAAATCAGCTATAAAATATTGGAAAAATGTTGATATGTATGTTGGTGGTGCAGAACACGCAACAGGGCATCTTTTATACTCACGATTTTGGCATAAGTTTTTGAAAGATTATGGACTTGTTATAACAGAGGAACCATTTCAGACTTTGAAAAATCAAGGAATGATACTGGGGCCAGATAACAGAAAGATGAGTAAAAGATGGGGTAACATCATCAATCCAGATGATGTTGTAAAAAACTATGGAGCAGATACTCTGAGAGTTTATGAGACATTTATGGGGCCATTTGAGGCATCTCTTCCTTGGAGCACAGACAATATCATTGGATCTAGAAGATTTTTGGATAGAATATGGAGATTGACTGAAAGAGTTTCCAAAAAAGCTAAATCAACTCCAATTTTTGAATCTGTACTCCATAAAACAATCAAAAAAGTTACTGAAGATATAGACAATTTTGCTTTCAACACAGCAGTTTCTTCAATGATGATTTTGTTAAATGAAATGGAAAAAATGGAATATGTAAAACAGTCAGATTTTGAATTATTCTTAAAAATATTAAATCCATTTGCTCCTCATATGACAGAAGAAATATGGAGCATGTTCGGACACAAAAGTTTTCTTGTGTTGGAGGCTTGGCCAAAGGCAAGTAAGAAAAAAATGGAGGAATTGGAGGTTAAGTTTATTATTCAGATAAACGGCAAAGTTCGAGCAGAAACGATGTTACCTAAAGGGTTATCTGAAAACGTTGTACTAGAAAAAATAAAGGCTCTTCCTGATGTTGAAAAATGGATAATGGAAAAAGAGATAAAAAAGGTGATTTTTATCAAAGATAAACTCGTAAATCTGGTAGTTTTTTAGTCTTTTTTGGCTGTTTTGGTCAAGGCTTGACTTTACCTGAGGTAAATGATACAAATAATTGACATTAGCCCAATACCAATAGCTAATTTATACATAAATTATCAAAATTATGAGTGAAAAAACACCAATTACATTCAAACCAAAGCAAGTTGTAAAACGGTTACTTTCTGTTTTAGGGGATAGAGCACAGGATGTTCTTACTTCTAGATTTGGACTCGGAAATGATACAAAAAGAATGACATTGGAAGCTATTGGTAAAAAATATAAAATCACTAGAGAAAGAGTTAGACAGATTGAGAACTACTCAATAATAAACATAAGAAAATCAAAAGAATACGCAAAGGAAAAAGCAGTTTTTGATGAATTAAAAAAGATAATAGCTGATTTAGGTTCTACTATTCACGAGGAAGCTCTTTTGAAACACATATCAAAAGACAAAGCTACTCAAAATCAAATCCACTTCCTACTTACAGTTGGTGAGGATTTTATGAAAGAAAAAGAGGATTTGGAATTCAAACACAGATGGACTATTGATAAAGATCTATCAAAAAAGATCCATTACTCACTACGACAGTTATATAGTACTCTATCTGATGATGAAATTTTACTAGAGTCAGAAATGATAGAAAAGTTTCTGGAACACCTAAAAGATGTTTCTGATAAATACAGAAACGAAGAAATCGCAAAACGATGGTTGGAACTATCTAAAGTTATAGATAAAAATCCACTAGGTGAATGGGGTAAAACTAAATCTGCAAATATAAATGCAAAAGGTATGAGAGACTATGCATACCTAGTTATCAGACGACACGGTTCTCCAATTCATTTTAGAGAGGTAGCAAAACTTATAACAGAGCTATTTAAGAAAAAAGCGCACGTTGCAACAACTCACAATGAACTAATAAAGGATCCAAGATTCGTTTTGGTTGGACGAGGACTCTACGCGCTGTCTGAGTGGGGTTATATGAGTGGAGTAGTTAAAGATGTCATAAAAGGTGTTATTGCTAAAAATGGCCCAATGACAAAGGATGATATAGTTAAGAAAGTATTGAAGGAGAGATATGTAAAAGAAAATACAATTATGGTAAACCTTCAGAATCCAAAATTCTTCAAAAAAACAAAAGACGGAAAGTACGATATAGCATAAAAGAAAAAGCCACCCTAAAGGGGTGGTTTTTTCTTTTATGTAAGTTATAATTAAAATATGTTTTCATTTCTAATAGATTTTTTTGCAAATTCAAATTTTCTCCTAACATTTAAACTGTTGTATTACTCAGCTTATGTTTTAGTTCCATTTGCTTTGGTTTACATTGCCTGGGAAGTTTGGGTTGCCTATGTTAGGGCTTTATTTTTTGCTAAAACATCAATGATTGTTTTGGAAATAAAACTCCCAAAGGACATTTTCAAATCTCCAAAAGCGATGGAGTTTTGTATACAGTCACTTCATCAATTAGCCGGAGAGAAAAATTGGTTTGAAAAATTTTGGCAAGGAAAAGTTCGTGCATGGACATCTTTAGAGATAGCTTCTATTGATGGAGGTGTACATTTTTTCATCTGGATAAGAAAATCAATGAAAAATGTTCTAGAGGCAAATTTGTATTCTCAATATCCCGGAATTGAAATATATGAAGTTCCAGACTATACATTGCCAACTAGCTACAATCCAGAAGTTAATTCAATATGGGCTTCTGAATTTGATCTAACCGGAGCTGATGTTTTTCCCATAAAAACTTATATAGATTATGGAATGGACAAAGACCCAGATGAAGAATACAAAATAGATCCTATGACTCCACTTATAGAATTCCTTGGAAGTCTTGGTCGTGGCCAGCAGGCTTGGATTCAGATTCTTATTCGTGCTCATGTCGCTGAGGAAAAAGATCCAAGTAAAACTTGGTCTAATGCTAAAATATGGACAACTTTAAGACCAAAAGATATCTGGGATCGTTGGGCAAAGAAAGATTTCAGATGGAAAGAGGCTGCTCAGGTGGAGATAGATAAAATTATCACAAAAGCTAAGGGTGAAAAAGGTCCAGATGGAAAAATTATTCCAGGAACAGGAAGACAGTTAACTGATGTTGAAAAAGAAACTGTAACAGCTCTTGCAAGAAGTGTTTCTAAAAAAGGTTTTGATGTTGGTATGAGAGCAATTTATATAGCTCCTAAAGACATTTGGAGTCCTGATAATATTGGAGGGATAATAGGTGGGATAACGCACTTTAACTCGCATTTAAATGGTTTTAAGCCAGCTCGTGGTATAGATGAGAGGTTTTCAAATATTTTTATTGCTTGGAAAACAAGAAGTCTAAAAAAGAGAGAGAGTGAAAAGCAGTATTTGTTAGACGCATACAAACACAGAGGATATTTTTATGGCCCATTTAAAAGTCCTCATTTTGTTTTAAACACAGAAGAGCTGGCTACTCTATTCCATCTTCCTGGTGGAGTATCTACAACACCTACATTTACTCGTATTGATTCAAAGAAATCACAAGCACCTACAAATCTTCCTGTATAATGAAATATTCCGTAATATTATCTGAATTAATTAAAAATATAAGGTCTTTACCAAAAAGACAGAAGTATTCTCTCTACTTTTCTTTAATTTTTGTTATATTTTTTTCTTTTTATTTGTATATGAATACACAACCAAGAGAATTTCCTCTTGGTCAGGTTGTGGTAGTTCAACAAGGAGCATCTCTTCAAGGGATAGCGAATAGTCTTTATGACTCAAAAGTTATTAGATCACCGTTCTTTTTCAGGTTGGCGGTGAGAATGCTTGGTGGGGAGAAAAAAATGATAGCAGGAGACTACCTATTAGATGCAAAAGAGAGTTCTTTTGAGCTGGCCTATCGTATAACCGAAGGGCAGTTTCATTTAGTTACATTTAAAGCCACTATTCCTGAAGGATGGAGTATCTTTCAAATAGCTGATTATTTAAAAGCCAACTTGATTGGTTTTGATAAAACTAAATTTTTAAAGTTAGCAAAAAGTAATGAAGGGTATCTTTTTCCTGATACTTATTTTATTTCTCCAACCATAAAACCAGAAGCTGTTGTTGAGTTGATGAAAAATAATTTTGATCAAAAAATAAAAACTGTTGGTGGAATAGCGACGTCAACCCATAGTTTGAAAGAAATAATTATAATGGCTTCTATTTTAGAGGAAGAAGCCAGAACCACAGAAAGTCGTAGAATGGTTGCAGGTATACTTTGGAAAAGATTGTCCATCGGTATGCCTCTTCAAGTGGATTCTACTTTTCTTTATATAAATGGTAAAAATACTTATGAACTAACAGCTGATGATTTAAAAATAGACTCGCCATATAACACTTATAAATATAGAGGTCTTCCTCCTGGTCCAATAAGTAATCCTGGTTTAGATGCAATATTTGCTGCTGTTAATCCAACAAATTCAAAGTATCTTTATTTCTTATCAAGTAAAAGTGGAAAAATGTACTATGCGACTACGTTTGAGCAACATAAAAGAAATAAGGAACTCTATCTAAACCAGTAAATTTGTGTTATAAGTTTGTTATGAATAAAATGCCAAAAGTGTTTGTTGGTGTCTCCGGAGGAGTTGATTCTTCTGTGGCTTTGGCACTGCTTAAAAATCAAGGTTATGATGTAACGGGGGTATTTTTGAAGGTCTGGGCACCAGATTTTTTACCTTGTGACTGGAGAGAAGAAAGAAGAAGTGCAATGAAAGTTTGTGCGACACTAGATGTCCCTTTTATTACACTAGATTGCGAGGCAGAATATAAAAAAGAAGTGGTGGATTATATGATACGTGAATATCGTGATGGACGAGTGCCGAACCCTGATGTTTTTTGTAATAAGTATGTAAAATTTGGAGTTTTTTTACGAAAAGCGCTAGAGATGGGAGCTGACTATGTTGCTACAGGGCATTATGCTCAAATTTTGAATAATAACAACGTATTTGAGTTACACGAGTCAACTGACAAAGAGAAAGACCAGTCGTATTTTGTTTATACACTTGGACAACACGAGCTTTCCCACACACTTTTCCCGATAGGTCATATGACAAAGCCAGAAGTCAGAAAGTTGGCGGAGAAATTTGGTCTTCCTACGGCCCACAAAAAAGATAGCCAAGGTTTGTGTTTTATCGGAAAGATAGATATGAAAGATTTTCTTTCTCATTATATAAAAACCGAAACTGGAGATGTTTTGAATACTAAAGGAGAAGTTATTGGTACCCACGATGGCGCTATGTTTTTAACTATCGGCCAGCGACACGGTTTTACTATAACAAAAAAGACAGGAGATGATCCTAGATATTTTGTTGTGGCGAAAAATCTAGATAAAAATACTGTAACTGTCGCAAGTAAAGAAGCTGAAGCAGACAAAGTTTATTCCATAAAAGAGATTGTTCTAAAAAATCTTCACCTTATTTCTGAAAATAAGAAAGAGATTGATAAAAAAATTTCAGTCAGAATAAGATATAGACAACAAAAGCAGTCTTGTTTGGTTAAAAAAGAAGGTAATGGTTACCATATACTGTTTGATGAGCCACAAAGTGGAATAGCTATAGGCCAATCAGCCGTGCTTTATGATGGGGAAGTCTGTCTTGGTGGAGGTATTATTGAAAAAATTATCTAGTTTGCCCGAAAACATGGATATGAGATAATGGTTTTATGCATACAGAACCAATTTATGTCATTAAAGCAGACGGAACAAAAGAACCATTTGATGAAAAAAAATTAGAATTTTCTCTAAAACGTGCTGGCGCTTCTACTAAAGCTACTCGAGATATCATAAACCATGTTTATGGTCATCTTAAACAAGATATTACAACTCATAATATTTATAAACATGCTTTTGAGCTTCTTCATAAAGAAGAAAAACCAATCGCAATAAAATATTCTCTAAAAAAAGCTATCTCAGAATTGGGACCCTCAGGTTTTCCTTTTGAGGATTTTGTAGCAGAGATATTTAGAAATAAAGGTTTTGAAGCAAAAACAGGACAAATAGTAAAAGGCTCTTGTGTTGCTCACGAAATAGATGTAGTTGCTTGGAATGATAAGGAGCTTATTATGGTTGAGGCTAAATTCCACAATGAAGGTGGGACAAAATCTGATTTGAAAGTTATTTTGTATGTTAAGGCTCGTTTTGATGATTTACGAAAAATGAAATTTAATTATGGAAAGGAAAGAGAGTTGGATGAGGCGTGGCTTGTTACAAATACAAAATTCACTTCTACAGCCATAGAATACGGTAGCTGTCAGGGAGGCATTAGAATGATTGGTTGGAACTATCCTCCAATAGGTAATCTTCATGATCTAATAATAGAATCAAAACTTCATCCACTTACTTGTTTGGTTAGCCTAAATACTCATGAGAAAAAAGCTCTTTTGGATCAAGGTATTGTTTTGTGTAAATCTATTATAGAAAAGCCAGAATTACTTTCTGATATTGGGATTAAGGATACTGAAATAAAAAAAGTGATAGATGAGATAGATGCGTTATAAAATGAAAAAAAGTAATAAAAAATCAAAAAGTGATTATAAAAATACAGCAAATTTCCTTTTTGAGGTTGGAATTTTATCAAAAACTCCAAGAAGTGGTTTTCACTTTTTAGGAACCGGTGATCAATCTGTGGCTGAACACATAAACCGCGTTTGTTATATAGGATATGCCTTAGCCATGATGGACGGTACAGTCAACATTTCAAAAGTTTTAGAAATGTGTTTATTTCATGATATATCAGAAACCAGAATATCTGATTTGAACTATGTTCATCAAAAATATGTTGAAAGAAAAGAAGAAGCTGCACATCGTGACATAGCAGACTCAATATCTTTTGGTGAAGAAATTTTTGGAATCATTGAGGAATATGAAGATAGGCAAAGTAAAGAGTCTATTTTGGTTAAAGATGCAGATAATATTGAATGGATAATGGCTTTAAAAGAACAAGTTGATCAAGGTAATACCAGAGCATTAAAGTGGGCCGAGCATGCGGTAAAAAGAATAAAAACAGAAAATGCTAAAAAAATTGTAAACGAAATAATGAAGACAGACTCAAATGCTTGGTGGTTTGATAACAAAAAGGTAGCGGTTTCTTATAAGAGCAAAGAGAAGAATAAAAAATAAAAATATGTCATTTTCACTTGAAGAAAAGTTCGATAAGATGAAAAATGTTAGGGATCAAGTTCTACATCTTAAAGAATCCCCGTTATATGAATACAGAGTTCAAAATAAATATTTTCCTGTTGTTGGAGAGGGGAGTCTTGTTGCTCACATAATGTTTATTGGTGAGGCCCCTGGAAAAAATGAAGCTGAAACAGCCAGACCTTTTTGTGGTAAATCTGGAAAAGTTTTAGATGAAATGCTCGAATCGATTAGTTTAAATAGAAGTGATGTTTATATAACTAACATAGTAAAAGATAGACCCCCAGAGAATAGAGACCCAAGCCCAGAGGAAATAAAAATTTATGCTCCTTTTTTGGACGAACAGATTGATATAATACAACCAAAAGTTATTGCTACTTTGGGTAGATTTTCAATGGAATATATATTTAATCGCTTTAATCTTTCAGATAAACTCGGAACTATCGGTGATTTACATGGAAAAGAGTTCAAGATTGATACCTATTTTGGTTCAGTTGTGATTATACCTTTATATCATCCGGCTGTTACTTTATATAATGGCTCAAATAAAGATACTTTGGTTCAGGATTTTCAAGTATTGAAGAAATATATACAGTATCTTTAAAATAAGTTCATTTTGTGTAATTATAACGCTATGACATCAAACGAGATTAGACAGAGGTTTCTTACTTTCTTTGAAAAAAGAGGCCACGCCATAATTCCATCCGCATCTCTTGTTCCAGAAAATGATCCTTCTGTTTTGTTCAACACGGCTGGAATGCAACCTTTAGTCCCGTACCTACTTGGGGAAAAGCACCCACAAGGGACAAGGCTTGCTGACGTACAAAAATGCGTAAGAACAAACGATATAGATGAAGTTGGAGACAATACACATCTTACTTTTTTTGAGATGCTTGGTAACTGGTCTTTGGGTGATTATTGGAAATCTGAGTCAATAAACTGGAGCTATGAGTTACTAACATCAAAGGAAGAGGGTTTTGGGCTAGATCCTCAGAGACTTTATGTTACTTGTTTTGAAGGGGATGAGAATGCACCTCGAGATGAAGAGTCGGCCACTATCTGGAAAGAAATTTTTGAGAAAAATGGAGTCACGGGAGAGCGAATATATTTTCGGCCTGCAAATAAAAACTGGTGGAGTGCTGGACCAAATGGACCATGTGGACCAGATACAGAAATGTTTTATGATTTGACAGGAAACATAACTGAGGGGATGAGTTTGGAACAGTATTTAAAAGCTGATGATGAACAAAAAGTGGTTGAGATTTGGAACAACGTATTTATGGAGTTTTTGTCAAAGGATGGTAAAGTTGTTGGTAAACTAGAAAACAAAAATGTTGATACTGGCGCTGGATTTGAAAGAATGATTGCTGTTGTTCAGGGTAAATCTAGTGTTTTTGAAACAGATATATTCTCAGATTTAATAAAAAATACAAAAAATCTAACAGGAAGTTTAAAAAATCAAAGAATAATTGCTGATCATATAAGAACTGCTGTATTTATGATTGTAGACGGAGTCAGCCCATCAAATACAGATAGAGGGTATATTTTGAGGCGGCTTTTAAGGAGAGCGGTTCTTAAAACAGATAAAAGAAAGCTAGATAATCAGGAAATATCTAGTTTAGTTAATATAATCTCTGACAAATATGAGGCCTCTTATCCAGAAATTAAGCAAAACCTTACTTCAGTTACACAAAAAATAGAAGAAGAGGTTAATAAATTTACAAAAACTCTAGAGGATGGAATAAAACAATTTGAAAAAGGTATTGACCCGTTTGTTTTGTTTACAACATATGGTTTTCCTATTGAGATAACAAAAGAGTTAGCCAAAGAAAGAGGAACTGTTATAGACGAAGAAAAATTTAACGAGGAATTTAAAAAGCACCAAGAACTTTCTCGCGCAGGTAGTGAACAAAAATTCAAAGGAGGTTTAGCTGGAACTGGAGAAGTAGAAACAAAATACCATACAGCAACACACCTACTACACCAAGCCCTGAGGGATGTTTTAGGTGAATCAGTACAACAAAAAGGAAGTAATATAACAACAGAAAGACTGCGTTTCGATTTTGCCTTTGAAAGAAAAATGACCGATGAGGAAAAGAAAAAAGTTGAAGATATTGTTAATGAAAAAATTCAATTAAATCTACCTGTTAAAAAGGAGGTTATGAAAAAAGAGGAAGCTGAAAAAACTGGAGCCCTACACTTTTTTGGAGAGAAGTATCCAGATGAAGTAAATGTTTATTATATTGGAGACTCATTAGACTCTGCCTACTCAAAAGAGTTCTGTGGAGGTCCTCATGTAGAAAATACTGGGGTGCTTGGACGATTCAAAATTGCAAAAGAGGAGGCTGTTTCGGCTGGCGTCAGGCGCATCAAAGCTGTCTTGGAGTAAAATTGTGTTAGAATAAATGTATGTCTATATTCTCATTTGGGAATGAAAAAGAAAAAGTTTCTCTCGTTATTGATGTTGGTAGCAGTACAGTTACATCAGCAATGGTAGTTTTTAATGCTGAAGAATTACCTACTTTTTTGTACTCTAAAACAGCAACACATCCTGTCGGGGACAAAGCAGATGCTAATCGGCTAATAGAATCTCTACTATCCATATTAGATTTACAACTAAAAGAACTCGTAAAAGAAGGTTTTAATCATAAATACTGGAATAATAAATCAAAAAAGCTTTCTGGTGGAATTATATCTTTCTCATCTCCATGGTTTGCGATAAAAACTAAACATCTTTCACTTTCTCACGAGAAGGATTTTATTGTTACGGAATCATTTTTAAATGATGTAATTTCACAGGAAGAAAACATATTTAAATCAGAACTTTATCCTGAAAGACCTGATGCTTTTGAGGTTATAGAGAAAAATGTTTTACATACAAAAATTAATGGCTATGAACTTCAAAATATATTAGATAAAAAAACAAAAAGCTTAGAGGCTTTTCTTTGTATGTCGGCTATGGATGTGGGCCTTGTATATAAAATACAAGATATTGTCCTAAGATATGCGCACATACACAAAGATGATTTCAAGTTTCATACATTCCCAGTAGTCTCTTTTGCGGTTGTTAGAGATTTTTTCAGCGCAGGTGGGGATTTCTTGATATGTGATGTCTCCGGAGATGTAACCGATCTAACACTTGTACAGGATTTTGTTATTAAACAAAATGTATCTATACCTTCTGGTAGAAATTTCATATTAAGACAAATAAGTAAAAATTTTGACGTTACTCCTGAGATAGCGGAGTCTATGCTCCACATGTTTAGCTCCGACAAGTCTGATGATTCTGTAAATCAAAAAATGCACGAGGTTATAGCTGAAATTGAAAAAGAATGGGCTATATATCTAGAAAATGCTTTAGTGGAACTATCTCCAACTATTAATTTACCTTCAAATATATACTTAATGTCAGATAGTGATGTTGTACACATATATACAGAATTTTTGAAAATGCCAAAAACTGATACAACTTCTATTTTTAGAAAAATGTTAAACATAAATATAATAGATGAAATTGTTGTTTCTAAATTTATCAAAAACCAAGCTGTAGGAAAGATAGACGAGTTCATTACTTTTGTAGCTCTTTTTTATAAAAAACTAATAAACACAAAATAATCCACAGGATTTTATCGTTGGCAAATATAGGTCTTTGCGTTACAATGATAGAAGGTATTTTTCTAAAAATATTTTTCAAAAGAAAATGGCTAATAAAAATTTGGTACAAGACGTAATTCCACCTAAAAAATCAATACGTAACGTAAAATTACCATCTAGATCAGCTGGACTAGATATTGCTCCAAGAAGAACTGCGCCTAAAATAAATAGAGAAGAAGCTCCTAAACCTGAACCTATGCTAGAGGATTTTTCTAGACCCGTATCAATAAAAACTGAGGTATCAGCCCCAGTTAGAGTAGAAGCTCCTGTTGGGAACAATAAACCGCCAATAATTAATTCGTCTTATAAATACGAGTTTGATGAACCCAAAAAACCTAGTAAAAAGATTTTATATACCAGTGTTTTTGTATTAGTTATCCTTGGAGCATTCGGAATATCTGCATTTTTCAAAAGTGCAAAAATAACAATAACTCCAAAAAATATAAGTATCCCTCTAAACGATTCGTTTACTGCCAAAAAAGATATCTCGTCTGGTGGGTTAGGTTTTCAGGTTGTCACAGTGGTTAAAGAAGTAGAAAAAAGTGTAGAAGCTACAGGTGAAGCCCGAGTTGATAAAAAAGCTAGAGGTACAATAACAATATACAATACATATAGCTCTCAATCTCAAAAACTAGTAGCAACAACAAGGTTTGAGACTCCAGAAGGCCTTATATATAGGCTTGTAAGTCCAGTTACAGTGCCAGGTACATCAGTAAAGTCGGGTAAAACAGTGGCTGGTAGTGTTGATGCTGTAGTTGAAGCAGACAAAACAGGGGCTGAATACAATATTTCATATAAGGATTTCACCATTCCAGGCTTTAAAGGCGATCCTAAATATACGAAAGTATACGCTAGATCAAAAACTGAAATGACAGGAGGATTTTCTGGTATGCAAAAGATAGTTTCGGAAGCTATAATAAACCAAACTAATACAGAATTGGAAAAAACTCTAAAAGAGACCCTAGCAAAAGATATAACAGCTCAAATACCGGCAGATTATGTTTTATTCTCATCATCACTAACTTACAAACTTGAAGCTATTACACAAACTAATAGCTCAACTGGTGGTGCGGTTTTGAAAAAGAAAGGTGTTGCCTCTGCTGTTATTTTTGATAAAGGAGTTCTTTCTAGAACTCTTTTAGCAAAACTATCTCCTGATTCAACTAATGATGTTGTAAAAATAACCAACCTAGATTCATTGAATTTTGAATATGCAACACAATCTCCAGTGGATATAAATACGGCTAATTCTATAACTTTTTCTCTAAAAGGAGTTCCTCAATTCGTTTGGGTTGTTGATGAAAACAAAATAAAATCAGAACTCCTGGGTCTTTCAAAGAAAGAGGCTAAAAACATTGTTTCTAAGTACCCAACAATAAAAGAAACATGGATTGAAACACAGCCATTCTGGAATCAAACCGTTCCAACAGACACAAATAAGGTGACCTTAATAAATACCTTGACGAAATAGGGCTAATTCTGTTACCATACTACCTGTTACTTAAAAGACGTCTGAATTGAAATTGGGATCAAAATAATGCAAGAACCTAACAAAAAAGAAGTAGTAGTTAGTGCTCAAGTTATTGAGGCATTACCTAACACCTTTTTTAAAGTCAAAAGAGACGACAACGGCGAGGAAATGTTGACATATTTGTCTGGTAAAATGCGCCTTCACCGAATCAGAGTTATGGTTGGTGACAGGGTCGCTGTTGAACTTGAACCATATGGAGGCAAGGGCCGTATAGTAAAACGAGGCTAGGGTGTATTATTTTGATTTAAATTGTTAAAAAATGAAAGTAAAATCTTCAGTTAAAAAAATTTGTTCAGGTTGCCAGGTGGTCCGAAGAAAGGGCTATGTTTATGTTGTATGCAAACTTAACGCCAGACATAAGCAAAGACAAGGATAAAACAAATAAAAAAATGAGAATACTAGGAATAACACTACCGGAGAATAAGAGAATTGAAATTGGCCTAACAGTCCTTTATGGAGTTGGACGACCATTAGCTCATACCATTTTAAATAAAGCAAAAGTTGAATATGGTTTAAAACCAAAGGATTTGACTGTTGACCAGGAAAACGCTATTAGAAAGGTTATCGAGAGTATAAAAATCGAAGGAGACCTAAAAAGAGAGGTTGCTGGTAACATAAAACGACTAAAAGATATCAAAACTTACAGAGGCTCACGACATGCTAGAAATCTTCCAACTAGAGGTCAGAGAACAAAAACAAACGCCAGAACAAAGAGAGGAGCGAAGAAAACTATGGGTACTGGACGAAAGACCGCTGATAAGAAATAACAGTAAATAAATAAAAATAATATGGGAAAGAAACGTATAGTAAAAACAGGGGACGGTGCAGAGGCTACAAAAGTAGCTACTCCTACCGTATCTAAGAAAAAAGTTGAAACTGGAACTCTATATGTTCAGTCTACATATAACAACACTCAGATCGTTCTTACAGACGCAAAAGGTAATGTTTTAGCAACATCTTCATCTGGAGCTATCGGATTTAAGGGTGCAAAAAAGGGAACTCCATTTGCAGCGGCAAAGGTTGGTGAGATTCTAGGAGCAAAAGCAGCAACTATGGGAATGAAAGAAGTAGCTGTTGTGGTAAAAGGAGTTGGATCAGGACGAGAATCAGGAATTAGAGGATTTATTTCAAAAGGAATAAACATTAACTCAATCAAAGATGTAACTCCTGTCCCTCACAACGGGCCAAAACCTAAAAAACCAAGAAGAGTATAGTATTTTAATAAAAAAATTATGATAACAGGACCAAAATATAAAATAGCGAGACGCCTAGGGGCACCAATATTTGAGAAAACTCAAACTCAAAAATATGCACTTCACCTAGAGAGACGAGGAAAGAGTAGAGGTTTTACAAAACCAAAGTCTGAATTCGGTCTACAACTAAATGAAAAGCAGAAAGCTAGATTTATATACGGTATGCCTGAAAAGCAGTTTGCTGCATACGTTAAAGAAGCGATTGAATCAAAAGCAACAAATGCTCCTGCTACTATTTATGAGTTCCTAGAACTTAGATTAGACAGTGTTGTTTACAGACTAGGTTTCTCTCCAACTAGAAGTGGAGCAAGACAAATGGTTTCTCATGGTCACATAGCAGTAAACGGCAGAAGAGTTGATACTCCATCAAGAAGACTCAAAATAGGAGATAAAATCACTATTGCAGAGAGATCACTAAAGAAACCTCTATTTACTAGCCTAGATGAAAGAATAAAAAACTCTGCTACTGTTCCATCTTGGATTAAATTTGATGCAGTTAAGAAGGTTGCGGAGATTCAAGGTAAGCCACAATACGTAAAAACAGAGAATATGTTTGACCTTAACACAGTGGTTGAGTTTTACAGTCGATAGTATTGATTTTTTATTAGAAATAATGTATATTGCGTAAATTACAATTTAACTAAATAACAACACCCTATATGTCTGATTTCAACATTGTATTGCCTTCAAAACCAAAGATTGTCTCTGAAGAAAAGTTCTCAGGAACTTACGAAATAGATGGTCTTTATCCTGGCTACGGCCACACTCTAGGAAACTCTCTTAGAAGAATAATCCTATCATCTCTTCCAGGATCAGCTGTTACATCAGTTAAAATAGCTGGTATTTCACACGAATTTTCAGTAATCCCTGGAGTAAAAGAAGATGCTATTACTATTCTTTTGAATCTAAAAAAGATGCGACTTTCAGTTGTATCAGATGAACCACAAACTCTTTCACTTAAAGTAAAAGGTGTAAAAGAAGTTACAGCTGGTGATATAAAAGTAACTGGTGGAGTTGAAATAATGAATCCAGAACTTGTTATTGCAAACCTAACTGATAAAAGTGCTGATCTTGATATGGAAATAACAGTTGAAAAAGGACTTGGATTTGTATCAAAGGAAGAACTACAGAAAAATCGAGTTGATATTGGTCATATAACTTTGGACGCTATTTTTACACCTATAAAAAGAGCTAGTTACGAAGTTGAAAATATGCGAGTTGGAGATAGAACAGATTTCAACAGACTAAAAATGTTTATTGAAACAGATGGAACTATCTCTCCAAAAGAGGCTTTAGAGAAATCTATTGAAACTATGATTCACCAGCTAAAAGCTATAGTTGGTTTTAAAGAAGAAGATGTGATATTGTCTTCTAGTTCTCACAAAGAGTCTGCTGCAAAAGAGGATATCGATGATGATTCTCTAAAGACTCGAATTGAAACACTAAACCTTTCAGCAAGAACACTTAATGCTCTTTCAAACGCAAACATCCGAACAGTTGGAGGTTTGGCTAGAAAGAAAGAGAAAGATATTCTAGAAATAGAAGGTCTAGGATCAAAAGGTCTAACAGAAATTAAAGAAGTTCTAGAAAGTTTTGGAATAACACTTAAATAAACAGAATAATATAGATTTACGGATATGAGACACCACAACGCAAAAAGAAAATTTGGACGAGTAACAAAAGTAAGATCTGGACTTATGAAGTCTCTTGCTTTGGCGTTGGTTGTTAATGGAAAAATAAAAACTACAGATGCAAAAGCTAGAGAACTACGACCTTTCGTTGAGAAACTAGTTACTCAAGGAAGATCTGGAACAGTTGCTTCTCGAAGAGCTCTTGTTTCAAAAGTTGGATCAATAGCCGCAACAAAAATCGTAAAAGATATATCTCCAAAATACATGGATAGAAAAGGTGGTTACACAAGAATCACAAAGCTTCCAGCAAGACTTTCAGATGGAAGTTTGATGGCGATAGTTGAATTTGTATAAAAATAAACATATGAAATACGTACTAGATGCAGAAAATAAAAAAGTTGGACGAATAGCTACACAAGCTGCTGTTTACTTAATGGGAAAAAATCTAACTTCATTTGCTAGAAACACAATTCCTGAAGTCAAGGTTGAAATCAAAAACGCTGGAAAAGCTGCTATTTATGACAAGAAGTATGATCTAGAGACTATCGCTTACTACTCTGGTTACCCAGGAGGACTACGAAAGCCTACAGCTAGACAGATAGCTGCAAAGCACGGAAATAAAGAGTTGTTCAAAGAGGCTGTTTGGGGTATGCTTCCAAAGAATAAGCTTCGACAGAAGATGATGAACAACCTAACAATCACTGAATAATAAATATGGAAAAGACAACTGATAAATACATAGAAACAGTAGGACGACGAAAAACAGCCGTTGCTCGTGTTCGAATTACTCCTGCGTCAAAAAACACTTTTGAAATAAACGATAAGGATCTAGAGGGTTATTTCCCAATTGCAGAAATGCAGAACCTTATAAAGCAACCCCTTACTGATGGAGAAGTAAAAGATAAATATAAAGTTACAGCTAAAATTGTTGGTGGAGGAATGCACTCACAGGCAGAAGCTCTACGACACGGTATTGCTCGAGCTCTAGTAGAACACTCAGGTGAACTACGAAAGACTCTAAAGAAAGCAGGATATCTAAAAAGAGATCCACGAGCTAAGGAACGAAGAAAGTTCGGTCTGAAGAAAGCGAGAAAAGCACCACAGTGGAGTAAGCGTTAAAAACAAAACAATCCCGAAAGGGATTTTTTGTTTAGTTTACTCCACTGTGGTGAGAGTGGGGTCGGGAGAGAAAGGTCTCTCCTGTGTCGGAAGGCAGTGAGCGATAGTGAGCGTTGGAAAACCGTGGGCGACCAAAATTTCTTGAGCAAAGCGATTAGAAATTTGAAGTACTCCTGTGGTATTTCCAAGAAGCAAAGTCTGAAAAGCTTTGCACGCCTCATTGGGGAAAGTGATAATATTTATACGAAAAAACCGCCGATCGTGCTGGCAATTAATTCGCCGCCACGATGACGGTATGACTAGCCGACTAGCGTTGAGTAGATCTCAATTGCTGGTATTGTGCTTTGGATCTCAGTGATCCCGAACACCTCCTTGTGCGATTGAACGAGGTTGCCGATGGCTTCTCGGGGAGTTGTGCCGTTTCCCCAGATCTCAGGCCTTCCTTCAATTGCAGCGTGGTAGTCGCTGCTTCTGTTCGTGATGATGATGTTCAAAGTCTTCCTCCCTGTAGACACAGTAAAATATAATTAATATTTTGTCAATAATTTTGAATCGCTCAAAAATTGTGTTAAAATAGCCGAACTATGACAGATGAACTTAACAAAATTGACTTAGAAGAGGAGATAGATACTGACCCAGGTGACGATGTCACTTTTGAAGACATGTCAGAAAATCTTGCTCCTGAGATGAAAGACAAGAGCGACAAACTCAAAGCTCGTATCAAGGAGCTTGAGGCGAAAAATGCCGACCTCATGGACAAGTGGCAGAGAGACAAAGCTGACTTTGTAAACCTTCGAAAAAAAGACGAGGAGGATAAAAAGGAGTTCATAAAGTTTGCTAAGGCAGATATTATTGCCGAACTTCTTCCAGTACTCGACTCTTTTGAGTCTGCGTTTAAAAACAAAGAAGCTTGGGAAAAAGTTGATAAAAACTGGCGAGTGGGGGTTGAATATATCAACTCACAACTGATGAATGTTCTTGGAAACCACGCTCTAAAGGTAATAAACCCACTAGGAGAAATGTATAATGCTAGTAGAGACGAAGCAGTGGAAACTATAAAAGTTGACGACAAAAAAGACGATGGTAAAATAATCGACGTAGTACAGGTTGGATACGAACTAAACGGAAAGGAAATCAGGGCGCCAAAGGTAAAAGTGGGACATTTTGAATAAAATGCAGCAGATAGTTAAATCACAAAGTAATATAGTTGAAAAAGTCCTTCGAGACAAAGAAGGTCGACTTGTTCGTGCACGATTTGCTATATATGAAAATGCAGGACGTATCAAAGCTAGACTTGTTGATTTTGTTTACATTGATGTAAAAGAACTCACTGGAAAAGTCCTGTCTCTTGTTGGTTTTTCAAACAAAGTTTCAACTAAACTTAACTCTTTTTATAAAGCAGTAGTAAGTCCTTTTGTATATTCTGAAATATTATATTTCTCAGGTTCTAAACCCAGAGCACCAACATTTTAATTAGATTTCGTTTTTATTAAAACTTAACTAATTAAATTAAACTCATGGCTAAGATCATAGGTATAGACTTAGGTACAACAAATTCCGCTGTTGCCATCATGGAAGCAGGGAATCCTAAAATATTAGAAAATGCGGAAGGGGCTCGAACTACTCCATCTATTGTTGCTGTTTCAAAAACAGGCGAAAGACTTGTGGGTCTTTTGGCAAAACGACAAGCAGTTACAAATCCAAAAAACACAGTTTTTGGAATTAAAAGATTCATTGGTCACACTTTTGACGATGAAGCAGTTCAGAAAGATAAAGGTATCGTGCCTTTTGAAGTAAAGAAAGCTCCGACAGGAGGTGTTCAAGTTCACCTTGGTGACAAAGACTCAACTCCAGAGGAAATCTCTGCAATGATTCTTGCAAAACTAAAAGCAGATGCTGAAGCTAAAGTTGGAGAAAAAATCACACAGGCTATCATCACCGTACCTGCATACTTTAACGACTCACAGAGACAAGCAACAAAAGACGCTGGCGCTATCGCAGGACTTGAGGTTTTGAGAATCATAAATGAACCAACAGCAGCTGCTCTTGCATACGGTTTCGACAAAGGAAAGAAAGAAGAGAAGATAGTTGTGTTCGACTTTGGAGGTGGAACATTTGACGTTTCTGTACTAGAAGTTGGTGACTCTGTTATCGAAGTGAAGTCTACTGACGGAGACTCACACCTTGGAGGAAAAGATATTGATCAGAAAATCATAAACTTCCTTGCTGACGAGTTCAAAAAGGAGTCAGGTATCGACCTGCGAGGCGACACACTAGCGCTACAGCGACTAGATGAAGCTGCAGAAAAAGCAAAGATTGAACTTTCTACAGCTATGGAGTCAGAAGTAAACATTCCGTTCATCACTTCAGATGCTTCTGGTCCACGACACCTACTTATTAAAATATCTAGAGCTAAACTTGAGGAACTAACCGCTGAGTTTATCGACCGAGCAATGGCAATCACAAAACGAGCCATGGAAGCTTCTGGTTTCTCTAACTCACAGATAAATGAAGTTATTCTAGTTGGAGGACAGACTCGAATGCCAAAGATTGCAGAAAAAGTAAAAGAGTACTTTGGAAAAGAGCCTAACAAATCTATCAACCCTGACGAAGTGGTAGCCCTAGGTGCTGCTATCCAAGGAGGTATTATGTCAGGAGATGTAAAGGACGTATTGCTTCTAGATGTTATACCGCTATCTCTAGGTATCGAAACTATGGGAGGTGTTGCTACAAAGCTTGTAGAGCGAAATACGACTATTCCAGCATCACGTTCACAAGTTTTCTCAACAGCGGCAGACAACCAAACATCTGTAGAGATTCATATTGTTCAAGGTGAACGAGCAATGGCGAGCGATAACAAGTCACTTGGTAGATTTATTCTAGACGGAATCCCACCAGCACCACGAGGTATGCCTCAGGTGGAGGTTATGTTCGATGTTGATGCAAATGGAATCCTTTCTGTAAAAGCAAAAGACAAAGCAACTGGCAAAGAGCAATCTATCCGAATAGAGGCTCGATCAGGTTTGTCTAAAGAAGATATTGAGAAAATGCAGAAAGATGCAGAGGCTCATGCAGCTGATGACCAGAAGAAAAAAGATTTAGTTGAAGCAAAAAATATTGCAGAACAACTTATATATACAGCTGAGAAGTCACTCACAGATGCAGGGGACAAAGTTCCTGCAGATCTAAAGACTTCTATCGAGTCAAAAATAGCTGATGCTAAAAAAGCTCGAGAGGGTGAAGATATGGATGCTATAAAGAAAGCGACGACTGAATTATCAAATGAATTACAGAAAATAGGGGAGATAATAAACAAAGCTTCCCAAGAGCAAGCTCAAGCAGGACAAACAGGAGGTGAAGCTCCAAAGGATGAGAAAGTTAGAGATGCTGACTTTGAAGAAAAAAAGTCAGAGGATAATAAATAGAAACGACGAACGGCCGACCAAATCTGGCCGGCCGTGGAAAAGTCTCACACCTTCTTCTCGACACGAACTGATGGGTAGGCACGGTCATGTTCAATAACCATGCTACCGGATCTTGCTGTAATGACGACCTGGTCTTTCTCGATGATCACTCGGATGGAAATACTTCCATCCATGGAGATGATGTCCACGTATCGATCGTCAGCAAAGCTGACATCCCTCATGTGGTTATTACCAACCTTAACCTTCATGTGACCTCCCAGTCTGGTATCAGACTACGATTTATACTGTAAGTCGTCAAGTATACTTAAAACATCAAAACCTTATAATAAAAACTAATGAAAAAAGACTATTACGAAATACTTGGTGTAGATAAAAAAGCCGGAAAGGACGACATAAAACGCGCTTTCCGTACTTTGGCGCACAAGTACCATCCAGACAAAAAAACTGGCGATGACGCCAAGTTTAAAGAGATTAACGAGGCGTATTCAGTGTTATCTGACGATCAGAAGCGTGCTCAGTATGACCAGTTCGGATCTGCTGGCCCAAATATGGGCGGTTTTGGTGGTGGTAGTGGAGGCTTTGAAGGTTTTGACTTCTCTCAGTTTACACAAGGTGCAAATGGAGGTTTTGAATTCGACTTTGGTGATATCTTTGGAGATGTATTTGGTGGAGGTGGTAGACGACAGACAAAGAGAGGTCGTGATATATCTGTTGATATTGAGCTAAACTTTGATGAATCTGTATTCGGTGTAGAAAGAACTATTCTCCTAAACAAGGTTTCAAAGTGTGATACTTGTGGAGGCTCTGGTGCGGAAAAAGGTTCTGATATGGTAACTTGTGATACATGTAACGGAAAGGGAAACATACGAGAGGTGAAGAGAACATTCTTTGGACAATTTGAGACAAATGCAGTATGTGAAAATTGTCATGGAAGTGGGAAAATTCCAAAAGTTAAATGTCGTACATGTCATGGACACGGTGTATACAAAAAAGAATCAGAAATAAAAGTAAAAATTCCTTCAGGAATTGAGAATGGCGAGATGATCAGACTATCTGGAGGAGGTGAAGCCATCTCAGGTGGGCAGAGTGGAGACTTGTATATTAAAATCCATGTTAAAAAACATCCAATCTTCAAAAAAGAAGGTCAAAACCTAGTCATGGATCTTGGAATTAAACTTACTGATGCCCTATTGGGTGGGGAACAAACAATCAACACATTAGACGGAGCAATCAAGGTTAAAATCCCTGAAGGAGTTTCTCACGGAGAGATTCTAAGGATAAAAAGTAAAGGTGTCCCATCAGAGCGAGGAAGTAGAGGAGACATCTTGATCAAAATTCATATTGATCTTCCAAAGAAACTATCAAAAGATGTGCGTAAAAAAATAGAAGACCTCAAAAAAGAAGGACTATAGAATTTGGGGAGAAAGTCATTGTTTGATTAACCATATTTACATATAATCTAAATATGGCTTCAAGCACTCTTTCACAAATAGGGCATTTCCTTTCAGGAGATATGCTCTTTTTTGTTGTAGCTTTTATATTGTTTCTAATATTTACACTTTACCTTGGAAGAGGGAAGATGATCTCCCTAATATTAGCCTACTACCCAGCAACAGTCCTCTATACAAGCATACCCTTTATAGACAAAATTCTATTTCTAAAAGGAGACAGTGGACTAGTTTTAAACAAAATAGGTATATTTTTAATAATTTTTATACCTTTGAGTATAATAATGAACTATTACATATTCTCTGAATCCATAAGCACAGGAGCCTCACACCTCATAAGAACCAGTGGATTCGCATTGATAGCTCTGATTTTGATGGTTATGTTCTCATACAGTACGGTTAATTATGATGTATTTCACAACTTTTCTGGCTCTATAGACTCATTATTTGTCCCAGCAACTAGGATTTTCTACTGGAATGTCGGCATTTTTGCCTTACTAGCTTTCCTATAGCTCCCAAGAAACAAAAAGGTTAGAAAGTTTCATGGAAGGTTGCATTTTTGCCTATTATCTTGTCTAGTAAAATTTAACATAATATGGCTATAAATAAGGGTTTTTATGCCCTATACAAGAGCCATATTTTGTTGTTTTATCTTGACAGAAGGGGGGTAAGTATGTTAGTATATTAGCAACTCAGTAAGTCTGAGTTTTTCCTTTGAAGGGAGCCAACTAACCTTAACGGTCCTTAACTTCCTTCATTACGATAGAATTACACCTTAACAATAGCTTATTTTAAATTTCACAGCGATCAGTTTGTTCATGGTTATTTCAGCCATAGGTGGAGTTAACAGTCCAATTGCGATCAAAGATACTCCAAAGCTTGAAAATTCAGTCACAGAATCATCAGTCGTAAGAAAGTTATCTAACGAAGATGTTGATAATATGATGTCTACTGAAAAGTACGTTCGTCAATATTTCTCAGACATTCCGATTATGATTCAGGTTGCTAGATGTGAGTCACATTTTAGACAACTAGATGCGGATGGAGAAATCCACCGAGGAGTTGTTAACAATGCTGATGTTGGTGTTATGCAAATCAATGAGTTTTATCACTTAGATCAAGCTCAAAAGAAGAACATAAACATCTACACACTAGAAGGTAACGTGGCCTACGCTCGAGATTTGTATGAGCGAGAAGGTACACGACCTTGGGCTTCATCAAAGCCTTGTTGGGGTAAGTACGAAAACAAAGACTTAGCCATAAATCAATAATCAAGCTTATCTGAATAATCAGAACTAAACTTAAAAACAAAAACCATCCGCAAGGGTGGTTTTTGTTTTATACAAAGAATGTTTTATTGATCATCTTTATAGAGGGGAGCGATTATATACGTGTCGCACAATATATCTTTTGTACATACCTCTAGAGGGGCAAAACTATAAAAAGATAATTTTTAATAATTTCAATAATTTAATTTTTGATTAAATGATTCTTGTATTTCTCTCCCCAATTTATCTGCCTCCAAATCTTTTTGTGGTGCTATCTACCTACCCCGAAATATGCACACTGAACCCAATTTCTGGAACCTTATTTTTTCCTATTCCCAATAGGGAAGTCCCCTACCCTAAAAAATTAATCTTTCTTATTCAAAGATTCTGGGACAAAGCCATTTTTCTCCAGCACATGGGCAATACCTCTTAATAGATAATTATTAGCAAAACTTATAGTGTATATCCTCCCATTCTGTTTACCAATAGGCTCAACCATTTTTTTATCTCTTAACTTTTTTAATATTCTTGATCTTTCAACAACACTATCTTTTCCAATTGCTTTTTTTAGATCAATAGGGCGAATCTCCATACCTTTATTTTTTACAATAAAAACCAGTATTTCATACTCCCGTCTTGTGATGTTTTCTCTCTCTAAAGCAAAATCTAATGCAGGTATAAGAATTGTATTGGTCATATATTTTAAATCTAAGAGATTATCTATTTTTTCTATTTCTGAACGTAACCCCTCTAATACATAAGTGCACCATTCCAAAACACCTTCTCTCGTTCCAGAATCTGCATGAGCTAATTTTTCATAGTACTTATTACGATCCATACAGAAAATTGCTGTAGGATTAATAATTCTTCCACTCTTAACCTTAAAACCTTGTTTGATCAAAAGAGCATAGGTAAACATACGAACCATTCTTCCATTTCCATTATCAAACGGATGAATCCATGCCATTCTATGATGTGCTAAAGCCATTACAAGAAGATGGTACTGAGATGTTCTTGGTTGATTCACAAACCCTAATAACTCTTCCATATATTCTGGCACCTGAACATGTTCGGGTGAAATAAGGGAGGACTTGTTAATGGTAACGTTTACTGGTCTAAATTGACCAGGATACCTAGATCCCTCCCCCGTTGGAGGTGGTGTAAGCCCATCAACCAAAATTTTATGAATTTCAGAAATAAAATAGCGGCTAAAATTTGTTTTACTATCAACATTCTTTTCTATAAATTGAATTGCATTATCAATATTATAAATTTCTTTAAGACCGTCGTCTTTTGTTTTTTTAGTTGGATTCTCAATGATTTTTTCAACAAATTCAGACAAGGTAGTTCGATTTCCTTCTATTCTGGCAGAACCAAGACTCTCAAACATTTGAAAAATTTCTTTTAATTGGAAAAATATATGAGGTGGAACGGGCCCACCTAATTTTTTAACACGAAGCTTCTCTAGTTCAATAATAATGTTAGTCAGTTCAGAACCAAACTCGGGCTCATATATCTTTAAGGGTATATCTTTGAAAGCTTTATTATTTTCAGTTATCATAATGATTATTTATCATCAATCTCTAATAAATGGCTATAAATAAAGATTCTAATGACTTATTGCTAATCCTATCATTTAACATCTTAAACGTCAATGATTAAACATTCGGAATAGAGATGAATTAAGTATAAATAACGTATAGAAGCTTGCAATTATTGAGTTATTTAAAAAATCTTTTCAAATTTTCCATCTAGACACAGTAAGTAATCCATAAAAACAAGTGGCGAAACTTTTCCATCTTCATCTTTATATGTTGAATTACATTGTGCTGAAGTCTTAGGATTAGTTTCTTTATATTCAATATAACATCTATCTTCAGTTTCATTATATCTCCAACCAGTTACATTACTCCATTTTTTTCCTTCAGTCTCATAAATAGAAAGACATGTATCTTTTTGTTTAAGAGTGTATTCTCTTTTTTCTTGTTCCTTTTTTGATGCAAGCTCCGTCCATTGTTGCATCTCAATGGATTTCTGCTTATTAACTTCACTAGCATAATAAAAGCCTCCCAAAATAACACACCCTATTACTATTGCCAAAGGTATTGATAGTGTTTTCATACGTTAATTTTAACATACCTAATACTTGAGGAAAACCCTTATTAATGCTTTAATTTTTGTAGAAAGAAAGGAGACTACGTGGCTGGACGAGTGATCCGCGGAAAGGAAAGTTGGTTCGGACAGAAAAAGCACGAGTTCCCAGACAAGCTGACCTTGGCCGACAAGCGTATCAAGGTCATGGAGTTCCTGATCAACAGAAGACTCGTTATCAGAAAACCGGAGGTGATCGAGAAAAAGAAGGATGAAATCATCAGCTTCTACAAACCAGAGAAACTAGGTGAAGAGCTGATTAACATCATCCTCTACAGTGAGCCGTCGTTCTGGCTGGCTAACGATTTGTTCTACAGAGCAGTTATATTGGCGTTCAAGGAAATTCGCCCAAGACTCTGAACCCGCTTTTGACACAGTGTCAGAAGCGGGTTTCGTCGTTAGTTAGTCCAACCCTTAACTAGATTGTCCATGTAACTATAAAAGTTTTTTACTGCTGTTATTGCTGGAGAAATAAATGTTTGAACTTTGTCTGACTTAAGCCACTCAATAACATCAAAATGAAAATAGTATTTGAGAGTAATAAGAGCGATTATAACGAGAACTATCTTTACAATAAAACCCTCATCGTTTCTAGTTTTTTTCATGGATTAATTGTAACAAAAACTATATTCTTGGGAAATAGTTCATAGGGTCTAGATACGCTCGAATATCAGCAAGTGGGAGAGTGGCTTCTTTACAACCCCTACTGTTTACAAACTTTTCTATTCTCACACCTTGTGATGCATACACACTTATATGTAGATGTGGGCCAGTAGAATATCCAGTGTTTCCAGAAAATCCTATCGTATCCCCCGTCGCAAGTCTCTGACCTTTTTGAGCTGATATAACAGATAAATGTCCATAAATAGTAGATAGACCGTTGTCATGCTGAACAAAAACCCATTTTCCAAAAGAATAACAACCAGGATAAATATCGGTATTACCAGTTCCCATAACAGTACCATCCAAAACATTTTTAACCCTAGTACCAACACTTGCTCTAAGATCTATTCCATTGTGAGAACCTGATGTATAGAGTTTTTCTGCACCTACAGTTCTACCGAACAGTTGTGTTATATAAATATTATCTAAAGGCCAAGCAAATATTCCTGTTTTTGGTTTTGGATAACTAGTTGGATCAATCAAATAGTGTAGTTGGGACTCGTAGTCATAAACTTCTTTTTCAAACTGGGCTTTAAGTTGCTCTTTTGTTTTTACAATCTCTTTAAAAGTCTGCTCTTTATTTTTTGTTTGAGCTAATAAATCTGCTTTCTCTTTTGCTGTTAATTCAACAGCTTGCTTTTTACCAGAGAGATCTTGTTTCAAACCAACTAATTGAGTTTTTTGGCCATTAAGTGAGTCTTGTTTTATCCTCATATCTTTTTGGAGAACCACTAACTCTTTGGTTTTTTCTCTGATACTTTCACGAATCTGCCTAGTATTATCTATATCATTCCAAACTTCACTAATATTTGATTTTGAAAGAATAAGTGGCAAAAAACCTGATTCCTCAACATAGTACGCACTTTTCAAAGCAGAGCCTATGGCTATTTTATTATTATCTATTTTGTCTTGAGTTTTATTTATCTCTGAATCTAACTGACTTATAGTTAGATTTGTTTTTACTATTTTATTTTCAGTCAGATTGATATCTGTACTTATTTTTTTCTTTGTGAGGTCTAGAGTTTTAAGAGTGCTCTGTAGAGTTTTGGCTTGACCTTGAGTATTTATAATTTCAGTATTGTACTGACTTATCTCTGCTTCCAATTGTTTTATTTGATTAGTTCTTTCTTCTATTTTGCTTTTTAGTACATCTGTAGTCGTTGCTGTTTGTGATGAAACAGTATTAAAAGATAGTAAAAATAGGGATATTAATAAAAAATATTTATAGTAGTTTTCCAATAGCATCTGTTATTCTTTTTATACTTTCATCTCTACCTAAAACATATATTAGAGTAAATGGATCTGGACTTTTTTCTTTTCCTGACAACGAGACACGTAGTGGCCACAGAACTTCTCCTCGACCATTTTCTGTTGCATAGTCAAAAATAAGACTTTTTACTTTATCAGATGAATCAAAACTCTCATCAGCAGATTTCAAAGTTTCAATCACCCATTCTAGATGTTTTTTTGTTGTTTCCTTGTCTTCATTTCCCTTCCAATAGAGTAGGGTATGGTCGTATTGAGGAGATTCAAAAAAATACTCTATCTCCCCTGCCCCAACCATAATATCTATATCTGACCATTTTGAAATATGATCCATCACAATATCAGAAATTTTCGCTAGAAAATTTCTGTCGTTTAATTTCTCATTTTCTCCAATAGTTGGATTCTTCTTGAGACGATTTGAAATCTCGTCCCTTACAGTTTCCACTGGAAGTTTTCTCAGATGCTCTTTATTCATCCAGTCTAGTTTTTCCTCATTAAAAGCTCCTCCTGCTTTTTGAATTTTATTGATATCAAAAGCCTTTATAAGTTCATCCTTTGTAAATATTTCCTGCTCCGTTCCAGGATTCCAACCAATCAAAGCAAGAAAATTTAACATCGCTTCAGGTAAGTATCCTTCTTCTCTATACTCCAAAATATCTTTTGCTCCATCTCTTTTACCAAGTTTTTTTGTTCTATCGTCTCGCAAAATCGGAGGAAGTGAGACAAAAATCGGAGGTTCTATTTCTAGAGCATTATACAAACTCAAAAATCTTGGTGTACTAGAAATAAACTCATCTCCACGCATTATGTGAGTAACGCCCATATTGAGGTCATCTATTATGTGAGCAAAGTTGTAAGTCGGATATCCATCACTTTTTATCAAAATAAAATCATCCAAGGCCTCCTCTCCGGCCTCTAGTTCACCACGAACAACATCATTCCATTTGTATCTTTTTATTTCTGGAACTTTAAAACGTAATGGTTTTTTACCATCCCATTTTTCAAAAACTTCTGGCCTATAATCTCTATAAAGAAAAGGTCTTTTTTCTTCATCTGCTTTTTTACGAAACTCCGCTAACTCTTCTTGGGTATATGGATCAGGATAAGCCAGACCTTTTTCAATCAGTTTATGAGCATACTCTATATATGTTGGAAGTCTTTCAGACTGAATAGTTGAACCAAAGTCCCCATGTTTATCAGGACCAAAATCCCAATCAATCCCAAGCCAAGTCAGTGACTCTTGAATGTGTTTTATTGAACCAGGAACCTCTCTTTCTTTATCTGTATCTTCAATACGCAAAATAAAAGTTCCATTATTTTTTCTGGCGTACAAATAAGCAAAAAGAGCGGTACGAACACCCCCAATATGCATAAAGCCTGTTGGTGATGGAGCGAATCTTGTTACTACTTTTTGATTTTTTTCTTGCATTTTACTTTATAACTTTATGAACTTTCTAACTAACCTATTTCTCGTGCTCTAAACCAATAGCAATCAACTCTTTTGCTATTATTTCAGCAGAATCTTTTCGAGAAAAAGACTTAGCTGAATTAATCATTTTTTCTTTTTCAGCTGGATTAGAAAGTATTCTTTCTATTTCAGAAATCAAAACTCCAGGAGCCATATTTTTCTCTTCTATAACAACAGCAGAACCTGTTCTAGCGTAAGCATAAGCATTTGATCTTTGATCATGACTTGTTGGCTCTGGAATCGGAACTATAATAGCTGGTTTGCCCCATGATGCAATTTCAAAAATAGTTGAACCAGCTCTTGAAATAACAATACTAGCTATACCAGAAGCTCGTCGCAGTGTCACAACATTTAAATAAGCATATGGTTTATATCTATTTTTTAAAGGATTTCCATTCAAAACTACATTTGCTGTTTCTTGGATAACACTAAAGTTGTTGTTGCCAGTTTGATGAATTATCTGGTATTTCTTAACTAATTCAGCTAAAACATCCATTATTGCTTCATTGATAAACCTTGAACCAGTAGAACCTCCGATTATCAATATAGTAGGAATACTTGGGTCAAAACCAAAAAACTCAAAAGAATCAGTGGAGAGTGGATCTAAAGTTTCTTTTCTGATTGGATTTCCTGTATATGCAGTCTTTTCTGTTTTGAAAAAACTAACTGCTTCTGGATAAGAAACAGCAACTCTACGTGCGAACTTACCAGCCCATTTGTTTACTTTTCCTGGTTTACTATCAGACTCGTGTATAACAACAGGTATCATTAAAATCCTAGCAGCAAAAAGTGCTGGAAAACTAGCGTAACCACCTTTACCAAAAACAACATCAGGATAAATCAGAAACATTTTCCAAATAGCACCCAAAACTCCAAAAAACGTATTGAATAAATCAAAAAAATTCAAAATAAAATTTGAGATAGATTTTTGTCGTCTAATTTTACCAGCAGAAACTTTAACGAAAGTTATATTGTTCTCATACAGTAAAGTTTCATTGTATGGATCGGTGGACATATAAAATAATTCGGGCTTTAAAAGCCTATTTTCCTTTGAGGTCTCATTCAGTTCTTGAGCGACGGCAATTATTGGGTAAAAATGTCCTCCAGTACCACCACCCGTCATTAATATTTTCATTTTATTTTAAGCTTTTTTATTTTTTGAAATGTTTAATATAATTCCAACCTCAGCCAAGGTCATAAACAGAGCTGTTCCTCCATGGCTAATAAACGGCAGTGTTATACCAGACAAAGGCAAAACACCAACCATAGCCCCTATATTAACAAAAGCTTGGGATACAATCAGTATAACAATTCCAACAACCATTAGTCTACCGAAAGAATCGGCTATTTGACCGGCTATTTTAAGCCCCCTAAAGGCAAAAAAGACAAATAGAGCTACGATGCCAATAGCCCCAACGAAACCGAATTCCTCACCAGCCACAGCAAAAATAGAGTCTCCTATCGGTTCAGGTAGAACATTAAACTTTTGTATACTCTGACCGAAACCTCGACCAAACATTCCTCCACTTCCTATTGCTATAAGAGACTGCTGAATCTGGTAGCCACTTCCTTGTGCATTATTTTCTGGATGGAAAAAAGTAGTGATACGGCTTTTAACATATGGTCTGGTCATAGCCAAAGCTCCAATACCTATAACTCCAATAATGGCTATAATAAAAATATATTTCCACCTACCTCCTCCAGAAAGATACATAGCTAAACCAGCAAAAGCTATAATAAGAAAAGTATCTGTATCTGGTTGGGCAAGCAAAACAGCTCCAACAACTCCAATAATTAAAACGAATGGAATTAAACCGTACTTCAGAGTATCAGCTTTGTCTTTGATGGAGGCTAACCACGCAGCAAAATACATAATAAAACCAATCTTCAATAGCTCCGAAGGTTGAAACGACAAAGGACCGACATAAATCCATCGCTGTGCCCCTCCGTGACCAATCCCAATATGTGGAACAAACACTAAAAGTGTTGCAATAATTGACGCCACAAAAATATAAAATGCATACTTACGATACTTTTTATAGTCAAACCGAGATGCAAAGAAACAAGCCACTGAACCTAAAAACAAACCGAAAAATGTTTGATTAAAAGCTACGTTTGCGTATTTTGCCGGTTGTTTGGATAGTAGACCTAAAGAAGCAGAAGCAAAAATCAAATAGCCAGCAACAACTAAAATGACAATAGATATTAAAAATGGAATATCAACTTTTATTTTCTTCATAAAATACTACAAGACAGTATATCATTTATTTTTTAAGAATAAATAATTTGACGACACTTTTTATTTTGCTAGAGTAAAAACAGAAGGAGATCCCAATGGAGACCTTAGGAACCACAGTGTTGTCTGGTCTGGCCATGCTCGCGGGAGTAATCTTCTACCTCGGTGTGAACCATCAGTTCACATCAATAACGTTCATGATTTCAGGCTACCAGCCCAGGGGCCTGAGAGGAAGCTTGATGTATGCGATCGGCATGCTATCAAGTGGCTTCTTCTTCCTTTCTATTCTGAGGTTGATACTGTTTGAATTCATGAGCAACTCTAACTAAAGGAGGTGTAAAATCCCACAAAACAGAAACCCTGATTTGTGGGTTTTTGTTTAATTAACTAACAAGTGCAAGTATAACCCCAGTCATAGCAAATACAGCAGTTATAACCCAGTATCGCATTACTATTTTTGTTCTTGACCAACCCTTTGCTTCAAAATGATGATGAAGTGGTGCAACTTTAAAAACTCTTCGTTTTCCAAAATATTTATATGATATGACTTGAATAATTACAGACAAAGATGTCGCAACGAGTGGAACAGCAATAATAGGAAGTATTAAAACTGAATTAGTAAGAAAAGCTACTACAGCTAGAGTTACAGTAAGACCAACCATTCCTGTTTCCCCCATATAGAACCGTGCAGGAGGAATATTGAACCAAAGAAAAGCTAGAGTCCCGCCAGATATCACTGCACACAATGCAGATATATCTATCTGCTGATGAACATACGCTATAACCGCGAAAGCTAGATAAATAATAGACATTATTCCTCCTGCCAAACCATCCATTCCATCAACAACACTAGTAGAAAAAACAGCGAGCATAACCGTTATAAAAAATGGAATAAACCAAATACCCATTTGTAACTCCCCATCAAAAGGAATGTGAATAGATGTTATCTGTAGTTTGTCGTAAAACCAAAACCCAATAGAAAGCCCAATAAGAGATATGAAAAATATTTTTATTTTTCTATAAATCAGCGGGTCTCTAGAGTAGTTCCCTTTTCCAAATATCTGCATAAGATCATCAGCAAGACCAATAAGTGATGCGAGTATAAGTGCACCTATAGGAATATATGTCTGACTTCGACTAAAAAAGTTTAATTTTTCCGTAAGATCTGACGGGAAAATGACCGACAGCAAATAAATAATCAAAACAGTTAAAAGCACTGAAACCCAGATGATAACTCCACCAATTCGAGGAGTAGAAAGCTCGTCTGCTGTATTATGAACATCAGAAAATTCCTTTGATACACCATCTGTGTTAAGAAGGCGAGAGGTTTTTTTCCACATTTTGTATTTATAGAAAAAATCTGTGAAAAATGGAGTAATCAAAACACCAACAAAAAAGGTAAGAACTGATGGAATAACAACTTTAAGTACGTCAATCATGATTTACTTTGTAACTTTATGAACTTTCTACTTGATAAATGTATCATACCACAGAGCCAACATTAACAATGTGTAAATCTTTCTAGAGTTATCTTTTTTGCCATCATTATGGTCTTCGATAAGTTTTTTTATATACTCAATATCTAGATTTTTTTTGATGTAATCGTTGTTCAAAATTGAGTTATAAATACCAATACTTTCTCCAGTCATCCAGTCACGAATAGGAGTAGGAAAACCTAGCTTTCGTCTGTTTCTAGTGGACTCCGGTATTACCCTACTAAATGCCTCTCTAAGTAGGTACTTTGTGGCTCCATTATGCCATTTAAAGCGGTCTGGGAGGGTTCTAGCAAGCTCTGCTACCTTTATGTCTAGGAACGGTACTCGGAGCTCCAAACTATGAGCCATAGTCATTTTATCTGCCTTGGCCAATATATCACCAACTAGCCAGGTGTTTATGTCTATATACTGCATTTTTGTGGAGTCTGAAAGTCTGCCCGCCTTTTTATACAAAGGACTCATAGACAAAAACTCTCCTTCCCCACCCTTCCAAATTTTCTTTATTTCTGACCTATCGAAAATAGAATCGCTAAAATATTTTTGACCGAAATACCAATCCTCAATTTTCTGACTTACTCGTTTTAAATAATTTTTACCAAAAAAATTAAAAGGAAGTTTAATAGCAAAATCTATAATAGGTTTTGGAAGCCACAACATTTTATTTGAAGCAAAAGGAGTTGTATAAATATTGTATCCACCAAATAACTCATCTGAACCCTCTCCAGAGAGAACAACTTTCACACTTTTTGCCGCCTCACGAGCTAGAAAATATATTCCGATTGCACTCGGATCAGCGACAGGCTCATCAAAGTGATAAACAGCCTTTCCTAAAACAGAAAAATATTCTTCTGGTCCAACTGTTATTTCGTTGTGATCAGTCCCCAAAACATCTGATGTTTCTTTTGCTTCTGTTGCTTCTGTTAGAGTGTTAAATCCAACAGTAAATGTTTTGATTTTCTTATCACCTCTTATCTCCTGCATCAGAGTAGTTATGATGCTACTGTCTATTCCTCCAGACAGAAAAGCTCCAACAGGAACATCCGCTATCATATGATGTCTGACTGAATCTTTTATTGTATACAGTAAATCGATTTTAGTTTTCTTTTCATCAAGTTCCCTGTTTTGTTTGAAGTCAAATGACCAGTATTTTTTAATTTCTGTCTGACCAGATTCCAGATTAATTCTCATAAAATGAGCTGGTGGAAGTTTATAAACATCCTTGAAAAAACTTTCAACTAAAGGATTGTACTGGAAAGAAAGGTAGTTCATTACAGCAGAGTCATTAACCTCTGGTTTGAACTTTGGAAAAGACAGAAAACTTTTTGCCTCCGAAGAAAAAGCCACAATTTTTTCATTTTGAACTAGATAGTAAAGAGGTTTGATTCCAAAAAAATCTCGTGCAACAAAAACTTCTTTTGTTTCTGTATTGTAAATACAAAAAGTAAACATCCCTCGCAACATCTGGAGCATATTCTCTCCATACTCCTCATACATGTGGAGAATAACTTCTGTATCAGAATCAGTTTTGAAATTATATTTTTTATTTAAAAGATCTTTTTTAAGTTCTAGATAGTTGTAAATCTCACCATTGAAAAATATCAAAAGTTTCTCATCTTCGGATGTTATAGGTTGATGGCCAGTAGATAGGTCAATTATAGAGAGTCTGCGCATTCCAAGACCGACATTTTTATCTACATAAAAACCATCCTCGTCTGGTCCACGATGGATGATTCTTGAGACCATAGCCTCTATAACCTTCTCTTTATTCTTAATTGATGGCTCTATTACGCCAGCTATTCCACACATAGTTAGAGTATACCTAAAACTCCAAAAAGAGTCCAAAATAGGCCCTAATTCAAAAAACCTATTCTCTTACGTATTCCAAACTAGCTTTCACTAGCTTATCAACATCATCAAAACGACCATCAATAGTTGAACCCAAAACTACTATAATAATAGGTCTGCCGATAGTTGGATCAAAAGCCACAGCTAGATTTCCACCAGCCATATCTGTATAACCAGTCTTTGAAGCAAGCAAACCTGGAATATAACTAACATCAGTATTGGTATTTTTTGCTTTGTGCTCTTTTGTATCAGAATCCAAACTCAAAAACTTATTTTTTGTTGGTTCCAAAATCTCTGAATTATGTACCAAAATATACTGCATTAAACTTTCTATATCCTTTGCTGAACCATATGCTCCAGAAATATTTCCTTCATCCAATCCTGTTTCATTAATAAAGAAAGTTTGTTTCAATCCTAGAGCCTGTGCCTTTTCATTCATCTTTTTTATAAAATCCTGTCGGCCAAGATCGTAATCAGTTGTGTTAAGTTTTGTGGCTCCAATAACAGAAGCTATTGATCTAGCTCCGTCGTTTGAAGATGAAACTAGAGAGAAATCCAGTAAATATTTCATCTTCCAAGATTCATTTGCTAAAAGCCCACTATCACCCTCCTCTGCCAAAAACTCTTTTTTGATAGTTATCTCTGTGTCTTTTGGTAATAACTCTACTGCAGTCAGGGCCATCATAAGTTTTGTTATAGAAGCAAGTGGTAACTGAGCGTCTGCATTTTTTTCATACAAAGCTACACCATTTTTTATATCATAAACATAAACAGCCTTTGCTTGTAATTTTATATTATCAAATGCTCTGGAAAGATGCTTTTTGACTGGAACAGTTTTATCTGAGATATCAGGAATACTGTTTACTGTATAAATAGCAAAAGACATTACAACAATAGATAAAATAAAAAAAGCATTTAGGGCTAGTAGACTTTTAGATATATCGTATTTATTTCTAAAATATTCAAATTTATCCATTTTCGTTTTCTGTTTCCTCTACCTCTTCCGCTTCTTCAATCTCCAGTTGTTTTCTAACCTCACCATACTCTGGCAACTCATCTATCCTACTCAGTCCTAGATACCTCAGAGTATCAGCTGTAATGCTATAAACTATAACACGTTCATCCCAAGTACTAGCCTTTCTTTCCACAAGCCCACGCAGAAGCAGGTTTCTTAAGGCAAACTGAGAGTTAACCCCTCTTATGTACTCTATTTCTTTTTTACTGACTGGACCTTTATAGGCAATAATAGAGAGAGTCTCAATCCCTGCCCGCCCCAAATCCCTTTCTCTCTCCTCCTTTATGATTTTCTCAATAAGAGGGGCAAGTTCTGGTGCGGTTGTTAGAACTATTTCATCATTGTGATTTACAATTCTAACTCCCCTATTTTTTAGATTTTCTTCCAACTCCTTCAAACCAGCTTCTATCTCTTTTTTGGAGACTTCTAGCGTTTTAGCAAGAAAATCAATCTTCACAGGCTCCGCAAGATAAAAAAGCACAGCCTCTATTTGTTTTATAAGTTCACTCGATTTCATCAGATTAAGTATACTCGAAAATCTCTTTGAGCCAAAATCTTTTTAGAGCATCCACAGGCTTTGAGCATGGTTTTGTCAACGACTCTGTAATCAGAGCTCATTGACAAATCAAAGCCGAGGACAGAAAAAACTTTTCGCTGGAAAAGTTTTTGTCTCTAAAAAGGTTTTGCGAAAAAGAGATTAGTATGATGGCACACCAACCTCATTTGTCTCTATTTCAATATCATGAAAATCCTTATCTTGTCGTACCTGAATTATTCCTTGTTTTACCAACTCCAACATAGCTAAAAAAGAAACTATAACATTTACCTTCTCTGTTTTTCCAACACCAGCAAAATCCTTGAAAGTCATTTTCATGCTTTTTGTTATTCTCTCAGCTAAACTGTCCATCATTTCCTCCAAACTTATAACTTTTTGCACCACTGCCTTTGGAACAAACTCTTTTTTAGGCATTCCTGCTATAACAGATTTTATAACCTCATTTATTCTAGCAACCGAAGTATTTTTATCAGGGGTAAAAACTATTATCTTCTCTTTTGATGGAAGCCTTAAATACTCTGTGTTTATTCCAAATCTTTCTTTGAGATGCAGACTCAATGCCTTGTATTTCTGATATTGTTTCAGCCTATCTTCTAGATCGTCGATATTGCTCTGCTCCTCCTCCGTCAAACTGAGGTTAGGCAAAAGTGATTTGGATTTGATGAGAACAAGTGTAGATGCAATCAAAACAAAATGAGCAGAATCCGCTATTGGAAAATCTGTTAGAGATTTAACATATGAAATATAGTCATCCGCCACCTGTGCAAGTGAAATATCATTTATAAAAAGTTTTCTTTTTTCGATGAGGGAAAGTAGTGTATCCAGTGGTCCCTCAAATATATGAGTTTTTACGTTATAGGAAGATTCCATTTATTTTATTGTACCAAATACAAACCTATTTTTGCACAATAAAGTGAAAAATATGCCAATGCTTCATTTTGCCTGCTGCTGTTATCGCATCAGACTCATCCTCAGTAAATTTTATAACTTTAAACTTTGATAGGAGTTCCTCTGCTTGTTCTTTGGTGTGAAAATTCATTTTACTATTACCAACATTCCATTCATCATTAATTCCAAAAAACTGACCAGTAAAAATCCCCCCTGTTACTAAAGAGTCTTCAATTGAAGCAATAATTTTTAACAAATAATCTGGATAAATGAACGGCAAAGAATACTGTGAATTTATTAGATCAAATTTATCTTTTTCAAAATTAAAATCTATGAAATCACAGATGACATAATCGACTATGTCTTTTGGGAAGTTATTTATTATATCCTGAGCCAAGGGCTCGTGATCAACTGCTGTAACATGATTGAAGCCTTCAGAGACTAGAAATCTGACGTCATTTAGGGCTCCAGAACCTAAATCCAAAGCTTCATTTCTACTATTAACATGCTCTATAGCTTCGACTAAAAGTGGCCTGGGTTTACGATCTTTTGTTTGATTAAAGTATGTTACCCAATCAGAATTAGACATTATTATTTCTTTCTTAGAGTAATTCCGAGTTCCAATAGTTGGTCAACAGAAATTTCTGCTGGAGAGTCCATCATAGGGTCTTTACCTTCTCCTGTTTTTGCAAAAGGAATAACTTCACGAATGTTCGGTTCATTCTGAAGTGTCATCACGAACCTATCTAGTCCCCAAGCGATACCTCCGTGTGGTGGAGTTCCAAGAGAAAAAGCTGTCATCATATGACCGAAGTTTCTGTCTATAGCATCTGACTCGTGACCCATTATTTCAAAAACTTTTCGCAAAGCCTCTGGATCATGGTTTCTTATACTTCCTCCACCAATTTCCATACCGTTTAGAGCAACGTCATACTGAGTTGTCAGTATTTCACCAATATTTTCTTTTTTCATTAGCCACTCAACATGTTCTGGCTTTGGTCGTGAAAATGGGTTGTGTGTAAATGTCCATGCTCCTGTGTCTGTTTTCTCAAAGAAAGGAAAATCAATAACCCAACAGAAAGCCAGTAAGTCTGGATCATTTTTATCTTCTCTTAGATCAGGTTTATCGTTTCCATACTTCTCCATTGCTTCTGCATATGTAAGTCGTGGGAAAGGAATCTGTTGAATTTTCTTTTCTGGATATAGTTTTGTAACAAGTTCGATCAAAAGTTTCTCATTTAGTTCCATTACATCTTCTTGTTTAACAAAACTCATTTCCATATCTAACTGTGTGAACTCTGGTTGTCTGTCTCCGCGAGTATCCTCATCTCGCATACATCGTGCAATCTGGAAATATTTCTCTACACCAGCTGTCATAAGTAGTTGTTTGTACTGTTGTGGTGATTGTGGAAGTGCATAAAACTTTCCTGGATAAAGTCTCGCAGGCACAACATAATCTCGTGAACCTTCTGGAGTTGATTTTGTAAGTATAGGAGTCTCAACTTCAATAAAGTTTTCATTATCCAAATAATCTCGAATAAACTTTATTACTTTGTGCCGATTCCTGATATTTTTCTGCATTCTATCTGAACGCAAATCAACATATCTATACTTCAAACGAACTTCCTCATTTATTTCTTTTGTGTCCCCAGAAATATCAAAAGGAATAGTCTCTGATTTATTCAAAACTTCTATACCAGTGATTTCCATTTCTATATCACCATTTAGAACACCAGCTTTAACATTTCTTTCTGGTCGTTTATTTATAAGGCCAGTTACAGAGAGAACCCATTCGTTTCTCACCTCTTTTACCTGCTCTATAGCCTCTGGATGGTTTGGGAGAACAACACCTTGCACCTTTCCAGTCATATCTCGCATATCCATAAAGACCATTTTCCCTTGGTCTCGACGAACATCCACCCAGCCAGAAATAGTAACTTCCTGACCAACTTCCTTACTCAAATCCTTTATATAAGTTCTTTTCATAGAATTTTATACTATCAAAATAGAGTCTCTTAGTATAGTTTAACTCCTATCACCTCTCGCACAGCTTCCATTTTCTTTTCTGCTTTTGCTTTTGCTCTCTTTCCACCATCTTTCAAAACATCTAGAACATAATCTATATCGTGAGCTATTTGATCTCTCTTTTCACGAAGTGGTGCAATAAAAGCATCAATATTTTTTATCAAAATCTCTTTTGATTCTTTGTGACCTATTTCACCTTTTTCATATCTTTCTCTCAAAACAAATAAATCCTCTGATTTTGAAAATAGTTTGTGAAGTTTAAAAACATTGTCTTCCTCCGGATTTCTAGGTTCGTTCATTGGTTTTGAGTCTGTAGGAATAGACATCACTGCTTTTGTGATTTCATCCAATGTAGCAAAAAGCGGAATTGTGTTTCCATAACTTTTACTCATTTTCTGACCATCAATTCCAGGAACGACTGCTACTTCACCTAATATCTTTGATTCAGGAAGTTTAAAAACTTCTTTTCCAAAAATGAAGTTAAATTTTTGTGCTGTATCACGAGCATACTCAACATGCTGTTTTTGATCCTGACCAACAGGTACTGCATCAACGTCATATAACAAAATATCTGCAGCCATAAGCATCGGGTAGTTAAAAGTTCCAACACTTATTTCCTTATTCTTTACCTCGGCATCCTTGTATGCATGAGCTCTCTCTAGATACGGCATTGTTGTAATAGTGTCAAAAATCCAAGCCAATTCTGTATGCTCCATTACATCTGATTGTTTGAAAATAATAGATTTTTTAGGGTCCAAACCTAGAGCTAGATAGTCTATAGTTAAATCAATGATAGCTTGATTCAACTCCTCTTTATTTTGAATAAAGTTAAGCGCGTGATAGTCAGCTATCATATATATAGCATTATACTCATCCTGCATATCAACGAACTGGCGCATAGCACCAAAATAGTTTCCAATATGTGGCCGTCCTGTAGGTTTTACTCCCGAAAGTAATGTTTTTTTAGTCATAGAAATATTCTAACAGATTTTATTAAAAAACAGAAAAGCTTCATGCAGGCGGGCCGCAATCGGCTCTCCTGCATGAAGCTGTTATTTCTTTTCGGGTTCTGGAATCACCACGTCAGACTCCTGAACCACAATCTGGTCGATGAGGTGATAGTTGAGCGCCTCCTGCGCAGTCATGGATTCTTCCATCTTGCAACGGGCACTGATTTCCTCCATCGGTTTTCCAGTGCGCCGAACAAGAATCTCATACAACTTGCTCTGGCTCTTCTCCATGCCGGCGATGAACTTCTCGAGCTCATTCTTGTCTCTGGCAACATCCAGCTTGAGGTTCTGGTTGTTCACGTGGTGAATCAGAACTGAAGCGTAAGGTGTTGCCGTTCGCCAGTCACACGCCTGGAGGATGATGGATGCCATCGATGCCGCCATAGAATGTACGACCCCGACCTTCTTGCCCGGGTAGAAGTTGATGAGGTCATAGATATCGAGACCCCATACAACAGCGCCACCACCACTTGAGATGTGAACTGTGATTGGTGGGCCACCTTCACCCATTTTGATGGCGATTGCCTCGCGAACATAAACGAACATGTCGCGATTGACCTCGTCGATGATGCCGATGCGATTCTTCTCAAGCCACCTTCTCTGCAAGTCATTCATAGCTAACTCCCCTTTCCTAGCCACATAGTATAACTTATTTTTTAAAAAAGTCAATATTAAGCTTTTTTCATATACACAATCCAAAAGTTTCTTTTATAGCTCCGACTGTTCATACGAGAATAACTTGTCTTTTTTTCCATATGTAAAATTTTAAAATATTTCTCATAGGTCTGAACAAAATCATCTTTGGTCCACACTCGCTCTGTCACCCCGAGCTCAGGCATTATATATGTATCTTTTTCTTTTCCTGGAAAATTTTTTATTAAAAATTTTGCATTATCATCACCATCTTTACACAGAGCTTTTGTAAAAAAATACCCTCCACTTTTTAAAACACGATTTGTTTCAGATAGAAACACTTCCCTTTCTGACTCATTTAAGGAGTTGGATGATGTAACGTCTAAAACAACATCAACTGACTCACTGTCACATGGAAATATTTCTCCAATGCTTTGCTTTATATACTTAACATTCAAACCAGCATTTTTTGCATTATCATTTCCTATTTCTATTGCAGTTTTTGATATTTCTAAACCCAAAACCTTATTCCCTATTTCTGCAAAATAAAAACTATTTCTTCCTGTTCCAGAACCAAGATCCAAAATACTTAAATTTTCAGGAATTAGTCCTTCTTCCTTTTTTAAAAACTGAACAAAACGAACCACATCTGACTGTGGTTTGTTCTCTTTTGTTAAAAGTTTTGATTTTCTATATTCCCTTTCCCAAACATTTTCCTGAGCCATTATTTTGGTAACTCTACTATAAATGCAGAACCTTTACCACGGCCTTCTGACTCTGCCCAAACTTTACCTTTGTGAGCCTCCACTACACCTTTTACAAACACTAGACCGTAACCAGTTGAGTTCGTGTTTATTTTTATTGATTCTTCTCCACGACCACCGGATTTAAATAATTTTGCTTTGTCTTCAGGAGAAAGCCCGACACCTGTATCTTTTATTTCTAACCTTAAAAAATTCCCATTATTAAATAGATGCAATTTTATACTTCCCTCAATAGTGTAGTTTATGGAGTTATCTATTAGATTTCTCACGGCCTCACCCAACTCAAGAGAGTCTCCTGTCATCGAATAGTCTCCGTCAGAAACATCTAGATCAATTTTTAGACCCTTAGCCTCTGCTTTATCTTTTTGTTTTTCAAAAACTTCTGTAACTGTGGACTTTAAATCCATCGGTTTCATATCATATGGCAATGTTCCGTTTTCAGCTGATGCTCCTTTCAAAATATTCTGAACATAATTCACACCAATATCTGCCTCATCTAAACCTTTTTCCAAAAGTGGTTTTGAGTCATCAGGCATTGTCCCGTAGTCATCAGTCAAAAGCTCGGCAAAAATATTTTTAATATTACCCAACCGCCCCTTCACCTGGTGGTTCATAAAATGCATAAGACTTGCCTGACCCTGATTCGCCTTTTGTAAATCATCAGCTAATTTTTGTATTTTCTCTCTCTGCTCAACCTCCTTATAAACACCCCTAACCAACAAAATAGAAAAAACGAGTATAAGAATAAAAAGCAAAAGTTTTATCGCCCAATTTACTATTGAATCTGGTTGCAATAGGTTAAATAAAAATACCAAAACAATAGCCCCACTTAACAATTGAGCAGAAATAATTTTTCTACTAAGTAGTTTATACTTTATAACACCATAACTCATAAAAAATACATACAGTAAAACAAAATAATTTCCGAATGGATATATATTAATTACCTGTGGGAAAAAATTTGTAATCCCACCACCAAAACCAATTACCCCAGCTAGCAAAGTATTCCTGATTTGGGCTTTAAATAACAAGTCATTTGTTTTTATATAAGCCTTAATTAGTAAAGCTAATGATAGAAAAGTTACTGTTGCAAAAAAAATAGGAAATATTATGTAATAAGGCCCAGGATTAATCCAATGAAAACCGTACTTATTCATAACACCAATTTTAAAATATGGTGTGACTGTAAATATAGCTAAAACAGCCCCAAAATATAAAATTGTTCTTCTTAAAAAATTAAAATTTACTTTAATTAAATTACAAACAAAAGAAAAATATGTAACTGGAATCATTAATGCAGAAATGTCTAGTAAATATTGCCAATTCAAAGCTACACTCTCATTATCTGTAGAAGTCACTCCATAAAGAGCAAGACCCCAAAGAGCAACAAAAATAGATACAACAAACCAAGACTTATTTAAATTTGATTCTCTATTTGAAGAATAAAGAAAAAGACCAAAACCTATACTTGAAAAGAAAATCATTATGCTTGTTATACCAAATATATTCATATTTTAGTTTTCAATATTTGCCAATTATTTTTTATAGCGAAACTTCTTAAACCACCGGAGGGATTAACTGCAACCGGATGAGATACTTCTGAAAGCAAAAACATGTCAGTATCATGGTCTCCATACCCCCAAGAATTTTCTAAAGACAAACCTCTGTCGTTTATATATTTATTCAGTCCTTTTATTTTTTGCTCACCATACATTATCTCATCAATAATTTTTCCTGTATAGATTCCATTCTTAACTTCTAACTCAGTTGAAACCCATTCACTTATTTTTAAATAATTAGCTAGTTTTTCAACCAAAACATCTGGTGCATTTGATACTAAAATTAATGTTCTGCCTTTATTTTGATGATCCTTAATAATTTTTTCCATTTCAGGATATATTTTTTTAATCCAAACTGTATTAAAAAAGTCATCCACGGTCTCATCTACCTCCCCGAGAGTTTTATTTTTAATAAATGATAAACCATACTCCATTGCAGGTTTTGGGTTTTTAATAAAACCAATTTTATATAAAACAAACCAAAATACTATTAAAATTTTCTGAAAAAAAGAAATTTGACCCTTTTTGTATAAATAATCAACAAAAAGACCTTGGCTAAATCCTTTCAAAATAGTGTTATCAATATCTAATATAACTAGTTCTTTCATTCGTCTATATATTCTAAATGCGGATAATTTTTACCTGATAATTTAGATATTTCTATCATTATACTGTTGGTAATAGTTCTAAAAGTTTTTTTGTCCAATTTTGAATGATGGTATTCCGCAAAATACACAGGTTCACCAATATGTATTGTAACAATTTTTTTGAATTTAGGACTTTTATCGTGTTTAGCCATTACTTCATATGTTCCTTTAATGCCAACAGGTAGAACTGGGACATTTCCTCTTATTGCAAATTCAGCAACACCAGTAAAAGCAGGCAGCATATCATTCTGATGAGGAGATCTTGTCCCCTCGGGGAAAATAGCTACAACCTTTCCATATTCCAAATGGTCATAAACTATCTTATGAATTTCACTTTTATCATGAACAAATCTATCAACTTTTATTTGACTAGTTAACTTGACCAATGGGCCCCATAAAATATGTGAAAAAAATTTTTCTGCTGATAAAAAATGTATTTTTCTTGGAGATACTGCAACAAAACACAAAAAATCAAAAAAACTTTGATGATTTAAAGCAACAATTAGAGGTCCATTTTTTGGCATCCTATTCATATCGTGCACTTCTAAGACCCAAATTACTCTAACGATAGTTCCTAGAGTTAATTTAATAAAAATATACATAAACCTTAAAAACAAACTGTCATGATATCCTAAAGTGTTTGATTTATCAGACATATTTTTATTTATATATTTTCTCTCTAATCACATCCATAACTAACTGTGATGCACGCCTATAATCATCAACAGTTGGATTATCTGTTATGAAAAGTTCATCTGCTTTTATTGGTTTCAGAATATCAATCACCACTTTTCTTTTTCTTAACAAAAACACTTTCCAGCTGAGCGCATGAAAAGTGTTTATTGCAACCGGAACGACTGTAGCTTTTGATTGAAACGCTAGAAAACCGAGACCTCCACGGGCTGGACTTAGATTTCCATCCAAAGTCCTTTTACCCTCTGGGAAGATATAAACAGTTCTTCCCTTTTTCAATAATTCAATATGATCAGTTAATGATATCGCATAGTCTTTGTGGCCTGAATGTATCGCATAGCCACCCAACAAATTAAAAAATATACCTCCATATATATAGTTTCTCCAACCAAATGTCTTGAATTTTTCCTTTGGGTCAGAAACGAAATATATAGGTAGAAGTGGAGAGAAAAATGGTAAAAGCATTGATGCTGTTGTTACATCTAACTCACTAGTGTGGTTTGCAGCAATAATGACTGGGCCTCTTAAACCTACAAAATTCTCCTTCCCCCTTATTTCTATCTTCAGAAAAGTTTTATATAAAACAGAGAATACAATATAACCAACTTTCTGGAGAAAAATAGGAATGTAATAATGGAATTTTTTCATTTCCAGAAATTAAAATTTATTTAGTAACTTAATTATACCAGAAAAAATAAAAAAGTTAATTATTTTGTTAGTTTTTCTAACTTTTCTATATCTTTTTCGATACTTTTAAGACCAGATTCAAAAAATTCTGGATTATTTACATTAATACCAACTTTTTTGAATATGTCTTCTGGACTCATTGAACCACCCATTGATAGAAACTGCTCTATCTTATCAGCATATGAGTTGTCTTTTTTCCAGTTCTCAAATAATGCCCTACTAACCAACTGACCGTAAGCATATGAGTAAACATAGAAAAATCTTCTGATGTGAGACCAATTTACAAAATAATAACCATCGTCTTCTGTAACATCAAAAGCATCCCCGAGATAAGAAGCGAGATGTTTTTGTAAAAGTTTAGCGATCTCATTTTTTGGAAGTTGCCCTTCTACCCTAATCCTTTGATGCAATTCTAATTCAAAGTTAAAACAAGCAATCTGTCTAAAAATAGTTGCTATATCACCCATTATTCTATTGTGAAGCAAAACAATTTTCTCATCTTTTGATAAATGATCCTCTATTTTATCCATTACAACCTGCTCAAAAAATGTACTTGCCACCTCAGCAGTCGAAGTTGAGTAACTCTGATAAATCATTGGTTGACGTTTTGATAACTCTGAATGTATTGCGTGCCCCATCTCGTGAGCCAAAGTTTCCAGAGAACGAAGTTCATCCACGTGATTTAGTAATACAAATGTTGGAGTATCATAACCGCTTGCGCAGTAAGCCCCGCCTGATTTACCTTTTTTGGGATAAACATCAACCTGACCGTTTGAAAGTAACTTATCAAATATTTCTCTATACTGACCACCAACTTTTGAAAATATATCTCCTACTATAGAAACTGATGTATCGAAATCAAATTTTTTCTTTATCTCCCCTATTTTTACTCCACGATCAGAAACTGAGAGTTTCTTTTGTTTCAAAAGTTTAGCGTGTAAACGATAAAACCTATGCGCAATTTTAAAATTTTTAGTAATCAAATCAACCAAAAGCATCACACTCTTCTCGTTGTTTTCATAACTTAAAACTGTACTGCTGTATGGATTTTTGAAACCTCTTCTCTCATCCATTACCTTTTTAAAGTTATAAACAGCATTAATCTCTGCTTCAGCAAAATGACTGACAGATTTCAAAACTTCACTGATTTTTTTTGACAATACATCCCTGTCTTCTTTTGGTAATTCAGAAACAAGGGAGATTGCTTTTTGTATTGGCATTTTCTCACCTTTAAAATCAACAACCTGACTACTCAAAAGTTTTTCCTGACCATCAACCCACATAGAGTAACTTGTTTGAGACAATAGACTTGTCATCTGCTCTTCTTTTTCAGAAAGTACATATTTTGCGCTATCAAAAGTTTTCTTCAAAAAATAATGATAATGTTTTAGAGTTTTATCTTTAAGAAAAGCTTTTTGTTTATTAGTTGGAATTTTTGAAAGTAAAACATCAAAAAACACTAACCTATTTGATAGTGCTGTCAGTCTATTATCTAGTCTAGTTAACGCAGCGTTAGCAACCTCATC